>CAWFEF010000003.1:0-242837 GCA_963814825.1 uncultured Gammaproteobacteria bacterium | reverse complement strand
GAAGCGGCCGGCTGGAAGCCGGTTTTGGCGATACCGATTTATTTGTTACTCCCGGCTATCAATTCAAATCAGTCGACGCGATGTTGACCAACTTCCACCTGCCCGAGTCTACCTTGTTGATGCTGGTTTCGGCATTTGCCGGTTATGAGAATATTATGAATGCCTACAGCCATGCTATTGATGAATCTTACCGATTTTTCAGTTATGGGGATGCGATGTTTTTGGGTTAGGGATTTTATGAAAAATGTAGGGTCGGGGTGACGCTCTCCCCATCAGCTACTCTTTCTTGGAATTGGAGGTTGAATTATTTGATTAGTCAGTTTTCCCGCTATTTGTAGGTTGAGATTGCGGCTTTGCCGGGTGCAAGAAAAACGCCAGCTTTCTAGTGGGTTGGATAGCCCGGCTTGTTAAATTGCTTAATCTTTAGTTTTGGATTTCAAATGTGCTATAGCCCAAGGTAGAGTAAACAAAAGTATACTTAGTGCAGCACCGAAGAGTGCAATCAAGATAGTGTCAATCCGACCAGATATGCTTGATACTTGGGTGGATATATCTTTTTCGAATCTTTCCATTCTTGACGAAATTGTTCCAACTTCTTTCTGAAGTAGCGCAAGAGATAATGCTTTCTCGGGGTTTGTGATAGCTAAGCCTTCAATGACTTTTAAGCGCTCATCAAGATTCTGTGTTTGGTCGCTGAATTCTTTCAATTGAATGTTAACTTTTGCGGTTTCAGGGATTTCTGTAATTGCACTAAATTGACGCAACGCGGATGTGATCTTTTCTTCTAGTTCTTCAGTTCTTTTTTTATCGACTTTAATCTCGTTGATTATAGTATTTTTGAATTTTATTTCTTTAACGAAAGAGTTGCCCCACGTGGAAAAAAACGTAACGAGCGTGAAAATAGCAGTTATTGCTGCTGTCAAAAGGCCGCCCCAGCGTAATATTGTTTCAATCATGTTTTTCCTTTTCGTTTTTATTTAACTATAAGCATCGTAAGATGCGCTTCGTACCTCAGCACATCCTACAGCACTGGGTTATTTGTAAACTTCTTTGCGGTGACCAATCTAATTATTAGGTCATTATCTTCAATGCGGCATAGCAGCCGAAAGTCTCCAACGCGGTAGCGCCATAAACCGGAATGCTTACCTTGCAGGGCTTTGCCAGTCGCGCGGGGATTGTCTGTATTTTGCAACCGCTCAAGAAGAAACGACGTTATTCTTTTTTGTATGGATTTGTCGAATTTCTGCAAATCCCGTTTGGCATAATCAGAAAGTTTAACTGTCCAGGCCAAGCTCTTTTACCACGTCGTTTAAGTTGTGGGATATTTTGCCGCCTTCAAGATAACGCTGATAAGCTTCATCGGCTTTTTTGGCATCTTGGCAATCTTCCATATGGTCAAACAGTGCATTTTTAACCAATTGCGCCGGACTGATATGTTCCTGCTCTACTAAGTGATTTAACAGGTTTGTGGTTTCGCCATCCAGTTCTAATGTCATCATGCTGTTTTCCTCACTTGGGTAAATGGGGATAGTGTCCGCCTTAAGCGTGCAACAGGTCGGAACTTTATGCCGAACGCAGTAGTGTTGATTTTGTTCACGCTCTAATCAATTTACTTTATACTGAGTCAGCCGCATTATCGCCAAAACGGGAGCATAAAGCCATGCAAACCACATTAAATATCGATGATAAATTATTCGAAGAAGCCGCTAAACTTGCGGCGACTGACAATCAAAGCCAATTGATAGAAATAGCTTTAGGTGAGTTTATTAATAATCACCGGCAAGTCCAAAAGCGTGATGTGCGCGATTTGGTCGGCAAGATTGAAATCGCTCCTGACTATGATTACAAAAAATTGCGTACAGGCGAGCGATGAACCGTTATCTTGTCGATACTTCGGTATGGATAGATTTTTTTAGGGAACGCAAAACCCCAGGCGTTGATGAATTTTACCGAATATTAGACCACTCTCAACACTACGGTATTACGGGGTGTATTTATCAAGAGGTTATACAAGGCGCGTTAAACGAAAAAGACTTTACCAGCCTTGCTGATTATTTAGCCGAGCAAACATTTTTCTACCCCAAACATCATCCTGAAACGTATAGACAAGCGGCACAGATTTATTTCGCCTGTCGCCGGAAAGGGATAACGATACGTAGCACGATAGATTGTCTAATTGCTCAAGCGGCTATTGAACACGATTTGATTTTATTGCACAGCGATAAAGATTTTGAACAAATTGCTGAGGTTTTTCCTGCGCTAAAACTGTATAACGTGTAGCAAAGTTTGTGGCTTTTGTTTTCCTCATTTTGGCTGATGGAGATAAAAGCCAAGGTGCAACCGCATATTTGCTCTGTGGATTACACCTTACCGCGTTGCAGCAAAGAGCGATTATTTGGCATCAATCTGCTTGCCGTCTTCAATCATCCGGTTTCCCCGCTCAACTTTGGCTTTGCCTTGCTCAACCATTATTGTGCCTTGTTCCAGTTCTGTATTGCCTTCTTTAACCAGTTTTTTTCCTCGATCAACCATCTGGTCGCCTAGTGTTGGGGCGCTTGAGCATCCTGCCAGTAAGGCAATGATTGTCGGTACCAGTATGATGTTAAGTTTTTTCATGGCGGTCTCTTCTGTTTGTTTATATCAATTGAGATATTATTGTACAGTTACCAATCAACGATTAAAAATGTAATTGATTAGTGTAAGTTAGGTTGCAAAAAACGCGGTGAGGTGCACCCCGTAAATCTATCAAACGTATGCCATTTAATTCAGCCCGACTGCTTAAATGATCGAGAATCGTAACTCGCTGGCCCAAATGTCAACAGAACCTATTTTTCCGCTCTGAAAGCAGGTCGTAGAGCATAGTGAAATTCAATGGCTTGACCAGGTGATGATCGAAACCCGCTTCCTGCGAACGGGCTAAGTCTTCCGTCTGACCATAGCCGCTTAACGCTACCAGCAGCAGATCGCCCCCGTTGGGCAGGCGCCTGATGCGCTGGGCGACCTGATAGCCATTCTCTCCGGGCATTCCAATGTCCAGCAGCACCGCATCGGCATGGAATGCCTCGAGCAACGTTATGGCTTGCTCGCCGGAATCAGCCATCTTGACCTCATAGCCATTCAGCTCGAGGAGGAGGGCTGTACTCTCCCTTACATCGGCATCATCGTCCACCACCAGAACTCGCATACCTGAGTGAGGCGCTGGTGTTGGTGTCTCGGAGGCAGTAGAGGTGGCGGCTTCGGCAATCGTCGGCAACCGGATGCTGAAGGTGGAGCCTCGTCCAGTGCCGGGGCTTGATGCCGTTACTTGTCCGCCATGCAGTTCCACTAGCCGCTTTACCAGGGTAAGCCCGATGCCTAATCCGCCTTGAGATCGATCCAGGGTACGTGCGCCCTGTTGGAATAAGTCGAAAATCGTCGGCAATAGTTCCGCCGAGATGCCGGTGCCGTTGTCCTGCACCTGGATCTCAACTTCGGTTCCGTGCAGTTGGACATCAACTTCAATTTGACTGCCTTCCAGGGAGTATTTACTGGCATTGTCGAGTAGGTTAAGAAACACTTGAGACAGACGCACGGAATCGCCCTCCAACTGTATAGGTTGTTCAGGCAGGCGAACATCGAGATGCTGTTGTTTGTCCAAGATAGGTCCGCGCGCGGTCTCCAAGACGGACTTAATCACTTCTACAAGGTCGAGCCGCTCTTTCTTCAGCGAAATTTTGCCACGCGCGATACGGGAAACATCCAGTAGATCGTCCACCAGGTGAGTGAGGTGCATCACTTGCCGCGTAATGATTTCCTTAGCCCAGCTGAGCCGTGGATCCTCCAGCTTCAGCATATCTAAAATATGGGCTGCGTTGCTGATGGGGGTCAACGGGTTTCTCAGTTCGTGGGCCAGCATGGCGAGGAATTCGTCCTTATGTTGGTCGGCCTCGTGCAGGGCCGCTTCGGCCTGTTTGCTCACGGAAATATCACGGCTCACGGTGGCGAAACCAATTGGCTCGCCGGTGCTGTCTTTGATGAAAAACACGTTGTAGTGCATCCAGATGGCGGTGCCGGTCTTGAAATGGCGGAATCTTATTTCCACATCGGCGTGACCCTCGCGTGCAACGCCTGGGAAGAATTCATCAAGGATGAAGCGCTGGTCTTCGGGGAAGAAGAATTCCTGGACTGGCGTTCGGATGCACTGTTCCAGATTGTCGAGGCCGACCAGACGCATGCCGGCTTCGTTGACGTAGAAGGGAATGAAATTCATGTCGCACATGCCGATGAATTCCATGCTGTTGTCGGCCAGCGAAACGAACTTTTGCCGTTCCAGCTCCATGTGCTTGCGTTCGGTAATATCGCGTAGGGCGATGACGTAACCGGGTTGTCCGTCCCATTCCAGCGGCGAGGAACGCATTTCCGCCCAGGCGAATCCGTCCGGACGGATCAGGTTAATATCCTGATAGCTGTTTTTATCAGGATTGACTGGAATCGCCAGCGATTGACCGATTAACGGGCTGCGTGCCAGCAGGATTTCAGCCGCTTGGTTGGCATAGAGTACGACGCCCTGGCTATCTACAACCAAAACGCCGTCGGTGATAGTATCGAGAATCAGGTCGAGCTTGGGGAAGTGGATAGCCATAGTCGACAAGTTTGCTTAAACGATGATGGTTTGTACGCCGATTCCTTTAGCTTCGGTGGTAATGGCCGCGATGACTGAAGGCACCCGCGACAGGTCGCCGAGTAGTTTTAGCACGGGTTCCGGCACATCGCGCACCAGCATCGGCGTTGCAAATACGTCTTTTTCCAGGGCTTTTTCCGGCATGCCCAATACTTCGACGACGTTTAAAACCCAGTATCCGGCCTCGTAGAGGTCGGCGAGCGCAGCGGTAATCTGTTCGACCAGACGGCGGGTTTCGCTGTTCAGCGATACCACGTACAGAGTCAGGACCAATTTGTGCGGCGTTACGCGCCGAGCTTCCTGAGGAGGGCTAACACGGGTGATCTGGGCGATATTACGGATTTGTTCGGAAGACAGCGGCTTGCTGGCCAGTTCGAACTGAAAGCCTTCCTCATGTATGCTTTTCAGCTGATCCATGTATTCGGTGGCAAAAGCGGTGACGATATAAACGTTCAGTGTTTCGTCAATGGCCTTCAGGCGGCGCAAGGTTTCCACTCCATCGATGCCGGGCATGCGCAGATCGAGAAAAATCAGATCGGGACGTTCAGCGAGGGTCATCTCGATGCCTTGCAAACCGTTCTCGGCTTCGCGAACCGAGAAACTGTCTTCTTCCAGAATCAGTTTGAAGGCACTGCGCACTGCAGGATCATCGTCTATTACCAGAATGTTGCTTGTCATATAGGGTGTCTCTTGTGTATTGGGATTTAAATGTTCAGACATGGGGAAATCGTAATCGCATGCAGCAACCGTGTCCATATGTACTTTCTACCTGTATATTGCCCCCGACATCCTGAACCAGACGGCGGATGACTGACAAGCCCAGGCCGGTGCCTTTTCCTGGCGGCTTGGTGGTAAAAAACGGATCGAAAATTTTGCTTTGCTGATCTTGCGGGATGCCGGGGCCGTTATCGGTCACGCTCAATTCCAGCATCTCCTCCATGGGCCTGACCATGATTTTGATTTGCGGCTGTGGGCTGTCGACTAACGCGTCGCGGGCGTTAATGATCAGATTGACCAGAATCTGCTGCAAACTGTCGGCGCTACAGCTGATGGCCGGCAGATCGTCGGCAGCATCGACATCAACCTTTATGCCGGCTTTGCTCAATTCGCCTTCCAGCAGCAACAGACTTTGCCTGATGACTTCCTCGATCCGGCAATTGCCGGTTGGGACCGACCGGGTGTGGATAAATAGCAGCATGTTGCTGACAATCTTTTTGATGCGGTGAATTTGCTGTAGCGCCTGATCGAGAACTTCCTTTGATTTTTCATCAGTACTTCTGTCTGCGGCGAATTCGACAAAATTCATTATTCCCATCAGCGGGTTGTTGATCTCATGCGCCACACCGCCGACCAGCGTGCCCAAGGCCGAGAGTTTTTCCATCTGCAGCATGTGTTCCTGATTTTCCTGTAGCTTGGTATAGGCCAGCCGGGTTTGTTCCAACAGGCGGGCGTTTTCCAGGGAAATCGCAGCTTGGGCGGTCAATAGTTCGGTCATATCGGTTTTTTCGGCGGTAAACACACCTGCCGACAGCCGGTTTTCCAGATAGAGCAGGCCGATGAGCTCGTTTTGCTTAATGACCGGCAGGCACAGTACCGAGCGCAGTCTTAGCGCCTGTACCTCAGGGGTATCCTGAAATTCGCCTTCGGTCATCGCATCGTGCAGCAACACTTTTTTACGTGTGCGCAGCACGTAATTGACGATGGCTCGGCTAATGCTGTCGGAAGTCTGGTTAAGGCTGAGATGCCGGCGGTTAACGATGTGTTTTTTGCCGACATGGTACTCCGCGGCGATCAGCAGTTCATCCGCCTCCTTGATTAGCAGATAGCCGTGTTGCGCGCCCGAGCTTTCCAATACGACAGTCATGATTTTTTGCATCAGCTGATTTAAGTCTACTTCCGCCGACAGCGCTAGCGCCGATTTTATCAGGTAATTGAAGTCGAGATTCGGCAGCGTAGTTGGCGCACCTATGACAATGGGTTTTCTTCCGGCGCGAACTGCATCGTCGGGATCGGTGCAAGGATGGCGTTGCTGCAATAGTGCGCTTTTGCGACCGGCACGGCAGATACGGTAAGTGCGCTGTGCCGCTCCATAGTAGAGCTCGGCATCGCCGAGATTGCCGGTAATCAGCACCTCGGCCAACATTTCGTATAAATGGCCGGTCAGCAGTCCGTAATTTTGTGCCTGGGCGATCGCAATCGCATCCAAATACAAGTTGCGGGCGTCGCGCATTTGGTTTTGGGCGCGGGCGATCTCGGCATGAATAAAGGCCAGAAAGGGTTGCAGCAGCGGTCCGAGACGGGCCCAGGTTTCCAGTTCGGCCAGCAACGGTGCGATTTCCGCTTCAAGCGTCGGCCAATCGGCACCCTCCGGCCAACGCAGGCGATTGACGATACGGAAGACGTACCAGAGACGTTTCAGCACGTTATCGGTCAGGCCGTGCAGATAACGTTCCACCGTTTGTAAGGACACTGCCGCCGCAGCGTAATCGCCCAGATAATGTTGGGCGAAACCCAGCAACGCAAAATAACTGCCGGAAGCGGCGACATAATTGTCGGCTTCCCAGCGCGCCAGCGTTTCGGTCATGTCTACCGGCTGGTAATCGGTTTTCATCGGCGCCACCCAGCCGGCCAAAACGGCTTCGGCGAGGCCGACCGAGAACGACAGCTGGTTCTTGCGTGAAAAATTCAGACATTCCTCGGCGGCTTCTTCCACCAAGCGCAGGTTTTTGCCTTGCACCTGCAAGTTCCACATCAACGGTCCGTAAGACAGGCCGGCGTTATACAGGTCGCCGCAATTTTTGCCGCACTGTATGCCTTTGTGGCAGTAATCGACGATCTCGGCCGGATGGCTGCGCGAATGCATGTTGCACCAGACGATGCCGTTTATGCCGCGGGTGGCGCCAAAAGTATTGGGATGTTTTTCGCACAGGTCGTGGGCCAGGTCCTGGTACAGGAATGCCTGTTCAAACTTGCCCTGTTCGCCGAGATTGAGTCCCATGATTGAAAACGAATAAATCACCGATTCGTCCATGCCGCCCTGTAAGCAATGCAGCGTCGATTGCGCCGCCGACAGATACAGTTGCGGCACCAGGCCGGACATATAGAGATCGGGGATCAGCTCGCTGTAAAACGCCAGCTCAATTTTGCTTTTGCGGTCTTGTGTAAAAGGCATATGCAAGATAGCCGTCCAGACATCGTCTTGTTGTTCTATTTCCGCCATTAACGCCAGCATCCGCTGCCGGGCGGTCTCGGGCTGTTCGGGAATCGACTTGCCGAAATAGGCCAGGCCTCGGTTGGCGGTTTCTATCGCCTTGTTGAAATTGCCGAACGACGACAGCGACGTGGTTTGTTCCGCCAAAGCTTCGGCTTTGTCCAGGTCGCTGACCGCATGTTCGATCAGGTGATTCAGCAGCACTTCCGACTTTTCGTAACGGCCGCACATCAGCTCCGTCTTGGCCAGACGCTGATAAATGCGAAAAGTCAGGTCGTAAGCTTGCTGCCAGCAATCGTCCGGCAGATAGTCATGGGCTTTTTGGAAAAAATCGTTGGCGGCGTCGCCGGCCAGCGCATCCAGCGCTTTGTTGCCGGCATGGAAGTTGATATTGACCAGCTGATAGGCCAACTCATGATTCAGGTCTGCCGGGCGGCCCAGATTGAGGTGGGCGGCAATGGTAAATAAATTATCAAGGCTTTCAAGATCGGTTCCTGCCGGTACCGCTTGCAGCAGGCGGTTGCCTATGCGCCAGTGGATAGCGGGTTTGGCTTGGGCATCGACTTGGCGCAGCACCGCTTCCTGAACCCGGTCGTGGACGAACTGCAGATCGGATTTGTTTTCCAGCAACATGCCCAGGTTCAATACCGGCTTTAAATCTTCGAATAACTGTTCGATGCGAATATCCAGCACCAGCGCCACGTCCTCGACGCTGAAACGGTTGCCCATGCAGGCGCAGTGGTTGAGGATATGCAGGGTTTTGGCCGGCAATTTGCCCACCTTGGAACTGAACAACTCCACCACCGAAGTCGGCATCTGCGTGTCGCGAATCCGTTTGATGTCCCAGTGCCAGTGCCGCTCGGCGTCGGTATTCAGCAAATCCTCGTTATACAGCCAAGCCAGACTTTCGCTGACGAACAGCGGATTGCCTTCGGTCAGGTGAGCGATAAATTCCGCCAGATTGGCCGTGGCTTCCAGCGAGGAATCGAGGATATAGGCGACCATCTCGTGACAGTCGGCGTCGGTGAGTGCCTCCACGCGAATTTCCGCGAACGGGCCGTTGTTTTCCTGAATCTTTCTGATCAGCTTGCTGAGCGGATGGCTGCTGTCGACTTCGTTGTGCCGATAGGCGCCCATGAAAAACAGGAAAGGATGCTCATGATGGTTGTCGAACAGGTTTTGTAAAAAATCGAAGGTTGCGCTGTCGCACCATTGCAGGTCGTCGATAAACAGCACCAGCGGATTGTCTTCGCTGGCCAGGCAGGCTAGGAACCGGCCGAACAAATTGTTGAAACGGTTGCGGGCTTCCACCGGCGGCAGATGCGGCACATCCGGCTGACGGCCGATGATGAATTCCAGTTCCGGCAACACATCGCTGATGACGCTGCCGTTGCTGTCCACGACGTCGAGTATTTTAGTCCGCCACTGCTGAACCTGGGTGTCGCTTTCGGTCAAAAAGATGCGGATCAGATTGCGCAAGGCCTGTATCAATGAGCTGTAGGGGATATTTTTCTGGTATTGGTCGAATTTGCCGGAGGTGAAGTAGCCGCGATTTTTGACCAATGGTTTTTGCAGTTCCTGAATCAACCGGGTTTTGCCGATGCCGGACAGGCCGGAAATAAATACCGAACGGAATTTGCCCTCGATAACCTCGTTGTATTGCTGCTGTATCAACAGGCTTTCGGCCTGACGGCCGACCATTTTCGAAATAAAGATGACCCGGCGGCTGCGATCGTGCTGGCCGACCGTAAACGCCGATACGCTGCCGGTGGCGCTGTATTCATTCTTGCAGCGGATCAAGTCGGCCTGCAAACCCGAGGCGCTCTGGTAACGTTTCTCCGGCTGCTTGACCGTGAGTTTGGCAATAATATCGGCCAAGGCTTGGGGAATCTGCGGATTGAGCAGATTGACTTTAGGCGTTTCTTCGGCCAGATGCGAGTGAATCAGCTCCAGCGGATCGGTGGAAAAAAACGGCAGCTGGCCGGTAAGCAGTTCATAAAATACGATGCCCACTGAATACAAATCGGTGGAAAAATCGACTCTGTAGTTGATGCGGCCGGTTTGCTCCGGCGAGGTGTAGGCCAAGGTATGGCGTACGAATTCCGGGTCGTAGATAAAATGGCTGACATCGCGAATGTCCAGCGGAGTGATGAAATCGGTCAGCCGCAGGGTCAGCGTTCCCGGTTGCAGCAGAATATTGTGGGGCTTGATGCCGCCGTGAGTAATGCCGGCATCGTGTACCGCTTGCAGCGTATCGGCCAGTGTACAGGCCAGCGTAAAGAAATCGTTGAGATCGAGTTTGTCTTGCTGTTTCACCCAACAGTTCAGCGGTTGGCCGGCGAACCAGGGCTGAACGATAAACTGCTGGTCACCGTAGGATTCCAGGGCGAGAGGCGTACAAACCCGCGGATCATGCAGCACTTTCAGGCGTTCAATTTTCTGGCGCAGATGCCGGGACTGGTCGTCCCAGCTCGACAGCAGTTTCAGCAGTTTGATGATCAACGGCTGGTCGGGGACGTCTTTGTGGTAGCCTTTGAATACCAAGGCCTGCAAGCTCTCTCCCAGTTTTTCGGTGACGATGTAGTTGCCCAGTTTAGGCACGCCCTGCGGTTTATTTTTTGTCGTTATCTCTATCACTTGAGATATGCTCCTTGGGCCGTAGGGCGTTGCCGGGCATGGAAAACCATAGGTTTCGCGACGATGAGCGCGTAATAGGGGTGAGTATAAACAAACGACAGAAATATTTCATAAGCTTTATCAGCGATGGCTATTGCGAGTTGTGCATGTTGGGCCTCGATTGAATTTTGAGCGTTGTTTTGCAGCAATCTCTACCCGAAGCTCGCTATGCTTTGCAAAGTAGCCATCCGGCATCTGCCGGATTCAAGTACGTCAATAATTTCATCGCATTCAATGATATTTTCCTGATGCACCCAAATGGAGTCAGCCAACGCGGTAATGGCGAGCCAATTCGACCGCTCACTGACAAAATTGAATGCCGCCAGAAATAGTTCAGTCATTTTTCTTTCCCTCAATTCATCACTGTCGATAAAGCACTCAAGATACTCGTTGACAACCTCCAAATCGGATGAACCGCCGTAATACTGTAAAGCAGTGACATTGACCAGTTCCGGACTAATCGGTTCGTTGTCACGCAGCGCGACATATCTGGCTTCGGCTAAAGGACCTGCGAGCAGATTGAGTATATCGGCTTCGAAAGCGCATTGATAAGCATGCTTCTGTGCAGTAGAAAAATCTTTTGTGGCCTCATCAAACGAGGACGGCAGGGTATGAATTAAACGGCCGCCTTCTACTTTAGCGAGATAGCGATCAGAGAGGTTGCCTGAAAATCCGGATGCTTGATCGTCATTATTCAACGGTTTAATAAAAAGCTGAAAAAAAACCGGTGGCAGTCCTTTTTGTTGGTTGCCAAGATAAATAGCGGCTGCATGTCCTGCTTCATGGATAGCTATTTTCCTGTTAACTTCTTGACGGGCTAGCTTAGATGTATTTTTTAAATTGTGGATACGGTTCATTGAAGATCTAATTAATTAAAGTATACGGATGAAATAGCCGTCTGCATTATCAAAGGGAGGGTAAGTAGCGAGTGATGTTTCAGAGCAAAATTAAGAATCGGATAAAGTCTTGCGTTGTGAAAATACGGGCTTTCAGAAATCGGGTCGAGCAATTGCGTACTCAGTTTTATGCCCCTTGCCGGGTATAAAACAAAAGAAGCAGGACGACTGGAGCCGCCGGAGGCATTAACGGTCGCGTGATTTTGTTGCTCAATGATGAAATCAATATCCTGAGGTGTATCGTCATGCTGAGCTCTTCATGATTAGAAGTCGCTTCATTTTGCTTTTTTAATGGCAGGCGACATAGTCTGTTTTGGTTAAATTATTGCAGTGCGATTGCCTTGTCGAACAACACAGGGCAACGCTTTGTTTAAAAATATTAAACTGAAAGTGAAAATAAAAGAATAAGTACAAATACCTATTAAGCTCGTCCCAAAATAAAAAATGGCTTTGCCAACCTGATGTATGGCTGCTTGCAAATGGCGCTCGTAGGCAGTCCCAATCGCTTAACTTTCGTGCTTAAGTTATAAGTCATGCATTTTAAACACCGCAGCTACCTCTTTTGATTACACAATAACTCGACAAATTTTTTCGCCGGTAAGGGGCTGCTTTTGATAAATCCCTGATAAGTGTCGCAGCCCGTTTTGCGTAAGAAAGCCAACTGCTCCAGCGTTTCCACGCCTTCTGCCAGCACCTTGAAACCTAAGGTATGCCCCATCGCCACAATGGTCGCTGCAATTTCCATGTCGTCAGTACTATAAGGAATCTCGGCAATGAAACTCTTGTCGATTTTCAGCACATCCAGAGAGAAACGTTTGAGGTAAGCCAGTGACGAATACCCGGTGCCGAAATCGTCAATGGCAAGATGAATGCCTTGTATATGCAGGCTGTTGAGAATAATCGTCGTTTTATCCTGATTTTCCATCAAGCCGCTTTCCGTTATTTCCAATTCCAGTCGTCCTGCTGGAAAACGGGTTTCGGCCAGTACCTTTGCAACCATGGCGCTAATATCGCTACGCTGGAACTGGTGCGAGGAAACATTAACAGCGATGGTTAACGGCGGCAACTTCATGTCCAGCCAAAGCCGACCTTGCCGACAAGCTTCCCTCAGCACCCATTCTCCAATCTCCACAATCAAACTGGTTTCCTCGGCAATGGCGATAAAGCAGAAGGGCAAAATCAACCCTTCGACAGGATCTTGCCAGCGCACCAAGGCCTCAGCGCCGATAATACGGCCACTGGCAATATCCATTTGCGGCTGATAGAACACGCGCAGCTCGTGCTGTTCAATCGCCTTTCGTAGTCGTGCTTCCAGCGCAATACGCTTGCGGGCTGCAATCGTCAGGTCTTCGGAAAAATAGGCAAAGCAGCCACGCCCACTATCTTTGGCGTGATATAACGCGGCATCGGCATGATTCAGTAATATTTCAGAGTTGTCACCGTGTTGTGGATACAGGCTGATGCCAATGCTGGCGCCAATCCGCACATCGTCGCTTTGGGGCAACTTAAAGGGTTTGCTTAAATCGGCGATAATTTTTTCAGCGACTCGTGCGGCATCGTCCGGGTGAGTAATATCTTCCAGCAACACGACAAACTCATCGCCGCCCAAACGGGCAACCATGTCTACATCGCGCAATCGGTTGGTGATTCTTTCAGCGACTTGTTGCAGTAGCGCGTCACCCGCCTGATGTCCCAGGCTGTCGTTGACTGCTTTAAAACGATCCAGGTCGAGCATCAGCAAGGCCAATTGCTTGTCTTCGCGGCGTTCCACGTCAATGCTGTGCTTCAACCGTTCCTGTAACAGCCGGCGGTTAGGAAGCTTGGTCAGTAAATCATAAAAGGCAAGTTGTTTGATCTTTTCTTCCGCCGACTTGCGCTCGGTGATGTCGCGCAGGGCGATGACGTAGCCGGGACGTCCGTCCCATTCCAGCGGCGCGGAACGCATTTCCGCCCAGGCGAGTCCGTTCGGACGGATCAAATTAATGTCTTGATAGCTGTTTTTATCAGGACTGACTGGAATCGCCAGCGATTGACCGATTAACGGGCCGCGGGCCAGCAGGATTTCGGCCGCTTGGTTGGTATAGAGTACGACGCCCTTGCTATCCACAACCAATACGCCGTCGGTGATAGTGTTGAGAATCAGGTCGAGCTTGGATAGGTGAGTGGCCATAGTCGGCAAATTTGCTTATACGATGATGGTTTGTACGCCGATTCCTTTAACTTCGGTGGTAATGGCCGCGATGACTGAAGGCACCCGCGACAGGTCGCCGAGCAGTTTCAGCACCGGTTCCGGCACATTGCGCACCAGCATCGGCGTTGCAAACACGTCTTTTTCCAGGGCTTTTTCCGGCATGCCCAATACTTCGACGACATCTAAAACCCAGTATCCGGAATCGTAAAGGCTGGCGAGCGCGGCGCTAATACGCTCGACCAGACGACGGGTTTCGCTGTTCAACGATACCACATACAGAGTTAGAACCAGTTTATGCTGCATTGCGCGGTGTCCCGAAAGCAGGTCTCATCTGTATGTCCATGGCGAGGCTGAGGATGGCGCAAACCTGTTCCCAACATCAAAAGGATCAGCGGCAGGGCGGCTCCCGTAGCTCCCGCCTTGATGGCAGCCCACGACACTGCGCTTGCTTGGGTTTGTTGGAAGTCGGCGTATTCGTCAGAGGCTGAGATATTAGGAAGGGTCATAATGAGTCTCCGCAGTGTTGAGCTTGGGAGATTATTAAACGAGTCACCGCCGTGAGTCTGTACGCCATCGCACATTGGGGAGTCGATTGAGGGGGAAAACGAAAGACTTTCGCTTTGTCGGTTCTCATAATTTATTAAACGCCTTGCCGGTTGACCATGCCGGAAGGCATTGTTAGGCTGCTTACGACCCCTTGCTGTCATTCGGATATGGATTTAAGCTTCCCGATACCGGTCATTGGCAAAGTAGCACTATCGATCCATTACTGACATCCGGCCTTGTACCCCTGTGCAAAATGAATGACACCTTTTTTTGCATGTCGCCGATTCTGCGATGTTTTATGTGATTTCTAAGTTTTCGTTTTGATCTAGCCAATCAAATATATTCTTTTCGATTGGAAACCTAGCATTTCTATTACATATTAATTCTGATTTTGACATTCTTAGCATAAATTTTCCTTCTTCTATATAGCGTTCTAAATACAGAAAGGCGGATAGTCCTTCTGATATAGGTGGAAAACCTTCTGGGGGATTTTGGAAAAAATCTGACAATGATTTTTGATGCTGTGTTCCAAGACCGCTAAAATTTGAATAGTCAAAAACGATAAGAACTTGAGGCTTTTTCTGTTCTTGGCACCATTCGGTTTGAGCTTGTTTGTTTTTTTCTGTTGGTTTTCCATATAACCGATTTAGTTCATTATCAATGGGAAACTTTTTATTACAGTTATTATTAGGCCAGTTAAGTGTTGTGATTTCACAATAAAAAGAGGTTGGCGAGGTACATTCAAAATCTGGTCTATTTTGACCCTTTTTATCTATAACAGGTACGGGGATTAGTTTCCATCCGAGATTTAATGCCAAGTTGTACCAGAATAATTCATTGACCGCTCCAAGGTGAGATCCATTTTCATAACTCTCAAGACTTATTTTTAGTTGATCTTTTGATTTATCTGCACCTGGGTAATTTTGAAACCAGTTATTTATTTTTGATAGGTATAAGCCGCCGTTTCCATCAATATCATTTAACACTTCTTCTGCCCATGAACATGATGATGGCCTATTACACCTCCATTTATCGTTGTAGCATTCATTTTGTTGGTTATTCATTATCAGTCTCTTATCCAATTAAAAACATTTGCAACAAACGCAAGGACAGGGGCAAGTTGTACGGTCCATTTGTACCATAGATGGCAATTTTCATATTGTCTAATTTAATTTAGAGATCAATAGTCAACCATAAAGACTTCGCAAAATGCTTGTTATGGTCAAATCCAATCAACATTTCTCCATAAAGCGGTCAGTCGTGACGGGCAGAAATTGGCACATACTTGCCCGTCCAGACATCATAAATTGTGAGATTTTGTTAGATTTCTATCTCTAATTATAAGATCCGACACGCTTTTAGATACTAAATATCTTTTAACAAACGATTTTGTTCAGAGGTTTCCATCAATTCCTTGAAATTGCTGACTGCATTCATAAATAGTGGCTCCTGATTGGTTCCCGGCAGATGATTTTGTCCACACTGTTCCAATGCGTTAATAACATAAGCAATAGTGAGCATGTTGATATCGACAGCAGGATGGTAAATCTCGTCATCTTCGTCCTGATTTTTAAACGCGACAATAATATGGCTGGCTATTAACTTTGATAAAACGGGCTGAATAAAGGCTATCGGTATAACCAGAGCGGTTGCTATTTCGGCTGCGGTTAACGGATTATTCAATTGAATGAAGTTCTTGATGATCAAATGAGTTGTTTGTAGAGCGATGACTTTTTGCAGGGAGAAACTTAAATCGGCAAACCGGTTATTGTTCCGGTAAATCTCATAATTCTGTAGAAAAAAAGCCGCCTCGCAACCGAATAGGACAATCATCCAGCCCATTTGCAACCAGACGACAAATAAGGGTAACGCTGCAAAACTGCCGTAAATGGCGTTATAACTGGATACGCCAATCTGCAGACTTAGGTACGTCCATTGCAACAGATGATACATAACTCCGGTAACAACGCCGGCAATGATGCCGGCCCTGTAATTGATTTTATGGTTGGGCATAAAAATAAACGTAAAGGCAAATAGTCCGACCATAAGAACCAAAGGCAACAAGGCGAGAGCCTTAATGACCAGCCAGGTGCCAAATGCCGGTAATTGAATAATCGTTATTAGCCAGGTTATCTTTGTGTTCAGGAGGACCGTAATACTGCCGGACGCTATTAATATAACGGGCGCCAACAACATTAGAGATAAATAATCGCTGAATTTACGGCTTATTGATCGTCCATTGCCTATTTTCCAGATGTGGTTGAACGACTCCTCGATATTGCCAATTACGCTGATAATGGTCCAAAACAGGACAACAATGCCAATCCCGGCTACAACCTCGCCTTTAGTGCTGTCCAGCAGGTTTTGCGCGAAACTGATTAGCTGTAATACCAGCGTATCTCGCTCCGGGGCTTGCTCGATCAATCGTTGCTCAAGCATTTTTTCAAAACCGAAACCTTTGGCGATGCCAAACAGCATGGCGATAACGGGCACTATCGATAGTAGGCTATAAAGCGTCAATGCAGAGGCTCTTAGGGGGCATAGATCGCGGGTGAAACCCTGGGCAGATAATATAGCTATTTTTAGCGACTTGATGATTGTCGCTTTAAATGGAGGGAGACTTTGCTCGTGTAACAGCCAAATATCTTCTTTAACAAAACTGGTTATGTTGAGTCTCATCGGCTGACCTTAGGCTTTTGAATTAAGGATAATTACTTTTAAGCGGGCGAGTTAGGGTCAACATACGTCAATATTGCACAGGATTGCAAGATAAGGCGCTCCCATTCTTCTTGTTTGCGTGACGGTATTAAATTACAGTCCGCCACGGACGTGCGCTGTCGCCAGATAAATCTCACAAATGAAATTGAGCAGTGCCATAATCAAGCAGAACATGGCTGCAACAAATAACGAGGCTATAACTACCGCCATGTTCAGAGCGAAGAATGAGCCTAGAAACAATACCGCAACGACCGAACAAATCAACAGCAAACAGGTTGTGCATAGACCAATCGCCCAATGAATAAGACGAGCTCGCCGCCTTAAGGATTTTAGCTCAGTCTGAATAGCTTGATTGGGTTCATCGGTCGGCAACGATCCGCCATGCAAAAATCTCGACCTATCGATAATACGGGCTAAACGGTTGGTCAGTACCGACAAGATAGCGGCAACACCGGTCAGCAAAAACACGGGGGCCACAGCAAGCTGAATGGCATGGGCAATGGTGGTAACAGGAAGTTCAGTGATCATTAACGGGCCTTATGTCGAACAATGCGAAAATGTATTTGAGGCGATGATCTTCTTTTGTCAGTCTAGCCTATTGCCCTGCAACAAGTGCTTGTAGCACAAGGTACTGGGTTGTATGAGGGGAGAGGGGGGCGGCAAACCCATAGCCGGACTTAATATTTACACTTAGCGTTGTATTAGGTGCGGTAAGTCGTCATTCCGGCAGGGATTCACGTCAGGCTATCCTGCCTGACGCCCTTCGGGTTAATGCAAATCTGTTCCAGACAGATTTGTGCCGGGCCCGTTAGAGCGCATAGCGAATCCCGATGCCAGGGATGGCATAATTAACAAGCGCATCCATGCGGATTTGCAGGAGCTAGGTCGCCCAAAGTAGGGGCTTTAGGCGGCCCAGCCCGCCGTATCACTTAACTTTAACCAGTTCCTTGTCGCCGCTGGAAAAGTGACATTTGCCTACGGTAAAGGTGCTGCAATCTTTCGATTCTTCTATCTTCGCGCCGTTCGGGCTGAGTTTAATTTTCAGCTCGCAGAAACTGGCTGCGCTTTCGGAATGTTTTTTCAGGAGCAATTCGTTTTCGCCGGTGCTTTTGGCTTTACCGGAAATAGTCTCGGAACAGTGAGCGCTGTCGGCAGCAGACTCAAAGTCCACATCAGCACTGACAATGTAATCGTCGTTGATTATTTTGGTGACTTTTAGGTGACGAACATAGTCGCCGTCGCGCAATACATAATGATCGGTTGCGGCGAATGCGTTGCCGGAAACCAGCAGCGCAATAGTCAGAAACAAACTTTTTTTCATGATGTTACCTCTTGTTTGATTGAAATTTGATCAACATGGCGGCAGGCGATGGTTTGTTGCTGTTCATGTCGTCTTGGGATGTACTTGGCACAACTTGAAATTATTGTACCTTATTGCAAGCCGTTACTAAAAGGCGATGCGATGAATTACCTGTATACAAGCAATGAGTTGGTATCTTGTTTATAGCTCGTACATTAGCCTGCTTATGCGGCTATAATATTGAAATGATTCCAGTCTGTACGGGCTGGTTGTGATTTGTGGCGCAGTGCGCCTTAACTACATATTCCACGCTGTGCGTGGGAATGAGATATAAGATTTTTAATGGCTAACAATTTGATTTTCTCCCCGAAAATTCCGCAAAAAAAAGACCAAACACTGATCTGGACGGGTTTGACCGGCTGCGGCGATTCGCTGGCGTTGGCTTCGGCCATTAAAAATGAAGATCGTCTGTTTGTTATTGTCACGCCGGATAATCAGACCGCGTTGCGGCTTGAGCATGAGTTATCGTTCTTCTTGCAGGATGAGCACCCCATTTTGCATTTTCCCGATTGGGAAACCTTGCCTTACGATGTGTTCTCGCCGCTGCCGGAAATTATCTCGGAACGGCTGAAAACGCTGGCCTTGTTGCCGCAGGTGAAACGCGGCGCGCTGGTGGTTTCGGTGACTACGCTGATGCACCGGTTGGCGCCCCGTGAGCATGTCTTGGCCAACAGTTTTGCGGTTAAGGTCGGCGATGATTTTAATCTGGAGCTGAACCGCATCAAGCTGGAAAGCGTCGGCTATCATTGCGTTTCGCAGGTCTACCAGCACGGCGAATTTGCGGTCAGGGGGTCGATAGTCGATTTGTTCCCGATGGGCAGCAAAGCGCCGTATCGCATTGAATTATTCGATGAAGAAATCGAATCTATCCGCACCTTCGATCCTGAAACGCAACGGTCATTGGAAAAAATCGACCAGATTCAGTTGTTCCCGGCGCGGGAGTTTCCGTTTACCGATGAGGCCATCAAGCATTTCCGACAGGCTTTCAGGGATGCTTTCCCGGAAACTTCGCCCAAAAATCATTTTTATATGGATGTCAGCAAAGGCATCACGCCCGGCGGCATTGAATATTATTTGCCGCTGTTTGTAGAGCAAATGGCGTCATTGTTCGATTACCTGCCGAAATCGGCGGTTGTTGGTGACGTCGGATAGTTTTGACGCAACTTCACGCGCTTTTTATGCCGAAGCCGAGGACAGGTTTCAGCAAAGAAAATACGATGTGGACAGGCCGCTGCTGAAGCCGGAACTGTTGTTTTTATCGACCGATGAGCTGGCGCAAAGAACCGGCGCATTTGCCCGGATTATTACTTGATGGCATAGCTGCCGATGTACCGACAGCATTGCTTTCAACTGCCAGCCGCTGCCCAATGTAACCATCGATGCAAAATTGGAGCAGCCTGCCCAGGCATTGCAGCAGTTTGTCAGACGGTTTTGCCGGCAAGATTTTGTTTGTCTCGGAATCGGCGGGGCGCAGGGAAGCCTTAATGGAGAAATTAAGGCAGTACAAAATTACCGTGAAGCAGGTTGAAAGCTGGGACAAATTTCTCCAGTCCGAAGTGTCGCCGTGCCTTCTGGTTGCGCCGATGGATCATGGTTTGTGGCTTAACAAATCCGGCCATCGCGATCATCACCGAAAGCCTGCTGTCCGGCGAAAAAGTGCAGCAACGGCGCAGACGGCGTAAGTCCGGGGCGCATGAGCTGGAAAATATCGTCAATAACCTGAATGAATTGACCATCGGTTCGCCGGTCGTGCATCAGGAGCATGGCGTCGGTCGCTATTTAGGCTTGCAGACTTTGGAGATTGGCGGCATCGCGTCGGAATTTCTGACGCTGGAATACGCCAACAACGACAAGCTTTATGTGCCGGTTTCGTCCCTGCATGTGATCGGCCGCTACACCGGCATGAGCCCGGAAAATGCGCCGTTGCATAAGCTGGGCGGCGATCAGTGGAGCAAAGCCAAGCAAAAAGCCATTAAGCGCATCCGGGATGTTGCCGCGGAATTGCTGGAGATTCATGCCAAAAGAGCGGTCAAGCAAGGCCATGCTTTTGCGGTTGAAAATGTCGAATATGCGGCTTTTGCCGATGCGTTCCCGTTTGAAGAAACGCCGGATCAGCAGACCGCCATCGAAGCGATACTGGAAGACATGGCCAGCCCTCATCCGATGGACCGGGTGATCTGCGGCGATGTCGGTTTCGGCAAAACCGAGGTGTCGATGCGGGCGGCGTTTATTGCCGTGCAAAACGGCAAGCAGGTGGCGGTATTGGTGCCGACCACGTTGCTGGCCCAGCAGCATTACCAGAATTTTCGCGACCGTTTTGCCGACTGGCCGGTGCGTGTCGAAGTGCTGTCGCGTTTTGTCAGCCCCAAGCAGCAAAAAGAGATTACCGATGATCTGGAGCAGGGCAAGGTCGATATTGTGATCGGCACGCATAAGTTGTTGTCGAAAGAGATCAAGTACAAAGCGCTGGGGCTGGTGGTGATTGACGAAGAGCACCGTTTCGGCGTGACCCAAAAAGAGCATTTCAAAAAGCTGCGCAATGAGCTGGACATGCTGACCCTGACCGCAACGCCTATTCCGCGCACCTTGAATATGGCGATGTCGGGCTTGAGGGATATTTCCATTATCGCCAGTCCGCCGCCCAACCGGCATGCGATCAAAACCTTTATCAGCGAATGGATCGATGCGCAGATCAGGGAAGCCTGTTTGCGCGAAATCAAGCGCGGCGGACAGGTGTTCTTTTTGCATAACGATGTTAAATCGATGGAGAAAATGGCCAGGGAACTGGAAGCGCTGGTGCCCGAAGCGCGGATTGAAATTGCGCACGGCCAAATGCCGGAGCGCGAGCTGGAGCGCATCATGCTGGATTTTTATCATCAGCGCTTTAACCTGTTGTTGTGTTCTACGATTATTGAAAGCGGCATCGATATACCCAGCGCCAATACCATTATTATCAACCGCGCCGATAAACTGGGCTTGGCGCAGTTGCATCAGTTGCGCGGCCGGGTGGGGCGTTCGCATCACCGGGCTTATGCCTATTTTGTCGTGCCGCCGAAAACCTTAATGAGCAAAGACGCGATTAAACGGCTGGAAGCGGTCGAGGCATCCGGCGATTTGGGCGCCGGCTTTATGCTGTCGTCGCATGACATGGAAATTCGCGGCGCGGGCGAATTGCTCGGCGACGACCAAAGCGGGCAAATCCAGGAAATCGGCTTTACCCTGTACACCGAGTTGCTGGAACGCGCCGTCAACGCGTTAAAATCCGGCAAACAGCCGGAACTCGATACGCCGATGGACAGAGGGCCGGAAGTCGATCTGCAAACTTCGGCGCTGATCCCGGAAGATTATCTGCCGGATATTCATGGCCGGTTGGTGCTGTATAAACGCATCTCCAATACCGAAACCAAGGACGATTTGCGCGAGTTGCAGGTCGAAATGATCGACCGTTTCGGTTTATTTCCTGAACCGGTGAAAACTTTGTTCAGCGTCACCGAATTAAAGCAGCAGGCCGAAAAACTGGGCATCAAGAAAATAGAGGCCAACGCGGGCGGCGGGCGCATTATTTTTTCAGCGACGCCTAACATTAATACCGATCAGCTGATTTCCCTGATACAAACTCAGGCGCAGATTTATAAATTCGACGGTGCGGATAAATTAAGGTTTATCAAGCCGTTTGAAACGACCGAACAGAAGCTTGAGTTTATAACCGAGTTGCTGGATAAATTAACCTCAAACGGCGGTTAAAAAATGACGATGCTTAAAATAATGGTTTGCAGTCTGGCGGCGATGCTGGCGCTTTTTGGCAGCCCTGTTTTAGCGGAGGGCGGGCGCGTATCAAATAGAGTTGATCATATTTTCTCAGGCCATGCCCACTACCGAGGTATTTGAGCCGGCTACGCAACCAAATACAGTGGCCGTCCGACTTGACTGAACTGTCAGCTTATAAAAAACCGGACGCTACAACGCTGGACGACAGTTATACGGCTTTGTCGAAAAATTCGGCCTATAAGCCTATCTTACATGTTGCCTGGATTCAGCCGGTTGTTGGGGAAGGGGGGATAAGCGCCCCGGTTCATATTCAGAGTGCCGACGGCAAGTTGAATGGCTATGTCCAAATGCAACATGGGCAAGGATTGCAGATGATGGTTGATTTGGAGCTTACCGCTAATTCGGGAGATGGCTCCGGTAAGACGCTACTTTACCGATTAAATGAAAAGCGCCTCATAAAACTGAATGAGGTTTATTATCTGGATCATCCAAAGTTTGGCGTTGTCGTAAAAGTAAGCTCTTTGTAGAGAGCATAGAACAAATAGTCCGAGCGAGAGAGGAACGATGGAGCAATTTACATGCGGCAAACACAAAAAAGTAGTGTTGGTGGGGTTTTTTATGTTATTAAGTGCAGTTCAGCAATAGATGAGTTTTTTAATAGCACACGACTATATTATCTGAGGTTTGATAAAAATAAACTGGCTAGACAAGGTTTGCTAATAAGGATTGCAGGATTTTGTTAGCCAAAATAATTAACTGACGACTTGCATGGAGCAATTACCGAGGAAGAATAATGAAGAGAAAAGATATAGTCCCGACAAGTCAGGAGCGGGTGATGCGGGAAAATGATTTCATCGTTTCCAAGACTGACCTGACTGGACGGATTATCTACGGTAACGAGATTTTTATCGAGTTTTCGGGATATGATGAAGAAGAGCTTCTAGGCAGCCAGCACAATATTATTCGCCATCCTGATATGCCGCGAGTGGTGTTTAAATTGTTGTGGGATTATTTGGCGGAAGATAAGGAAATTTTTGCCTTTGTTAAAAACATGTCAAAGGATGGCGGGTTTTACTGGGTGTTTACCCATGTGGCTCCGCTGATAGATAAAAATAAACAAAAGATAGGCTACACTTCGGTGCGCCGTATGCCTAATCCCAAGGCCATTCCGATTGTGACGGATGTGTATCGCGCGATGCTGGATGCCGAACGGAACGCTGGGCCAAAGGATGCAATGGCGGCTTCAGGCGCAGTATTGGGCGATGTATTAAAAGACAAAGGCGTTACTTACGAGGAGCTGATCAATGTATTACAGTCGCTTTAAGAATAATGAAAAACTCGCGTTAGCGGTAGCTGCTGTTTGCTGGCTCGGTTCGCTGGTTTATGGGTGGATGCCTGTTCTGAATTTGGTTTTGAGCGGTGCGGAAGGGGGCGTCGGTGGGGAGCTGATTATGCCGTCTTTGTTGACGGGCGGATCGGTCTTATCTGTTGTTTGGTGGCGCAAGTCAATATCCGGCGACCAACAGTTGCTGGACGATGTTGCTGGCTGCCAGCCAGGAATGGGCGCAAGGGTCCGTGGATGTGCGACTTACCCATATTGGAGGGAAAGAGCGCCCGCTTCAACAACTTGCTTGGGCGCTGAATAATTTGATGGATCAAGTGGAAACAGCTCAGGTCGATATGTATTATTCCATGGCCTATGTGACCTATGGCGATTTTTCCCGAAAAAGTTATCCTGCAAGGGTTACATGGCGGTTTTGCAACGGCCCTGAAACAACTTAATAGGGTCGCAAAAACGTTATCGACCACCACAGGTGCCATAACCGAACTTATGAACGCCATAGCGGAAGGTGACTTTAACAAAAAAGTGAATGTCAATGTCGAGGGCGAATACAGACTTGCTGTTGATCATGCCATGCAAGCCATGGAAACTATGCAAATCATGTTGGGCGATGTAGGCACGGTTATGGGCGGCGTCGCTCAAGGCGACATCACTCAGCGTGTTCAGGCCGAAGGGCGCGGCGATCTCGCCAAGTTGAAAAACGACATCAACCTTTCGCTCGATGCTTTGGCCAGTTTGAATGACATATCGCTTGTTGCGAGCGCATTGTCCGGGGGCGATCTGACTCAAACTATCAACAAGGACTATCCAGGTACTTTCGGCACAGTGATTGCCGGCATGAATGGCACTGTGGAAAACCTCAGGGGGTTGGTAGGGGAAATCAAGGATTCCACCAATAATATCAACACCGCAGCTAAAGAAATTGCTGCGGGTAATAATGATTTGTCGCATCGTACCGAAGAGCAGGCAGCGAGTTTGGAACAAACTGCGGCCAGCATGGAAGAATTGACTGCTACCGTGCAGTTGAACGCGAAAAGCGCCCAACAAGCCAATCAACTTGCTGTCGGCGCGACGGATATTGCGGGCAAGGGCGTTTCAGTGGTCGGCCAGGTTGTAACGACGATGGAAGGCATCAATGAATCCTCACGCAAGATTGTGGACATTATCTCGGTGATTGACGGTATTGCTTTCCAGACCAATATTCTTGCTCTCAATGCGGCAGTGGAGGCGGCTCGTGCCGGCGAGCAGGGTCGAGGATTTGCCGTCGTGGCTGGAGAGGTTCGCAATCTTGGCTCAACGCGCCGCCGCTGCAGCAGGAGAAATTAAAAACCTGATTGGCGATTCGGTGGAAAAGGTTGAGGACGGCACTAAACTGGTTGCCCAGGCCGGAAAAACCATGGAAGAAATTGTTGGTGCGATTCGCGGCGTTACCGTCATCATGTCCGAGATCAGAAACGCCTCTGTCGAGCAAACGTCCGGCATCGAGCAGGTCAATCAGGCTATTGGACAAATGGATGAAGTGACCCAACAAAATGCCGCCCTGGTTGAACAGGCTGCCGCCGCTGCGGAATCACTGGAAGAACAGGCACGAAATTTGTCGGCTACGGTCGGGCGCTTTACCGTCGATAGTGGTTCAGTTAGTTCCCCAAGTCCTGTCCGCGCCATATCTGAGGCAAGTAAAAGTCCAGCTGCTTCAATTTCGCGCAGTGCCAGACCGGTCAAGACGATACCCCAGTTACAGGCGGCTGGTGACGATGAATGGGAAGAGTTTTAATGAGGTCGAATCTCTGATCTTCGATAAGACGCTTCTGAGCAAAGGCGAAGTGTTCAGGACGGCTGTGGGCGGACTTATTTTGGCTATGCTTTTTGTTTAAACCGTCTTCAGGTTATAATAATCGCCATTTACTAAGCCCTGGTCGATTGCCCAGGGCTTTTTTCATTACTACCAGGTGGTTTAACGCCGCCGTTCCGTCCCTATAAAATCAAAAAAGCGGGCATTAGAACCGGGGGTGTAGTCTTCAGTGATTTTCGGATGATTTAACTATTAAAAATATGACACAAAAACTTTATATTCAAACCAACGGTTGCCAGATGAACGAGTACGATTCCGATAAAATGCGGGATGTGCTCAATGCCTCACATGGATTTGAATTGATTGACGACCCCAAGCAAGCCGATGTCTTGTTGCTGAATACCTGCTCGATACGCGAAAAAGCGCAGGAAAAAGTATTTTCGGCTTTGGGTAAATGGCGCAAGATTAAAGACAAGCGTCCCGACGTGATTATCGGTGTCGGCGGCTGTGTTGCCAGCCAGGAAGGTGCGGCTATCCAAAAGCGGGCGCCGTTTGTGGATATCGTGTTCGGGCCGCAAACCCTGCACCGTTTGCCCCAGTTGTTGGATCAGGCGCGCAGCCAGCAAAAGCCGGTGGTCGACGTATCCTTCCCTGAAATAGAAAAATTCGATGCGCTGCCGGAACCCCGAGCGGAAGGCCCAAAAGCCTTTGTCTCGGTGATGGAAGGTTGCAGCAAATATTGTACGTTCTGCGTGGTGCCTTACACCCGTGGCGAAGAAATCAGCCGTCCGCTGGATGACGTGATCGCCGAAATTACCGCTTTGGCTAAACAAGGCGTCCGTGAAATCAACCTGCTAGGCCAAAATGTTAATGCCTATCGCGGCGAAATGGACGACGGCGACATCGCCGATTTTGCCTTGTTGCTGCATTATGTGGCGGCGGTGGAGGGCATCGATCGCATTCGTTTTACTACCTCGCATCCGATGGAATTTACTGACGCGTTGATTGAGGCCTTTGCCGAAATTCCGCAACTGGTTGACCATCTGCATTTGCCGGTACAAAGCGGCAGCGACCATATTCTAAAAATGATGAAGCGTGGACACGCCCGCGCCGACTATATTGAAATTATCCGCAAGTTGCGCGCCGTGCGGCCCAATATTTATTTGTCATCGGATTTTATTATCGGCTTCCCTGGCGAAACCGATGCCGAGTTTGAAGAAACCATGTCGTTCATCGAAGAAATCGGCTTCGATCTATCGTTCAGTTTTGTATACAGCCAGCGTCCCGGAACGCCGGCGGCCGATTTGCCGGATGATGTGCCGGAGGAGGTTAAAAAACAGCGCTTGGAGCGTTTTCAAAATCGCATTAACGAAATGACGGCGGCTATTTCCGAGAGCATGATCGGCACCGTGCAAACGGTTTTGGTGGAAGGACAGTCTAAAAAGAATCCGTTGCAAATGCAGGGCAGAACCGAGAATAATAGAGTCGTTAACTTTATTGGGCATCCCCGGTTGGCCGGGCAGTTTGTCGATGTGTTGATTGCCGAGGCATTGCCCAATTCTTTACGAGGTCGGATAGTCGATGCTTCAGTCGATAAAATTCTTGGTAAGTTGATTTATGATTTCACAGGAAATTTCTTTGGCCCCTGCCGATATTGGCCGGTTATCTAATTTTTGCGGCCAATTCGATGAGCATTTGCGGCAGATTGAATCGCGCCTTCAGGTCGAGATTGCCAATCGCGGCAATCAGTTCAAGGTGACGGGCTTGGATAGTTCAGTCAAGGCGGCTTGCGCCGTCATGGAAAAATTATTTGCCAGCACCGAGAAAGAACAGCTGACCTCTGAACTGGTTCATTTAGCCATGCAGGATTCATCGATAGATGAGCTGTTGGATGCCCCGGCAACATCGTCCCAGCAAAACGTAAGCATTAAGACCAAATGCGGAATGATCCGGGGGCGGGGGGCTAACCAGCAGGAATATCTGAGGAAGATTATGACTCATGATATTAATTTCGGCGTGGGGCCTGCCGGAACCGGAAAAACCTACCTGGCGGTCGCTTGCGCGATCGAAGCCTTGCAAAGCGAAAAGGTCAGAAAGATTATTCTGGTGCGTCCTGCGGTGGAGGCTGGTGAAAAACTGGGTTTTCTGCCGGGCGACATGGCGCAAAAAGTCGACCCTTATTTGCGGCCTTTGTATGATGCACTGTACGACATGCTCGGTTTTGAGCGGGTCGAGAAGATGATCGATAAAGGCATTATCGAGGTTGCGCCGCTGGCGTTTATGCGCGGCAGAACGCTCAATGACGCTTTTATTATCCTGGACGAGGCGCAAAATACCACCGTCGAGCAGATCAAGATGTTCCTGACTCGGGTAGGCTTTGGTTCGACGGCTGTGGTGACCGGCGATGTGACCCAGATCGATTTGCCTTCCGAAAAAATGTCCGGTTTGCGGCACGTGCTTGAAGTGTTAAAGCATGTTGAAGGTATCAGTTTTACCTTTTTCGATGCGCGCGATGTGGTCAGGCATCCTTTAGTGCAGCGCATTGTCTGTGCTTATGAAGCCTACGAAAAGGCAGCCAATGAGAAGTCAACCAAGGCCGAGTCGTGAACGATATAGAAATCCAGGCCGTTTTTGAATCGAAAGGCCAGCCGGATCAGCAACAAATTCAGCTTTGGGTCGATACGGCGTTGGCTGATTTTGACCAGGACACCGAGATTGTGGTACGTATTGTTGATGAACTGGAAAGCGCCGAGCTTAATGAGCAGTATCGCCATAAATCGGGTCCGACCAATATCCTTAGTTTTCCGGCCGACCTGCCCGAGGGCGTTGAGCTGAATTTGCTCGGCGATTTGGTCATATGCGCCCCGGTGCTGGAAAAAGAAGCGCTGGAACAAAACAAGCCGCTAGCGCATCATTGGGCGCATATTATTGTGCATGGCGTATTGCATTTGTTGGGTTATGATCACATCGACGAGACAGAAGCCGAGTTGATGGAAAACAAAGAAATAGCAATTTTGAACAAATTAAATATAAACAATCCCTATAGTGAGGCGATATAAATGAGTGATGAACAACCCCCAAGTAGAAACTCCCCGCAGAAAAGCTGGGTCGATAAGATCAGTCATTTACTGACCGGGGAGCCGCAAGACCTTGAGGATCTACTTGAAATATTAAGGGAAGCACGGGAAAAACGCTTATTGGATACGGATGCCTTGTCGATGATTGAAGGCGTTTTGCAGGTGTCGCAAATGCGGGTCAGGGATATTATGATTCCCCGCATTCAAATGGTTGTCGTACCCAAAGACGCCGAACTGGATACCATCATGCCGCTGGTTACGGAATTTGGGCATTCGCGTTACCCGGTCATTGACGGCGACCGAAGCAAAGTGGTCGGCGTGTTGTTGGCCAAAGATTTGCTGACCCGCATCTTAGAAAACAAAACCCTGAAAGTACATGAAATAATGCGGCCTTCCTGTGTTGTGCCGGAAAGCAAGCGCCTGAATGTGTTGCTTAAAGAATTGCGTACCAACGGCAATCACATGGCGATCGTCGTCGACGAATACGGACAGTCGGCAGGGTTAGTCACCATTGAAGACGTGTTAGAGCAAATCGTCGGCGAGATTGAAGACGAGCACGACGAGCATGAAGACGAAGGCTATATTTTTCAGCGCAGCCCAAGCGAATATATGATTAAAGCGCTGACGCCGATGGATGAGTTCGACGAATACTTTTCCACACATCTGGCAACGGATGAATACGATACTGTCGGCGGTTTTATTGTCAGCCAGCTTGAACATATGCCCAAAAAAGGCGAGAGCCTTGTCGTAGATGCCATGAAATTTGAAGTCATCAGAGCGGACAGCCGGCGTGTGCACCTGCTGAAACTCAGAATAATTGAGTAGAATTGACCAAATAAAGGCTCGAAAATATAAGGCTAAAGGCTAAAGGCTAAAGGCTAAAGGCTAAAGGCTAAAGGCTAAAGGCTAAAGGCTAAAGGCTAAAGGCTAAAGCTCTGCGTGTTCGCGAGTGGTTTTTCGCCTTTCGCCTGCTTATCAGCGTCGCCTAGAGGCGCCTACTTTTGGCATCCGAGTTAATCGTATTTTATGTATTTAAACCGCGGGTCGTCGGGTGTGCCTTCGAATGCACCGCCTTCCTTGCCGGGTTGCCACATGACCACCTCTTCGATTTTGCGGGCCAATTCAAAATCCTTGTTGGTAATGCCTTTAGCCGCATGATTCATTAGTTTAACGATCACAAAGGCGTAAGAAACGGTGAGGTCGGGATGATGAAATGCCGCCTCAGCCAAATGTCCTATCGTGTTCACAACCATCAACGTGGCTTTCCAGCCGCTGGTTTTGTATTTGCGCCGAATCCAGCCGTTTTCCAGATACCAGTGCGGCAATTCTTCCTTTAAACGCTGTTCGACGTCTGCATCGGAATAAGTATCTTCATGTGTGCGTTCTCTCCAACCCATAATGGCTCACCTCTTGCTCTGTGTTAAAGGAAAAAACCAGATAACCTTGTAATCTTAGTTTTCCGGCTCCAATTGTGTGGCTGCGCAGCCTTGCTGATAAAAAATAAATGACGGGGCAAACGGTACAACATCAATCGTCAAGGTTGTTTCCTGTTGGAAAGTTATTAACGGCATCGGCTACGCTGTTACGGAAATTATTAGACAATTGTTTGGTCAGTTTTTCTTGAGCTTCATCCGCGCCTAGGGCGAACGGGATCTTCAGCGAGATTGGTCGCATTGATGGCTTCCTGTAGCGCATCTGTTGAAAAGGCTTGGATTTTGTTTTCGAAGTCACTGAAAATCCGCGGCCCTTTTTCACGTTTGATGCGATCTATATCGGCTGGATCGGCATAAAGCAGAAATGCGCCTTTAGCGCCTTGAAAGTCATTTTTACAGGCTCCGCCATCCATGATCCTGACCAGATTTAATGTTTTGTCGCCTTTAGCTTCGGGTCAGCGGTGGGTTTTGGCCTGAGCCTTGCGCCGAATCGTCAATGATTGCGGGCGATTTGTCGGGAGTCGGCACGGCTTTTGTCTCTTGCTTGACCTCCTGAGCTCGAACATGCGGCCAGTGCAATAAATGCCATACCGATTAAAATTTGTACGCTTGCTTTCATAAATTACGCTGTGTCGTTAAGTGAGATTGTCGGCATTGTAATCCTTAAAAAAGTCGTGAGGTAAAAAAATATGCTGATGATTCTAAGGGGCGCAGATGGCAGATAAAAAATAAAAGTACTGATTAGGTGTGGCCTTGCCAAGCAATTGATATTTTTAAAAAGGATGCCTGAGCCGGTCGTTGATCATGGGGTTTTATTACAGTTGCATTAAAATTTCGCTTTACAAGCTTGGCATAAGTAATTAAAAAGTGAGTTTTTTTAAGGCTAGATTAAATTACGACTATGAAAGTATCTAAATCCGTATCAGATAAATCCGCGCCTGAAGTCGGTGCCGACAAAAGCAAAGATGATGTCGATCTTGACATTGAAGGCTTCGATTTGGGTTTGAGCAGTGACTATATAACGCTTCCTAACGAAAGCGAAAAAGCAGCAAAAAAAATGGCTGCACGCAGAAAAATTGAACTGTACTGGGAGAAAAAACGCCTGCAAGAACAGCTCGGTGATTTTGATGACGAGGATATTGATTTTTAATTAGCTGAGCACATTATTTTTCAGGCTGTTGTGAACGGGTTGTTGGGCAGGTTTGCGGTCGAGATTGGGCTGTATAATCATGTTCAATTTATTATTCAATCCGGTTTGCACTTTTTTCAGTTAATATGGTCACCCGTTGGTGAGTTTTTCTTTTTGCAATCCGGATATCATGACCTTTTTTACTCCCGTTACCGCAGTCAATTATTTTAAAAAAACCTGTGTGCTGCTTTTTCTGATTGGTTTTTTCGGCACCGCATCAGCTAAAGAGACATCACTTTCTGGTTCTCAATTACCACGACATACGTACGGCGCGGAAGGCGCTAAACCGTTCCGTCGATAAAATGGATGTCGGTATCGATCATCTTGAAGAGCATCTGGTTTGGTTGAAAAAGAAAGGCTACAAGATTGTCAGTGTGCAAAATGTTCTTGATGCTGCTGCCGGTAAAGATGCATTACCCGATAAAGCCGTGCTGTTGACCTTTGATGACGGCTACCAGAGTTTTTATACCCGTGTCTTTCCGCTGTTAAAAAAATATCACTATCCCGCTACGGTTGCCCTGGTGGGAACCTGGATGGACGGCAACGTCACTGTCGACGATCCGGGCAAGCCGTTGCTCACTTGGGAGCAGGTAAGAGAAATGGTGCAGTCCGGCTTGGTGGAAGTCGCCTCGCACAGTTACGACCTGCATAGAGGCGTGAATGCGAATCCGCAAGGCAATTCTCAGGCCGCTGCGATAACCCGGTTGTATGACGATCCGATGCTGGTTTACGAAACCGATGAGCAGTATCGCGAACGCATCCATACAGCCTTGTTGAAAAGTGCCGAGTTCATTTTTCAACATGTCGGTGTCAGGCCAAGGGTGATGGTCTGGCCTTATGGAGAATATAATCAACTCGCCGTGCAAGCGTCGCGTGAAGCCGGAATGCCGATGACGATGGGGTTGGATGGACGGCTCAAATACGTTGGCGGATATAAGCGTCTTGCGTCGTTTGATCATGGTGGATAATCCCGATGTCAACCAATTTGCAGAAATTGTTACCGGGCTGCGCGCTGACAGGCCTTTACGGGTAGCGCATCTGGATATGGATTATCTTTACGATAAAGACCCCGAGCAAACCGAGCATAATCTGGATGCCGTGGTTCAACGCATCAAAGACATGCATATCAATACCGTTTATTTACAAGCCTATGCCGATCCTGACGGCGACGGCAATGCCGATGCGTTATATTTCCCCAATCGCCATTTGCCGGTAAAACAGGATTTGTTCAGCCGGGTTGCCTGGCAATTAAAAACCGTAGCCAGAGTGAAAGTTTATGCCTGGATGCCGATTATGGCCTATCAGGGCAAAGCGCCGGAATCGTGGTATGTCCAGGAATGGCGCGACGGCAAGGCGCAAAAGGCCTGCCATATTTATACCCGGCTGTCGCCGTTCAATCCCGAAGCGCGTCAGTATGTGGCCGAAATTTACGAAGACTTGGCCAAATATTGCAGTTTTGACGGCATCTTATTTCATGACGACGGAATTTTATCGGATTATGAAGATGTATCGCCGCTAGCGTTAAGCTTTACAAAAGAGGTGTGGGGCCTGCCCGATCAATTTGAAAAGTTGCATGCGACCAGCGAAATGCGCATGGCGTGGGCGCAACATAAAACCGAGTTGATTAATCAATTTACCGACGAGCTGGCAAGCCGGGTACGTATTTACCGGCCTGGCATAAAGACTGCGCGTAATTTTTATGCGCTGCCTTTGCTAAAGCCCTATAGCGAAGAATGGTATGCCCAGTCTTTTAAGTCCTTTTTAGCGCACTATGATTACGTTGCGATTGAAGCCATGCCGTTTATGGAAGAGGCGAAAAATCCCAAACAGTGGCTCACGCAATTGGTCAAAACCGCAGCCAAACAGCCGGATGGCCTTAAAAAAACCGTGTTTGAGCTGCAATCGGTTAACTGGAAAAACCAAGAGAAGATTCCGATGCCGGTCTTTATCGAGCAGTTGGAGTTAATGAAAAAACTGGGAGCCAACCATATTGGTTATTATCCGGACAATGTGTTTGAGGACCAGCCTCGTTTGAGTGATTTACAACAACACTTTTCACTTCCTGTCTCGCCTTAGTCATGAATTTTGTATAACCAATCTAAGCAGGGCGGGCGATGCTATGCGCCCTGAAAAATCATGACCAGTTCATTGCAGAACCTGAGTGCAGTACTACAGAGCCAGATGGCATGACTTTGTATCGGCATGGCAACCGCTGGATAGCTCCATCGAAGGATTCATTTATTACTATCCTTTGTTTATGGCCTACATCTGGATGTTTGGCGCGCTTATATTTTATTTTCGCCATGAATGGCGGAAACAGGGCAATGCCGAACACCTGCCCGAATTAACGGAGCAACCCCCGGTTTCCATATTGATCCCCTGTTACAACGAAGGGGAGAATGTCCGCGAAACCGTGGAAATTTTGCTGCGTCAAAAATACCCTGCATTCGAAATCATCGCCGTCAATGACGGCAGTAAAGACAACACGCTGGAAATATTGCAGGAGCTGGCCGAACAACATAGCCAGCTCCGCGTGGTCAATTTACATACCAACCAGGGCAAGGCGATGGGCTTGCGCACGGCCGCGTTATTGGCTAACAGTGAAATCCTGATTTGCATCGACGGCGACGCGCTGCTGGCTCCCGAAGCCATCGCCTGGATGGTGCGGCATTTTCTGGATAATCCCAAGTGTCGGTGCGGTCACCGGCAACCCGCGCATCCGCAACCGTTCCACGCTGTTAGGCCGGATTCAGGTCGGCGAATTCTCGGCCATCGTCGGCATGATCAAGCGGGCGCAACGGTCTTACGGGCAGGTCTTCACCGTCTCCGGCGTTATTGCGGCATTCCGCAAATCCGCATTGCACGATGTCGGTTACTGGAGCAACGACATGGTCACCGAAGACATCGACATCAGCTGGAAGTTACAGCTGGCCGGCTGGTCGATCTATTTCGAACCGAACGCCTTGTGCTGGGTGCTGATGCCGGAAACCCTGCACGGCTTATGGAAGCAACGGATGCGCTGGGCGCAGGGCGGAACCGAAGTGTTGCTGCGCTATTTTCGCCGACTTGTTTCGCTGGTCGTCGCGCGGCATGTGGCTGTTATACGGCGAATGCCTGATCAGCATCGTCTGGGCGTTTTTGATACTGCTGCATGTACTTTACGCGCCGGTGGAATTGTTTACCGAATCGACCAACGAATCCTTGCACGATCTAAGCCCCAGCTGGACCAGCATGTTGCTGAGCCTGACCTGTCTGATACAGTTCGGCGTCAGCCTGTTCATTGATTCGCATTATGAATCCCGCACCGGCGGCGTCGCGCGGTATTATTACTGGATGGTCTGGTATCCCATCGTGTACTGGCTGATCAACGTCGGCACCACCATCGTCGGTTCGATTCGGGCAGTAAAAAAGAAACGCGGACAACGGGCGATTTGGGTCACCGTGGACAGAGGCTTGCGCGAGAAATGAAAGAATACATTATTAACGCGCCGCAGCTGCAAAGCCTGCAAAAACGTGCAGGGGCTTTGTTTGTCTGGGCCGTCTGTTGGGTGATGTGGATTTATTTGCTGATTCCCTTGGTCACCTTAAGCAGCTGGGTGCTGGGCGATAGAAAGATGATCAATGAAATGCGCTGGTTCGGCGGCTACAAAAGCCTGCTGGAACTGATGCAGATTTACGTTGTAACCTTGCTGGTCATGGTTGCGCTCTGGTTGTGCTGGATACTCTACCGTACTTTACGGAGCAGGGCGACACTGCCGGCGGCGCATAAAGTTGTCAACGACACCGAGCTGTGCGCGTTTTATCAAGTCAAAGCCGATGAATTGCAACAGTGCCGCAATGCGGCCATGATTACCGTTTATTTTGACGATCATGGGCATATTGTTCATCTTGATCCGCATATAGATCGGTAGCCTTTATATATTAGCTATCCAGATTATTTTGTCGTCATTACTATTTGTAGGATAGCCGGGTAAAAACATGGTATGTGAATGTGCAGAACGCAGTGAAGCGCATCATTCTAGATTGATGCGCTTCAGAAACCTACGAGCTTGGGAAGAACCAGCGAAATGCTTTGCGGGAACATAACACCATAAGACTATTTTTACAGCGGGATGCGTCGATTATTGGTTCGGTTCGGCAACTGTACCAATGTTACCTGTGGCTGAACCATAACTAGATGGGGAACCATCGAACGTGGTATTTGCCGCGCCACTGCCACCCGCAGCCGCATCCTGAAGATTGCCATAGGCTTCGGTGTCTGAACCTATGTTCGTTCCATCGCCGGGAGCATAGCCTTGCCCACCATTTGGATCTCCATATTGGATCTCACCCATAGGAACGCCCACAGGGTCTTCCAGCGCGTAAACGGGAGTGATAAAGAAAAGAGAGGCTATTGTATAAATGGCTGTTTTGCCGAGGAGACGTAATTTCATATATGTTTTTCCGTTAAAAAAATGGCTACAATCAAGCATTAAACTAGTATTTCTTGATCACAATAGCATTTATCAAGTTCAATGAAAACAAAAACATAGTGGGCTTTTCCGCCTGACCGTCACCGGACAACTGAATACCGGGCAACAAAAAACTGTTGCTCTAAGGGGGACGGGGGTTTGCAGTCCCGCCTGCGGTGCCTGAACTTAAGTAACGCAAAAACATTCCGGGCGGGGCAACACGCCTCGTCCGGCGGCAGTCCTGGGTCACCAAAGCAGACCGAGTTTCACAGCGTTACACAACAGATCATAGGGAGTTGGTTTGCGGTAAATGAAGAAGACAGTTTCCAGAGAAGACTATTAAACCTTTGACATGCTACTAGCGTTATATGAATGTTTTATGAATTTATTGTGTCAAATAAAGAAATAATCCATATATACCTAGTGCTATTGTCAACAATAGTCATCTTCACTATAGTTGAATCGTAGTATGAAAAAAACCTTCAACTTGATACGAGGATTTACTCATGAACGACTTCTATAAAGACATTCTTATTGGAACGATATTTGTAATCGGCCTGTTGGGCTTTATTTCAGGCGAGTTCATTATCTCATCAGCGCTGTTCGCGTCAGCGGCCATCGCCAGCAATGTTAGAGTGAACAGCAAAAGGCTCAAATCTGGTCAATTTTCATGGGATTGATTAATTTAACTGAATTGCTAAACCAAGCTAATTGAAGACTTCCTCTGCTTAAAGGCATTGGAAGTCTTTTTGCTTTAGGCTTCCTTCTGCTCGTTGCCCGCTTATAAACCGTTGGCACCGGTTCATTATTATCACCGCTGTAATTTTAACTACATGGCTGCCGTCAACCCTTGATGGTAATCTGCTTCAAGGTACGTCGAACGCTACCAGATCGTTCTCCCCGATTTTCAGAATGCATTTCTTTGCAATCTAAGCGCTAGGTATTTGTACCGATTATGCCGCATGTGAAATTAGAATACATTTTAAATTAAGAAACATCGATAGGAGCGGCTTTTTTCGTCAGTCCAGCCTATATCCATATTCTTCCTATAATTTGTTTTTCGTGAAATCAAATTCAGTCTATAACGCGTTTGCCAGGAAACACGGTACCGATATGCCGAAAGAATCCTTTCCCTTAGCCAAGGTCTACGGTTTGCTCGAACCGGGACCGGTTGTATTGGTCTCTACCACCAGAGAAGGTAGAGCGAATATCATGGCTATGTCGTGGCACACCATGCTGGAGTTTGAGCCGCCGCTGGTAGGTTGCGTCATCAGCAACAGCAACTTCACGTTCGATAGTTTGAAAGCAACCAAGGAATGCGTGATCAATATTCCAACGGTGGATCTGTCGAAACAGGTAGTGGACTGCGGGAACCGCTCAGGACGAACGATTGACAAATTCAAGGAGTTTGGCCTCACCCCAGTGGCCGCCTCGTGCGTCGACGCGCCGCTTATCGACGAATGCTATGCCAGCCTTGAATGCCGGGTCGTCGATGAGAAGATGGTCGCCAAATACAACTTCTTTGTCCTTGAGATTGTCAAAGCCTGGGTTGACCCGGATAAGCAACATCCGCAGACGATTCATCATCTTGGTGAAGGCGTGTTCATGGTTGCCGGCGAGACGATCCGTCTGCCGTCCAAGATGAAATAGCGGCTCATTAAGCTCAATTCTTCATCAGCCCCAGAACCATCGCAATGTGCGCCAGCTCGGCGACGCTTGACACGTTAAGTTTGCTCCTTATTTGGGTGCCGTAATTGGCGACGGTTTTATAGCCCAGGCAAAGTTCCTCGGCGATTTTGTGCGCGGTCAGGCCTTTTGCCAGCAGCAGGAATACGTCGAATTCCCTGGCGGACAGAGTGTCTACAATGGTTTGGTAATCGGTTTCGCTGCTTTGCAAGGGCAAGTTTTTCATCAAGCCCTGTTCGATGTAAATTTCGCCTTGGGCAATTTTTTGTATCGCGGTGACCAGGATTTCGGGCGCGCTGTTTTTGGTGATGTAGCCTTTTGCTCCGGCCTTCATGGCTCTATCGACATAAACCATTTCGTCGTGAACGCTAAACACCAGTATCCTGGCGTTGCTGTCGCGGTTGCAGATGCGCCGGATGCTTTCCAGTCCGCCGATGCCGGGCATGGACAAATCCAGCACCATTACATCCGGTTGTTGTTCCAGATACAATTGGCAGGCTGCTTCGCCCCGTTCGGCTTCGGCGATCACGTCTATATCGGCCTCGGCCGACAGCAGCATTCTGAAACCTGCTCGTACCACGGTATGGTCGTCAACCAGGATGACTTTTATTTTGTTGCTCATGATAATGGAATGGTTGCGATGATGCTCATGCCTTGCTGCGGCTGAGTCAGGATGGCGAACTCACCGCCCAGGCTGTTGATTCTTTCCCGCATGCCCAATAAGCCGAATCCGGTTTTAATCCGGTCGATTGCGCAGCCTTGCCCGTCGTCGGTCACTTGTAGCCGTAGCGTTTTTGGTTGATGCTCAATTTTCAAACTGATCGCAGCTTGGTTGGCCCGAGCATGGCGGACAATATTGGTCAGGCATTCCTGCACGATCCTGAATATTTGGATGGTGATTTTTTGCTCCAGGCCATCGACTTCGTCAGGGCAGTCGATGGTGAGTTTTAACTCGGGATTTCTGAGCGACCAATGGTTTAACAGGTCTTCCATCGTCGCTTTCAGACCCAATTCGGTTAATACCAACGGGTGCAGCTGATGCATCATCGAGCGCACCACGGTCATTAAGTGGTCGCAGATGCTGACGATGGAATCAGTAGGTCTCGTTCCCATAGCTCCAGCTTGGGAACGCCCGGCCGTCACCGCCATGACTTTAATCGCAGTCAGCGATTGTCCCAGTTCATCATGCAATTCCTGCGACAGCCGTTGCCGTTCGTCTTCCTGTATGGCCAGCGTATGTTGGGTTAGCGCCCGGTTTTCCTGTTGGCTGGCATTCAGTTCGCCGGTCATGTGATTAATGGCTTTGGCGATGCTGCCATATTCCTGGATCGAAAATTCGGGCAGTTTTTGCTGGTACTGCCCGGTTTCAATGATTTTCAGCGCATCGACTATGACAGCAATGGATTTAAGCGCTTTGTTAAAAGCCAGGTTGACGGCTAAAAAGGTAAACAGGGTCAGCAAAAAAATCGAACTGAAAAAGCCGAGGCTTTCATGCCAGACTTCGGTAATTTCATCGAGCGGGTTGGCTTGAATAATCAGGGTGATTTGCTCGCCGCTGAAGCTGGTGATCTTGTGCTCAACTTTGGGGTAGTCAACGGCAACCAGATTAATGAACCATTGCGGAGGTTGTTCGTCATTGTTGGTTTGCGGGTTGTGATGGGAAAAACCGATGATGCGCCCTGAAGGTTCTTTCAGTTGAATGCTCAAATGCCGGGTTTGGTTTAGCGAATTAAACTTCGGCAACCAGTCGGTTTCATTAAACGGGGTTTTTGAGGCTTGCGAGAAGCCGAAAGTTATCAGCTGCACGGCCAGATTGATCGATGAATCGATCTCTTTATTCACCGCATCGCGCGCCTGCCAGATCGCTATCGAGCTGCCCAATAGCAGAATACACAGGGAGGAGAACAGTATTCTTAGGTTGATTTGGTAGCGTAGGCTCATTGGGGTACTGATTCATTCCGGCAAAGTGGGTTATTATTCATTCATAAAAGTATTTTTGCTATAAGAAAAAAGTTGCTGCTTTAAGTTTGAGGACATTTGGAGCCGCGACTTCAGTCGCGATAACGGTTCATTATCACGGCTTATGCATGAATGCACATGCGCGACTGAAGTCGCGGCTCCGTTCCTCTCGTTCCCACGTAGCGCGTGAGAACGAGAGGAATTCGAAAATGCGCATCAAGCCAACGCATTCCCGCAAATGTGGTTTAATTACGCAACTAAATTCGCTCAGAGGAAAAGATGCTAAAGAAATATGGTGCGGCGCTGCTGTTTGACGGCTGTTTTCGGGATTGCGCAGGTTTATGCGGATGGAACCAAGGCTGCCATTGCCAGCGCGCATCCTTTGGCGACTGCGGCCGGTTTTGAAATCCTGGATAAAGGCGGCAATGTTTTCGATGCGGCCGTGGCCGTCAGCGCAACATTGGCGGTTGTCGAACCTTCCGGTTCAGGGCTGGGCGGCGGCGGTTACTGGTTGCTGCACAGGGAACAGGACGGTTTTGAAACCATGATCGACGGGCGCGAGAAAGCGCCGTTGGCGGCTCATCAGGCGATGTATCTGGATAAGTCAGGCAAGGTGATTCCCCGTTTGTCGCTTGATGGCGCGTTGGCGGCGGCTATTCCCGGCATGCCTGCGGCTTTGGTGCATCTGTCGGAAAAATACGGGCGCTTGCCGCTGGCGGAAAGTCTGCAACCTGCGATCAGGGCGGCAGAGAGCGGTTTTGCAATCGGCGAAAAATACCGGAAGCTGCTCAAATTCAGGGCCGAGGTGATAAAAAAACATCCGCAGACGGCACAGATATTCCTGGCCGACGGCAATATTCCCGAAGCTTATTCAATACTCCGGCAACCGGATTTGGCCCATACCTTAAAGCAACTGGCCGACTCGGGCCGGGATGGGTTTTATGGCGGCGAGATAGCCGACAAACTGGTGGCTGGCGTCAACAAGGCTGGCGGCATCTGGACCAAACAGGATCTTGCAGCCTATCAGGTTGTCGAGCGGGAGCCGGTAAAAGGCAATTATCGCGGCATAAAAATCACCAGCGCCGCGCCGTCATCATCCGGCGGCATCGTGTTGATCGAGGCTTTAAATATTCTGTCGGGCTATGATTTAAAACAGGCCGATGAACTGACCCGAAAGCATCTTGTTATCGAGGCCATGCGCCGCGCTTATCATGACCGGGCCTTATATATGGGCGATTCGGACTTTATCGAGATGCCGGTCAAGCGCTTGTTGAACGAAGATTATGCGGCCGGACTGCGCAGCAGTCTGCGTCCTGACAAGGCCTTGCCCAGCGCGATGCTGTCGGGCGAAATTGAGCCGCAACCGGAAGGCATCAACACCACGCATTTTTCGATTATTGACGTGCAGGGCAATCGGGTTGCGGCAACGCTGAGCATCAACTTTCCGTTTGGCGCGGGTTTGGTGGCGGATGGAACCGGCGTGCTGCTGAACGATCAAATGGACGATTTTGCCAGCCTGCCGGGGGCGATGAACGGCTACGGGCTGGTAGGCGGCATCGCCAATGCGATTGCGCCGGGCAAGCGCATGTTGTCCAGCATGACGCCCACTTTCCTTGACGACGGCAAAAACGTTGCGGTGTTGGGAACGCCCGGCGGCAGTCGCATCACTTCGATGGTGCTGCTGGCCGCGCTGGATTTTGCCAAAGGCCATGAGCCGGACTCATGGGTGCAAGTGCCGCGTTTCCATCATCAATTTATGCCTGATGTGCTTGAATACGAAAAAGGCGCGCTGACGGCGAACGAGCTTACCGGTCTCGCCGCAATGGGGCATCAGTTGAAAGAAGCGCGGTACAACTATGGCGATATGCAGGCTGTGCAGTGGAATAAAACCACCCATCAATTGACTGCGGCCAGTGATCGTCGGGGCGAGGGCGGACGTTAAAGCTGCCGATTAATCCAGGATTATGAATAGCTGATATGATCCAAATATGGCACGGCAATATTTCCGTCGAAGACGCTGATTACCCAAATTACTGGCGCGTTCTCGATGCAGACGAACAAGCCCATGCCGGAAAATTTAAAAATGACTTGCTGCGTAAACGCTATGTTGAAGTGCATGGACGATTAAGAAAACGTATTGGCCCAAACGCTTAATGAGCCGCCGGAAAAGATCAACATAAAAACAGCCGAACATGGCAAGCCCTATCTTGCCGATATGCCTGAGCTGGCGTTCAACCTGTCTCATTCGGCAAGACGCTATGGTGATTGCCGTAGGCCAGAACTGCCGGTTAGGCGTGGATATTGAGTTTTGTAAGTCCGAGAGTCAATCTGGTTGGGCTGGTCGATAAATGTTTTGCCGATGAAGAAATCGCCTATTGGAATGCGCTGCCGGAAGCTCAGAAAATAGCCGGATTTTACCGCTTCTGGACGCGCAAAGAAGCCTTCGTCAAAGCCACGGGGCACGGAATTTCGCTTAGGATTGAATCTTTGTGTCGTTAATCCTGAAAACCCGACCGGTTTTTTAAGGGTTCCGGTGAGTTGCGGCGACGCTTCAATCTGGCATGCGCAGGATATAAATTTAGGGCAGGGCATTTGCAGTGCGGTAGTGGCGGATAAGGATATTGTTGAAGTCAGATTTATAGATTTGGAATCATGAGCTTGAAATATCTTCAAAGTTGCAGAACAAACTGTTTTATCGCTCCTTGCTAATCAGGTTGCCACTATTTTCTTGTTTAGAAACACCTTCTTTCCCTCTGCCGTTATTAGGCATGTATCGCCCCGGTTGCCTGAACGGCCTCAATCCCGTATTGCGCCTTATGACTCCTTGATTGATGCAAAGAAGAGACTGCTGTCAGTCTATGCTTTATACTGTCAGTTAATACGTACGCATTAAAAATGTAGAATTATTATTATCATGAAAAACAATGTGTTATTGATGGATGCGTTTTCCTCATGTCTTGTTATGGTGCTTTGATGTCGTTTTGTGCGTTGAATCGGCAGGAAAAATATATATTACCCACAGTAAAGCCTGAACGGTAGATGACATGATAATCCAACTGAAAGACTTGAGCGCGAGTCAGCAGGCTCTGGCTGAGGCGCTCCTGGTCATGGATCGCGCGCGCGTCCAGTCCCTTATCAATGCGGAATTGGAAGGTGGTGACGAGCTCGTTACCTTGACCGATCAAACGCTGGTTCCTGTGCTGGAAGCTATAGGCAACGGCTGGGAGGCCGGGGAGTTGGCCTTGTCGCAGATGTACATGGCCGGGCGAATCGTGGAGGAAGCTCTTCCGCAAAAGTTCACTATTGCGCAGCCCGAAGCGTCTTCTGCCCGGATTGCGATCACCGTGCTTGAAGATTACCACATGCTGGGCAAGAACATGGTCGTCTCCTTGCTGCACGCTGCCGGCCATTCTGTGCAGGATTGGGGGCGAACTAGCGTGGAGGAGGCGGTAGAGCGGGCACGGGCAGAGGAAACCGAGCTTTTGTTGATCTCAGTGCTGATGGTGCGCGCAGCTTTGCAGGTTCGGCGCTTGCGCACCGCTTTGGATGCCGCGGGGCTTTCTACCCGTATTTATGTGGGAGGGGCTCCTTTTCGTTTCGACACCGGCTTGTGCGCCGAGGTGGGGGCTGATGGTTTCGGCACCAATGCCGCTGATGCATTGCGCCTCGTTGCAGACTTCCGGGAAGCGCATCATGGTTGAGACTATGACGGCTATGGAACGGGTGCTCACTATCCTGGAGCGGCGTGTTCCGGATCGGGTACCCTTCTTTCTTCCGGTCACTATGCACGGCGCGCCAGCCTGCGGTTTGTCGATAGAGGACTATTTTTCCAAGCCGGATCTGATCGTCGAGGCGCAGTTGCATTTTCAACAGCGCTTCGGGCACGATGCTCTGGTCGGCTATACCTTTGCCGCGCGCGAAGCGGAAGCCTTCGGTCAGCCGCCCCTCTACTATACGGACGGCCCGCCCAATGCGGGAGCGCCTTGTGTACAGGAGTTTGCCGATATTGATCGGCTGCGCCCGCCGCGTATTTCGGACTGCCCCGGATTGCAGGGCAGCCTGGCAGTGCAGCGGGGGCTCAAAGCAGCGGTGGGAGAGAGTATCTTTATTGTCGGGCTGGCTTTGTCGCCTTTTTCCCTGCCGGTGATGCAAATGGGCTTCGATGCCTATTTGCGCCTGATGCACGAGGATGAGCCGCGCTTTTTGCGCCTGATGGAGATCAACGCTGCCTTTTGCGTCGATTGGGTCAACGCCCAGTTCGCGGCCGGGGCGACGACGGTGGTTTTCTACGATCCGGTGGGTTCTTCTACTATTGTGACCGACGACCTCTATCAGCGGCTCTGCCTGCCGGTGGAACAGGAAGTTTTGGCGCGGGTAAACGGACCGATGGTAGCGCACTTCGCCGGTGCTCACGCCCTGAGCCGGGTGGATGCACTTTGCGAGTTGGGCTTTCCGATAGTCTGTGTGAGTACCTTCGAGGACCTGGCCGAGGCCAAGATTGCCTGCGAGGGCAAAATCGCCCTTGGCGGCAACCTCAACGCCATCACCATGCGCAACTGGGATACCGCAACCACGGAGGCGGAGGTTCGACGAGCCATCCAAAAGGGTGGGCCTGGAGGCGGGTTCTTGCTCACGGACAATCATGGCGAAATCCCCTTCCAGGTGCCCTTGGAGGTGCTCGATACGATCGCCGCCACCGTGCGCCGTGAAGGGGGATATTCGCTTCAACTTCAAACCGCCGCTAACATCCAATGAGCATGGCGACTGATTTTCCAAGGGATGCGTCCCGCTTGGCCGTTTGCGCTTATTTTGTCCCGGAGATCACGGCTGCCTTGGCGTTGGAGAGTCTGGCGGTAGAGCTTGTTCCTTTTCACGGGCGTTGTGATGAACGTCCCCTCGGTTGCCACTGTCTGCGCCCGGCGGATAGTGGCGCGCCGCTATTATGCGGTGGCTGCGCAGGCGATTCCACCGACAGTATTTTGTCTTTCGAGTGGTGTTTCGAACTGCTGTTGGGGCCTACCGATCTTTCTTCCCTGCTTTCCCAGGGCTGTCATCTGCTTACTCCGTGCATGTTGGATACGTGGACTGAAAACGTCGAGGCCTGGGGTTTTAGTCCGAAGGCGGCGCGGGAATATTTCGGCGAGTCGGTAAGCCGCTTCGTCGTCTTGGATGCGGGGGTGCAGCCGGTCTCTCCTGACGTTCTTAGCGAAATTACCCGTTACACCGGGCGCCCTGTGGAGGTGTTGTCCATTTCCCTGGATTATCTGCGCTTGATGCTGCGCCATGCTCTGGGGCTCGTCGCGCGTCAGAGTGAACGCAAAGAGTTGCAGGCCAAGCTGACGTTATCTCAGGGGCTGAATTCGGATCTGGGCATGGCCTACGATCTTTTGGCGCGGATGCAGCCGTTCCCTGATGAGGCGGCGGCTGTCGCCGGCTTACTGGAACTTTTCGTTGCCCTCTTTGCGCCGCGCGCGGTGCATTATCTCCCGGTAGCTGGGGGGCACGGGACGAGGCAATCCTTGCCGGCGGGCGCCGTCTTGGGGAATGGGCTGGCTGCGCGCAGCTGGGCTAAGGAAGGGGATTATGGTCTATTGGGAGGGGGCGGCTTCCATATTTTGGTGCATAAGGATCAAGAGGTTCTTGGTCGGGTACTGGTGGAGGGGCTAGCCTTTCCTGAACGGCGGGAAGATTATCTCAGTCTGGCGACGTTTGTCACGCCGGTATTGGCGCTTTTCATCCTCAATGGACGCATTCATGAAAGCCTGCTCACGGCGGAGGCCGTACGCAGAGAGAAGAATGTCCTGCGTGCGGTGCTGGATGCGGTTCCGGTGTGGATCGCCTATTTGGATCGTGATGGCCGCATCGTGGTGGACAATCAGCAGCAGGCAACCCTCTTTGGCTTGCCAGTCCCACAGGAGAAGAATGAGGCCTCCTGGAAGGCACTGGCTCCTTTGCTGCTGGAGGAACACCATGCCCTGCTGGCCCGTTGCCTGGAGGGAGAGACGGTTCCCTTCGCCAGGGAGTTGACCGAGATTCCCGGCAGTAAGCCATTCGTTTCCGGCACCTATGTTCCGGTGCGGCAGGAGGATGGACAAGTGGTGGGGGCTATCGTCGCCATCAGCGACATCAGCGAGCCGATGCGCAAAGAACGCGAACGACGCGACCAAGAGACGATCTACCAAGTGATTTTCAACGGTTCCCGCGACGGGATCCTCATCGCTGATACGGCCAACCGGCACTTCCATCATGCCAATCCGGCGATTTGCGAGCTGCTCGGCTATCGTCCCGAGGAGTTGATGCAGATGGGGATGGCGGATATTCACCCGCTTGCGGAGATGCCTGATGTGCGGGCTGCTTTCGAGCGTTCCTTGCGAGGGGAGGAGCAAGAGTCTGTGGAATTGTCTGTGCGACGCAAGGACGGTAGTGTATTTCCCGCAGAGATCAGCTCTACCCCCATCCATTTGGGCGATCAGTCCTATATGGTTAAAATCTTCAGGGACATTTCGACGCGCAGGGAGGCCGAGCGCAGGCTTCGTTTAAATGCCGCAGTATTTAACAATGCTCTGGAAGGCATCACTATAGCGGATTCGAATGGAATCATCCTTGATGTCAACGACGGATTCACCTACATTACCGGCTTTACGCGGGAGGAGGCTGTGGGGGGGAATTCCAGTATGCACCAGTCCGGGCTGCACGATGCGGCTTTTTATTCCAGCATATGGCAAGAGATAAAGACCCAGGGACATTGGGGAGGCGAGATATGGAATCGTCGTAAGAACGGCGAACTCTATGCCGAGTGGCTGAACATCACCACCGTGCGCGATGACAATGGCGAAGTGGCCAATTATATCGGCGTATTCAGCGACATTACCTTTGTCAAGCAGCACGAAAAACAATTAGAACGCACCGCTCATTATGATGCCCTGACCGGTATTCCCAACCGGTTGCTGCTGGCGGACCGCATGAAGCAGGCTATCGTCCAGGCCAAACGCGAGCAGAAAATGCTGAGCGTTTGTTACCTGGATCTCGATGGCTTCAAACCCGTTAACGATACGTTGGGACACCAAGCCGGCGACCGTGTTTTGGTTGAAATTGCCGGGCGTATCGGCAGCATCCTCCGTGAGGGTGACACCATTGCCCGATTGGGTGGTGATGAGTTTGTCGTGTTGCTGCCGAATTTGAATCATGTGGAAGAGTGCATAGATACTGTGAAGCGGCTGCATGATGCCATTGCCCAACCGATTTTTATTCAGGATCAATTGGTTTCGCTTACGGCCAGCATCGGGGTAAGTGTTTTTCCCGATGACGATAACGATTCGGACGTGTTGTTACGCCATGCCGATCAAGCCATGTATATCGCCAAACAATCGGGCAAGAACCGCTACCATTTGTTCGATCCTGCCCATGATCAGCAAAGCCGTGCCTACCAAAATGCTATGCTGCGCATCCAGCAAGGCTTGGATAATCAAGAGTTCGAGCTTTATTATCAGCCCAAGGTCGATCTGGCGACACTGCAAGTTATTGGCGCGGAAGCTCTGATTCGGTGGAATCATCCAGAACGGGGCTTATTGTTGCCTGGCGAATTTTTGAACGATATCCGCAATTCGGAGCTGGAAATCAGGCTGGGCGAGTGGGTTATCGATACCGCGCTAAGCCAACTCATGCAATGGTGCGAAGAAGGCCTCACGATGGACATTTCTGTCAATATTGCCGCTTGTCATCTGCAACATGAGGGGTTCGTGGAATATCTCAAGTATAGATTCAGCGAACACCCCAATTTGCCGGCAGGACGTTTGCATATTGAGATTCTGGAGACGGCGGCCCTTGAAGACTTTACCGAAGCAGCACAAACCATGGAAGCTTGCCGGGTGATGGGGGCACGGTTTGCCCTGGATGATTTCGGTACCGGCTATTCCTCGCTCACATATCTGCATCGTCTGGCGGTCGATACGCTCAAGATCGATCAATCCTTTGTGCATGATATGCTGGTGGATAAAGGCGACAATGCCATCGTGCAGGGTGTTATCGCGTTGGCGAAAGCTTTTAATCTCAAAACGGTGGCGGAGGGCATAGAAACCATGGAACATTTTGATGCTCTGCTTGCCATGGGGTGTGAATCCGGCCAAGGATACGGCATTGCGCGGCCCATGCCGGCGTCCGATTTTTCCGGCTGGGCGCGAAATTATTGTGTCAGCTCCTGAGCTATGAGGCAATGCAGCTGCCATGATGGCACAGGCATTTGGAAACGCCTGACGATTCAAGCGTTTCCGGTTAGTCTTGCCCGATAAAGTTATTTAAGCACTTCCAGCTGCACTCTGCGGTTGTTGGCGCGGCCCTCTTCGGTTTCATTGGTATCAATAGGTTGGGTTAAGCCGTAGCCTCGGGCCGTCAACGCTCCCTTTACATGAATGTTCCGGCTTAAATAGTCGTTAACGGCCTGAGCGCGGCGCTCGGATAATTTCTGGTTATGTGCCGCAGAGCCGGTGTTGCTGGTGTGGCCTTGCACTTCAATGTTGATGCCGGGATTTTGATTGATGACCATCACGGCATTATCAAGTTCAGGATAATAGCGGGGTTTGATGTTGCTTTTATCATTATCGAATTTCACATCAACAACCCAGCAGCCGAGTTGATTAACGCGAGCGCCTTTTAATGTTTCCGGGCATTTATCGAGGCAATTATTGATGCCGTCGGCATCGTCATCCTGTGTTGCGCAGTCGGCAACCGGCTTGCCGTGTTTTAAGAACACGCTTTGCACAAATCTGGCCATGCCGCCGGTGCTGGAAATCTGTTCAGCTGTGGTGCCAAAGCCGCAACCGGCAGTATTGGAAAGATCATTTAATACGGTTTGGCCGTCTCTTTCTTCTTCATTACCGACCCAGACGGTGTATACGCATAATCTGTCGCCGTACCGTTGTTTTAAGGGATTGGACGGCGGGAATTGGGTCCGTGCCCACTCCGCCATCGCTGAGTATCAAAACGGCGATGTTGCCGGTCGTGGTTGATAAGTCCTGGGCTGTGCCCTCAATGCCGCTATCCAACGGCGTGCCTCCGCTTGCACAAGTCAGCGTATCGACACCGCTGCCGAAAGCTGGTTTTGAGTAGTGGATCGGTGCTTGGTTAAGCCGTGTGAATCCCCAGTCCAGGCAGGGGCCGAATCCAAAGCTGCGAATGCTTGAAGTCAGTTTTAGGTCGGGAATAGTCAGGTTGATCCGGTTCAGGATTTCTTTTTCAACGGCCAGCTTGGTGGCGGCGGGTTGGGCCGGGTAGCCTGCGCCATGATAGTGTTCTGCCATTGATGATGAGGAATCATTGAGCACAAAGAAGTTGTCGGCTTTCTGCTCATACTGTCCTGAGGAGACTATTTTATTTAAATCTTGAGGGTGAAATGTTTCGAACGTGCTTAAAGGCTGCGAGGCGCAACCCGAGATAAGTGCGCTTGCGATGGCTGCCGCCAGGATAAATATTTTTTTCATGGTATATCTCCCTATATTATTCAGTTGGAATGGTGAATGCTTACAGGGTATTAGAAGCAGGCGGTTTATATAACTCGTGCAAATACTTATTAGTCTAAAGGTCAAAGAGGGCATTTGTCCTTCACCTTTTCTCTATATGCTGAATTTAGCTTTGGGCGCGAAAAACGATGTTAAAATATCACCCATCAATTCACGACAGAACCTTACTAACGAAATGACTATAAAAACACGTTTTGCCCCGAGTCCAACCGGTTATCTGCATGTGGGCGGTGCCCGCACTGCTTTGTTTTCATGGCTTTATGCGCGTAAGCATGGCGGAAAGTTTATTTTACGGATTGAGGATACCGATCTGGATCGATCCACTCAGGAATCGGTCGATGCCATTTTGGAAGGCATGACCTGGCTGGGGCTGGAATACGACGAAGGGCCTTTTTACCAAACCCACCATTTCGACCGGTATAAAGAGATTATCCAGCAGCTGCTCGATCAGGGCGACGCCTATTATTGCTATTGCAGCAAAGAAGAGCTGGAGCAACTGCGCACCGAGCAAATGGCGAATAAGGAAAAACCTCGCTATAACGGCAAATGCAGGGATGTTGTCAGGGCCTAAAGGCGACCGGGAGGCGGTGATCCGCTTTAAAAATCCGCTTGACGGCGCAGTCACCATACCCGACCTGATTAAAGGCGATATTGTGGTCGCCAATAAAGAGCTGGACGATTTGATTATCGCCCGGGGCGACGGCACGCCGACCTACAATTTGACGGTGGTGGTCGATGATATGGATATGAAAGTCTCCCATGTGATTCGCGGCGACGACCATATCAACAACACGCCCAGGCAGATGAATATTCTTAAAGCCTTGGGTGCGGAACTGCCCAAATATGCGCATTTGCCGATGATACTGGGGCCGGACGGCGCGAGGTTGTCCAAACGCCACGGTGCGGTCAGCGTGATGCAGTTTCGCGACGACGGTTATTTGCCCGATGCCTTGCTGAATTATCTGGTGCGTCTGGGCTGGTCGCATGGCGATCAGGAGATTTTTACCATTGATGAAATGGTCGAGCATTTTGACTTGGAAAATGTCAATGTATCGGCGTCCGCGTTCAACACCGAAAAGCTGTTGTGGCTGAATCATCAGTACATCATGAACAGCGATCCGGCGCATGTGGCGCGTCATTTAAGCTGGCATATGGGGGAACTGGGCATCGATCCTACCGAAGGGCCGAGTCTTGTCGATATGGTCAAGGCGCAACGGGAGCGCTGCAAGACGCTGGTTGAAATGGCCGCCGCCAGCCTGTATTTCTACAAGGATTTTGAAGCGTATGATGAAAAAGCCGCTAAAAAGAATTTCACCCCCGGTTCGGATGAGGTTTTGGCTAGGTTGCACGATGAATTTGCAGTAGTGACCGAATGGAATGGCGAGGCGTTGCATCAGATTGTGCTGAATCTTGCCGAAACCATGGAGCTTGGTCTGGGCAAGGTGGCTCAGCCTTTGCGCGTCGCAGTTTGCGGCTCAGCGGTTTCTCCGGCGATCGATATAACCTTGTCATTGTTGGGCAAAGAAAAAACCCTGAGCAGAATACAGCGAGCCATAAATCATATAAAAAATTTAAATTAGTCTTGGACTCGAAGGCTAATTGCTGTAGAATGCCGGTTCTCAGCTTAGGGGGCCATAGCTCAATTGGGAGAGCGCAACACTGGCAGTGTTGAGGTCAGCGGTTCGATCCCGCTTGGCTCCACCAAAAAGTTGATAAACCAGTTCTAGTCCCCATCGTCTAGTGGCCTAGGACACCGCCCTTTCACGGCGGTAACGGGGGTTCGAACCCCCCTGGGGACGCCATATATTAAGGCCTATGACTATAGGCCTTTTTTTATGGCATTTAGAATCGTTTACAGTTAGTACAGGCTGACTAAACCAGTTTTAGTCCCCATCGTCTAGTGGCCTAGGACACCGCCCTTTCACGGCGGTAACGGGGGTTCGAACCCCCCTGGGGACGCCATTAATTAGAAGGGTTATCAGAAATGATAACCCTTTTTTTTGCCTGCCGGTTTAGTTTGGTAACGGACAGTCCTTATCGAAGACGGTGATTTTCTGTATCATTGCCTTTGCAAAAATGCTGTATCACACCCAGCTGAACCTACTGACGATTGATGCTTTGCAGCAAGCGCATCACTGCCATGTCATCAAATTTTAATGTGGCCGGCTCAGAATAACCCTTTGAATCATTTATCAAGGGTTAATCGCCATGAACAAATTCATACTGAATAATCTCAACATAGTGACTGCAGCATTGGCTATGTCTGTTTTGGGGTTGGTTGTAACCTGGGGTGTTGAGCTGTTGGTTAAGGAATTGTTTCGTTTGGGGTAGGGTGTGCATCGCGCACTATTTGCAAATACCAAGGCTGCACGTTGAAAAGGCGCGCAATGCCCACTGGACTCGATTAGAGTTTCTGGCTTAATAATTCAGTGCGATTATCTAAAATTATATATTGTGCAAGCATAAATTCTTAGTCACTACCGGACGTTTATCATGGCATTGAAATTTTACGACAGTCCATTTCACGTTAATCACGATGCGGAAACGGCAAGCAAAATGGTCATGAAAATGGATTTATCCATCATGCTCACTCGCTTAATCGAAAGCAAACAATGGACGCAGGCGCAGGCGGCGGAACAGCTAGGGGTTAAACAATCGCGCATATCCGATTTAGTGAACGCCAAAATTGAAAAATTTACCATTGATGCGCTGTTCGATATGCTCGATAAGTTCGGCTTTCAAGTAAGCTGGACTATGCCGTCATTACAAAAAGCCACTTTGGTTATAAAAGCTAAAGCGACTCAGTGAGTTTTTTTCATCTCTGCCAGCAACTCTTTTAAGCGTTGCTCGGCCACTTTCATGGCTTGCCGATCAACCCCGTTAGTGGTTTTAGCAAAGGCATGCAGCACAACAACCGCATCCTGATACTTTGCCACATAGATGTAACGAAAAGCCGGGCTACCGTTTTTTCTCAATTCAATAACACCTGCGCCAATACTATCCAAATGGGTGGCTGGTAATCTTGGCTCTTCATTAAATTCAAAATGACTTATTTTTGCAATATATAATTACTTCGTCGGTTAAATGTGAGATATTATCTGCATCAGTTTTTAAGAAAACTGATACTCTAGTAATGATTTTACAATAACCGTAATAAAGGAGATTGAATGGTAGATTTTTTAAAAACAATTTACATTAAAGATGGTTTGTTAGGAGTAATTATTGTCATGGTTTTAGTAATTGTGTTTATATCTATATCATTGTTAATAAATGGTTAATATCAAAAAATAGCGCTTCGCTCTTCATGTGTTGCGCTTTTTTCACTAATTATTCAAGATTTTTATTAATTCTCTGTAAAAATAAGTGGGTCTGTATTGTAGGTGTATCAACGATATTACAATATTATTTAGATACTACCTATAGAAAGATTGCTTATTTAAGTGTTGCCTGCAGAAAGATTACTTATTTAAATACTACCTGCAGAAATATTACTTATTTAAATACTACCTGCAGAAAGATTACTTATTTAAGTACTACCTATAGAAAGGTTGCTTATTTAGATGCTACCTAAAAAAAGATTATCTTATTCAGAATGCTTCATGTACAATTCCATAGGAGTGCACCAGAAATGATACATAAACAATTAGCTGAAGCAATCAAGAGCAGCCCAAAACTTTCGGTTAAGTTTTTTCAACAAGCAGCTTCTAGGTCTGAGCCTGTGCGTGATTGGCTTAAGTCCTTACCGGAAGATGAAAGAAAAGCTATAGGCGAAGATATTAAAGCTGCCCAGTATGGTTGGCCGTTGGGTTTGCCCTTGGTAGGTCATATTGATGGCGATATTTGGGAAATTCGCACAAAACTGGCAAACCGAATTGCTCGTGTATTGTTTGTTGTCGAGGCTGAAACGCTGGTGCTTTTGCATGGGTTTATCAAGAAAACCCAAAAAACGCCGAGGCAGGAATTAGAGCTTGCCAAGGATAGATTAAAAACACTAAGGGGTACGAAATGAACCAACATATTGGCTCTGACTTTGACGATTTTCTTCAAGAACAAGGTATTTTTGAAGAGGTGGAAGCGGCGGCAATAAAAAAGGTGATTGCCTGCATGATTACGCAGGCGATGGTTGATACACATATCAGCAAAAGTGAAATGGCTAAACGCATGAAAACCAGCCGCGCTCAATTGGATAGATTGCTCGATCCAAATTGTCATTCTGTTACCTTGGCTACGCTGACCAAAGCCGCTGCCGCTATTGGTAAAAAAATTTCCATTAGCTTTGAAGATAGCGAGACTCAAACGGCTTGATACTCTAGAAGCCATGTAAGGTAAGCTGTGCGTACCCTATGACCATTGAATTATTTCAGCCGGGTTAACCGGCAACAACTCACAACCACCCCTTCCGCTTAAAAAACCAATAAGGCGCAATACCCGACAGCAGCATCAATCCCAGTGCGCCGGGATAACCCAGTTGCAAGTTGAGTTCGGGCATGTGCTGGAAATTCATGCCGTAAATGCTGGCGACCAGGGTAGGGGGCAGAAAGACCACGGCGGCAATCGAAAAGATTTTAATGATCTTGTTCTGGGTGATGTTGATAAAGCCTTGAGTCGAGTCCATCAGGAAGTTGATTTTATCGAACAGGAATGTGGTGTGCGTCATCAAGGTATCTACGTCGCGCATGATTTCCCGTGCGGTTTCCTGCAATTCGGGGTGATTGCGCAAATGCCGCTGCAGAAAAGATATAGAGCGTTGCGTATCCATCAGACACAGCCGAATCTTACCGTTGCTGTCTTCCAATTGGGCCAGCTGGTCGATGGCATTCTCAAGGTCGGAGTCTATTTCTTCCAGCACCAGATAACTGACGTCTTCCAGTTTGCGATGGATGTCTTCCAGCGCATCGGCGAGGTTTTCCACTTTTTGCTCGAAGATAAGCACAAGCAATTCCTGTGGCGAATGTGCCGCTACCTGCCCATGCCGGGCACGCATACGCAGCAGGCGAAAATCGGCCAATGCACCTTCGCGCAGCGTGATTAGCCGGTCGTTTTGCAGGATGAAAGCGACGGTTGCGGTGCTGTGCCGTCCTTCGCTTTGGGACAGAAACAAGGAGCGCACATGAATGCCGGTGTTGTCGGTAAAGTAACGCGCGGAGGATTCGATTTCCTCCACGTCATCCGACTCGGGCAGTGTTGTGCGCAGGAATGCTTGCAGCTGGGCGCGCTCATTGTCGCTGGGATCATGAGCGTCGATCCAGGCGGCTTTGGCGACCGCTTGCTTGAGCTGGTCTTCAGGCGGCGTTTGTTCTTTGAGTCGACCCTTGTCGAAATTGAATAGTCTTAACATTAAGGTATTCCCGTTTTTTTATACTTTTATCTATTCAGGTAAGCTGTCCGGGCGAATCAGCATGACTAATTTGGCGCTGCCTTCAGTCAGATCTGACCAGTCGCCATCAAAGGTGAGGTGGGCTAAAGCTGCGGTAGACAGACATTTTCCGTTAGCCGATAACGGAATCGAATGGGGGGTTAATTTTAACAGCAAGTCTTCCAGGCCGGGGTTGTGGCCGACCAACAGCACGCGGCGTTGATGGCAGTCGGTTGTTAATATATCAAGCAGGGTCTGGGCATCCGCTTCATAAATACGCGGGTCGCAGATAATAGCCGACTCGTCCATGTCCAGTTGTCTGCAAACCCGCTGTGCAGTTTCCAGGGCGCGTGTCGCCGGAGAGCTGAGTATGGTGTCGGGTATCAAACGCTGTTGATATAACCAGCGACCGATCCGCTTGGCGGCGCGGCGTCCGCGTTTTTTCAAGGGGCGGGAAAAATCATCCATCTCAGCCGACCAATCCGACTTGCCGTGCCGCAATAATAAAAGTTCGTGTGTCATAAAATATTCAGTCTAGGGAGGGTGATGTCAGGGCGCTTGCTTAACTGCGATACTATACCAGTAAATGGTTACAATTTTATTAAATCGCACGTAAAAGAGCACAGGAAATCTAGGCAATGTGTGCTCTGCGGCATTGCCTGATCGGTGGTACTACTTATTGATTGAAGGCTTTGATTTCTCTATGCTACAAATGGTTATGCAATATCAACTGGGTTTTTAAGCTAATCGATAACAATGAGGTGAGTCATGGCTATAAAAGAAGATTTCGAAAATTTATTGGACAAGTTGCAAGTAGAACGCGATGAAATCAATTTAAAAATGCATCTGGCTTCGATGGAGGCCAAGCAAGAATTTGAGGAAGCTGAAAAACAATGGCACCAGTTAAAAATAAAAGCCGCCGAAATAGCCGATGAGACTGTGGATACCTCCGAGGAATTTATAGCCAAAGCCAAGATAGTCGGCGAAGAACTTAAAGATGCGTACTACCGTATTGGCAAGCGCTTGGCTGATTAGGCCTCAGGCTTAAAACACTCTCTTAGTTTGTTCTGGGCATATAAATCAAGGCTATGAGAAATTCCTGTTAACATGTTCCCAAATCGACAAGGAGAATAGGATATGAGTTTTTCACGTCAGACTATCCGGCCTGATGCCCTTCGGGTAAATGCAAATCTGTTCCAGACAGATTTGTCACGTTGGGTGCTGTTGGCTGTTATCGTCGCCCTGATCGCGGCGTTTTTTATCTTTGATCTGCAACAGCTATTTAACGCTGGAAACACTCAAGGCGCAGCAAGCGGCTATCGACAGCTTATCGCAGCAACCACCCTGTTTTGGCGATTGCGATCTATGCGTTGATTTATATCGCGGTGACCGGTTTATCTTTGCCGGGCGCGGCCATTCTGACCCTGGCCGGTGGCGCTGTGTTCGGCTTGTTGTGGGGGACGCTGATCGTCTCGTTTGCCTCCACGATCGGCGCAACGCTGGCCTTTCTGTCGGCGCGTTTTTTGTTTCGCGATGCGGTTAAATCCCGTTTCGGCGACCGCCTGAATGTCATTAATAAAGGCATAGACAGGGACGGCGCGCTGTATCTTTTTACCCTGAGATTGGTGCCGATTTTTCCGTTTTTTGTTATTAACCTGGTTATGGGCTTAACAAGCCTGAAAACGCAAACTTTCTATTGGGTCAGTCAGATGGGTATGTTGGCCGGTACCGTGGTTTATGTGAATGCCGGAACTCAGCTGGGTAAGCTGGAATCATTGTCGGGTATTTTGTCTCCGGGGTTGATCGGCTCTTTTGCCTTGCTGGGCATTTTTCCGTTGCTGGCCAATAAAATCGTCGAAGCCATCAAGGCGAACAAGGTCTATGCGCAATGGATCAAACCGCCGCGCTTTGACAATAACATCGTGGTGATAGGCGCGGGTTCAGGCGGATTGGTCACCGCTTACATCGCCGCCGCGGTCAAAGCCAAAGTCACGTTGATTGAAAAACATAAAATGGGCGGCGATTGCCTGAACACCGGCTGCGTGCCGTCTAAAGCCTTAATCCGTTCCGCCAGATTGCTGGCCCAGATGCGCCGGTCTGCCGATTTCGGCATCAAAAAAGTCGATGCCGAAGTGGAATTTGCCGAGGTGATGAACCGGGTGCAATCGGTTATTAAAACCGTCGAGCCGCATGATTCTGTGCAACGATACACAGACCTTGGCGTTGAAGTGATCGAAGGTGAAGCCCAGATTATTTCACCCTGGGAGGTTCAGGTTAAAACAGGTGGCGAGTCCCGCATTATCACCACGCGTTCCATCGTGATTGCCGCAGGATCGCGCCCATTCGTGCCGCCGATTCCCGGCATTGAGGACATCGATTATCTGACCTCCGATACTGTTTGGGATTTGCGCGAATTGCCCAGGCGGCTGGTCGTGCTCGGCGGCGGGCCTATCGGCTGCGAATTGGCGCAAAGCTTTGCCCGTTTAGGCAGCAAGGTTACCCAAGTCGAAATGTTGCCGCGGTTGTTGATCAGGGAAGATGCCGAAGTTTCCGAGGCCGTGATGGCAAAGTTCCGCGTGGAAGGCATTAACATACTCGTCGGTCATACCGCCAAAGGCTTTGTTATCGAAAGCGGTGAGAAAATCTTGCTTGCCGAGCATGACGGTAAGGAGCTGCGCATTCCTTTCGATCAGGTATTAGTGGCGATCGGCCGGGTTGCCAATACTCAGGGTTACGGCCTTGAACAGCTGGGCGTTGAAATCTCGGCCAGTCGCACTGTTGAAACCAATGAATTTCAGCAGACCAATTACCCGAACATCTTTGCCTGCGGCGACGTATCCGGCCCGTTTCAATTTACCCATGTCGCCGCCCATCAGGCTTGGTATGCGGCGGTGAATGCGCTGTTCGGCAGTTTTATAAAATTTCGCACCGATTATTCGGTGATTCCCTGGGCGACCTTTACCGATCCGGAAGTTGCCAGGGTCGGTCTTAATGAGCAGGACGCAAAAGCTAAAGGTATTGCCTATGAAGTTAGCACTTATCATCTTGACGAACTGGATCGTGCGATTGCCGACGGCGTGGCGCACGGTTTTGTTAAGGTTTTAACCGCGCCCGGTAAAGACCGGATTCTCGGCGTAACCATCGTCGGCGAACAGGCGGGGGAATTGATCGCCGAGTTTGTGCTGGCGATGAAACACAATATCGGCCTGAACAAGCTGCTGGGTACTATCCATATTTATCCAACGTTAGCCGAAGCCAATAAATATGTGGCCGGAGTCTGGAAGCGTAACCATGCGCCGAAAGGTTTGCTGTGGTGCGTTGCTCATTATCATGATTGGCGCAGAAGGCATTTCTAATATTTTGAGTGCAGAGTGGGAGCAACTTCCCGGCTAATATTTAACAGCCTGATATTAATCAAGGCGACTTTTGTCTATAATCGAGAGAAATTTTAAGCCCGCATGGAGCAACGCAAATAAAACGTTGTTATTTTCAACATTAGGGTCAGGTTCCAGTTAACAGGAGTAACAATTTGAACCCAAAGAACAAGATTTTATTTGCAGGTGATCCGCATGGAGATTTCAAACCGCTGATAGCGGCAGTGCATGAATACAAACCCGAAGCCGTTGTGTTACTGGGCGATTATGACCTGGAAATGCCCTTGGAAGCCTGTTTGCAGGAAATTGTCGGTTTAACCCAAATCTGGTGGATTGCCGGGAATCATGATTTTGAAACGCCCAGCAAGCATAAACATCTGTTTCGATTCGGCCCTGGCCGATAACGGGTTGCACTTGAAAGTCACGGAAATAGCAGGACTTAGAATTGCCGGCTTAGGCGGTATTTTTCTTGGCCGGGTCTGGTATCCGCCGCAGCAGCCGAAATGGCGGGACAAACAGCATTATCTGCATAACCAGCCAGCCAATCTCAGGCATACAGCCATGTCATTAAAATACAAGGCGGCAATTTGGCATGATGAGTTTGAGGCGTTAAAGACGCTGAAAGCGGATATTTTGGTGACTCATGAAGCGCCCGGATCTCATCGGCACGGTTTTGACGTGATTGGCGAGCTGGCCGCCGCCATGGGGGTGAAAAATATCTTTCACGGTCATTTGCATGAAAATTATGCCGGTATTGTTAAACACAATATCAAGGTAGTCGGCGTTGCGGACAGGGCGGTTGCCGATTTGATGGGGAATACGTTAACTCACCTTGGCTGACGTTCGTACTGCACATTACAAAACGCGCTATAGATTGAAATGTTCAAAGCCGGCTTAGAACTCCGGTATCAGGAGTCCAAAGCTGGCTTTGGATGTACACGATTCGATCGGTTACGAAGTCTGACTGCTCAAATAATCCTCATAATTACCGTTGAAATCAACAACCCCGTTCGGGGTTAATTCGATAATCCGTGTCGCCAGCGACGACACGAACTCCCGGTCATGACTGACGAATATCAAGGTGCCGGGATAATTTTCCAGGCGGTATTCAGCGATTCAATCGATTCCATGTCCAAATGGTTGGTCGGTTCGTCCAGCACCATGATGTTGTTCTTTTGCAGGATCAGCTTGCCGAACAGCATGCGGCCTTGTTCTCCACCGGAGATGACTTTAACGGATTTGTTGATGTCGTCCGCGCTGAACAATAAGCGTCCCAAAGTGCCGCGTATGGTTTGGTCGTCGTCCGATTCCTTGCGCCATTGCCCCATCCATTCGATCAGGGTCATGTTTTCGGCGAAGTCTTCGGCATGATCCTGGGCATAGTAGCCCACTTCCGAGTTTTCCGACCATTTAACCACGCCGGCTATCGGGAGTTAAATCGCCGACCAAGGTGCGCAGCAGGGTAGACTTACCGATACCGTTAGGGCCGAAGACTGCAACGCGCTCGCCGACGGCAACCATCAGGTTCAGGTCTTTGAATAACGGCTGCTCGCCGTAGCCTTTGCTTAAGCCTTCGACTTCCAGCGCTAAACGATGCAATTTTTTGGTCTGGTCGAAGCGGATAAACGGATTAACCCGGCTTGAGGGTTTGACTTCATCCAGCTTGATTTTATCCAGCTGTTTGGCGCGCGAAGTGGCCTGTTTGGCCTTCGATGCATTCGCCGAGAAGCGGCTGACGAAGGTTTGCAGTTCGGCGATCTGGGCTTTTTTCTTGGCGTTTCCGGCCAGCAGGCGTTCACGAACTTCGGTTACCGCGATCATGTAGTCGTCATAGTTGCCGGGATAAACGCGCAGCTCGCCGTAATCCATATCGGCCATATGGGTGCAGACGCTGTTTAAGAAGTGACGGTCATGCGAGATGATAATCATCGTGCAATTGCGCTGGTTCAGGATGTCTTCAAGCCAGCGGATGGTGTTGATGTCCAGGTTGTTGGTCGGCTCATCGAGCAGCATGATGTCGGGATTGGAAAACAAGGCCTGCGCGAGCAATACCCGCAGCTTCCAGCCCGGCGCGACGGCGCTCATCGGGCCGTTATGCTGTTCCAGCGGAATGTCCAGACCCAGCAATAGCTCGCCGGCCCTGGCTTCGGCGGTATAGCCGTTGTATTCGGCGAACACCGACTCAAGCTCGGCCGCATGCATGTAGTCGTCTTCGGTAGCTTCCATGTTGGCGTAGATCGCGTCGCGCTCGGACATCGCCGCCCACATCTCGGTGTGTCCCATCAGCACCACGTCCAGCACGCGTTGGTCTTCATAGGCGAATTGATCCTGGCGCAAGTTACCCAGGCGCTCATTGGGGCTGATGCTGACGTTGCCCGCTGAGGGTTCCAAATCGCCGCTCAATATTTTCATGAAGGTCGATTTGCCGCAGCCGTTCGCGCCGATCAGGCCGTAACGGTTGCCGTCGCCGAATTTGACCGAGACGTTTTCAAACAGGGGTTTAGCCCCGAACTGCATGGTGATGTTAGCTGTAGAGATCAAGTTTTTGTTCCGAAGATTTAAAAGAAAAGAAAAGAAAAGCTAAATAGAACACGGATGACACGGATTTAACTGATAAACGCGGATAAAAATCCGTTTAAATCCGTCCAATCTGTGTTCCATTATTTTGTATTGTTGAGTTAATTAAGCCATGTTTCAGGCACTATATTGGCTGTGTTTTGATCGTCGCTGACCCAAATCTGCCCGTCCTGGATGCTGATTTGCAGTTGCATGGTGCGTTTTACCATCGGAGCGAGCTGATCGGTCGCTTCTTTGGGCAGGTTAATGACCGTCAGGTTTTTAAAGCGTTCCAGTTTGGTGTTGAATCTGGTTCCACCAGACAGTATTGCGTCCGCCGTAAGTGTAGACGATGACTTTGTCGGCGCGATTGGAGGCTTTGCGGATGCGTTTTTCATCGGGCATGCCCATATCAATCCACAGCTCGATGTCGTCGGTCAGGTTTTTTTGCCAGAGCTCGGGTTCATCGTCGGTGCTCAGGCCTTTGGTGAATTGCAGGTGTTCATCGGCATTGATCACAAAAGCCAAAAGACGCGCCATCATCCGCTCCTCGGTTTCCGAAGGATGCAGGGCAATGGTCAGGTGATGCGATTGATAATAGCCTCTGTCCATGTCTGAAATCTGACAGTCGGCTTTATAGATGGTTGACTTAAGCGCCATTGAGCGATTTTTTACGGCTTTGAAAAATAAAGCACTATTCTAACAGATTTTAGCCTTCGAGTGTTTTACAGTAGCAGCTTATCGTCTATGGCTATAAAACGGTCGGCTGAATTAATCAGCGAGGGCGCGGTCAGACGCCGGTACGCCGTAGACTTCCGTCGTTACGCCGTAAACGTTCCGGGCCTTATCCAATAACAGGTCGAAGTCGCCGTCGCCGGATAACAAAACAATCACATCGACCTTGGCGGCATAGTCGATCACATCCAGCGTAATGCCGACGTCCCAATCGCCTTTTGCGGAACCGTCGCTACGCTGGATGTAAGGCTTCAGTTTGACTTCAAAACCGATATTCCTGAGTATCTGCTGAAATCCCTGCTGCTTGCTGTCGCCCTTGTCGATCGCATAAGCAAACGCCGCGACCACTTCCCTGTCTGCGGTCGCTTGCGCCCAGAATGCAGCGTAGTTGAAATGCCGCCGGTAACTTTGCCTGGTGGTGTAATAGATATTCTGCACATCGGCAAAGATGGCGACTTTTTCCACCGTTATTTGAGGAATGAACAGCAATAATCGCTAGGGGTTTTAACTTTCATCGTGAAGGCCGCATTGGCAGGTACGTTGAACGATTCGCCGCCTTTGATGCTTTGCCATTCCGCGCCGGGCAATAAAACGTCCAGGTCGCCGTCGATGATTTCCATCAGTTCAGGGTCGGCGGTGTTGAAGGTGTATTCGCCAGGCAACATGAAGCCCAAGGTTTTTGTCGAGCCGTCCGCGAACTTGATAGTCCGGCTGCTGACATTGCCGCCGAAGTAAACATTGGCTTTTTTGACGATGGTGACGTTATTGAATTCTGACATGGGTTTGTCCTTTATGGGGAATGGAGAAATAAGGGGCGCAATAATACCAGATTAGCGCTGCTTGAGGATTACAAAAAGTCTGGGTGCGGTGTCTTTGTGCTCGGTGCTGTAGATAGTGCAGACTTCAAATTGTTGGGTATCCAGTTGTTCGCACCAGTTTTTCACCTGATCGGTTTCCAGGTCGCCGCCTTGGTGGCCGGGATAGGCAAGCAGGGTGATGATGCCGTTAACAGCTAAAATCCGGGCGGCGACAGTCAAGGCGGTCAATGTGGAATCGGTTTGGGTGATGACGCTTTTGTCGCCGCCCGGCAGATAGCCCAGATTAAACATGATTGCTTTGATTTTGCCGTGGAGCTGTACGGGGATTTTTTCGCTCATGTCGGCATGGCTGGCGTGGATCAATGTCAGGCAATCTGATCGCTGTGCTTGCCGCAATTTCTCCAGCGTCGAATCGATAGCCGCCTGTTGTATATCAAAGCCGTATACTTGGCCGGATGGGCCGACTTGTTCGGCAAGGAACAGGGTGTCGTGGCCGTTGCCCACTGTCGCATCAATCGCAATGTCGCCAGGACGAAGAATGTCCCGGATCATGTCGTGGGCTGTGTTAACCAGTGAAATGCGTTTCATAATGACGTTGGATATTGCAGGAATGGGGGAGGGGAGCGTCGTTTAATAAAGCATCGGCGAAACGTTGGCTGTGCCAAGGGATCTGTAGACTGCCTTTGGCGCCAAAGCCGTTAAAAATAGCGAGTTGCTTGTGCTTTGGATGACCGCCGATAAAGGGATGTTTGTCCAGAGTGCAGGGCCGAACATTGGCTTGATGGTCGATCAGGGTTGAGTGCGTCAAACCGGGTGAGATGTGACTGAGTGCATTTAACAAGTCGTTTTTGCCTTGCTCGGTAGCCTGGGTGTTTAGGTTTTTCCGGTCGAAGCTTGCGCCGGTCCTGATTTGACGGGCGTTTAACGGGATCAGCCAGTTGCCGTAATTGAGGATTTTATCGGGCAATTCGGCTTGGTGTTCCAAGGTTAGTATTTCGCCTTTGACCGGTTGAAAAGGCAGCCAGGAAAACCAGGGGTTTTGTGTTGCCTGATAGCCTTCGCAGAAAATTATCTGTTTAGGGGAAATGTCCTGCCAGCGCAAAGACGGTTGCAGCTGTACGTCCCGGTAATCGAAGTCGGCCTGCCGGTAGCTGTCGGTGGCAATGAAAAACGCTTTCAAGCAGCTTAATAACGGCCGGGTTAGTAAATAGCCGGTCCGTTTTTGTTCCAGAAAACCGAACGGTGTTGCAAGATGGTTGATGACGTTGCCCGGCGGTTGTATGTCGCCCAAGTAGGCTTGATAATCGGGGTTGGCAAGGCGTTTGCCGGCGTTAATTAATTCGCTGTCGCTGCGGAAAAGCCGCAGCATCGGTTTTTCGATATAAAACGTTTGCTGGAAAAAATCGGCTAACTCGGAATAACAGTGTTTTGCGCTGGGTAACAGGGTGTCGACATCGGCGGATTTTACAAAGCGCATGCCGGTGACCGGATTGATCAGCCCCGCTGCAACTTGCGAGGCGTTTTGCCGGCCGTTATCGATAATGACGACTTTGCAACCGCGTTGCATGAGCTCCCATGCGAGCAAGCTGCCTGCCAGTCCTTGGCCGATGATTAGAAAGTCGATCATGATTTATAGCTCACCACGAAGGCACGAAGAGTACGAAGGAAAACAAGGCGCACTAGTTCCCAAGCTCCAGTTTCGTATCGTTCCCACGCCGGAGCGTGGGAACGATAAAAAAACTTCGTGCTCTTCGTGTCTTCGTGGTAAATTTTTATGTTTTTATGGTGATTAATGTTTATTTGGCTGTCAACGCCACAGCCATTAAAACTAATCCCATTCCAGCCATATTGCATAAAATTCCTGATATTCTGGTGGCCTGTGCCGTTTGGATCATTCAAAACATCCAGCCGGTAATAGTCGCCGAACAGGTTTAACGTCTGCTGCTGATCGAGTCGGTTGAGTTGGGCAAAAGCGAAAATCTTGCAGGAGCCTTCATTAGTACCGGCTTGGTTGACTAGCAGCTGTTCATTCAGGCCGTTGCTGAATTCCGTTGGTTGGTAATGGTAGTTTTCCGTAATGACGGCGATCGTTTCATCAAAGCTGACTGGGTCATTACGGGTTACTTTTTCAAGGAATGATGCGAGTGACATGTGTAAGATTCAAGGTGAAATAGGGTTAACGGAGTAATCCGGAAATCTTTTTAAATTCAGGATGAGTGGAATCTCTGACCCATTCGAACAACACCGACTCATAATTGGTGATGGTTGCACCTTGTTGCTGCATGCGCTGCAAGGCATAAAATTTATGTTCCGCCTTGCGTGAGCAGATGGCGTCTTCGACGACATGCACCTGATAGCCGAAATGCATCAATTCCAACGCAGTCTGCAATACGCAAACATGCGCTTCCTGGCCGACCAGTATGATTTGTTTGCGATCAGTGGCGGTTACGGTGTCGGTAAAGCCGTCAGCCGCACAGCAGGAAAACCCGGTTTTGTCGAAAATCAGGGTGTCTTCCGATAATATGCTCGGTGATAGCCGTGTCGGTAGAGCCCAAGCCTTTAGGATATTGTTCGGTTAACAACACCGGGATGTCTAATAGACCGGCGGCTTCAACCAGGCTGCCGGTGTTGGCTGTCATCAGTTCTGCATCGTGCTCAGGCATGGCCGCTGATAATTTTGCCTGCAAATCGACGACGATCAGCAGGCTGTTGTTTGCAGACAGGAGGTTAGGGTGTGTGGTCATTGGCAAATATCTTCGAAGGGAAATGTCAAGGTAAGAGGTGCAAAAAGGGCTTAACCCTTTTTCATAATCCGTGCTTTTTCACGCTGCCAATCGCGGTCTTTTGAGGCTGGCGCGTTTGTCGTGCAATTGCTTGCCTTTTGCCAGACCGATTTCCAGTTTGGCCCTGCCGTTTTTCCAGTACATCGACAACGGAATCAACGTGTAGCCTTTGCGTTCGACGGAGCCGATCAGCTTGTTGAGTTCATGCCGGTTCAGCAGCAGCTTTTTGGCGCGAATAGAGTCCGGGTTAACATGGGTCGATGCAGATAACAACGGTGAAATATGCGCGCCGGACAACCAGGCTTCGCCCCGTTTGATCGCTACGTAACTCTCTTTAAGCTGAACGCGTCCATCCCTGAGGCTTTTAACTTCCCAGCCTTCCAAAACAATCCCCGCCTCAAATTTTTCCTCAATCGTATACTCATGCCTTGCCTGACGATTAACGGCAATGGTGGCGTTTTGCTGCTTGGTATTTTTCTTGGACTTTTTATCGGCCATAAGTGCGGGTTAAGATTTTTAAACTGACGTAAAGGAATAATTTTGCTATTTTACTCGATATTACTGCAATAGTCAGAAAAGCTCACCACGAAGGATGCATCAGTGGTGATTTTATAATTATAAAGTTTTTACAGGCACACAAATGACGGATACAAAAAAATCAATTCATGGTGAATGGTCATCGCGTTTCGCGTTTATTCTGGCTGCGACAGGTTCCGCAGTCGGTCTGGGTAATATCTGGAAGTTTCCGTATATTACCGGCGAAAATGGCGGCGGGGCATTTGTCATCGTCTATTTGTTGTGTGTGTTGCTGATCGGCATTCCCATTATGATGGCGGAAACCATGCTCGGGCGGCGCAGCAGGCAGAACCCCATCAACACCATGATAACCCTGGCCGATGAAGCCGGTGCCGATAAAAACTGGCATTATTTGGGCTGGATGGGCGTTATCGCCGGTTTCTTGATACTCTCTTATTACAGCGTAATCGCAGGCTGGGCTTCGGCTTATGTGTTAAAGGCCTTTACCGGCAGTTTTTTCGGTGCCGATGCCGCAGCGATAAAAGTGCTCTTTGACGATTTTATTGCCAGTCCGGTGCAGTTGATTTTCTGGCATAGCCTGTTCATGCTGGCGACCATGCTGATTGTGGTGCGCGGCGTCAATACCGGCCTGGAAAAAGCAGTGCGTTTTTTAATGCCCAGCCTGTTTGTGCTGCTGATGCTGTTGGTGGCTTATGCGATGACTACCGACAGCTATTATGACCAAGGCATCAAATTCCTATTCACGCCCGATTTTAGCAAACTGACCGCTAACGGCGTACTGACCGCGATGGGGCACGCGTTTTTCACGCTGAGTTTAGGCATGGGCGCGATCATGATTTACGGCTCTTATTTGCCGAAAGATGTGTCGATCTGCCAAAACCGTGTTTTTGATTGCAGGCACCGATACCGTGGTTGCGTTGTTGGCTGGTATCGCCATTTTCCCGATTGTGTTTGCCAGCGGACTGGAGCCCGCCGCTGGTCCCGGCTTGATCTTTCAAACCTTGCCGATTGCTTTCGGCAACATGACCGGCGGCTGGTTATTCGGGATTTTGTTTTTTGTGATGCTGGTGTTCGCGGCCTTGTCTTCGTCCATTTCATTGATCGAACCGGCTGTGGCCTGGTTGATTGAAAATAAAGACATGAGCAGAGAACAAGCCTGTATCTGGTCAGGTTCGATAACCTGGCTGCTGGGATTCGGCACCATTTTTTCATTCAACGTCTGGTCCGAATTCAAGATTTTCGATCGGACTATTTTTCAATTACTGGATTATTTAACCGCCAATCTGATGCTGCCTATCGGCGGTTTTTGCATCGCGGTGTTCGCCGGTTGGATCATGAAGCAGCAACACACCGAGCATGAACTGGACATGCCTAATCCGCTCAGCTATCAAGTGTGGCAGATTTTAATTTGCTATGTGTCCCCCGCCGCCGTGTTTCTGGTGTTCCTGCATGTGGTCGGAGTGCTTTAAGCATGACCGTTGTTCAAAAAAGCGCCTTGGTCAAATTCTCGGCGCAGCAGATGTTCGACCTGGTTAACGACATTGAAGCCTACCCTGAGTTTTTGCCCTGGTGCAGCGGCAGCCGCATCATCAAGCGCGAAGACGACATTGTCGAAGCCGAGTTAATGATTTCCAAAGGCGGCTTTAAAAAATCCTTTTCGACCCGAAACAAGATTGATAACGGACGCAGCATGACGATTTCCCTGTTGAACGGCCCGTTTTCTTCTCTGGAAGGAAGGTGGGAATTTATACCGCTACGCGAAGATGCCAGCAAGATTTCCCTGGATCTGGAATTTGAAATGTCAGGCAAACTGGCAAGCCTGGCCTTCGGCGCAGTCTTCAACCAGATCTGCAATACCATGGTGAGTTCGTTTACCGCACGGGCCAAAGCCGTTTATGGTTAATGTCGAAGTGGCTTACGCCAAACCCGAACAACAGGTGATAGTCACAGTGGCAATGGAGGAAGGCGCGACTGTTGAGGCTGCGATAAAAACATCCGGCTTGCTGGAGCTTTTTCCTGAGATTGTCTTGTCCGAGCTTAAGGCGGGCATTTTTGGCGTAGCCTGCAAACTGGATCAGCCTGTTAGAGAGGGCGATAGGATAGAAATTTATCGGCCTTTGGTTCATGATCCTAAAGAGGCTAGGCGGCAGCGGGCTTTGAAGGGGTTTTGATGCGTTGTTGTAATCTGCTATTCTATTTACATGAAAGTAAATGAAATTTTAATCATGTTGAAGAGAGATGGCTGGTATCTTGCGGCAACGCGAGGGAGTCATCGTCAATTCAGGCATCCAATCAAAAGTGGTCGTGTAACCGTACCCGGAAAACCGGGAGACGATTTAGCTCCCGGCACTTTAAATAGCATATTCAAACAAGCAAAACTAAAGGAGTAACTCATGCGTTACGCAATCGTTGTCGAAAAAGCGGAAAACAACTACTCAGCCTATGTGCCCGATTTGCCCGGCTGTGTTGCTACTGGCTCTACCGTAGAGGAAACTGAGCGTGAAATTCGTGAGGCAATCGAGTTTCATATCGAAGGGCTTATTGAAGATGGTTTGCCGGTGCCACAGCCAGCAAGTATTGTTCAATACATTGAAATCGCTGCTTAAGTTCCGTAGGTCTGGTTATGTTACGTTAATCAGACCTACATGGCTAGTTTGTATGAGCGCTAACTATCCTACAATCAATAAACTTAAGGATGTCACAAAATGAGCCTAAAATCAGTAAATCAATACGCCGAAGAATTAAAGCTAGATTATCCAAAATTAACTGAATTCGAGGCATTAAATCTAGCAATCGGAATACAAAGAAATGAAATATTTAGGGTAGGTTTGAAGGTAAGTAGCGATGACTCTTACCCATCCGCTTTAGAAGCGTTGGCAATCGCGTTAGGTTTTCATTCTTCAGGAAGTGGAAATGTGATAGATGCCTTAAAAGAAATAGCCAATAATATTGAAAGTAAGTAGCTTTCCATAAAACTGTGTACTGACTTTTTAACGCATTCCATCGTAGAAAGCGTATAGACTCCATTCCTTATTCCCAAGCGAATTCATTCCCTTGCATGAATTTACTGCGAAGCACATAATCCGTGAACGAAATGGCGAAACCTTTGCGACATTGTTGAGGCTAGGCTTAATTAAAGCATAGCCAGTGTCGAATGCGCCTCTTCGCATTCGTGCGATGCGTTAATCCATTCGACGCGCGTAATCAGAACAAGTTTCCTGTCCAGGCAGGCAAGGAGGACAAAATGATTACACCAGAATACGATTTGGCCGTGGTGGGTGGCGGAGTTGCGGGATTATATTGCGGAATGTACGCCGCGCCCGACTGGAGTGTCGCCCTGTTTGAAGGCAGTCATCGCCTCGGAGGTAAGCTGGAAACCGTTTCCATGCTTGGTTTCGATGCGGAATACGGGGCAATGCGCTTTGACCCGATCCGACAGTCCCGCATGGGTGAACTCATCAATGAACTGGGCATCGAAACCTTGCTTTTCCCGGAATATTCGAGTCCGCCTGATCAGCACCAGAGTTTGAACTACCGGCTGGATGCGGACGAGCAGAGCCTTACGACGTTGGAACTCTACAAGCTCGCGATACAGCGGGTGCTGGGCGTGTCGGAAGCGGAAATGCTGGCCCTGAGCGAACAGCAGCTCGAATCGATCCGTCGGGAAAGCGAATTTTTCGGCCAGCCTTTGTGGGAGCAAGGTTTGTGGAACACGCTCGGACGGGTCATCAGTCACAATGCCTTGCGCTACATCGTCATGGAAGGCAGTTTTTTTCATTTCATTCACGAAAATCCGAATGCCGCGACCTGGCTGATTACCTGGGTCAAGATGCTGCAAATGAGCCCAAATCTCAGAACGATCCGTCACGGTATGCAGTCGCTGGCCGATGCCATGCAGGAACGTTTGAAAGAGCGGGGTGCGGAAATTCACCGTGCTCATGTGCTCACTTCGCTGGAACGCTATGATCGGGATCGGGTGCTGCTGCATTTTTCCGAAGGACAGGCTTGTATTGCCAAACACGTTGTTCTGGCGCTGCCGGAACATTGTCTGGTTCGCATCAACGGACTTCCGCCGGGAATTCGGTCGATGTTCGGATCGGTGCTGGACATTCCGTTACTTAAATGTTTTTTCGTGGTTGAAGATCCGTGGTGGGACGAGAATGTTCCTCATTTGGATATGCCGAATCTGCCGGCCCGTGAAGTGCATTATCAAAAGCGGGACGGCAAGGGCCTGGTTATGGTCTACGCCGACCGGCCGTACTTGAATTTCTGGAGTCAATATCTGCGCAAAGGTTATGAGACGCGGGCGGAGATTAATGGCGATCAAGGATTGCCGCTGGCTTTCGCCCGTTTCATGGGTATCGATCCTAAGCGCATTGTCAGCTATGGTGTTCGTCATTGGGGAACCGAGCCTTACGGCGCCGCTTGTCATTTATGGAAGCCGGGAATCAAACCTTGGGCGGTGCAGGAAAAGATGGCTGCATTTTCCCTTGAGCGCAACGGTCCGGCGAATGTGCATATATGCGGCGAGGCCTTTTCAGATTATCAAGGTTTTATTGAGGGCGCGTTGCGTACGGCTCGCGATGTGATGGGGAGGATGGCAATCACGTAGACCTTAATTCATATGCGCCAATCTTGACTGAGATGTAACTCAAGTCCATAGGCTAGGCATGTGCGGTCGTCTTTTATTTGCATGCAGACTTGTGGTCATGCGGATGCAGTAAGGGGGGGATGATTTGTAGTTTTTGTTAGGGATTTACCATAACAAATTGCACTGGCATTCGCAGCAGATAAATGCGGCTATGGCAATATGCTGTACTTAGGGGAGGTTACTCAAATAAAATAAATTTCTCGCCGGAAAGTCTTTAAAGCTTTCCAGGTATTAGTCGTGCGTCATTAAGGTGACTAAAAACGAGCTTGACCCAAAACACGCTTGGGGTTTGGGTCAAGTATGTGAGTTTGTTACGCTGGGGTTACATTCTCGGCTTGCGGGCCTTTTTGCACCTTGAGTTACTTCCATAGTAACTTTTTGGCCTTCTCTCAAGGTCTTGCGGCCTGAGCCGTTAATTGCGCTGTGGTGAACAAAAACATCTTTTCCACCTTCTTGTTCAATAAATCCAAAACCTTTTTCATCATTGAACCACTTAACGGTACCTACAACTTGCTCTGACATATCACACTCTTACTTAAAAAAATCGCCAATTTATGTTGGCTACAAATCCCAGCTTCATAAATAAAACCGGCTCAAACTTCAACTAAGGCAGATAATAGCACTAAAAATATAAGCAGGGCAAAATATTTTAACTAGGTTCAAAGATAATTCCACATCAACCATGACAAAAGCTTTATGCGTGAATGGTTTATTGCAAACTATGGGCTGTTACGGCGATGCCAAACAATACATTATTTGCCTGGTTATGGTTGAAGCTTAAGTTGTTGATAAGCTCCGCGATAATATAAAAGAGGTTCTCCCTCGCGGCACACGGAATTTTGCACTTCGCCGATTATGATCCAGTGGGTGCCCGCGTGAATTTTTTCTATGACTTTGCATTCCAGGGACATGAGGCTGCTATCGAGAACAGGCGCGCCGGTGATCCCGGTTGTCCATGGCGTGTTTTCAAAGCGTTGTTGCTGGCTACTGCCGCCGGCAAAATGATTGGAAACGTCTTGTTGAGTCGAGTTTAAAACGTTGACAGCAAAGCATTGGCTTTCTTGAATCCCTTCGCCGGTGTCGGCAGATTCGTTAATGCAAACCAATATTTGAGGCGGGCTAACTGAAACGCTTGAAAATGCGGTTACTGTCATGCCCTGAAGGCCGAGTTTTTCAGAATGTGTGGTTACAACGGTGACGCCGCTGGCCCATAGTTGCATAGCTTTTTTAAAATCATCAACGCCAACAGTCATTAATTCATCCGGTTATTTGTTATTTAAAGATAGCGCCTGTTTTTACTGAATAAACAGATAAAAAAGACGTTTGTTAAGGTTGTTCATGCCGTTACGATGTAGCCCGGCACAAACTAACTAAATGGTATTGGGGCGCTTGTTCGATTTTTCAAGAAAATAATGATGTTCATTATTCTGAAAATTTGATCAAGATATTAACACGCCTATTTTTCTCCCTTCCCTCCGGCGTTGAATTGTCGGCAATGGGCATGGTGTCTGCGTAAGTGATGGCTCGCAAGCGGCTGCTGTCCAGTTGTTGCAAGACCAGAAAATGCAAAACACTGGTGGCTCTGGAGGCGCCCAGTTCCCAGTTAGACGGAAACTGGGCGGTTTTAATGGGGATGTTGTCGGTATGTCCTTCAATCAGAATCAGGCCGACCGCTTGCTTTAATAAGGGCGTAAGGCGCTTTAGTAAGGCTCCCCCGGAAGCTGTTAGCTCTGCCTCTGAAGATTTAAACAATACGTTGTCTTGAATTTCAAGCTGCGCATAGCCTTGGGCGACTTTTATGTTGACGGCCTTATTAAGGCCAAACTCGTCAATGGCTTTTGTCAGCTGTTGCTGTAATTTGTTTTCATCCGTTGGCTTGTTGTCGGCTGTCTGTTTAATGTCAGGCGGCGAGGGCTGGGGATTTTTCACAGCCTCGGGCGTATTTTTAATCTCAGATATTGGGGCAGGGGCAATAGTACTACTTCCCTTGGAATCGGTTTTGGTGTTAGAGTTATCGAAACTGATTTCAGCTTTATTTTCGGTGGGTACGATTTGTTGTGCGGGTTTATTGTCGGCAACAACGGGAGGAGGGCACGTTGCGGGGATGGGTACAGCAACGGGAGGGCAGGCAGGCGCTTTTTTAGGTTTAATCGCTTGCGGCTTATTGGCAGCTGCTTGTTCTATGTTAATATCGCCTAAAGTAATCAATGTGATTACCAGCATGACGATCAGTACAAATACATCCAGATAGGTTAATAACCAGTTTTGCGAGTTGCGAGGGCTTGGCTGGGCAAGCAAATCCTCTAAAGATAGAGATGACTGTAATTTTGAAAATGGATCTTTACGCATTTTGCAGTATTGGGTCGGCTTGTTGAGTGTGCTTGGGCTGAGTTGGTAAGATTGGCGAGTTTTTAGTCTTTTAATTCATTGTCATAATGCATAATGAATGACTTGAGTGTTTCTCGTACAAACGACGGGCTGCGGCGGTCGGCTATCAGCGTAATGCCTTCCATGACCATGCTCATGATCATAATGCGTTGCTCAGTGCGTCTTTCCAATTTTATGGCAATTGGATTAAAGATAAGGTTGGCCATGATGAGACCGTAAAAGGTCGTAATCAAGGCAATGCCCATGTTGTAACTTATGCCCGCTATATCCTTAAGCTCAATGATTTGCAGCATGTTGATCATGGCTATCAGGGTGCCGAGCATGCCGAATGCAGGGGAGTAAGCGGCTAAAGTGTAAAAAATATTGGCTTCGGCTTTCTCTTTGGCTCTCAGGCGGGCAATGCGCCATTTAAGCAACGATAAAATATCTTCTATCGGCGTATTGTCTACGACAAGCTGGAAGCCGGTTTTTAAATAAGGATTATTGATGTTGTCGATAGTATTTTCTATTGCGTGCTTGTCCTTGTTAAACCACATTTGAGAAACTGCGATAATTTCGTTGGCTTCCCTTTGAGGGTCTAGAGCTCTCATAAAAGAAAATGAGTTTGAGCGATTTCAAGCCATGTTTAATATCTCTTAAGGGATAACTTAAAAAGATAGCGGCAATCGTACCGCCAATGACAATCACAAGTCCGGTCAAGTTGATAAAAGACAGCGGATCATTTGCAGCAAATACAATAATGAAAATGAATAGAATGATGCTTAGCAAAATACCCCTAGGGCTGTTGAGTAATTAATTTTTCTTGGGAATGTTTTTATCACTGATTTGTTGAATTTCATTTTGTAATAATATCAGAAATGTTGGATTATGTGGATGTAACGCTTACTGTGCAATAAAATCATATTACATCAATACAGGTAAATCTACTTATGTATAAATACGGATATATAATGTATATTAGCGGTCTTTGAAAATAGTAATGTGACATTTTTTTGCAGCCGTTTTATAATTAACCGATTAAAGGGATGAAAAAAAGTTATGATTAGTGTTCTGCTTGTTGATGATCATGAGCTTGTTCGAACCGGGATTGAAGCATTATTGAATGATGCTGAAGATATTACGGTTATCGGTGTGGCTAAATCGGGTGAAGAGGCTGTTGATGCGGTTGTTGCGCTGTCGCCGGATGTTGTGTTGATGGATGTTAACATGCCTGGGATAGGTGGTGTAGAAGCTTGTCGTAGAATTTTGCAACAGAATGCTGATGTAAAGATCATTGCGGTATCGGTTCACAATGACGGCCCTATTCCTCATCAACTACTCAAGCTTGGCGTTTTAGGTTTTATTTCTAAAGGTTCGCCGGTCGATGAGATGGTTCATGCCATTCGGAAGGTAATGGAAGGTAAGCGTTACCTGTGTTCTGAGGTCGCTAACAACTTGGCTTTTCAAGGCTTGCCAGGAAGCAATGAGTCGCCATTCTCAATACTTTCCCAGAGAGAAGCGGAAGTCGTTACCTTAATTCTTCAGGGGAAAACCATCAAAGAAATGTCGGAAATGCTGGTCTTGAGTGACAAGACGGTAAATACTTACCGCTATCGTCTTTACAGCAAACTGCACGTAAAAAATGATGTCGAATTAATTCGCTTGGCGATTAAATTCGGCTATATAGATAATTCCTTGATTTAGCAGATCAGATTTTTACGATAAAGTGCAAAAACCTGACTTTCAAACAGCTTGCTATTTTAGTTTACGCCGCAGAACCAAGCTGCATTTCTCGGGCTTTGTTAAACGCGAACCTGAAGTCAATAAACAAAGGCTGTTCAGGTCCCAGCATCGCTTTTAATAATTCGTGTTGCAGTTGAAACTTAACATCCCCAATAGCTAAAGCACCAATACCCACTGCGCCTTGCGCGTTGATTGCATGGATCAGTGGTGCGCCACAATCATTGTTTTTGATGCCTTCTATACCAACAGGTGGAACTGCGTTAACATCGCCAGCCACTTTCAGTTGTGTTGCTTGTTTTAGTACGGCTGCATTTAAAACCTGAATGCCCGCTTTGGCCGTACAAAAGACAATATCGGCATGGGTCACTAAGCGGATTTTATCGGCATCGGAATTGGCGATGTCTCCCTTAAGGGTACAATTAAAGCGGCGATTATAGGCTTTAGCCACATCCAGAGCCGTGTCAATTGATAAATGATCGGTTAATGTCACATCAGCGCCGGCTAACGAAGCAATAATACCCGTAGCAATGCCTACCGGTCCTGTGCCGCCAAAAATCACAATCGAGCATTCTTTCAGTTCTTTGCCGTGTTTTGCCTTGAGTTCTTTTTCCGCGCAAGTAACCAATGCCGCAGCCGTAGTAAAGGCACCGCTGGGGTCGGCAAAAACAGACACTTCAAAAGGCGAAACCATGGCTTGCTTGCTGGTGTTCAGCATGTCCATGGCCAATCCTAAATCGCGACCGCCAATAAAAATTCCGGTACGCTTAACGCCTGACGGGCTGCGGGAGAAGGTGGCATCTTGAGTCAATCCGTAAACGTTATCCAACTTGACATTGTTATATGGGATAAGCACGTCAAACCCTGCATCCAGTGCCATGTTAATGTCGAATGGACTATTGTTCGGCATCGGGTCAAGCATATGAAGAATGCTACGTTTAGCCATTAGAGTTCCTTGTTGTTATGCAGGTTAGTCCGAAAGTTCAGGTTCAAGAGCTTGATTTGATATACTCTCTTGCGGTTTCAAAGGCATGCTCAAAATGCAGATAAACAGGTTTATCGGTACTGATCATTTTTTTCAACAACATGATTTGAGTTTGGTATTTAATGTTGCCGATTGCCATCGCGCCTAAGCCGACAGCGCCGCTGTTCGAGCCTTGAATGGGCGTGCCATTATGGAAGGCGTCAACGCCCGCGATACCTGATGGCGGTACAGCATTGACATCTGCGGCAACTTTAAGCAGCGGAGCCGATGCGACAAGTTCTGCGCTTAATAATTCGATGCCGGCAGCACCGGTTGCAAAGACCATATCAGCTGTTTTGATGTATTCCGCTTTATCCGCATCCGCGCCGGCTTCAATATTAATTTTGCCGTCGCCGAATTCATTGTTGCACATGTCGGCAATGGCTTGCGCTTTGTCCAACTGACGACCGATAAGCTTCACGTGTGCCCCGCCTTGAGCGGCAATTACTGCGACCACTTGCCCGACAGGTCCGGTTCCACCCAGTACCAGGATGTTTTTTCCTTCCAGAGTGGTGTCGAATTTGGTCATTAATTCACGTTCAGCGGCTGCAACCATGCCTGCTGCGGTAGTAAATGCGCCGCTGGGGTCGGCGAAGACGGAAACTTCAAAAGGAGCGAACATTGAACGTTTGGCCATATTCAGCATATCCATCGCCTGTTTTGTATCACGTCCGCCAATGAATATCCCGGTGCGTTTCAAGTTTTTGGGGCTGCGGGAAAAAATGGCATCCTGCACCAAGCCTTGAATTTCGCTGGGTTCAACATTGGTATAGGGTATTGCAGAAATCCAGCCCGCATCCAATGCCATATTGACATCAAACGGACTGAGGTTTTTAGCAGTGGTCAGCATGTGTAAAATAAATGGCTTTTCAATGATTGGCTTTTCCATGATATCTCCTTTATGTATTTATCCGGTCAAGTATAAAAGAAAAAACCTCAGAATAAAAATGTCCTTACCTATTTGAATTTTAAACCTGCGATGAATCTGTGTATTATCGAGGTAATCTTATGTTTTCCAGGTTGCAATGCATGGGTTAATGACCGAGAGTGCACATGAATGATTTAAAAAGCCAACAACGGCGTAAAGCTTACGATGCACGCAATGGACAAATCGATAAGGATGTTGTGAGCCGGATTATTTGCGATCAATTTCTAGTACATCCGGCTTATCAGTCGGCCAAGACTGTAATGTGGTATATCCACTGCCGTTCGGAAGTAAGAACTCAAGCGGCATTGTAGCGGGAACTGGCAACAGATAAACGTATTGTCATCCCTTACTGTACTAAAGACGAACTGGGACATAACAAACTGGGTTTATGGCGTTTGGAAGATTTTGCCGAATTGGAGCCGGGCATGTGGGGGATTTTAGAGCCGTCCAAACAACGATGGGGCGAGCCGGGCAAAGAAATCGCCCCTGAACAGCTCGATTGCATTATGGTGCCGGGCGTGGCGTTCGATCGAAATGGCGGGCGATTGGGTAATGGTGCGGGTTACTATGATCGTTTATTAAAAAAAGATGTCAGGGCCGATGCCGTGTTGATTGGCGTTTGTTTCGAGTCCCAATTAGTTGAGCAAGTCGTTATGGAGGCTCATGATGTGGCTATGGATGTTGTGATCACAGAAAAAACACTTTATGCCGGTAAAGGACGGCAGTTTTCCGGCTGATGGATTTTCAAGTATTGAAAGACAGCGTTTATTCCTCGCCAGCTTTTGTTCTGGACGAGACTGAAATCGCCAAGGTGTTGGAGGTTTTAGCCGATCTCAGGACTCAGTGCGGCTGCAAAATTTTGTATTCAATTAAGTCATTGCCTTTTTCCGCGGTTATGGACATCGCGAAACCCGTTGTCGACGGCTTTTCGGTCAGTTCCTTATTTGAAGCGCGGCTGGCTAATGAAGTTTTATCAGGGCAGGGCAGCATTCATTTGACCACGCCCGGCATCAGGCCCGATGAGTTGGATGAGTTAAGTCTGCTGTGTTCGCACATCAGCTTCAATTCCTTGTCCCAGTATCAGCGGTATTCCGAGGCGGCTCAAGCACAGTCCTCAATCGGCTTAAGGGTTAATCCCAAACTGTCCTTTCTGCATGATGACCGATTTAATCCTTGTCGGCAGCATTCAAAGCTGGGCGTGGCTATTGAGGACTTGATCCGGTTGATTCGCCTGGATCAAATTCAGGGACTGCATGTTCATAACATCTTTTCAGCAACCGATTTCAACCCGTTAATTAAAACCATCGACAAACTTCAGCAGCAGTTGGGGATAGGATTGGCTGAACTTGAATGGATCGAATATCGGCGGCGGCTATTTGTTCGGTCAAATTGAAGATCATCGCCCGTTTGTCGATCTGGTCGAGCAAGCTGAAACATGATTTTGGCCTTGACGTTTATATCGAGCCGGGCAAGGCGCTCGTAGGCCGGGCCGGGCATTTAGTGGCGACGGTGCTTGATCGTTTTGTCAGTGACGGCGAAACCGTTGTCATACTCGACACCTCGGTCAATCATAATCCCGAAGTGTTCGAATACCAGCGTCAGCCCGAATTGCACGAGCATGACCCCGCTGGGCAATATACGGCTATCTTGGCGGGTTGCACCTGTCTGGCCGGCGATGTATTCGGACAATATCGTTTTAAGGAGCCGTTGGAAATAGGCGATAAAGTGGTGTTTAAACATGTCGGCGCTTACAGCCTGATTAAGGCGAACCGTTTTAATGGCTACAACCTGCCGGATATTTACCTGAGCAACTCGTTGCGGGTGAAAAAGGTGAAACATTATGATTATCAGGATTACCGGCGGCAATGGCTGGCCGATTAAGGTTGAGGGTAAGTGAGCCGACTTTAGTACCCCCCGTCGGTATGTCTTAATCTTAGTTTTTCCTCCCGGTTTTTTTAAGGTACAAAGCAAGCTTTGTACTCCGGTATCTGTGGTTTTGGAGTCCAAAGCTTGCTTTGGTCGTTCAGTTGCAGGATGCGAAATTTCTAGTTATAAAAAGGCAAAAAACATGAAAGCAATAATGATGACTGCAATCGGCAATCCCGATGTCCTGGAATTGCACGATATTGACGAACCCCAAATTTCCACGGCAACCCAGATCAAAGTCAGGCTTAAAGCCGCAGGCGTCAACCCGGTCGACACCAAAATCCGGCGTAACGGCTTGCTGTATGACAATCCCTTGCCTGCGGTCTTGGGCTGCGACGGCGCCGGAGAGGTTGTCGAAACAGGCAGCGCCGTCAGCCAATTCAAACCGGGCGATAAAGTCTGGTTTTGTCACGGCGGGCTGGGCCGCGAGCAGGGCAATTACGCCGAATACACGGTGATCGATCAACGCTGGGCCGGCTTGATGCCGGAAACCCGCTCATTTACCGAGGCTGCCGCATTGCCGCTGGTGTTGATTACCGCGTGGGGCGCGCTGTTCGACCGCGGCGGCTTGCAAGCCGGGCAAACCGTATTGATTCATGCTGGAGCAGGCGGGGTGGGGCATGTGGGGATACAGTTGGCAAAGTTAAAAGGAGCCAAGGTGATTACCACGGTGAGTTCCGAGCAAAAGGCCGAATTTGCCAAGGCGATGGGCGCTGATGAGGCGATCCTTTACACGCAAAACGGTTTTGCCGATGCGGCCAATAAACTGACCGGCGGCAAAGGCGCTGACCTGGTCTTCGATACCGTGGGCGCTGAGGTTTTTAAAGAAAGTATCATGGCGACAGCGTATTTCGGCCGTCTGGTGACCTTGCTCGATCCGGGCGAATTAAGCCTGGCCGAAGCCCGGATGCGTAATTTATTGATAGGCTTCGAGCTGATGTTGACGCCGATGCTCAGGGATTTGCCTGAGGCCAGGGACAAACATGTGGAGATATTAAAACAATGCGCTCAATGGGTTGATCAAGGGCTGTTAAAAACCCATGTCAGCAAGCAGTTGCCGCTGGCGGAAGCTGCGAAGGCGCATGAATTGATAGAAACGGGGCACAGCATCGGGAAAATCGTATTGGCTGTATAGCGCCTCATTTCATCGTTTCGTAAACCTCGGCCTGTCAAATTCCGCCCGATTGGTGGTACTACCTATTGATTCAATCCGTTGATTTATCTAACCTGTGGGCTTTCAAGAATCTGTATTCCAGGTATGAAGGTGTATTTTACCTGGAATCAAAATGGAGATTGCCATGAGTGACTTGACCAGGAAAACATGTGAGGTGTGCAGAATTGGCGCGCCCTTGGCTACCCAGGCGGAAATAGACGAGTACATGCCCCAATTGCAAGGTTGGGAGCTTGTTGAGATAGACGGCATCAAGCGCTTAAAGAAAACCTTCACGTTCGGTGATTTTGAAGATGCCTTGTCGTTTACCAATAAAATCGGCGCGCTCTGCGAGCAGGAAGGCCACCATCCGGCAATTCTAACGGAATGGGGCAAAGTGACTGTGAGCTGGTGGTCTCATAAGATAAAAGGGGTACACGTTAATGATTTTATTATGGCGGCCAAGACCGACGCTTTACTGTAACGTCTGACCATAGAACGCCTCAATAATATCTTTCATCAAATGTAAGGTTTTAGTTTAGAACCTTTTTCAGGATTAAATTTGCTGATTTCCAGGCCGCATATTTTCGGATGCCGATTAATCCCAGAAAGGGTTGGTTTTGCTCCGTTCAGTGTTGGGTAAACCAGCTTATCGATTTGTTACGTCCGGATAATTTTTCTTCCTTTGACCCGTGATCTCAGGATGAATCCAATGCCATTGAAGATCCAGGTGTTTTTGTTCAGGTTTTTGTCGAACAAATTCATCATGCAGCATTTCCTCCGCATATCCAAAACGCATTGGCCCGCCCAGACACGATGCCACGCCTAAATTTACCGTTAACATCTCGCTCAAGGTCACCCTGTTGTAAGCAATGGTACGGATAGATATAAAATCAAAAAAATCGATAATCGCCACTAAAGCACTGGAAACCTAACTTAGTTCAACATAACTAACAATCGCATCAACTCTGAATGCTCATTACGCAGTACATGCAGAGGAAAAGGTTGGCGTCCCTTTCTTCGTACTTTACCCCTAAACAAAGTCGAAGAAACGTTGAACTTTGTTCTGTCTTTAAAAATAAAGAAACCTTAAAAACAGACCATTAGGATTATTAAAGGGCAAAGTGTAATGTGCTACAGAAGAAAATTTTAAAATGGCGAACGAAGAATTTTTACAATCATGAAAAGCTATTTATTCGACACCGATAGGGCCGTAGGGCCGAATGGCGGCAGCGTATTCCGCCGTATGGCCTATTTCCAATGAAGATACCGCACCGGCTTTTTTGTGCCTTCCTGCTATCGGCCATCGCTTGGGCAGCGCACGCTAAGGCAAACGAGCCCGGTGCCGAACAAATCTCCCATCCCATTCACGTCGTCCAGTTGGAACTTGAGGGGGCGATTGGCCCGGCAAGCAGCGATTATGTTGCCCGCTCGCTGGATTATGCGGCCGAGACTAAAGCCTCCCTAATCATCCTGCGCATGGATACGCCTGGCGGACTGGATACGGCCATGCGCGAGATCATCAAAAAGATCATCGCATCGCCGGTTCCCGTTGCGGTCTATGTCGCTCCCGGCGGCGCTCGTGCAGCCAGCGCCGGAACTTACATCCTCTATGCCGGCCATGTTGCTGCGATGGCGCCCGGCACCAATCTCGGGGCGGCAAGCCCGATCAAAATGCCGATGCCCGGTAGCCTTGATGAGGAACCTTCGCGAGCCAAGGGCAAAACTGAAAATGCCTCTGTCATGGAGCGGAAGATGACCAGCGATGCCGCCGCTTATATCCGGGGACTGGCCAATCTGAGGGGCCGCAACGCGGAATGGGCGGAAAAGGCGGTCAGGGAATCAGCCAGCCTGTCCGCGGAAGAAGCATTAGCGTTGCACGTCATCGACCTCCTGGCCGCCGATGTCGACGACCTGCTGAAAAAGGCCGACGGTCGTTCAGTGAATGTTTTGGGCCAAACGGTAAAACTGAATCTCGCAGGCGCCCGGATCGAGCCGGTCGAACCCGATTGGCGTAATCGGCTGCTGTCAGCCATCGCGAATCCCAATGTCGCTTACGTATTGATGTTGATCGGAATCTATGGATTGATCCTTGAGTTTTATAACCCCGGAACTGTTGCGCCCGGCACCATCGGCGCAATTTGCCTGTTGCTGGCGCTCTATGCCTTCCAGGCGCTGTCGGTCAACTATGCCGGTCTGGCTTTGATCCTGCTGGGTCTTGGGCTGATGATTGCGGAAGCCTTCGCGCCGAGTTTCGGGATACTTGGCATCGGAGGCATAACCGCGTTTGTGTTCGGTTCAATCATTCTTATGGATACCGGAATTACAGGGCCGGAAGAAGTGAGCCCGGCCGTGATTGCGGCTTTTGCCATCAGTAGCGCGGCGTTATGCATCGTGGCCACACGGCTGTTGCTCAGAGCACGTAACAAACCGGTGGTTGCGGGACGCGAGCAGCTGATCGGTAGCGTAGGAACCGCCATGGAAGACTTTGCCGTCGAAGGAAGAGTCTGGATTCACAGCGAAGCATGGACGGCCCATGTCGAACAGCCCGTGCATCATGGGCAAAAGGTCAAGGTAATCGCCATTACAGGCCTAACCCTGATCGTCGCCCCACTTCAGAACAATAAAGGAGACTAATCCATGGTAATAAATCTGTTTGGCATACTCTTAGCGATGCTGATTCTCCTGCTGGTCAGCGGTATCCGAATCATGCGTGAATATGAACGGGCGGTGGTATTTCTATTGGGCCGGTTCTACCAAGTCAAAGGCCCCGGCTTGATCTTCATCATCCCGATCATTCAGCAAATGGTGAAGGTGGATTTGCGTACCATCGTTATGGATGTTCCTACCCAAGATGTCATTTCACGGGACAATGTGTCGGTCAAAGTCAGCGCAATCGTCTTTTTTCGGGTGATCGAGCCGGAGAAGGCGGTGATTCAGGTTGAGCACTATTACGAGGCGACCAGCCAGATGGCGCAAACAACGTTGCGCTCGGTGTTGGGTCAGCACGAGTTGGACGAAATGCTGGCTGCACGGGACAAGCTCAATGCAGACATCCAAACCATTTTGGATCAGCAGACCGAATCCTGGGGGATCAAGGTTTCCAATGTAGAGATCAAACAGATGGATTTGAATGAGACCATGATCCGGGCCATCGCCCGGCAGGCCGAAGCCGAACGGGAACGCCGCGCCAAAGTGATTCATGCCGAAGGTGAATTACAGGCATCCCATAAATTGGTAGAGGCCGCGCAGACTCTCGCGCAGTCGCCAAGCGCGATTCAATTGCGCTATCTGCAAACGCTTACGGAGATTGCCGGAGACAAATCCAGTACCATCGTTTTTCCATTGCCGATGGAACTGCTTGAATCATTGGGTGTTGGCGCTAAAAAACGTGCATGAAATAATTTGAGCCGGTTTTATTTTTAAACCATGAAGAACATGAAGGATTGAAGTCTTCATGTCCTTCATGCTCTTCATGGTAATGACTTAAATTGATTTATATTAATTGTCCCAAAAGTTTTTGCACGTTTTCCATTGGAAGATTGGCGAAACTTTTGTGGGCGGTAGAGACGCGGTTTACCGCGTCTTTTGAGGGTGCTCCGTATAATCCTAAGAATACTGCGAATTCAGACGCGATAAATCGCGTCTCTACAGGTTAGACCAATTGGGGATTCCGGGTTCCCAATTGATGTGAGAACTTGTGGGACGATTAATACATGTTCCATAACAAATAATCGCCTACTTAGGCGAATCTTTCGACTAAAGCGAAAGTGATGAGGCAAACATAAGAACGCACATGAAAATAACTTGAGCAAGCTTTATTCTTAAACCATGAAGAACATGAAGAACATGAAGAACATGAAGAACATGAAGAACATGAAGAACATGAAGAACATGAAGAACATGAAGAACATGAAGGATTTAAGTCTTCGTGTCCTTCGTGGTAATGGCTTAAATTAATTTATGTATATTCCTAAACGTCAATAAACGAAAACGGGAGTCGGCAAATTTATTGAAGACGCTGACTTTCGGCGGCATCACGCTGACCCCACAATAATAATTGGTAACTGATGTTACGCAGTTATTCGAATTTAGACTGCATTAACATTTTTATTATTAAAGTGTCGCTACCGCGACGTTATTTGAATCGGGTTCTCGCACCCGAGGGCGAGTTACTTTCTTTTGCTTCGCCAAAAGAAAGTAACCAAAGAAAAGGCGACCCGGTTGCCGCTTGCTTCCTGTGCTCCTCGCTTTTGTCGAGGGTCAGCAGAAGGGGCTCCTGCCCCTCTGCTGACGTGCGGCATCCATGCCGCACCCCTGCGGGCTATTCTCGACAAAAGCTCCGGTGCTCGGCGCGGCATACGGGGAAAACCATCCGTGCGTAACATCAGTTGGTAAAGGGAAACATCCTCTTTTACACGGTTATATTTCGAATATTCATCCTGCCGGAGCCACTATGTCAACAAAAGCGGCTATAACCATTCATCAGCTGAGTAAAAGCTATCAGGAGTCCGGGCAGCGGCATGAGATTTTCAATGACTTGAATCTGCAAGTGAACAGCGGCGAGTTTATTGTTTTGCTAGGCCGTAGCGGTTCCGGTAAATCGACTTTTTTAAATCTGGTCAGCGGCATCGATCAGCCGGACAGTGGCGAAATTATCATTAACGGCATTCAACTAACCGGACTTTCCGAACATGATCGCACCCTGTTTCGCCGGCATCATATCGGTTTTGTGTTCCAGGCTTATAATCTGATTTCTACATTGACGGTTGGTGAAAACCTGCTGTTGCCTCTGGAGCTGATCAAGCGCACGAGCCGTCAGGAGCGGGATACCGTTGCGAAATTGCTGGATCAACTCGATCTCGCCGATCGTTTTGACACTTATCCCGACCGCCTATCCGGCGGGGAACAGCAACGGGTCGCGATTGCCCGCGCGCTGATTCATGATCCGGATGTCATTCTTGCCGATGAGCCGACCGGTAATCTGGATCTGGATACCGGGCAACAGGTGCTGGCGTTGTTCGATACGCTGGTAAAAAAAGCAGGTAAGACCCTGATCATGGTGACCCATAGCCCTGAGGTGCTCGGTAAAGCCGACCGGGTTTTTTCGATCCGCAACAAGTCCTGGTTATCGCCAGGATGGTGTGTATGCCGCAAGCCTGTAGGGAACCGGTACGGCGGTTGAGGGTTAGCCGATGAGCTCTGTTCTAAATCGCGCCAGCCGTAATTTTTTATGGCGGCACCCCTGGCAACTGGCGCTGGCGATTGTGGGCATAGCGCTGGGTGTAGCGGTGGTGATTTCTATCGATCTGGCGATGGAAAGTTCGCTCAATGCTTTTGATCAGGCAGGCAAGGCATTTTCCGGGGCGGCAACCCATAGGATTATTGCCGGTGATGGCGGTCTTGATGAAAAACTGTATCGACGGCTCAGAGTCGATGAGGGTATACAAAAACTATCGCCGGTAGTGAACGGCTTATGTTTTTGTGTCAAAACAAGCCGATGCCGGTTTCAACCTGATTGGGATCGACCCGTTCATTGAAAAATCGTTTCAATCGATCTGGCAAACCCGGCAAAATGAAAACACAACCGCCGATTTGTTAACCCGTTTGATCACCGAGCCGAATACCGCGCTGATCAGTGAGCAAACTGCATCGCGTTTGGGCCTGAATATCGAGGATGATTTAACGATCGATACTGATCATGGCGAGCGCCGGTTAAAAATTATCGGATTATTATCGCCAAACAATGCTGTATCCGAACAGGTTTTGTCCCGGCTGATCATTACCGATATTGCCACCGCTCAGGAGGTATTGGAAATGTTTGGGCGGCTCAGTTCCATCGAAGTGCTGATCGATAAATACCAGCCTGACGCCGCAACTACTTCGGCATACACACCATCCCTGGAGATCGCCGCGCCTGTTCCCGACAGGCTTGCGGCATACACTCCATCCCTGGAGATAATACGCAAGGCGCTACCGGGCAATGCCTTGCTAGTCGCGGCAGAAAGCCAGTCGCAAGCCATGCGGGAAATGACCCGGGCATTTTCGATCAATTTAAAAGCCTTGGGATTGCTTTCGCTGCTGGTGGGCATGTTCCTGATCTATAACACGATGACTTTTCTGGTCATGCAGCGGCGGCGTTTGATCGGCAGTTTGCGTTCAATCGGCGTAACCCGGAGGCAGATTTTTAAATTGATTATCGGCGAAGCTTTGTTATTGGCGGCCATCGGCACGCTGATCGGCATCGTGCTGGGCATTGCTCTCGGACAGGGACTGTTGTATCTGATTTCGGGAACCATCAACGCCATTTATTTTCGCATCGACGCAGCTTCATTAATGATCACGCCTTTACAATTAGGCAAGGGCGTCATTGTTAGGCATTACCGCTACACTGCTGGCGGTTTTGCCGCCTGCGTTTGAAGCGACGCGCATATCGCCGGTAACGGTATTGGTCCGGTCGCAACTGGAATCGGGCATACGCCGGTTAATCAAAACCGCGAATCTGATTAGCGGGGTATTTATACTCGGCGGCATGGCGCTGGCGTTATTGTCCGGCAAAAGCATCGTCTTGGGTTTGGCCAGCATTTTCCTGCTGCTGTTTGGATTTGCCATGATGACGCCTGCCTTGACGCTGATGTTTATGAAGCTGATCGAACGTATATTCGGGCGACTTTCAGGTATTTTAGTCCGCTTGCCGGCACGCATGGTTTCCGCTGAAATCAGCAGAACAGGCATCGCCATCGCCGCGTTAATGATTGCCGTTTCCGCGACGATAGGCATGGATTTGATGATAGACAGCTTTCGCCAGACGGTCGCGGACTGGGTGCAAACCAGTCTTCGTGCCGATCTTTATGTGTCATTGCCGGGTGAGAAGATGCCGGGTGCCAGGGCAGAGCAGGATCATCGCTTAAAGGCAAAGCTGGCCGAACTTCAGGACGTAAAAATGCTCAGCAGTGTATTGCATACCAACATTGTCACTGCTAAGGATGGTGTGTCCGCAAGCGCGGCGGCGGAAAATGACTTTACTAAAGTATCGGTGTTTGAGCTGAATGAAAAATCCAGGCCGGGCTTTATCTTTAAACATAAGACGGATAACAAACTTTGGGACAGGTTTGAGCAGCAACAGACGGTCATAGTCACCGAACCCTATGCCTATCACCATGGCGTCAAAATCGGCGATAAAATCCGGTTGCAGACCGATCAGGGCAGTGAGCCTTTTGAAGTGATAGGGATTTATGCGGATTACAGCGGCGACCAGGGACATCTGGCCATGAGCCGCCGAAATTATCGACATTACTGGCCGGATTTGGGATATTCCGGCATCGGCGTTTATGCCAAGGACGGCGTCGATTTGCAACAACTGGAAAATCAGATCAATAAACTCCTAACAGCGCAACAGTCGGTTCAATCCGATCAGGCGATTTATAAAGCGTCAATGGAGGTGTTTGAACAGACCTTTACCATTACTGAAACATTGCGCTGGCTGTCAGCCGCTATCGCTTTTGTCGGCGTGTTCAGCGCCTTGATGGCCTTACAGTTTGAGCGGACCCGGCAACTGGGCATTTTGCGGGCCATAGGCATCACTTCCGGGCAGCTAGCTGTGCTGATTACCGGTGAAACCGGATTGATGGGACTGGTCGCCGGCCTCATTGCCATTCCTGTCGGTTATATCGTCGCTTATATGTTGATTTTTGTGATTTACCAGCGCTCATTCGGCTGGACGATGGCGTTTCATTTTAATCCTGGGGTGATCTATCAGGGCCTGGCTTTGGCGCTGATTGCAGCAACGCTGGCCGGTATTTTGCCTGCGCTGAAAATGGCGCAAACCAAGCCCGCAGAAGCGTTGCGTTCAGAATGAAAAGTAAGCGGATTTTTCTTGGTTTGATCATACTGCTGGTTATCCTGGCGGTGATTGTTTGATGGCAGCCTTCGATGTTTCCATCTGATATCAAACCTGTTGCCGATCAATCTTTCAGCAAAACAGCCGCTCCAAAAAGATAGATCTTTCAGCGATCTGTTATCCGAAGACGATACAGATTTTGCCCGGGCCTTAAAGCCGCAAAAGTTCTTATTTCCACTCGACCACGGCGCACACAATCCATACCGGACTGAATGGTGGTATTTCACCGGCAATCTGGAAAATCCCGAGGGCCGGAAATTCGGCTACGAACTGACTTTTTTTCGTTTTGCGCTGTCGGCAAAGACCTATTCATCCCAGTCTGTCTGGCGAAATAATCAACTGTATATGGCGCATTTGACGCTGACCGATGTCAAAGAAGATCGCTTTTACACGGATGAACGTTTCAGCAGGGCAGGCAACGAGCTTGCCGGTGCCGCCGATAACAAATATCACGTCTGGCTGTATGACTGGTCGGCAACGGCAGAGGGCAAGGCAGATTTTCCGCTACGCTTGCGGGCCAAAAGCGATGAATTTGCCATTGATCTGCTGTTAAACACGCAAAAAAGCCTGGTTTTACAGGGAGAGCAGGGCTTAAGCCAGAAAAGCGCCGAACCCGGCAATGCCTCCTATTATTACTCCTATACCCGATTGCCGACGCAGGGCACTCTGAGCATAGCCGGCATTAATCATTCAGTAAGCGGTAATAGCTGGATGGACCGGGAATGGAGCACCAGTTCCTTGTCAAAAGAACAAAGCGGCTGGGACTGGTTTGCCTTGCAGTTTTCCGATAACAGCGAATTAATGTTTTATCAATTAAGGCGCAAAGACGGTCAACAGGACAGCAACAGTGCCGGCTCGTTCGTTTTGGCAGACAGCACGAAAGTGCCGCTGCAAGTGCAGGATGTCACGATAAAAGTTCTCGATACCTGGCGCAGTCCTCATTCAAAGATTAATTATCCGTCGCAGTGGCGGTTATCCGTGCCCAGCCAGAAACTTGAAGTCGAAATCGTCCCGTTAATAAACGATCAGGAACTCAATGTCAGTTACCGGTATTGGGAAGGCGCGGTCAGCATTAACGGAACCAAAAACGGTAAAACGATTTCAGGGCAGGGCTATGTTGAATTGGTCGGGTATTAGTGAGCTTTACGCAGGACATAACAACAAAAGCGGCATTCTTACTACCTTCACTTTGCTTAATAGCACGTCATACCGGCATGGACTGCCGGTATCCAGAACACATGGATGTGACCTGAGCCTTGCCATCCCTGGCTTCTGGATTCCGGCAATCCCTGCCGGAACGACGTATTGGACATTATCGTTAAAACTGATAGATGTTAAGCAATAGCATTAAATCAATGGGGCGATTTTCAAAAGGAGCATTCCATGACTAAAAACCAAAACAACACAGATAAAATCGAGTTGGACATTGGCGATGCCTTACTAATCAGCGATATCCAAAATGATTTTCTGCCCGGCGGCAGTCTGGCTGTGCAGGAGGGGGATCGGATCATACCCGTCTTGAATGGCTATATCGATCAATTTAGCAATCGTCAATTGCCCGTATTTGCAACCCGCGACTGGCATCCGGCTAAGCATTGCTCTTTTATCCGGCAAGGAGGCCCTTGGCCGGAACACTGCATCGCCGATTCTAAAGGCGCAGAATTCTCACCCGATTTGCATCTCCCTGCCTCTACTTACATTATTTCCAAAGGCACGGATGTTGAGCGGGAAGGTTATTCAAGTTTCTCAAACCGGACATTCAAGGCGCAACTCGATAATGCGGGTGTCAGCCGTTTGTTCGTCGGCGGACTCGCTACCGATTATTGCGTTTTAAATACGGTTCGCGATGCACTGAACTTCCATTACCAAGTATTTTTATTGATGGATGCGATACGCGCCGTTAATGTTCAGAAGCAAGATGGCGAAGACGCAATAAACGAAATGATCGAAAAGGGCGCAATACCTATTACCTTGCGCATGATCATATAATGCCGAACAACGCCTTGCTTACCGATCTCTACCAGCTAACCATGCTTCAGGGCTATTACGAACAGAACATGGAAGAGCTTGCCGTATTCGAATTTTTTGTCAGGAAACTGCCTGAAAACCGGGCTTTTCTGGTTGCGGCAGGTCTGGCCCAGGTTTTGACTTATCTGGAACAATTGCGATTTTCTGCGGATGAAATTGAATGGCTGTCCAGTACCGGGCGATTTAAACCGGCAGTGCTTGACCGGCTTGCGGCATTAAAGTTTACCGGCGATGTCCATGCGATGCCTGAGGGCACGGTGTTTTTCCCGAATGAACCGATATTGCGTATTACCGCGCCGCTGCCCGAAGCGCAGTTGATTGAAAGCAGGATCATCAATCTACTGCATTTCCAAACCTTGATTGCCTCCAAAGCCGCGCGCTCGGTACTTATCGCGCCGGACAAGCTGCTGGTCGATTTCGGCATGCGAAGGGCGCACGGCAGCGAAGCGGGGTTGTTGGCAGCTCGGGCAAGTTATCTGGTGGGCTTCGCCGGCTCCGCTGGTTCCCAAGCTCCAGCTTGGGAACCCAGCCGTGGAAGCTCCAGCTTCCCGTCTACTCTCACCACAAAGGAGCACAACCATGCCCAGAAGCCGCTACCGCGTCCAATGCGACCCGTGCCCACACTTCCTGACTGCAACGATAAACCACTGGCTGCCGTTGTTTACCCGCCCTGAAACCGTGAACATCATTCTGGATTCTTGGCGTTTTTTACAGCGGGACGCAGACTTTCGACTCTACGGTTATGTCATTCTTGAAAATCATCTGCATCTTATCGCCGCTTCTGATAATTTGAGCCATGACATGCAGCGTTTTAAATCCTACACGGCAAAGCAAATCGTCGCGCATCTGGAACAACGCGCTCTGTCAAGCTGTTGGAGTTGCTGGCGTTTTTTAAATGCGCCCATAAGTAGGAGACCACTTATCAGGATTGGGAAGAAGGCAATCATCCGCAAATCATCGAATCTGAGGCGGTTATGCCCCAAAAGCTGGATTACATTCATCACAATCCCGTAAAGCGGGGCTACGTGGACCAGCCGGAACATTGGCGTTATTTCAGTGCGCGTAATTATGCCGGTCAAGACGGTTTGATTGAGGTGATTCGGTCGTGGTGAGTTGCTCGGGAAGCTGGAGCTTCCGAGACTGGGTTCCCAAGCTGGAGCTTGGGAACCAGCGCAAAGGCAGCATGTCCCATTCGGTATTTAATGTTGTCCGACTGCTTGAGTCCTCGCTTGATATTTCCTTTATCCCCGCAACTCGGTATTGATCCGGTTAGCGACACGTATCCTATGGGAAAATGTCAATGCAAACCCCTTGTACAGCTTGATGGCAGCATCCGGGTATGCCTTAGTGAACGCTTCAATATCATCTTTGCTTAGCGAAATACAGACAAACTCGCCTATCGCTCTAACATCGGCTGAACGAGATCCGCCATCCAGAACCGCCATTTCACCGAATATCATTCCCGAACAGAGGATGGCTATTACATGGCACTTGTCTTTTCCTGGGGGTGTGATCTCGACCCTTGCTCTGCCACGCAGAATAAAGTAAAGATCGTTACCGGGCTCGCTCTGTCGATATATTAGGGTACCGTCTTTTAAGCTGATGCGTTTCACATACCGAGCCAATTGGCATAATTCCTCCTTGCTCAAAGCTTGGAGCAAGGGAATATCATTAAGATTCTTTTCCTTTTGATCACGGTCAATGCCAAACACGCTGTCCAACAGATGGTCTTCAGCGCTTGCTAAAGCAGAATCAATATTCGGAAAGAGGGCTCCATCCTCGGTTAAGCCATTGTGCATGCCTAAGGCTTCAAAACGTTGCCACATGTCGCCGTCCGCCACTGAACTTAGCGTGATGGAGACGCCTTTCTTTTCGCCGCGGCTGCGCATTTGATTAATCAGGTTAGCTCCAGTACCGTCGATCTCATGCACTTTTCGAAAATCCATAATAAGCTGCTGAACCTTTCTGCCCTCAGCACTGATAATGCTATCCACTTTACTGGCAAGTTTATCTGCTGTTCCGAAAAAAAGCGCTCCCTGCAATTCAAGTATGTGGATTTTATCGCCCTCGGCTTCTAGGAAGACGATTTCCGATTCCGGGCGGATAATGTTAGAGCGCATCCGTGTCGCATCGTATTCTCTTGCGACGATATCCTTTCCCATCAGGAAAATGAAATGGACGACAGAAAGAATAATGCCTACCGAAAGAGCTTCAAAAACGCCGATAAATACTGAAATGGCAGTAACGCTCAGGACGATAAGTGCATCTAAATATGGGAAGGCCGTTTCCCGCTTCGAAATAAAGCGCTTAAATAGAGCCACGCTCCATGAGTCGACTGCTTCGATACCCAGCATGATCAGCGACGCGGCGATCACCACTTCGGGGAGATAGGAAAATGCGGGGGTAAACGCTATAAGGATCAACAACGAAAAAAAACCGCTAAATACTTTGGTAGCTGAGCTACCGGCACCGTTGCGATAACCGGAAATCGTAGTCGATTGGCTGCCGGCGGCGGAAATGCCGCCGAATACACTGCACATCATGTTTCCTAACCCTTGTCCTATCAGCTCCTTGTTCGAATCGGTACGCTCGTGGGTAACGCCGTCGACTGCGGCAATTACGACCAGTGAGCGTAACGAATTAACCAAGGCGATGCTCAGAATTACAGGAATGAGGTCTATGGCAGCGGCCAAGCCTTTATCATTTTGAAAAATCCCAAAAATGTCGAGTAGGTACTTTGGGGTAGGTGTTCCTCCGGAAACAGTGCCAATCGTACCGCCTGTAGCATCGCCGTAGCCAGTGAATCGGAATGCATGAAACAGAATCGTACCTCCTATCAAGCCCAAAAATGTCGGCGCAATACGTCGCGTGATCACATCTCCCCGCCAGAGCAGCAAAAGAGTGACTACACCGACAATCAAATTGGGAACGGAAATTTGGCTGGAAATCAAAGTAACATCGCTAAAAGCGGAATTTTTACCCAAGCCAAGCATTGGCCGCACTTGGCCCAGACAAATCATCAAACCGGCTCCGTTCATTAACCCTGCGATCACCGGGTAAGGGATGTACTTGGCGATGGAGCCCACTTTAAAAAGCCCGAACAACAACTGAAAGAAACCACTCGCAAAAACCACGAAAAAAATGAGCGCTATCGGTAGCGACATGCTTACAGGGGCATTCAGGTTGGCGCCCGTGTTGGACATGATGATAGGCACAGCACTGACTAGCATTAGTGAGGGAATCGAAAACGGGCCGCTGTTTAGTACAGCATTTCCCCGCGTAATGGCCGAACCAAAATTGGAGAAAATGATGGAAACCATTCCGGCAAAAGTTCCAAGTGCTATGTATTCCGGGCCAAACGGCGCAAACACAAGACTGCCCATGGGAATGGCTTTGGGTAATCCCATGATTGAGGAAACGATCCCTCCAACCGCATCCCCCTTTATATTGTCAAGAAAGCCACGGATATTGTTTTTTTTCATGATATTAATAAGTTATAAATAACTGCTGGGAGCAAAAAGTTAAAAGTGGTTGCCTTGTGGCCAACTGCGCAGCAAGGCAATGCTGCGCTATAAAGCAAGACTTATTTGTTGAATTCGAATGCTTCCTGTAAATCATTAGCCTTGGCGTCTCGATCAGTAAGCGGCGCCAAGCCGAAGCGGTTTTCGATTAGTTTTAGAATTGAAGTTGTGTCGTAGAACGTGTGGTCGACATGGTGGGGCGGCGCATTTTGAGCATCGTTTAGGCCGTTTACTCCTGGAAACAAGCCGAATAGACTGTCAAAACTACGGTTTTCAAGGTAGACAACGACGATGTGCTCTATATGGCTTAGACCGGCTGGTTCACCCTGGGCTGTGATGGGACATAATAGGGCTAATGCCATCAAGAGGGTAGAAGTGCGGTTAATTGTCATAGTTTGCTGTATCTTTAGCCTAATGTTAAAAGCAGTTATATTTAATTTTAGCAGCTTACAGGGAGGATCCAAAACACCATAACTTTAGACATAACGATAATCCACCGTCCACTTTCCGGGGTTATGCCGCCATTCAGAAATCCGTATCCGAATGACAGCAACGGGGCGAACTGAGGCCGTCAATGCCTGATACAGCTGAGACTAATGTTGGCAATTGTCGGATCAAGTCCGGAGTTTTACAAATCAGTGTCAGGAAATACTGCTATCTTTTACATTTCCGGCATGCAGGCCGCATTCTTTTTGAGCTCCCGCTTCCCACCACCAGCGTCCGGCTCTTTCATGTTCATGAGGCAAAATAGCGCGGGTGCAGGGTTCACAGCCTATGCTGGTAAAGCCTTTGTCATGCAGTTCGTTATAAGGAACCTGATAGGCTTCAATATAATCCCAGACTTGCGTCAGGCTCCAATTGACCAACGGATTGAATTTAATCAACGGATGTCCGGCGCTGGAAAATTCGCTGTCTATTTGCACTTCTGGAATAGACTGCCGGGTATCCGGGCTTTGATCTTTGCGTTGGCCGGTAATCCAGGCATCCAACTGAGGCAGTTTGCGTTTTAATGACTCGACTTTACGGATGCCGCAACATTCGTGATGACCATCCGCATAAAAGCTGAACAGGCCTTTCTTTTTTACCAGGCTATCGAGCAAGTCTTTGTCCGGTGATAATATTTCAATGTCTATCCGGTAATGTTTTCTGACTTTTTCTATGAAACGGTAGGTTTCCGGATGTAAGCGTCCGGTATCCAAACAAAAAACCTGGATGTCTTTTTTGAGTTTGACAGCCATATCGACCAGCGCCACATCTTCCGCTCCGCTGAAAGCAATGGCAATGTTGTCGAATAGCTCAAGCGCTTTTTTAAGTATGATGCGCGGGTTTTTATCGACCAAGTCGGTTTGTAATTGCCGGATATTGAGGGTTTCCATAATTTTCCTGTCCAAAAGGGAGGCTTATGCATAGGCCGCTGCTATCGGTTAGACATTGAGGATGCAGTTGTCGTTAGCTGAATTGTCCGAGTGGAGTGCGATAACGAGAATGCGATCGTCTCTAAATCAGCGCCATCTTTTAGGAACAATAAATCAATACTATGACTTTACGACCAGGGAGCTGATGTTTATATAGGTAGCGATACGGATGCTATTGATTTTGTTCACATGCTTAGATTCAACTCATAAGTGCAATCGCCACTGATCGGAGGCAAACAATATGAATCAGGATAAAGCCAAAATTAATGTTTATTACGATGGAGCCTGTCCCAAATGCGTCAAAGACAGGGCGACCTATGAAAAACTCGCCGGTAAAGCGGGCGAAGACGTCTGCTGGATCGACATCACCGGCCGGGAACAGGAACTGCGTAAAATCGGCATCGATCCTCACAAGGCGCTAACCGAACTGCATGTTCAGGATGAAAATCAGCGGATTCATTCCGAGATGGATGCGTATATCCTGCTGATGAGCAAAGTGCCTGTGTTGAAACCGGTAGCCTGGCTGATCGGGCTGCCGCTGATTCGTCCGCTGCTGGCTAAAATCTATCATTGGCAGGTTAACCGGCGCCTGCACCGTAGCGGACGATTATAATCTAGTGTTCGCACATCAAAACTATCTCCTCACCCTAACCCTCTCCAGCAGGAGAGGGAACGAAGGCCCCGAATTTTGATGCGCGATAGGTATCAATCCACCAATTTTTTCAACACCGTGCGCAGAATCCCGCCGTCCCGATAATATTGGATTTCAATCGGCGTATCGATGCGGCTTACGGCCTTAAAGGCCGTAACGGTTCCATCAGGCGCGGTTGCCGAAACGTTGACTTCCTGTTGCGGCACCATGGCATCGGAAATATCGATGGCAAATGTTTCCGTTCCGCTCAACTTCAGGCTTTTAGCCGATTCGCCTCCGATAAATTGCAGCGGCAGAATCCCCATGCCGATCAGGTTGCTGCGGTGAATCCGTTCGTAACTCTCGGCGATGACCGCTTTTACGCCCTGCATGAAGGGGCCTTTAGCTGCCCAGTCGCGGGACGAGCCGGAGCCGTATTCCTTACCGGCAAGAATGCACAGCGGTATGCCGGCCTCTTTGTATTTCATCGCGGCATCGAAAAACGTCATCCGTTCGCCGGTTGGATGATAAACCGTAACGTTGCCTTCGGCGCCCGGAACCAGCTGGTTTCGAATGCGAATATTGGCGAAAGTGCCCCGGCTCATCACCTGGTCGTTGCCGCGGCGCGAACCGTAACTGTTCCAGTCTTTTTGTTCTATGCCTTTCTCCAAAAGGTACAGCGCCGCAGGGGAGCCAGGGGCGATTTGACCGGCCGGTGAAATATGATCGGTGGTGACGGAGTCGCCGAACAGGGCCAGCACCTGCATGCCGGCAAGAGGCTGTATCTGTTGCCGGTCTGTCGCCAAGCCTTCGAAGAACGGCGGTTTCCTGATATAGGTCGAATTATCGTCCCATGCATACAGTTCGGTGCCGCTGACCTCAACCTGCTGCCATGCCTTGGTGCCGGTAAAAACATCCGCATAACGTTCCCTGAACATCTCCGGCGTTACAAATTGCCTGATCACTTCCGCCACTTCCCAGGGCGTAGGCCAGATGTCCTTCAGGTAAACCGGCTGTCCATCCTTATCTTCGCCAAGCGGTTCGCGGGTAATGTCCAGCGCCGTTGACCCCGCCAGCGCATAGGCGACGACCAGCGGCGGAGAGGCGAGATAGTTGGTCTTGGTCAACGGATGCACGCGGCCTTCGAAATTCCTGTTGCCGGACAGTACCGCCGACACGACCAGATCGTTTTCCAGTATCGCTTTTTCAACGGTTTCGTCCAGCGGGCCGGAGTTGCCGATGCAGGTGGTGCAGCCGTAGCCGACCAGATAAAAGCCCAGCTGTTCCAGAAAGCCAAGCAGCCCGGACTGTTTTAGATACTCCGTGACCACCAATGAACCGGGGGCCAGCGAGGTTTTGACATAGTTTTTAACAGTCAATCCCCGCTCCACCGCTTTTTTGGCAACCAGGCCTGCGGCCAGCATGACCGACGGGTTGCTGGTGTTGGTGCAGGAGGTGATCGCTGCGATGACGACGGCGCCATGGGTAATTTGCTCACTGGCGCCGCTCCGAGACACGATGCCGCTACGTTGCAGATCATGCTCGAATAGCCCCATGCCCTTGATGCCTGTCGGTTCGATCAGCATTTGCCGGTAGGTCGGCCCTACTTCACTGAGGGAGATGCGGTCTTGCGGGCGCTTGGGGCCTGCAAGCGAGGGTTCAATGGTGCCGAGATCGACTTTTATAATCTGGGTAAATTCGGGCTCGGGCGTATTGTCGGTACGGAACAGCCCCTGTCTTTTGGCATAACGCTCGGTTAGATCGATCAGTTCCGCACGGCGCCCGGTGAAGCGCATATAGCTGAGCGTTTCGCTGTCGATCGGAAAGAAACTCACCGTCGAACCTTGTTCAGGCGCCATGTTGCTGATCGTGGCCCGGTCCGGGATGCTCAAGTTGCTCAGCCCGGAACCGTAAAACTCAATGAATTTCCCGACCACGCCAAAGTTCCGGCAAAGCTCTGTCATGTGCAGCACCAGATCCGTCGCAGTCACGCCCGGTGGCAGTTCGCCGGTCAATTTGATGCCGACCACATCGGGAACCAGCATGTAGATAGGCTGATCCAGCATCACCGCTTCAGCCTCGATACCGCCGACGCCCCAGCCAAGCACGCCCAGGCCGTTAATCATCGGCGTATGCGAATCGGTGCCGACGCAGCTGTCGGGATAACAGACGTTGCTATCCTTGTTATGGAACACAACCGGCGCAAGGTATTCGAGATTGACTTGGTGAACAATGCCGGTAGCAGGAGGAACCACACGGAAATTTTGAAAGGCCGATTGCCCCCATTTAAGGAACTCATAGCGTTCGGCATTTCTTTCAAACTCGACCGTTTCATTCAATAACAGCGCATTGGCCTTGCCGAAATAATCCACCTGCACGGAGTGATCAATGACCAGGTCGCAGGGAATAAAAGGATTGATTTTTTTCGGATCGCCGCCCAGCCGCTTCATCGCATCCCGCATCGCGGCCAAATCCACGAGAGCCGGTACGCCGGTAAAATCCTGCAATATCACCCGGGCCGGTTTGAACGGGATTTCATACCGGGTGCCTTGCGGCCGCCAGTTGGCGACACTCAAGACATGCTCTTGGGTAATGATGTCGTTGTCGCAGTTGCGCAATAAAGACTCAAGCAGGATTTTTATCGTGTGCGGAAGCCGTGAGATATTGGCGGCGCCGACAGCCTCAAGCCGGGACAGGGAATAATACGAGACCGAACCGATGCTATCGGTTTTCAGTTGTTGACGAGCACCAAATGGATCGTGTTTAGCCATGATAGAAACCTCCCTGATGAGCTCGACAAGTTATCAATTTACCCCTGTCAGTTATTGCGTCAAGGGTTTTGATTTTATCTTGAGAGAATAGAGAGCTTAATTTTGGTTTAACAATGCATGCGAATGAAATAGCAATCTAAACAGGATCAACTTACTCCCTTTTGCTTATGCAATAACCTATAATGCGTCTTAACCAATCTAAACGAGTTTATCTATGTCAGCCAATGAGCAACGTGAGCTGTTGAAAGCACTCTTCAATAATTTGGAAGATGTTCCTTTAGAGCCTGACCATCCGTTCTATTATCCGTTTTTACAAGATACCGCTGATGACCCGATCGCCGAATTAGCCGAGCGCATTAGTTTTAGCCAATCGCAAAGCGTCAATTTATTTACCGGCCAACGCGGTAGCGGCAAAAGCACCGAGTTTAGGCGCTTACGGAAAATGCTGATTGAAGACGGGTGCGAAGTATTCTTGCTGGATATGCGCGATTACATGAACCTCACCACGTCCGTAGAAATCAGCGATTTTCTGATTTCAATTATGGCGGCGTTAAGTGAAGCGGTTGAACATGGCTTTAACAAGCCACTGCATCACCGTGGTTATCTTGAACGGCTAGGCGATGTGCTGACTCGCGACATAAAAATTCCCGAAATTGACGTTACCGGGATTAAAGCCTCGTTAAAAGACGATCCCAGTTTCAAACAACAATTGCAACAAGGCCTGCGCGGCCATGTCGCTCGAATTGTTAAAGACGCACATAGCTTTGCCCAAGAAGTCGTGGAACTGATTCGCAAAGAAACCCAAGACCCCAATAAAAAAGTCGTGTTGCTGGTCGATTCGGTAGAACAGCTGCGCGGCGTAGGCGTGGATGGAGCCAATGAAGTTTATAAAAGCGTAGAAAACCTGTTTTCAGGCCATGCCAGCAGCCTGCAAATTCCGATGCTGCATATTATTTACACCATTCCGCCGTACTTAACGCCGCTGGTTCCCGGTTTAGGTCGACAGTTGGGTTGTAATTTAGGCTGTACCTTACCCTGTATTCATGTGCAGAAAAAAGACAATCAAACCGATCAGGATGGTTTAGCCATTATGCGCGAGTTTGTGAACAGGCGCTGTTCGAGGTGGCAGGAAATCTTTAGCGAAGCTCAGCTTGATAAGTTGGCTCAAGCATCGGGCGGCGATTTACGGGATTTTTTCCGTCTGATTCGCGACAGTTTGGTCAAAGCCAGTTCCAAAAACAGAGGCGAATGGCCTATACCCGATAGCGTTATCGAGCAAACGCTTAACCACTCGCGCCGCGAAATGTTGCCGATAGCGGAAGACGACAAACAATGGCTGGTTAAAATCCACGATTCCAAAGAAGCCGAATTGCAATCTATTGAAGAGCTTCCGTCACTGGCGCGTTTTTTCGATACCAAATTAGTGCTCAACTATCGTAACGGCGACGACTGGTATGACGTGCATCCTTTGCTTCGAGACGAGATCAGGAGATAAATATATGGAGCCGGAGCGGCTGTTATCGACTGAGGAAGAGGAACAATGGCAGGAGCTGAGTCGTCATGTCGAATGGGCGGAACGGTTTAGCCTGATTGTTCTGTTTGTCGAAGATGCGTTACTGGCGGAAAGCTTTAAACAACGGCTGCAAAGCCAACTTCAGGGACGGGTTTCTAAACTACATGTTTTTCGGCCTTTGCATCCTGAAACCTTAACTCAGGATATTTTTAGCGAGTTACAGCTCGCCCTGATTCCTCATGCCGTGGTGCCGTGCTGGCTGGAGTTGCACGACCATCGTTCGTCGGAGTGGCAAAAAGCCCTGGATAATTTTTTCGCCCGCTTCAATGAACGGCGCGACCTCATCAGGCGGGATTTTCCACGCCCGTTCATTATCTTATTGCCTTTGGGTTATAAAAGCCGCTTGCGCGAGGTTGCTCCTGATTTATGGTCGATCAGGAGCCATACCGATGAATTGCAGCCTGCGAAGGCCAAGCCGGGGCTGCGCATTAATCACGACCGTATTGCTCATGTTAAAGAAGATCAGCTTTTAATTCTCAACGAACAGGCATTATCCAGTCCTGAAATCTGCGAATGGCAGAGAGTAAGGCATACAGCTATAGCCGATAGCGAACTGTTTTTAGTGACTAACCGTGCATGTTATACAGCTTTAGTTTCAGGACAATGGATGCTGGCAGAAAACCTCGCCGAGCAACTAATCACTCTCAGCCACAACATAATTAAAAGCGAAGGCGAGACCGTCCTGACTTGGCGTAACTTAAGCATTGCCTTAGAAATGCTGGGTGCTGTAGAACAGGCATTAGGACGTTATGATGAAGCCTATCAAGCTTGCACGGAAAGTTTACTGATTCGTCGTGAGTTAAAAGCACGCTTGGGCGCTATACCCGAAGTGTTGCGGGATTTAAGCGTCTCGTTAGAAAAGGTAGCCGATATAGATAGCATATTGGGACGTTATGAATCGGCTTTAACGGGCTATACAGAAAGTTTACAGATTTGTCGTGAATTAAAAGAGAAGCTTGGCTGCTACACCTCAAGTATTGCGGGATTTAAGTATCTCGTTAAATAAAGTAGCTGATATAGATAATATTTTGGGACGTTATGAGTCGGCTTTAATGGGTTATACAGAAAGTTTACAAATTCGCCGTGAGTTGACAGAAAGGCTGGGCGCTACACCTGAAGCATTGCGGGATTTAAGTGTCTCGTTAAATAAAGTAGCGGATATAGATAAGGTCTTTGGACGCTATGAGTCGGCTTTAACGGCTTATGCAGAAAGTTTACAAATTCGTCGTGAGTTGAAAGGAAGGTTGGGTGCAACACCCGAAGTATTGCGGGATTTAAGTGTCTCGTTAGAAAAGGTAGCCGATATAGATAGCATATTGGGACGTTATGAATCGGCTTTAACGGGTTATATAGAAAGTTTACAGATTTGTCGTGAATTAAAAGAAAGGCTGGGTGCGACACCTCAAGTGTTGCGTGATTTAAGTGTCTCGTTAATTAATATAGCCGATATAGAGAAAACTTTAGGTCGTTATGAGTCGGCTTTAACGGCTTATACTGAAAGTTTACTGATTGACCGTGAGTTAAAAGAAAAATTAGGTGCAACGCCCGAAGTGTTACGGGATTTAAGCATCTCACTAGAAAAGCTGGCCGATTGCGAAAACAGCTTACAGCACTACGATAAGGTGCTGGTCGCCTACCGGGAATGTCTGCCCTTATTGGAACGGCTGCAAGCCGCACTCAGTTACGACCGGTATTCAGGACGCATTACCAAGATAAAAGAAAAAATTTCAGCCTTGGAGCAGGCTGCACAGTAAACGCCCGGCTAGAGCCTGTCCATGCCGTAACCCAATCACAGAGGACAACGCATGAAAAAAAACACCGCCAACACCCGCACCGAAACCGATTCTTTCGGCCCCATACAAGTGCCCGCCGACAAATACTGGGGCGCACAAACCCAGCGGTCCCTGATTAACTTCAAAATCGGCAATGAACGCCTGCCGCGGCCTTTGATCCGGGCGTTGGGCATCGTCAAATATTGCGCCGCGTTATCGAATATCGCGCTGGACAACATCGATCAAAAAATCGGCTACGCCATAGCGGATGCAGCTCAGGAGGTTATCGGCGGCAATCTGGACGACAATTTTCCTTTGGTCGTTTGGCAGACCGGCTCCGGCACCCAGTCCAACATGAACGCCAACGAGGTGATTGCCAATCTGGCCATCGAGCGTCTCGGCGGCGCTATGGGAACTAAAACGCCGGTGCATCCGAACGATCACTGCAACCGCAGTCAGTCTTCGAATGACGCCTTTCCGACGGCCATGCATATCGCCACCGTCGAGCAGTTGCATCACTTATTGATTCCCTCGCTCGAGCACTTACACAGCGCGCTTTCGGACAAATCACAGGAATGGAATGACATAATCAAGATCGGACGAACGCATTTGCAGGATGCAACCCCGCTGACACTGGGGCAGGAGTTTTCCGGCTACGCCGCCCAGGTGCAATTGGGTATCGAGCGGATTGACGACAGTCTCAAACGGCTGTATCCGCTGGCGCAGGGCGGTACGGCGGTGGGCACCGGCCTGAACTCGAAACCGGGTTTCGGCGATAAGTTTGCCGAAGAAGTCGCGAAATTTACCGGGTTGCCTTTCGTCTCTGCGGCCAATAAATTCGAGGCATTGGCCGCGCACGATGCGATGGTGGAAATCTCCGGCGTGTTAAATACCATCGCGGTCAGCCTCAATAAAATAGCCAATGATATTCGCCTGCTGAGCTCAGGCCCGCGCTCCGGCATCGGTGAACTGTCATTGCCTGAAAACGAACCCGGCTCGTCCATCATGCCGGGCAAGGTGAATCCGACCCAATGCGAAGCGATGACCATGGTTTGCGCGCAGGTTATGGGCAATCACACCACCGTCACCTTTGCCGGGGCGCAAGGGCATTTGGAGCTCAATGTGTTCAAGCCGGTCATCATTTATAACGTGCTCCAGTCTATCCGTCTTATCGGCGACGCGGCGATGAGTTTCACCGATCATTGCGTTGTCGGCATCGAGCCGAATATAGACCGTATTGCCGAGTTGATGGAACGTTCTTTGATGCTGGTAACCGCCTTGGCTCCGCGCATCGGCTACGACAATGCGGCCAAAATTGCGAAACTGGCTTTTAAAAACCGCAGCACGTTGCGAGAAGAGGCGATTTCCGGCGGTTTTGTGACCGAACAGGAATTCGATCTGCTTGTTCGTCCCGAAGAAATGATTTTTCCAAAATAGAGCGAAAATATACCGTTCCCACGCTTTTTGCCCTATAGAACGGCGTTTCCGGCATTGTTTTGGTTGATTAGGCATTTGATGTATCAAATAAATAATGCAAATTTAACCGCGATACAGTCGTAACTCAATTCACGGCACTTTATGTATAATAGCCTCGTTAACAAAACAAATGTTGTAAGAGGTTATGGCAGAAAAAACGAAAAGACGCGGATCAGGACGATACGACACGAAAAAAACGGCACCCAAAAAATCGAGTTCACATTGGTTTAGGAATTTGCTACTGCTTTCCATGGTCGGATTTGCGTTCATATTGGTGAGTTATCTGGGCTACCTGGATTACAACGTGCGCACCCAATTTGAAGGCAAACGCTGGGCTATTCCGGCACGGGTTTATGCCAGTCCGGTCGAGCTATATGCAGGCTTAAACCTGACTGCTCGCGAAGTTTGAAGAGTTATTGCAGACGCTGCATTATCGGCAGGATGCGCATTTGTCTTCGGAAGGCACGTATTTCAAAAGCGGCTCGCAAGTCAGCGTAAAAACCAGGGAGTTTACTTTCTGGGATCAAGCCCAACCCAGCAGTGTGATACGGGTCAACTTTACCCCGTCCGGCATTGCCAATATCGTCGATGCTGCGCAAACCAAAGACCTCGCCATCGTGCGCCTGGATCCTGTGCAAATCGGCAGTCTGTATCCCACGGATCAAAGAAGACCGGATTTTAATTAAACTGGAAGAAGCTCCCGATGCGCTGATTAAGGGCTTGCTGGCTTCGGAAGACCGGGATTTTTACCAGCATATCGGTATTTCGTTTAAGGGCATCGCCAGGGCGATGTGGATGAACGTGCTTGGCCGGCCACATGGTGCAAGGCGGCAGTACGATTACCCAGCAGCTGGTTAAGAACTTTTATCTGACCTCCGAACGTAGTTTGACGCGTAAGGTAAAAGAAGCCTTGATGGCGCTGATTTTGGAATATCGCTACAGCAAAGACGAAATTCTGGAAGCTTATTTGAACGAAATCTATCTGGGGCAGGACGGCGCCAGTGCTGTGCATGGCTTTGGTTTGGCCAGTGAATTCTATTTCGGCGGTTCTTTAAAGGATCTTGCCGTTGGAGCATATCGCCTCGTTGATTGCGTTGGTGCGCGGGCCGTCCGAGTATGATCCAAGGCGTTATCCCGACCGCTCGCTGCAACGGCGCAATCTGGTGCTGGAAGAGATGGAAGCGGAAGGCTATATCACTAAAGAACAGGCTGACTGTGGCAACAGCCAAGCCTTTGAATGTGATCGCCAATACCCACCGATCGACTAATCGCTATCCGGGCTTTCTCGATCTGGTCAAGCGGCAATTAAGACAGGAATACAAGGAGGAAGATTTAACCTCCGAGGGATTGAAGATTTTCACCACGCTGGATACGCGGGTTCAGGATGCGCTGGATGATGCGCTGTCCAAAAAACTGGATCAGCTGGAAAAACTGCCTAAAGCTAACGAACTTGAAGCTGCTGCGGTAGTCACGCGCAGGGACAGCGGTGAAATAGCCGCGTTGATGAGCGGTCGCGAGCAATCCAGCTGCGGGATTTAATCGCGCCCTGGACGCGGTCAGGCCGATCGGCTCATTGATAAAGCCGGTCGTGTATTTGACCGCGCTGGAATATCCTGACAAGTACACTATTACCACGCCGGTCAGCGATACGGCCATTACTATTAAGGGGGCGGGTACGGTGACTGGAGCCCTAAAAACTACGATCATGAAGAGCATGGCATCGTTGGTTTCCATACCGCATTGGCGCATTCCTACAATCTGGCAACCGTACGGATAGGCATGGATATCGGGGTGGCCAGAGTCGCTAAAACATTGCGAAGCATGGGCATTACCCGGCCGGTTGACCTGTTTCCGTCGTTCCTGCTCGGAGCCGCGCAACTAACGCCGATGGAAGTCACCCAGATATACCAAACGCTGGCCGGTGACGGTTTTGCAACGCCGTTAAAAGCGATCAGGGCGGTAGTTGCCGCCGACGGCACCCGCCTGCAAAGTTACCCGTTTACGGTCAGGCAGGTGCTCGATCCGTCGGTCACTTATATCGTCAATACCATCTTGCAGGAAGTGATGCATGAAGGTACCGGGCGTTCGGCGTATTCATCTTTCCCGGCAGATTATGGTTTGGTCGGCAAAACCGGCACCACCAATGACTCAAAAGACAGCTGGTTTGCCGGTTACACGGGCGATTATTTATCGGTGGTCTGGATTGGCCGGGACGATAACAAACCGGCCGGGTTGACGGGAGCCAGCGGCGCCTTGCAGGTCTGGACTTCGTTAATGAAACAGATTTCAACCCAGCCGGTCACATTGATTCCGCCGGACAACATCAAGATGGCCTGGGTCGATCCGGCTAACGGCTTGCTGGCGAATGAAAATTGCTCGGGAGCGAAGCAGTATCCCTTTATCGCCGGTTCTGCGCCGGAAGAATCTTCGCCATGTGTGGATTCACCCATTAATCAAATTGAAACCTTGGTTAACGATTTGTTACCGAATAATTAAAGAGGTATTTATGAAAAAAATTACAATTTTTGCAGGCTTGATCGCAATGCTGCTTTTTAATACTTCGGGCTATGCGGAAGATAAGCCTGTCAAGCAGTTGAAAGCATTTTTAAAGAATACAAAATCGCTGACTGCCGATTTTAAGCAGGTGTTGATTAATGAAGCGGGCAATCCCACTCAAACCAGTTATGGCGTTTTTTATCTGCAACGGCCGGGCAAGTTCCGCTGGGATTACTTAAAACCTTTCCAGCAACAGATAGTCTCTACGTCGGGAAAAGTCTGGTTTTACGATACCGATCTGGAGCAGGTCACCGTTAAAAAGCTTGATGAATCGGTGGGTTCAACACCGGCATTGCTGTTAAGCGGCGAAATATCGCTGGATGACAATTTCACCATGGAACAGCAGGGTGTCGATGGCGATTTGATGTGGATAAAATTACTGCCTAAAAACCAGGAAAGCAGTTTTAAATATGTACTGATCGGTTTGAATAACGATTCGCTGGGCGGCATGGAGTTGAGCGATAATTTCGGCCAGCTGACGCGCATTTATTTTTCCAATGTGATTTTGAATCCGCCGTTAAAACAGACCTTATTTGAGTTTAAAGCGCCGAAGGGTGTCGATGTTTTTTCCGATTGATAGGAGCAGGTTCAAGGTACAAGGTTAAAGGTTCAGTACCTTTAACCTTGTGCCTTGAACCTCATGTATGCTTTTCGATGATTTAACCACGCCCTTGGCCGACCGGATGCGGCCAACAGAGCTAGCCGATTATGTCGGCCAACAACACATCCTGAAACCCGGCAAGCCGCTTTACGAAGCCATCGCCTCGGGGCGCTTGCATTCGATGATTTTCTGGGGGCCGCCCGGCACCGGAAAAACCACGCTGGCACGGCTCATTGCCCAGCATTCCGATGCCGAGTTCATGCCGATTTCGGCGGTGCTGTCCGGCGTTAAGGAAATAAGGGCGGCGGTTAGCGAGGCCAAAAAAATCCAGCTGGAACAACATCGGCGCACCATCTTGTTCGTCGATGAGGTGCATCGCTTTCAACAAGTCGCAGCAGGATGCCTTCCTGCCGCATGTCGAAGACGGCACGGTTTATTTTGTCGGCGCGACCACCGAAAATCCGTCTTTTGCGCTGAACAATGCGTTATTGTCCAGGGCGCGGGTCTATGTGCTGAACGCCTTAACAGCTGATGATTTACTGGCGGTGATCGACAAAGCCCTGACCGATAAGGTACGCGGTTTGGGCGGCTTGGCTATCGAAATGGCCGATGACATCAAACAGCAGTTCGCCCAGGCGGCCGACGGCGATGCCCGAAGACTGCTTAACTTGCTGGAAATTGCCGTAGAACTTGCCGCCGCCAAGGGCGGTCAGACGGTTAACGAAGCCATTGCCAAAGAAGTGCTGTCCGGCGGCGTACGGCGTTTCGATAACCAGGGTGAAGAATTTTATAACCAGATTTCGGCGCTGCATAAATCGGTGCGCGGCAGTTCGCCCGATGCCTCGCTGTACTGGTTGTGCCGGATGATGGATGGCGGCTGCGATTTGTCCTATCTGGCCCGGCGCATCGTCAGGATGGCATCCGAGGACATAGGCAATGCCGACCCCAGAGCCTTGCAGATTTGCATCAACGCCTGGGAAGCCCAGGAGCGCTTAGGCAGCCCGGAAGGCGAGCTGGCCTTGGCGCAAGCCGTCGTTTATCTGGCCTGTGCGCCGAAAAGCAACGCGGTTTATATGGCTTACAACGCGGCAATGGCCGATGCCAGACAAAGCGGCAGTCTGGGTGTGCCGGTACATTTAAGAAATGCGCCGACTAAGCTGATGAAATCGCTGGATTACGGCAAAGAATACCGCTATGCCCATAACGAGCCGGAAGCTTATGCCGCAGGGGAGAATTATTTTCCCGATGAGTTGGCGGGCAGGCAATATTATCAGCCGGTGGATAGGGGCCTGGAAATCAAGATCAAGGAAAAATTAAAGCATTTGAAGGAATTGGATAGGAAAGCCACCTAACTAAACTACTTGTTGCTAAGCAAAGTATCAGCTGCTACGGTTACATTATATTTATGTATAACTATAAGGAGGCATAGTCATGTACACAACAAGTCTTCGCAAAGTTGGCGGCTCAATTATGATGGCCGTTCCACCTGCATTTCTTGATATGTTGCATATAGGGGCCGGTACTACGGTCGGTATTGAGATTGATCATGGCCGGTTGGTGGTCGAGCCGCAATTGCGGCCGCGCTACACCCTTAACGAGTTGTTGGCGCAATGCGACGCTTCCGCACTGATCAGCGATGAAGATCATGCTTGGTTAGATTCCGGCCCGGTCGGTAACGAGCTACTATAAATGGAGCCCGGTAGGGGGCGCATCGCGCCCCTTTTTGTTGTCCAACCATGCTGGGAATCTTGATACCCGAAATGGATTGCTCAATGGAATGCTTTAGAATTGCCCGGTCTTCTGGTATTCGTAAATGGTGCGCGATGCGCCCCCCTACTTGGCTTTGGTAAGTATTAACTTAATGAATGACGAATGAAAAACACCCTTGAAAAGTATTCAGCACCGGGGCCAATGCTTGGTTATCTGTACCAAGTACGAATTGCATTGCTCTGGGCGGCAAGACAAAGTACTTTGGGAAATTTCACGCTGTCAGTAGAAACGCTAGATGATGTTAGTTTTATTGACGATAAAGATGCTACTTTTGTCCTTCAGACCAAACACTCAATCAATTCCCAAGCGACTCTGTCCGATCTAAGCCCAGAGCTTTGGAAAACTCTACGAGTCTGGATGGACGGGTACGTTAGTGGGGAAGTGCCTCAAAATGCCTCGCGCTTTTTGATTACTACAGCCACCATGTCAGCAGGTACTGCTTGTGCGGCGTTGGTAACAGGTGGGAGCGAACGGGACATTGAATTAGCGGCAAACTTACTAAAATATGCCGCGACAACGTCAACAAATATTGCTCTTAAAGATACTTACGACATATTTCTCGCATTAACTCCAGACCAACAGGTTAGCCTATTAAACACGATCTACATAGTTGGCGGAGAACCTAATGCGGGGGATATTGAGAAAGCTATCAAAGAGGCGATTCATTATGTTTCCATTCGACATGTTGATGTCGCATTACAAATGCTAGAAGGCTGGTGGTTTAAGCGTGTTGTTTACGAACTCCTGAACAATGGGCAAGGCATAACAAGGCTCGAATTTGATAGTCAGATTTCTGAAATTCAAGAATCATTGAAGCGCGACTCCTTACCTATTAATGATGAGATTGATAGCCTAATGGTCGCACTGTCCGAGTTACCGGAATACGCTAATCGTCCCTTTTATAAGCAAGTAGAGTTGGTTGGAGCTGGATCTGGACGAATTCGAAATGCCATTAGCAGCTATCTCCAGGCATTTCGCCAACGTTCAGCGTGGATGCGTGATGATCTCCTGTTTGAGACTGACCTTCGGAGTTATGATCACCGGTTAGTTGAAGAATGGGCATTACTTCGTGAACAAATCTGCGACGAGTTGGGCGAAGAACCTGGAGAGGTTGAACTTGCAAAGGCCGGGAGAGCAATTCTTAAATGGGCTGAAGATGCTCCGATTCCTATTCGATCTGGTGTTTCGGCCCCCTGGGTTTGTAGAGGGTCGTTTCACATGTTGGCAGAGGATTTAAGAGTTGGTTGGCACCCTGATTTTCGAGACAGATTAGAAGTTGCTTTTAATACCAGCACTATAGGGCAATTGCCAGCGGATGAAGCAATATGACGGCATGGCATGAACGAACTATTGAAGAGCGGAATCTACTCAACCCTGCTTTCTGTGCCGTCATATTGTGGTTTCTGGCTAAGGGCTATCGTACCGAGGCTAATGTAATGACGGAGCGGCAAGATCAATTGCCGCTGACTTTGGCGTTCGTCGGTTCCAGTTTTGTATTGCGAGGTCAGACAAGATGTACGCTTCCCTCGACGGTAAGAACTTCTTTACCAAGCTGGGTGCATGAATATCCCCTGCATCGCTCTGCCGTGGCTAAAGGTGTTGAAGTTTTGCGCCCGTATGTGCGCGAAGCTATTATGTTTGGAGCTCAGCAAGATTTTTTGATTCTTGATGGAGCTACCCTAATTGCGAATTCCACTGCACAAAGCCGAATCAATAAATATTTAAAACAGGCAACCCCTGAAATAAAAGAGTGCGCCAAGCGCGCAGAATTTGTTGGTCGGTGGCTGATAAAAAACGGTACCCCTTCAACTGTATTGTCGTTATTAGGAATACAACCATGATTCAGATACGCACGATTGCTCTGTACAGTCACGATGGACGAATGCGACTAATTCCGCTGGAACTAGGTAAAGTAAACATTATCACAGGGCAATCCAAAGCAGGCAAAACGGCAGTCACAGACATCATTGACTATTGCTTTGGATCAAAGACATGCCATGTGCCGGAAGGTGTTGTTCGACGAAATGTGTCGTGGTTTGGATTAACTCTTCAAACTGCGAAAGGGCAAGCATTTGTAGCACGTCTGGTTCCTGAGGGAGATGCTAAATCAAGCGAAAGTATTTTTATAAAAACAGGCGTTGAAGTAGAGCCTCCAACCTTTGATCAGTTGCGCCAAATCACCAATTTGGATGGGTTAAGGCAGTTATTGGGTTCCTGGTCCGGTATATCGGACTACTTACACGAGCCGCCAACCGGACAAACGAGAGACCCATTAAGCCCTAGTATTCGTCATGCAGTTGCGCTTTGTTTGCAGACCCAAGGTGAAATAGCGCAACGAGATTATCTGTTTCATGATAGCAACGATAACTTTTTTAAGCAGGCTATTAAGGACACTCTGCCATACTTTTTAGGCGCGGTTCCTGAAGCATATGTTGCTCAGAGGCAAGAGTTGAAACGCATTCGAGGTGAAATTAGACAAATCGAACGTCGGATAGCTGAAGCCGCCTTGATCAGAGGAGAAGGTATCGGCCGAGCTGACACACTGCTTTCAGAGGCTAAAGCTATTGGACTAACCGATTTAACGGACGGTGCCTCACAGGAGCAAAAAATTCAGGTCCTTCGGACAATCCAGTCGTCACCACTCCCGGCTAATCATACGGGAATAACCGAGGACAGCGAATACAGCAGACTTGTTGCTGAGCGTAGTGACTTAGTCAAAGAACAGCGTGTTCTCATTTCGACTCTTGATAGAGCGAAAATATTTGAAGGAACCTCTAAAGGTTTCTCTACTGAAGCCAGAGAGCATCAGGCTAGGCTTGCAGCAGTTTCGATTTTTGAGCGGAATGGACACGTGCAGTCGTGTCCTCTTTGTCAGCAAGCCATTCCTGAAGAATCAGCATCACCCACTCTGAATGATTTAAGAGCCGCACAAGACTATATCGGTGAGCGTTCGGGAGTGGTTGATTCCGCAACGCCACGTATCGAATTCGCAATGCAGGAGATTAAGGAAAAACTTTCAGGAGTCGAGCAGCAACTATCTGCGAATAGAGAAGCGTTTGAGTGCGATAAAAAAATCAAATCAGCGGCTTCAACTTGCAGCAGATATGGACTCTCGGTGTGCGTTGGTGATAGGGCGAATCAGCTTGTATGTTGAGAATATTCCCGATGTACCTAACCTTGCAGATCAAGAACGGCAATTGGTCGAATTGAAGCGTGAAGAAGAGCGACTTGCCGCTGCTTTGAGTGCGGATGTAATCCAACAGCAATTGGATTCTCGATTGTCGAATGTGGCGCGCTATTTATCAGAATACGCCAAGAAAATTGACTTGGAATATTCAGACAGTCCTTTGCGGCTAGACGTTAAGAATTTGACTGTCGTCGCCGATACGCTAACGCGGGCGGTTCCTATGAGCCAAATGGGTAGTGGCGAAAATCATGTCGGTTACCACATAGTGGCACATCTGGCGCTGCAAACGTGGTTTGCAAAGTTGAATCGGCCTGTACCTAGGTTTCTGATTTTTGATCAACTTTCACAGGCGCACTTTCCACCGGATATTGATCAACCTACTGAGCCGCAGCCTTCAAATGCGGATGCTGATCACTTGGCTGTTAAACGCTTATACGACCTCATTTTTGATGTAGTAGAATCACAGTCTGGCGGTTTTCAGGTCATCATTACCGATCATCCTGATTTCAATGACGATGCTCGGTTTCAAAGTGCTGTTTGTGAAAAATGGCGTGATGGATTGAAATTAGTTCCCGAAGATTGGCCGATTTCCAATTAATGAAAGTCGAGTGCCAAGTTTTTCTTGTGCCTGAGCAAGCCTAAATTTTGACTCCCCAAATGTTGAGTATTAATATCTAATACATCTTTTAAGAGGTCAGCATTATGCCCAGAAATACATCGGTCACCTTGGGTGAGCACTTTGACAAATTTGTGCTTGAAAAAATAAAGGAAGGACGATTCCAGTCTGTTAGCGAAGTTGTTCGTGCCGGTCTTCGAAAGCTCGAAGAGGATGAGGCTAAGCTTCAAGCATTGCGATTAAAGCTTCAAGCCGGGGAAGACAGTCCGTTGGTGGAGAATTTTGACGCTGACTCTTTTATTGCGGCAATGCATGAAAAACACATCAAATGACATCCAGTTACTGCATCAGGCAATTAGCTGAAAATGATCTTGAACAAATCTGGTTATATTCATTTCATGAATGGGGTTCGGAGCAAGCAGATAGCTACTCCGCTTAATGATAGGCCGGTTTGCGTGGCTTGCAGAAAATCCACAGCTTGGCAAACGGCGGGATGACATTAAGCCCGGCTATTATAGTTTTCCAGAAGGGAGGCATGTAATTTTCTATACAATTACAGAAAGCGGCATCGATATTATCGGCATTCCTCATCAGCGTATGGACATTATTAGTCATTTAGAATGATATTCATGTAGCCCGGTAGGCCAGAATAAGCCGGTTTGAGCGGCAGCGAGAACTGGTGTTTCCGGCAAACACCTGATGTTGGCGTTCGGTGATAATTAGTGGCTTGCTCATCGACCCGTTTGAGTGTGAAGTGAAACCGCTCTTGTCCCTTTTTTGTTTTTATACCGAACAAGTAATCTTATCAACTAGCAAAGTGTACCGATTGAAAGAACGCCCGTTGTTTTTCTGCTCTTTGCCGTGAAAAGTCACTGTTACTAAATCCCCCGGCGCGGCGTTATTTTGTTTCAAGCTGTGTATCAAGTAACGATTTAGAGTAATACTCACAACCGAGCCGTTACCATCCTGTAAAAGCATGGTTTTCTGTTCGTCATAGAGTGAATTATTAGAAGTGCCGCTGCCTTGAATGACGCCTGCGATTGTTTCGCCTGCCGACGGTTGCCAGTAGGTAGTTTTGTTTGTTGCTGGTAAGTTTTCAGCCATTTTTTATCCTGATTGTTGGTGGGGCAGCTGGGAACAATTGTACTCAGTTCATCTTAATCTTGCTTAATACCAACGAACACAGCGGGCATGAAAAAGGAGCGGGGAATAGCCAGTTAAACACAACATGCCGATTTATTTGGTGTTTTTCGTGTATTTCGTGTCTTTCGTGTCTTTCGTGGATAAACGGCGGTTCTCAGGTTAATTGGAGTCCGTAATTTATTTAGAAAAAATTACTGAATTTCTATAAAATTACGCATTACTGTAACAATTCTTCAGATCAAGTCTACATGGACCTAAAATTTCTCGATTTCGAACAACCCATCGCTGAATTAGAAGCGAAAATTGAAGAACTCCGCAATGTGCAGTTCGACAACGACATTAATATTTCCGATGCGCTTAAACAGCTGGAAGAGCGAAGCCAAACGCTGACCGAGATCGATTTTTACCGATCTTTCCGATTGGCAGATTTCCCAGTTGTCCCGTCATCCAGGCCGTCCTTATACGCTGGATTATGTGGAGCATATTTTTACCGATTTCCATGAGCTGCACGGCGACCGGGCTTATGCCGATGATCCGGCGATTATTTGCGGATTGGCGCGCCTCGACGGACAGCCGGTGATGGTGATCGGCCATCAGAAAGGCCGCGACACCAAGGAAAAGATTTATCGCAATTTCGGTATGCCGCGCCCGGAAGGTTACCGCAAGGCATTGCGTATGATGAAAATGGCGGAGCGTTTTAAAATGCCGGTCATTTGCCTGATCGACACACCGGGGGCATATCCTGGCATCGGCGCGGAAGAGCGCGGCCAGAGCGAAGCTATCGCCAGGAACCTGTTTGAAATGTCCAAGCTGAAAACGCCGATTATCTGCACTATCATCGGCGAAGGCGGTTCCGGCGGCGCGTTGGCTATCGGCGTCGGCGACCGCTTAATCATGCTCGAGTACAGCACTTATTCGGTTATTTCTCCGGAAGGTTGCGCATCTATCCTGTGGAAAAGCCCTGATAAAACGCAAATGGCGGCCGAGGCGATGGGCATTACCTCGGACCGTATTCGCGAACAGGGTTTTCTGGATGAAGTGGTCAGGGAGCCTTTAGGCGGCGGTCATAGAAATTTTAAAATGATTGCATTGAATTTAAAGGAAGCGCTGGTTCGCCATATGCACGAGTTGAAGCACCAGCCAATGGAAACTATGCTGGAAAGACGCTACCAGCGGATTATGGATTTTGGGGTTTTTGAGGAAGCCGGGAAGTAGGGCGTAGGTGCAAGGCCAAAGGCGAAAGACGAAAGGTTCGTCTCTTTGTGGGGATGGTATTCTTGACTTTGACCTTGGGAACGAACAGCAAAGATTTTATGTCGCTTACAGCGGCGGCGTGGATTCCCATGTTTTGCTGCATTGCTGCGCATCAATTGCCCGACTCAAAAATAAACTTACCGCAGTTTATGTACATCACGGCTTGCAGGTAGAGGCAGAAGCTTGGGTCGGGCATTGCGAGAGAACGGCTAAAGAACTGGGTGTTGAATTTTTAACGCTACGGGTTAATGCCGATGCCGCGCCGGGTGAAAGCCCTGAAGAAGCCGCCAGAAACGCCCGGTATGCGGCGCTAAAATCGTTAATGGCCGCCGGTGATGTATTGCTGCTTGCGCAACACCGGGAAGATCAGCTGGAAACGGTGCTGCTGCAACTGTTTCGCGGCAGCGGCTTGCGCGGCCTTTCCGGGATGCCGGAGCGTCAGGCTTTCGGCTCTGGCGTTATGTTCAGGCCTTTGTTGAATACGTCCAAACAGGCGATTTGCGATTACGCCGCAGCGCATCAATTAAGCTGGGTTGAAGATCCCAGCAACCAAAGCAACGATTATGACCGCAACTTCCTGCGCAACGCGGTTGTGCCTTTATTAAAGCAACGCTGGCCTGCAATCGATAAAACCGTGGCGCGTTCGGCCAAGCATTGTGCGGATGCGCAGGTACTGGTCGAAGAAGTTGCCGATGAGCTGTTTAGCGCGGCTTTTAATCCGGCAGATCAAACCTTGTGTATCAGTCGGCTAATGGAACACCAACTCCATCCGCAGCAACTTATCCTCAGGCATTGGTTCCGGCACTTGGGGTTGAAAATGCCCGCGCAGGCTAAGGTCGAACGGATTTTAAACGAGGTGGTTGCGGCAGCCGGCCATCGAGATCCGGTATTGTCCGGGCAGGGCTACAGCATCCGCCGTTATCGGGATAAGCTGTATTGTCTTGCAAATCTGTCTGGAACAGATTTGCAGTTATCTAATGAGCGTCAAGCTGTGCAGGACGCGCAGCAAGACCTTGTTTGGCCGAACGGGCAAGCGTCGATAAAAATTGCCCATGATCAGGTTTTGTCCTGCGAGCCTGCCTCACAGGGAATACTCCGTGAGCAATGGCAAAAAGCCAAGGTCGAGGTCAGGTTTCGCCGGGGCGGTGAAAAAATCAGTTTGCCGGGGCGTCAAGGTCATCATTCGCTGAAAAACCTGTTTCAGGAAGCGGGTATTCCGCCGTGGGAAAGGGATGCGATACCGTTGATTTACCTGGACGGCATGCTCGCCGCTGTCGGCGACCTTTGGATCAGCGCAGCAATTTTATTGTGAAAAAACACAGGGCTGCATCAGTTTTCGCCTGCAAAGTTAAGAATTAATCCCAAAAGACAATGACGAAAAGCGCATTGTCGATTAAAATACACTGGTTTTACCTAACTTCATCAGTGCTATTAGGATGAGTTGATGAAGGAAACCCATCGTTTGCGATTGATGGGCTTCGCGCCTCAGCCCATTCTATGAATCTAAAAATCCTACATGACAAAATACATTTTCATTACCGGCGGCGTTGTTTCGTCTCTTGGCAAAGGCATTGCCGCATCTTCACTTGCCGCTATTCTTGAATCGCGCGGCCTTAAAGTCACCATGACCAAGCTCGATCCGTACATCAATGTCGATCCGGGCACTATGAGTCCTTTTCAGCATGGTGAGGTATTTGTTACGGAAGACGGTACCGAAACCGATCTCGACTTAGGTCATTATGAGCGGTTTATTAAAACCACGATGACTAAAAAGAACAGCTTCTCAACCGGGCAGGTCTACGAAAGCGTTTTGCGCAAGGAGCGTAAAGGCGAATATTTGGGCGCGACAGTTCAGGTCATTCCGCATATTACCGATGAAATTAAACGCCGTGTTTATGAAAGCGCCGAGGGTGTCGATGTCGCCTTGATTGAAGTCGGCGGCACGGTGGGCGATATTGAATCCTTGCCTTTTCTGGAAGCTATCCGGCAGATGCGTTTTGAACTGGGTTCCGATCGATCGCTGTTTATTCATTTGACGCTGGTGCCGTATATCCGTTCAGCCGGTGAAATAAAAACCAAGCCGACCCAGCATTCGGTAAAAGAATTGCGCAGTATCGGCATACAGCCGGATATTTTGATTTGCCGTTCCGAACAACCGATACCGCTCAGTGAGCGTCGTAAAATTGCCTTGTTTACCAATGTAGAGGAAAAAGCGGTTATTTCTGCGATCGATGCCGCTTCGATTTACAAGATTCCGTTGTTGCTGCGTGAACAAGGCCTGGACGATATTGTCGTTAACAAGTTGCGGCTGGATGTGCCGCCGGCGGATTTGTCCGAATGGAAAGCCGTTGTTGAAGCGCTGGAGCATTCTGCCAACGAAGCGACCATTGCTATTGTCGGTAAATATGTCGATCATTCCGATGCTTATAAATCGCTGAATGAAGCGTTGATTCATGCCGGTATTCGTACCCGCACCAAGGTCAACATCGTCTATATCGATTCGGAAATGATAGAGGATGAAGGCGTCGCCAGAGCTGAAAGGCGTCGATGCTATTCTGGTGCCGGGCGGCTTTGGCGAACGCGGCGTGGAAGGCAAGATTGCCACGGTCAAGTATGCGCGGGAAAATAAAATTCCTTATCTGGGCATTTGTCTGGGGATGCAGGTTGCCGTGATTGAATTTGCCCGCGATGCAGCCGGTTTGGAAGGTGCGCACAGTACCGAATTTTTGCCCAAGTCGCCGCATCCGGTGATTGGCTTGATTACCGAATGGATGTCTGAAGACGGTCAGCTGGAAACGCGCAACGAAGACTCCGATTTAGGCGGCTCGATGCGTCTGGGCGGGCAGCAATGCCGGTTGCAATCCGATTCGTTGGCCTTCCAGCTTTATCAGAAAGACGTGATTACCGAACGGCATCGTCATCGCTATGAATTTAACAGCCAGTATCTGGAAAAGCTGGAACAGGCCGGTATGCGTTTTTCCGGCAAGTCTATTGATGGACGTCTGGTCGAAGTAGTTGAAATACCCGATCATCCGTGGTTTCTGGCTTGCCAGTTTCATCCGGAATTTACCTCAACACCCAGAAAAGGCCATCCGTTGTTTTCCGGTTTTGTAGTTGCGGCTGTTGAACATAAAAAAGGTGCAGTGAAATGAAGTTATGTGGTTTTGAAGCAGGTCTGGATCAGCCGTTTTTTTTGATAGCCGGTCCCTGCGTTATTGAAAGCGAGCAACTGGCGCTGGATACTGCGGGTGCATTAAAAGAATTAACGACAGCATTAAACATCCCCTTTATCTACAAGTCATCGTTCGATAAAGCCAACCGCTCATCGCACGAAAGTTATCGCGGCCCCGGCGTGGAAGCAAGGGCTTAAAATACTGGAAAAAGTCAAACAACAAATCGGCGTGCCGGTGTTGACCGATGTGCATGAAGATACGCCGCTGGCCGAAGTCGCCGCGGTCGTTGATGTGATGCAAACGCCTGCGTTTTTGTGCCGGCAAACCAATTTTATTCAGCAAGTTGCCTCTCACGGCATTCCTGTCAATATCAAAAAAGGCCAGTTCCTGGCGCCCTGGGATATGGTGCATGTCGCCAACAAAGCCAAAGCGACCGGAAACCAGCAGATTATGGTCTGCGAGCGCGGCGTATCCTTCGGTTACAACAACCTGGTTTCCGACATGCGCTCATTGGCGGTCATGCGCGACACCGGTTGTCCCGTGGTTTTTGATGCGACGCACTCGGTGCAACTGCCCGGCGGACAAGGCACGGTATCAGGCGGACAGCGCGAATTCGTACCCGTATTAGCCAGAGCGGCCGTTGCGGTAGGCATTGCCGGATTGTTTATGGAAACCCATCCGAATCCTGCGGAAGCAAAAAGTGACGGCCCCAACTCCTGGCCTTTACACAGAATGAAAGAATTACTGGAAATTTTATTAACTATCGACAAGGCTGTAAAAGCTACCAGCCTGATCGAAACAACTCTCTAAATAAGGAAAAATAATGACTGCAATAGTAGATATTCGTGCAAGAGAAATTTTAGATTCACGCGGTAACCCGACTCTGGAAGCGGACGTGATTTTGGCGTCCGGCGTGATCGGCAGCGCCATGGTGCCATCCGGTGCATCGACCGGCGAGCGCGAAGCGATAGAATTGCGCGACAACGACAAAGGTCGTTATTTGGGTAAAGGCGTATTAACAGCGGTTAACAATGTTAATACTGAAATTCGCGCTGCGATTGTCGGTATGGATGTTGCCGACCAAGCAGGCATCGACAAAAAAATGATCGCGCTGGACGGCACTGAAAACAAAGGCCGTTTAGGCGCTAATGCTATTTTGGCGGTATCGATGGCGGCGGCTCATGCGGCGGCTAAAGAAGCGGGCGTGCCTTTATACCGTCACTTGAACACCAGCGGCAAATTCGTTATGCCGGTACCGATGATGAACATCATCAACGGCGGCTCGCATGCCGACAACAGCGTTGACCTGCAAGAATTCATGATCCTGCCTGTCGGCGCACCGACTTTCCGTGAAGCGATCCGTTACGGCGCGGAAGTTTTCCATAACCTGAGCAAAGTTTTAAAAGGCAGAGGCTTGGCAACGACTGTGGGTGACGAAGGCGGTTTTGCACCTAACTTGTCTTCTAACGAAGAAGCGATTGAAGTTATCCTGGAAGCGATTGAAAAAGCAGGTTACAAAGCCGGCGTCGATATTTTCTTAGGTATGGACGCAGCCAGCTCCGAATACTACAAAGACGGCCGTTATGAATTATCGGCAGAAGGCAGAAGCTTCAACTCAGTTGAAATGAACGATTTCTTCGTTGAATGGGTCAACAAATACCCGATCATTTCTATCGAAGACGGTCTGGATCAAAACGACTGGACTGGCTGGAAAGATCAAACCGAAAAATTGGGCAACAGAATCCAATTGGTCGGCGATGACTTATTCGTGACTAATCCGGCTACTTTGAAAGAAGGCATTGAGAAAGGCATTGCTAACTCAATCCTGATTAAAGTAAACCAAATCGGTACTTTGACTGAAACTTTGGAAGCGATTAACACTGCTCACGCGGCAGGTTACACCGCTGTTGTGTCGCATCGTTCCGGCGAAACCGAAGACACCACCATTGCTGATTTAGCCGTTGCTACAGGCACAGGACAAATCAAAACCGGTTCTTTAAGCCGTTCTGACCGTGTCGCTAAATACAACCGCCTGATGAAAATTGAAGAAGAATTAGGTGACTTAGCGGTTTACGCAGGTCGTAGCGCGTTTAAAATGCTGTAAAAATCAGGCGCAAGGCTCAAGGCAACAACCTTGAGCCTTATCCTTGAGCCTCATCTATGAAAATCATCATTGCAATCATCATCCTGTTAATTATCCATTTCCAATATCGGATATGGATTGGCGACGGCAGTGTTGCGCAGATCGATGCCTATCAACAGCGACTTGATGAACTGAAAAAACAGGCCGAGGAAAAAAGACAGCGCAATGAAGCGCTTTATGCCGAAGTGCTGGATTTAAGGAAAGGACAGGAAGCCATTGAAGAGCGGGCTCGGGATGAATTAGGGATGATCAAGGAAGATGAAACGTTTTTTCATGTGCTTGAATAATTAGCCGAAGGACAAAAGTCGAAAAATGCAGCTAGCTACTCTGAAAGGATTTTGATTTTTTTAGTTAAAACTGGGCATCAACTTACATTCATAAGCAATAGGTAACATCGCTTCGTCTAATGTTCGGGTGTTTTTATGCCCTTGAGAGCACTAAAATAAAGGGGTGCTGTTTTGAACATTGGACATTTTGGCTCATTTTGTCTGGTGTTTATAACTGGTTTATGCGCTTACAATTTTTAGGGCTATAATTCAGTTATCAAACACAGAGGAATTGAAAAAGTGAAAAAAATTATAATAATATTTTCCATTTTCTGCGTTATCACCATAACGCTTAGTTTTGTAAACCAAGTAGCGGCTGAGACTAATACTAGAAATGCAAAGACTACAAAACATCTTATGCCTTTCGCATTACTTTTGTCTTTAGCCTTTTTTACCAATGACCAATTCAATAAAATTCTGGGCTATCGTCCCCGCTGCCGGTGTCGGCAAACGCATGCAGGCCGATCGGCCTAAACAATATCTGGAACTTGCCGGAAAAACGGTCATAGAACATACCCTGCTGCGCTTGTTGCAGGCCGATGTTTTTGCCGCCATCGCCGTTGCGGTTTCCGAAGAAGATCCTTACTGGCCTGATCTGGCCGTATCGCAACATAAAAAAATCATCACCGCTCCCGGCGGCAAAGAGCGGGCCGATTCGGTGCTTTCCGGGTTAAAGACCATCAGGGAGCAAGCCTCCGATGACGACTGGGTATTGGTGCATGATGCGGCCAGACCCTGCATTACCGCGGCCGATATTCATCATCTGATCGATTCGCTGGTTAACGATGATGTGGGCGGTATTCTGGCTTTGGCATCGCCCGATACCTTAAAACAGGTGCAAGGCAATGCCATCACCGGAACGCTGGATAGAAGCCATATCTGGCGGGCATTGACGCCGCAGATGTTCCGTTACGGCATGTTAAAAACCGCACTGGAACAAACGCAAGGCAATCCGGCCATCACCGACGATGCCAGCGCCCTGGAATTACAAGGCTTGCAGCCGAAAATCGTCGAGGGCCGTCCCGACAACATCAAAATCACCCGCCCGGAAGACCTGGCGCTGGCGCAATTTTATATGGAGCAACAATGATTAGAGTAGGTCAAGGTTACGATGTACACCGCTTCAAAGACGGCGGCGACGTTATTTTAGGCGGCGTAAAAATACCTTACGAACAAGGCCTGGAAGCGCATTCCGACGGCGATGTGGTGTTGCATGCGTTGTGCGATGCCATATTGGGCGCGGCGGCCTTGGGCGACATCGGCAAGCATTTTCCCGATACCGATCCCGAATTTAAAGGCGCCGACAGCCGCGTTTTATTGCGCCATGTTTACGGCATCGTGCAGGAAAAAGGCTATAAGCTGGTCAATGCGGACATTACCATCATTGCCCAGGCGCCGAAAATGTCGCCGCACACCGCCGCGATGTGCCGCAATATCGCCGATGATTTGCATGTGGATGTCGATTGCATTAACGTCAAAGCGACCACCACCGAAAAGCTGGGCTTTGAAGGGCGCAAAGAAGGCATTGCGGTACAGGCGATAGTCCTGATCGAAAAATAAATTCTGCACTGATTGCGCTGGTTCCCAAGCTCTGGCTTGGGAACCCAGTTAGCGAAGCTCCAGCTTCGCGAGACTCGGGAAGCTGGAGCTTCCAAGACTGCATTCCCAAGCTGGAGCTTGGGAACGAGCGACTTTATGCAAAACATTGAAATCCCCGTCTGGCCCTACGTTTACGGCGGACCTTCCGGCTCCGGCAAAATCCGCAGCTTGCCCGAAGACTTTATCGTTAAAGAAAACCTGTCCTTTGAACCGTCAGGCGCGGGCGAACATGCTTTTTTGCAGATAGAAAAGAAAGGCGAAAATACCGAATATGTCGCCAGACAACTGTCCAGATTTGCCAATGTCAGGCAACGCGATGTCAGTTACGCAGGACTAAAAGACCGCTACGCCGTCACGACGCCAATGGTTCAGCGTCTGGTTGCCGGGCAAAGCCGATCCAGACTGGACGCAGTTTGAATCGGACAGCATGAAGGTGCTGCAATCCGTCCGCCATGCCAGAAAGCTCAAACGCGGCGTGTTGTCGGGCAACAGCTTTAAGCTGATTATCCGCGACTGGCAGGGCGATCAAGCAAAAACCATCCAGCAACTGGAGCAGATTAAAGCCAGACGGCATCGCCAATTATTTCGGCTCGCAGCGCTTTGGCAACGAGGGGCAAAATGTCAGCAAGGCATTGGCGATGTTTGAGGGCGCAAAAGTGGGCCGGGAGCAGCGCAGCATTTATCTGTCGGCGGCCAGATCGTACTTGTTCAACCTGATTTTGGCTGAGCGGGTGACGCAAAATAACTGGAATCAGCCGGTTGCAGGCGATACCTACCAATTCGACCTGTCGCACAGCTGTTTTCAGTCGGATCAGCCGGACGCTGAAATCATCCGGCGACTGGCGGCCAAAGAAATCCATCCTACCGGCGTATTATGGGGCAGGGGAAATGCCGATGTGTCGGCCGATGCGCTGGCTATTGAGCAAGCCGTTATCGATGCGCATCAGCTGTTGGCTCAGGGTTTGATAGCGAGTGCCGTTGATCGGGACAGACGCGCATTAAGGGTTAATGTGCAGGATTTACACTGGCAGTTTGTTGATGACACGACGCTGGAGCTTGGTTTTACCTTGCCGGCGGGGAGCTACGCCACGTCGGTGTTGCGGGAAATTATCGGGTGCTGACGACCGTTATTTTTCGGTATTAAAAATCCAAGTTTAGCTTTAGGCATTACTGCCGAATTTTGATGTATGATGTGCGGCTATGACCGGGTATGAAACGATTAATTCGGGAGATTCGCAATGAAACAATTACACAGAAAAGACCTGTTCGGCTGGTCGGAATTTAATCGGGAGCGCAACCTGGATTTTCACAGCGTGCTGTGGGTGCGTGACGGCGGTAATGTATTAATCGACCCGTTGCCGATGTCCGAACATGATCACAGCCACTTGCAAAGCCTGGGCGGAGTCGAGTTTTATCGTCATCACCAATAGCGACCACTGCCGTGATGCCGAGCACATAGCCGAAGTGACCGGTGCGGCGATTTACGGCCCGGCAGCCGAGGAAGAAACGTTTCCGCTGGTATGCACCCGCTGGCTTCACGATCACGAAGAAATCGTGCCCGGACTGATTGCCTATCAGCTTAACGGCTCTAAAACGCCGGGAGAATTGGCGCTGCTTTTGGAGCACAGCACACTGATAACCGGCGATTTAATCCGCTGTCATATCGGCGGTGAATTGTGCATGTTGCCGGATGATAAGCTGACTGATAAAGACAAGGCCATTCAATCGGTCAAACGCATCGCCGATTTGCCTGACATTAAAGCCGTTTTGACCGGCGACGGCTGGCCGTTGTTCAATCACGGCAGTGAAGCTTTGCATCGTTTGGCAAGATCATTGAATCACTAGGTGAGACCCAAAGTTTCTTCGCCGTTTGAGCGGCATTTCAAGTCATACAGCAGGTTTTGTTAATGTGGATACAAAAAGAGTTTTCATTATCAGAAAAAAGCAGGGGATTTCACCTGATCACCGGTGAAATCCTGAATGTTATTCCGGAATTGGCTGCCGTAGACTGCGGATTGCTACACCTCTTTATCAAGCATACATCGGCATCGTTGACGGTGAACGAGAATGCCGATCCGACCGTGCGCCAGGACATGGAAAGCCACTTTAACCGATTTGTGCCGGAAGGCGCGCCTTATTACAAGCATGGCTATGAAGGCGAAGACGACATGCCCGCCCATATAAAAAATTGCCTGCTGGGTTCCAGTTGCACCATTCCCATCACCAAAGGCGCGCTTAATTTAGGCATCTGGCAAGGCATTTACCTGTGCGAACACCGCAATCGGGGCGGCAGCAGACGCATCGTAGCCACTATTCAAGGCCAGTCTCGAGCCGGCTAGTGTCCACTGTTGTGTTGTTTTATAGGCATATTATGAGGAAGAAACTTTGAAGATATTAGTAACAGGAGCCGCCGGATTTATAGGCTCAGCCCTTAGTCTGAAATTGCTGGAGCGGGGCGACGAGGTTGTCGGCATAGACAACCTTAACGATTATTACGATGTGAATTTGAAGCTGGCGCGATTGGAACGGCTGCAAGGTTATGACCGCTTTAAATTTATCAAGCTTGAAATTGCCGACAGAGCGGCAGTAGAAGAGCTTTTTGCCCGCGAGCAGTTTCAACGAGTCATGCATCTTGCGGCTCAAGCCGGCGTACGTTATTCGATAACCAATCCTCATGCCTATATCGATTCCAACATAGTCGGCTTCATGAACATACTGGAAGGGTGCAGGCACAATGCCGTCGAGCATTTAGCCTATGCCTCATCCAGCTCGGTTTATGGGGCGAATACCAAAATGCCGTTTTCCGTCCATGACAATGTCGATCATCCGGTTTCCTTTTATGCGGCCAGCAAAAAAGCCAATGAATTAATGGCGCATACCTATAGCCATCTTTATAACCTGCCTACCACCGGCTTGCGGTTCTTTACCGTTTACGGCCCTTGGGGAAGGCCGGATATGTCTCTGTTCATGTTTACCCGCAATATCCTTGAGGGCAAACCGATCGACGTGTTTAATTACGGCAATCACCGCCGCGATTTCACTTATATAGACGACATCGTTGAAGGCGTGATCAGGGTTATCGATCAACCGGCGCAAGCCAACGCCGACTGGGCAAGCGAAAATCCCGATCCGGCGACCAGCTTTGCCCCGTACCGTCTGTATAACATCGGTAACAACAATCCCGTGCATTTGCTAACGTTCATTGAAACGTTGGAAAAATGTTTGGGTAAAAAAGCGATCAAGAATTTGTTGCCGATGCAGCCGGGCGATGTGCCCGATACCTATGCTGATGTTTCGGATTTAGAACATGATTTGGGATATAAACCCGCCACGCTGCTGGAAGACGGGGTCAGGAATTTTGTTGAATGGTATAAGGATTTTTACCGTGTTGCGTGATCCTTGGAAAGTCGTTTTGTTCACGAAAAACTTGGCTGGCAGGATGATACGGCGTTGACTAGCCTGCAAAGCGGGGACGTTCATAAAAGGTACGTGATGCATACCCATTCGCTCTTGGCTTAAATTACAAACCGGAAACTGATGATTCTTTTAACTTCCCGCGTAAAAGCGTTGGCTATCTTTGTGGGACTGGCGCTGCTTGTCGGGGTGGCAGGGTGGGCGTTTCAAAGCTATAAACCGCAGCAACCCATACGCATTGGCGTACTGCATTCGCTGACCGGCACCTTGGCGGTCAGCGAGCGGCCATTGGTGGATGCAGTGCAGATGGCAGTGACTGAAATTAATGCGCGCGGCGGCGTGTTGGGACGTCCGTTGGAAATGGTGGTGGCTGACGGGCAGTCGGATCCGGCAGTTTTTGCCCGTGAAGCGGAGCGGCTTATCGCCCAGGAAAGGATTAGTGTGCTTTTTGGCTGCTGGACATCTGCCTCGCGTAAAGCCGTCAAGCCCATAGTCGAACAATACCGGCATTTACTCTTTTATCCGGTGCAGTATGAGGGGCTTGAACAATCGCCGAACATCATTTACACCGGGTCGGCGCCTAATCAGCAAATTATTCCCGGCACATACTGGGCTGTGCAAAATCTGGGCAAGCGGGTCTATTTGCTGGGTTCGGATTATGTTTTCCCGCGTACCGCCAACCGCATTATCCGCGATATAGTGCAGGCTGCGGGCGGCCAAGTCCTTGGTGAACGCTACCTGCCTTTTGACAGCAGCCACGACTTGGAGGCCGGCGTGGCGGAGATTCGGCGGCTAAAACCGGATGTCGTCATCAATACCATTAACGGCGATAACAATTTCGATTTTTTTCAGGCGTTGCAAACGACGGAGGCGAAAAACATCCCGATTCTATCGTTCAGTGTTTCGGAATCCGAATTGACGAATCATCCTGAATTATCGTTTAACGCCCATTATGCGGCCTGGAGTTATTTTCAATCGGTTGATACCGCCAATAACCGCCGCTTTGTTGCCGACTTTAAACGACTTTTTGGTGGACATCGCGCCACCAGCGACACGATTGAAGCGGCTTATGTCGGCGTGTATCTTTGGGCGCAAGCGGCGCAGGATATAGGCATTGTTGAACCTGAGCGGGTTAATAATGCCGTGTTGCTGCAAAGTTTTGATGCGCCGTCCGGCATCATATCGGTGGACAGGGCGACGCGCCACACCTGGAAAAGGGTGCGCATCGGCAAGACCGAGCCTGACGGCCAGTTCAAGGAACTTCAAGCTTCGCCCTATCCGTTACGGCCGGAACCGTTTCCAAGTTACCGTTCCTATGCCGAGTGGCAGCGGGTCGTAGGCGAGATCAACGAGGAATTGAAATGATTAAGCCGTTGTTGGTTCGTCATTCATTGGCTCTTCGTTTAATGCTGGGGCTTTTGCTGATTTCTGTTATCCCGCTGGCAGGACTTTCCCTGCTTAATTTACGTAATTTTGAAGCCGCATTGACCCGCACGGTTATTGCCGATGTGGCATCGATTGCCGATAAAAAAGCCGATCAAATTGACACTTATCTCAATGAGCGCCGGGTAGATATGCGTCTTTTTAGCCATTTCCCGAATATATGGAGCATTTTTGCGGCATTGCAATCCGGTTATTCCGCCGGTATTGATTCTGTCGCCTACCGGCAAGCGGCGGTGCAGGCGGAGGCGTTATTGGCCGAGCTTGCGGCCAGCTATAATTACCACGATATGTTATTTATCAATCCGGCAGGCGAGGTGATATTTTCCTTGAAAAAAGAGGCGGATTTAAATACCAATTTACGTGTCGGCCCTTACCGTGACACGGTGTTGGGACAAGGTTTTCAGCAATCAATGGCGCTTTTGAGCACCGAATTTTCCGCTTTTGACGCTTACGCGCCTTCCGGTAATAAAACCGCCGCGTTCATAACCACGCCTTTACTCAGCAACGGCTTGCCGATTGGCGTGTTGGCAGCCCAGATTAATCTGGAAGTCCTGCAACCTGTCATAGAAGATCGCACCGGCCTGGGCGAAACCGGCGAAGCCATATTGGGGCAGCAAACGCAGGACAGGGTGACCTATACCAGCCATTTACGCCATCTTGTCAATACTGCGTCTTCAACTCAAATTCCGATTGAGAAAGCGGCCCCGCCGATGCGACATGCGCTACGCGGCGAACGGGGGCAAGACTTGACCGTGGATTATGCGGGCCATGACGTCGTCGCTGCCTGGCGCTATCTGCCCGGTTTGCATTGGGGGATGGTAGTTAAAATAGATACCCAGGAGGTTTTGGCGCCGTTGATCAGGTTGCGGCTTCATACCGCGCTGGCGCTGGGTGCTTTGGCGCTGATGGCGGGCGCAGCGGCAATTTTTCTTGGTTTTTCGCTCATTACCCCGTTGCATCATTTTATACAGATTATTAATGACATTGCGCGGGGTAACTTAAAGCAACGGGTGGAACTTAGTCGTCAGGACGAATTGGGGCAGTTGGCTGCGGCGTTTAACAAGATGGCGGATGAGGTGCAAAGCGGGAGAGATACCCTGGAGCAGACGGTTATAGCCCGCACGGCGGAACTGACGATTGCAAAAACCGATGCGGAAACCGCCTTTAATAGCTTAAAACAAACCCAGGAGAATCTGGTACAGTCGGAAAAAATGGCGTCGCTGGGCGGACTGGTGGCAGGCATTGCGCATGAAATCAATACGCCGGTGGGCGTTATCCTGATGTCTTCGACACATTTGGAGGCGGAAACGGACAAAGCTTCCAAACGTTACAGCCAAGGCGAACTAAGCGGCGACGAATTGGAAGGTTATTTTGACATCGCCCGGCAGTCCGCCAAGCTGATGACCATTAACAGCCAGCGCGCGGCCGATCTAATCTACAGCTTTAAGCAGGTCGCTGTCGATCAAACCGGCGGTGAGCGCCGTGAGTTCGAGCTTAAAAGTTATATCGAGGAAGTTTTATTAAGCTTGCGCCCTAAACTCAAAAGAACGGCTATCAGCATGACGCTGGAATGCCCTGAAGGATTGCTCGTGGATAGTTATCCGGGCGCGTTGTCGCAGATTCTAACCAACTTCATTGTTAACTCGTTGCAGCACGCCTATCAGCCTGATCAAGCAGGCAGGCTGAATATTCGCGTTACCTTAATGGCGGACGACACGATCAGGCTGATATACACCGATGACGGGCAGGGCATTCCTCCGGAATTGCAATCCAAAGTATTCGATCCCTTTTTTACTACCCAGCGCGGCAATGGAGGGAGTGGCTTGGGGCTGCATATCGTTTATAATGCCGTCCGGCAAACCCTTAAAGGCAGGTTGCAAATGCATAGCGCGTTTGCCCAAGGCACCATGTTTACCCTGTATTTTCCGCGTATTTGTCCTTCCTCAATGCCGACAAAATCGAATCTTTAACTAAATCATGACCATACCAAAACCGCTCAACCTCAAAGTTTCCCGTGCGCCCTACGATAAGGCAAGCCCAAGCCGGTTGCCTCCCTGGCGGATTTTGATTGTCGATGATGACATAGAGGTTCACACGGTGACACGGCTTATTCTGGATAAAACCGTGTTCAAACAACGAACGGTTGAATTACTGAGCGCTTTTTCTGCGGCGGAAGCGAAGAAAATATTGCTGACAGAGTCCAATATTGCAGTGATATTGCTCGACGTGGTGATGGAAACCGAAGATGCCGGCTTGCTGCTGGTACGCTCTATCCGTCAGGATCTGAATAACAAGGCGGTGCGGATTATCCTGCGCACAGGCCAGCCCGGCCAGTCGCCGGAAGAACAGGTGATCATCGATTACGACATCAACGATTACAAGGCAAAAAGCGAACTGACCTCGCAAAAACTGTTTACCACCGTGATTGCTTCATTGCGCGCCTACGAAACCATCATGTCGCTGGAAAAAACCCGCTTGGGTCTAGAAAAAATTATCGATTGCTCGGATTCACTGTTCCAGATTAATTCGATGCGCGAATTTGCTTCCGGCATGTTGACGCAATTAAGTTTATTTCTCGACTGTAAACCGGAAGGGATTCTTTGCATCGAAGGATACTTGGATAAAGAAGTACTGCATGATGCGGATCATTTATGCAATGGTCTGGAAGTCGTTGCCGCCGCGGGCAGATACGACGATTGTTTGACTTGTTTGCATCCGCTGGACGAGACAGCTTGTAACCATAAGGACATGGTGACGCATATTCAGAAGGCATTGCGCGAGCATAAAAACCAATTCGACGATGATTACACGGTGCTCTACTTGGAAACCGGCGAACACAAAGCCACTATAGCGTTGGTGCATAGCGGGCAAGTCGTCGAGGAGCATGACCAGCGCTTATTGGCGTTATTCGCGTCCAAAATATCAATTGCGCTGGCGAATGTCATTTATTACCAAAAAATGATTTCATTCGAAGAGGCCGCAACCACCGATTTTTTAACCGGCTTGAATAACCGGCGTCAATTGCTTAGACTGGGTATTCCGTTGCTGGCGGGCGCAAATCGTGGTGCTACGCCAATGGCGGTAGCAATGCTGGACATCGACCATTTTAAACAGATTAACGATGCTTACGGACATGATGCGGGCGATGTGGTGCTTAAACACATCGGGGCTTTATTGAAAGAACGTTTTCGCCTTAGCGACATCGTTTCCCGTTACGGCGGTGAGGAGTTTTGCGTACTTGCCCCGCAGCTGGATCCCGAACGGGCATTTGAACTGTTTGATGAGTTTCGCTATACGCTGGCTATGCAAAGGATAGAGGTTAAGGGGCGAGCTTTAGTCGTTACCGTGAGTATCGGCGTGACCACCGTATTGTGCGACAGCCTGGATGATATGATCTCGAAAGCGGACGAGTTGCTGTACAACGCTAAGCAGGCCGGACGAAATTGTGTGGTTATTTCCTCCTGATATTTCTAAATGAGTATTTAAAACCAGCCCATTGGTATAGAATTGCCGCTTTTTTTGAAATCATACGCCATGCAAATCACCGCAATATATCCGGGTACTTTCGATCCCATTACTAATGGACACATAGATCTGATTGCCAGAGCCTCCAGGCTTTATCACAAGGTGGTTGTCGCGGTGGCGGTTAACAGGGGAAAAACCCCGTTATTTTCCCTGGATGAGCGGGTGGATTTGGTCAAATCAGTAGTCTCGGAATTCCCCAACGTGCAGGTGATCGGCTTTGATAATTTGCTGGTTGATTGCGCCAAGCAGCAGGGCGCTAATGTGATTTTGCGAGGCTTGCGTGCGGTATCCGATTTTGAATACGAATTTCAGCTGGCCGGGATGAACCGGCGTCTGGCACCGGATCTGGAAACTGTATTCCTAACCCCGGCCGAACAGTATGAATTTATTTCCTCGAGCATGATCAGGGAAATTGCACAGCTGAACGGGGATGTGTCCTGCTTTGTCCCTGATTTGGTTCACCAAAGTTTAATTAACAAATTTAGGAGCGAGTAAAGCATGACGCTGGTTATCAATGAGGATAAATGCGCCCGATGTGGAGTCTGTGAGCCGGAGTGTCCGAATGAGGCTATTTTTCAGACTGAGGATGCTTATGTTATTGACCCGGAGTTATGTAACGAATGCGTCCGCTTTGGCGAGCCAAAATGCGTAGCGGTTTGTCCTAACGACGGCGTCTACAAAGTCAAAGAGAGTCTGTTAAAGAAGTATATGAGTTTATTCGGTTGAGCAGGATTTATTTTTATCAATGTTGTGTTGTAGTGTGCAGGAGTAAGTATGGCCCTTATTATTAATGAAGAATGTATTAATTGCGATGTTTGCGAACCGGAATGCCCGAATGGTGCGATTTCCCAAGGTGCGGACATTTATGTGATCGATCCTGAATTGTGCACCGAGTGCGTAGGGCATCACGATATACCTCAATGTATGGATGTGTGTCCGGTCGATTGCATCGATAAAGACCCGGAGCACGTTGAGGACAAGGAAGGCCTGTATCAGAAGTATTTGAAATTGATCGGCTAGGGCCGGTTTGTACTCAGATAAAAAATAGAACACGGATGGCACGGATTTGGCTGATAAACGCGGATAAAATAAAAAAATCCGTTTAATCGTCTAATCAGTGTCATCCGTGTGCCATTAAATACTGTTCTTTAAGTTGATGTTTATGGCGTTAACCAGTCCAGGCTTTCAATCGTCGATCCAACCGGTTTATATTCCGCGCCTACCCATCCCGAATAGCCTGAATCCTCAATAGCTGAAAACATCCGTTCGAAGTTAATCCGGCCGGTACCGGGTTGCCCGCGTCCGGGGCAATCGGCAAACTGGATATGGCCGATTTTATCGGCATGCTCAGCAATAAACTGTTCGGGCTTTTCGCCCATCATTTGCATATGATAAATATCGTACTGCATAAACAGCTCAGCGCGGTTAAGCTCTTCTAATAGGACGAGCATTTGCTCGCCGCTATGGACGATAAATCCCGGCATGTCGTGGATGTTGATCGCTTCAAAGACGGTTTTAATGCCCAGCGGCGCAAAGGCGTCGACGGCAAAACACAAATTTTCCTTAAAGGTTTCCAGATAATGCGCCAAGCGGCTGCTGTCCAGGCAACGCCCCGGCAGCACATTGATTGCTTCCGGTTTTAACAGCTCTGCATAGTCGAGGGTTTGGGCGACGGCCTGTTTGAATTGGTCGCGTTTTTCAGGCGCGCAGGCAAGCCCCTCGCCGCCTTGCAATAAATCGGCAGCGTCTATATTAAACAGCACCAGTTTTAAGCGGTATTCGTCCAGTTTGTCTTTAATGGCGGCGGCGCTTAACTCGTAGGGAAATTGGATTTCAACGGCATTAAAGCCCGCTTGTTTGGCGGCCTTGAAGCGATCGATAAGCGCGGCTTCGGTAAACAACAGGCTCAGGTTGGCGGTAAAGTTAAGCATCGGTTTTTGTGTACAGTTTGATTAAAGTGGCGGGGTCTTGTTCCAGGTAACCGTGGCTGCCGTGCAGTTGCATCAGCTGCGAGGCCAGCGCGGACATGGGGACGGCGCTGCCCTGTCTGACCGACAAATCAACGGCCATGTTCAAGTCCTTCAACAAGGTTTTAACCCGCCATTTGACCGGCTCAAAGGTCCCGCTCGCCATTTCGGCCCCGGAGATTTGCAAGGGTTTGGAGTCGGCAAAACCGCCAGCCAGCGCGGCGGGTATTTGCCCCGCATCGACACCGGCCTGTTTGGCCAGCGCCATCATTTCGGCGATAACCAGCACATTGCAACTGACAATCATCTGGTTGCAGATCTTGGTGATCTGGCCGCTGCCCACCGCGCCCATATGGGTCAATTGCTTATACAGCGGTGCCAGGACGATTCGGGCTATTTCGATATTTTCTAAACTTCCGCCCGCCATAATCGCCAGATTGCCAAGTTCGGCACCGGCAACGCCGCCGGAAACCGGCGCATCGACCCAGCCCATGGAGCATTTTTCATACAGCAGCGCGGCTAATTGCCGGGTGGCTTCCGGGTGGATGCTGGACAAATCAATCAGCAACTTGCCCGCTGAACCGCTCGATAAAATATCATTGCGTACAATCGATTCGACGACCTTTGTGTCGGCCAGACACAGGATAATCACCTCGGAGGTTCGGACTAATTCGGCAACGGATGAGCAGGGATTGGCACCCGCATTAATCACGGGTTGAAGCTTTTCAGGATTACGGTTCCAGACATTGACGCTAAAGCCCGCGTCCAGCAGGCGCAAAGTCATCGGCTTGCCCATCAGGCCGATACCGATGAAACCGAGGGTGGGGTTTTTATCTGTCATAATATTTCACTGGTTAATATTCAAAACGAAGCGCCACGCCGGCACTATTTCAATCCTGCCTGATTCCGTATCTATCATTTCATCGTTGTTACGCGTCACAATAACGCCTGATTTTAGGTCTAGTTCACGCATCGCTTCGGTTAAAGCGCTAATTTCCCGTTTTCTGGTTTGCGGATCGATCAATGAGTCGCAGACTTGAAACAGCATTCGTGAACGATCTTGTGTTTGCATAATGAAGTCGACTTCTTTGCCGCTCTTGGTCTTGTAGTAAAAAATATCGGCACTTAATCGGCGCAGTGTGTTAAAGACCAAGTTTTCAAGCAAGTGCCCGGAGTTGACCATAACACCGGTACCTACCGAGGTGACCATGGCGTGATCGATGCAATAAATTTTCTTAGGGTTGGTATTAGCCCTGGCCAGCGAGGCATCAAACAGCTTTACGGTAAATAAAAAATAAGCATCTTCAAACCAGGCTAAGTAATTTGCCACTGCCGATTTAGGCACTTTATGGCCTATAGCCTGCAAATAGCCGGTGAGTTTGTTGACTGAATACAATGAGGCAATATTGTCGATAAGGCGGCGGGCAAGATCGCTTACTGCCTTGGGATGGGACACGTCATGGCGCTCAATCAAGTCGCGAAACAGTACTGCATGGAAATATTCCTGATGAATTTTAATCCTCAGCGGACGATCCAGTTCTGCGACTTCAGGAAATCCGCCCGTTTCCCAGTATGCCTCAAACGCTTTTTGTATCAATAACCGCTTTTTGGTCGACAGCTGTTCATTATATTCAATGCTTTTAAGGTCGAGATATTCCTTGAATGAAAAAGGGAACATCTCCCAGGATAACGCTCGGCCGCGCATTTGCGTGGCAATGTCCTTGGCAAGCATTTGTGCCGAGGAGCCGGTAATAAACACTTCGCAGTTTTCCGATCTCAGTAACCGGTCGATGAAAGGTTCCCAGCCGGGGATTACCTGAATTTCATCGAAAAAACAGTACACCGTTTCCTTGTTTTTCTTTTCAGGATAGAGAGCGTAATACGCCTCAAGGATTATCGCCAAGCCTTGATGTTCCAAGTCGTGTAGGCGATCATCAAAAAAATTGATGTAAAAAATATTTTGTTGCGATATGCCGCTATCCAGCAGTTTCTGAATGCGCTGAAACATGAAAGTCGACTTTCCGCAGCGGCGAACACCTATGCAGACAGTTGCTTTGCCCTGTACATGCGTCATCGAAATATGCCGGCATATGCCTGAATTTAATTTAACCTCTTGATAATCTAATATTATTTCTTTAAGCACTTCTTTCAAAGTCAACTCCCGCTTCACATTACCAGTAATAAATATTACCAGATAACCCAGTTATCCGGCAATGATAGTTACCGGTAACTATTAATGCAGGAAAATATCAATTTTATTGGAAGCTGCCTGAATGATTGGTAGCGCTATTAATCGAGCGCCAAAAGAGCGCTTCCCATACTCGGCTTTAACTATAAATTCTGGGATATAATACCCCTTGCAACAGCTTTGATGACGACTCTGTCCATCAGCTATTTTATAAAATAAACCCTTGCGCGCTTTTGCCTGCAAGTTTAATCGAGAGGAGGTTTGCGTGGCAAAAGCGAGTGATTTAAAACGGGGCATGGTGGTTGAGATAAACGGAATACCGCATGCGGTTAAGCAGGTCGATGCCAAAAGCCCGTCGTCCCGCGGCGCGTCAACCCTGTACAAAATCCGTTTTACCAATCTTAAGACCGGTCAAAAGCTGGATGAGTCGTTAAAAGGGGATGATTTTTTTAAGGATGCCGATCTGGTGCGGGCCAAGGTGCAGTTTTCCTATGTGGACGGGGATAATTATATTTTCATGGATATGGAGGATTACACCCAGTACAGTTTAAGCAGTGAGGATTTGGAAGACCAAATCGACTATTTAACCGAAGGCCTGGAAGGCATTGTGGCCTTGTTGGTGGACGATGCGGTGCTGGGTATTGAACTGCCCAGTTCCGTAGTGCTGCCCATCGTGGAGACGGCACCGGCCATTAAGGGGGCGACCGCATCCGGGCGCACCAAAACAGCGAGAGTGACCACCGGGCTGGAGGTTCAGGTACCCGAATATCTGGAGCCTGAGGAGTTGATCAAGATCAATACCGAGACAGGGAAGTTCATGTCTCGCGCTTGAGCTATGACTAATTGTTTAACCGTTGCTCAAGGCGAATTTGAACTAAACCGCTTGCCGAAACGGCCGCGAGAGTTGCTGCGCGCCTGGGATGCGGCGGATGAATACCTGCTCGATACCGTTGCCGAGCAGCCAAAGCTGCCGGCTGGTTCGCGCGTTTTGATAGTAAATGACAGTTTCGGCGCGCTGTCTGTGGGATTGAGTGCTTTCAGGCCTTATGCCATATCCGATTCCTATTTGTCGCAGCAGGCGACACGGCTCAATCTTGCCGCAAATGGCTTGACCGAGCACAGCGTCAACTTGTTAAGCAGTCTTGACCCGCTGGAAGGCATATTCGATCTGGTGCTGATTAAGGTGCCGAAGACCTTGGCTTTACTGGAAGACGAGTTGATACGCCTGCGTCCGCATTTGACGCCGTCAACCCAGGTCATTGTCGCGGGTATGATCAAAACCCTGCCATCATCGGTTTGGAAGCTGCTGGAACGCTTGGTTGGGCCGACCTCGACCTCGCTGGCCAGAAAAAAGGCAAGGCTGATTTTTGCATCCCTTGATTCTGGGATGACTGTGCCGCCTAGTCCTTATCCGGTCAGCTATCGGCTCGAAAATACCGATTACCTGATCAGCAACCACGCCAATGTATTTTCGCGCGACAGCCTCGATATAGGCACGCGCTTTTTTCTCCCGCATCTCCCGTCGCGGCAGGATGCCTGCGACATTATCGACTTGGGTTGCGGCAACGGCCTAGTCGGTTTAATCGCTGCTGAACGTTGTCCAGCCGCAACCGTGCATTTTATCGACGAGTCTTTTATGGCGGTGGCATCGGCCAGGGATAACTTCCTGCGCGCTTTCGGAGAACGGCGCGAGGCGACTTTTCGCGCCGGCGACGGCTTGATGGAAGTTGAGTCGGAATCGGCCGACCTGATTCTGTGTAATCCGCCGTTCCACCAGCAAAACACGGTAGGCGACCAGATTGCCGTCAGCTTGTTCAAGCAGTCGAAAAGGGTGCTGCGCAAAGGCGGCGAGTTATGGGTGATCGGCAATCGGCATCTGGATTATCACAGCTACCTGGATCGTCTCTTTGGTGTGCATTCGGTCGTTGCAGCCAACTCGAAATTCGTTATCGTGAAGGCGAGGTTGGCGAATTAACGCACAGAAAATTCAGGCAAAAAAAACTCCCAGTGCGTGAGCGCCGGGAGTGAGAAGATCAAACAGGAGAGAGTCTGTTTGAGGTAGGATATCAGGAGGTGGTAAAAAAATTAGCCGTGTAATCTGCGGCTTAAAATCATATTGCTGAATATTGCAGCCGTTCCGAACATGATGGTTGAAACAATGAATTCGCCGGAAAGAAAACCCAAAATACCAACGATAAACATCAGCCCTATTAAAATATCTCTTTGAAAATCAGTCATTTTAAAGCCCCTTTGCTATTTTGAAGATAAGAATTAATCAATGTTGGGTATACTATACCTGCGTGCCTATTAGTTGACAATATCAGTAAATATTGATTAATAGTTTCCAATATATAGACAATCGTTTTTTGTTTGTATTGCGACTTGCGGGAAAGTTAGTAACGTATTCACAAATAACAGCTAAGTTCAGTTAAAAACTTGAAAGACTATCGGTCAGTAGGGTCAGTATATGGTGTTGCTGACGGGGAGCTGGCGCAGGTGGTAGCTATGTGCTCCGTGTTGAGGCTGATTGGTGTAATGTCAGATTCAAAATGGATAATGGTGGAGCCCAATCATAAAACAGGGCGTTTTTATTCCTTAGCCGGCGGTGCGGCTTCTGTATTTGTTTCTTCCCCCACGCTTTGCAGAATCTCTTGTTCGGTTTTTTTGTTCATAACGATAATGGAAATCCGTCTGTTAATCGGATCCAGCGGTTCGGTAGCCGCACTGTATGGAACACTGGAGGACAAGCCTATCACGCGTAAAACTTTTTGTTCGGCAAGCCCGCCTTGAGTCAATTCGTATCGTGCGGCATTGGCTCGGTCGCTGGAGAGCTCCCAATTGGTATATTTTTTTTGATTTGGCGGAAAAGGCCGGGCGTCAGTGTGCCCATTGAGGCTGACTCTATTAGGCAATTCGTTAATAACCGGAGCCAAGGCTTTTAAAATCAGTTTGATTTGCGGCTCGGTTTCGGCGCTTGCCAGTTTATACATAGGTCTGTTCTGGGCATCGACGATTAGGATGCGCAAGCCTTCGGACGTTATTTCCAGTTTGATTTGATCCTTAAACTCAGTTAACTCCGGGGTTGAATCTATTTTTTCCTGAATTTTTTCCTTCAAATGCTCGAGCTTTTCCTTCTCGATTTTCTCGGCTTTTTGCTCAATTTCTTCGGGCGTGATCTCCTTTTTTTCCGGTGTCATGCCTTTGTCGACCTGACCTTGATCTTGAGAGGTAATATCTGAGCCGCCCGCTTCAATAATGCTGGTTCGATCGCCGACATCCGCGCCTTTTTCTTCCGAAGATGCTTTAAAGGGATCTTGAAAGTATTCGGCAATGCCTTTGCGCTCCGGTTCAGTGGTTGTCCCCAATAGCCACATCAATAAAAAAAAGGCCATCATGGCGGTAACGAAATCGGCGTAAGCCAGTTTCCAGGCGCCTCCATGATGAGCATGGCCGCCTTTTTTTACTTTTTTTATGATGATCGGTTGTTCGGCCATTTTATTATTTAACCTTTATTGGCCCTTAATTGTTCTTCTAATTCCAGAAAGCCGGGGCGCATGGCGGAGACAATCATGGTGCGCATATATTCCGCAGTCATGGCCGGCGATACGCCTTTGGCGCAACATAATAATCCTTTTTGGGCACATTTAAAGACGTTGCCAGAGGCTTCGGAACGTTCTGCCATCACGGCCGAGACGGGGCCGATAAAGCCGTAGGCCAGTAAAATACCCAGAAATGTTCCCACCAGAGCCGCTGCGATCAATTTGCCCAGCTCTGAGGGCGGAATGCCGACTGATTCCATGGTGTGTACAACGCCCATTACCGCTGCGACAATCCCAAAGGCGGGCAAACCGTCGGCGATATTCTGGACAGCTTTAACGGGTGCATGGGCTTCTTCATGATGGGTTTCGAGTTCCTGATCCATCAGTTCTTCCAGCGCATAAACCTCAACCCCGGTGACGATCAAGCGCAGGTTGTCGCAGATAAATTCCAATAAATGGTGGTCGTGAAGAATTCTTGGCGTAAACACCGGGCTGCTTTTCGGATCATCGATGATACTTTCCAGCGATAATAAGCCTTCCTTGCGTGTTTTGGTGGTAATTGCGTAAAAACACAACAGCAGTTCAAGGTAATACTCTTTATTGTAGGGGGAGTTTTTTAGGGTGGCGGTGCCTTGGCTGATGGCCGCTTTTATAACAGTCATCGAGTTTCCGCAGACGAAAGCCCCTAAGGCTGCACCAATGATGATGATAAATTCAAAGGGTTGGAAAAGAACGCCGGGGTGCCCGCCGCCGCCCATAAATCCGCCCATGATTGATATAGAAAGGACCAAATATCCGACAATAACTAACATGTATTCTCTTTTGTGGTTGGTTTAGTTTAAGCAATAATCACTGCATGGTTATATCGGCAGGCAACACAAAAACTGATGTTAAATCTGAATTTTTTTGTTTCCGGTTCAATAGGCTTGATGTTTATTTTAGCGTGAATTTGAAACTTAGGGGCTAATCTTTCGCTGTTGTGTTTTTTTCCGGTGGATATCATCGATTACAACAAATAAAGACGGAGCCGGAATTAAGATAATCATGGTCGCGAAGATGCAAGCAAAGCCGATGAATATTGCCGTTCGGGCTTGACGCGAGGTTATATGATGGGCTGCGGTAAACCGCTAAAGGCTTGTCTTTAACCATCTTACAGTTGACTGATTGACCAGCCGCCGCCCAAAGCCTGATAGAGTTGCACCATCGCGACCAAGACATCCTGCCGGGCTTGAACTTGGCTGTTCTCAGCAGTCAACAGGCTACGCTGGGTTAAAAGCAGGGTTTGGTAATCGATCAAACCGAGCCGGTAGCGATCCAACGACAGCTGATACGCCAGCCGGGCCTTGTCTACGGCATCCGCCAAGGCTTGCAGACGGCGAGCCGAGTTACTGCGCACTGCCGCGGCATCCTCCACTTCTTTAAATGCCGTCAAAATCGTTTTCCGGTAGGTCTCCACCAATTCGAGGTTGCGGGCTTTAGCATTCTCCAACCCGCCTTCCAGACGACCGCCCTGAAACAAAGGCTGCGCCAGGCTGGCAGCCACCGCTAGCGCTGCTCCCGCCGGTTGCGGCGAGGCGATAAGCGCATCCAGATTTAATTGCAGTTTCGGATAAAAGGCGGCCCGCGCTATGCCGATGTCGGCATTGGCGGCGATCAGTTCCATTTCAGCTTGCCGGACGTCAGGTCTGCGTTCCAGCAGAGCAGCAGGCTGCAGGGCGTTAACCGCCGGGATCGGCAGGTCGAAAAAACGCTCTGGATTGAAAGATACCGACTGAGCGGGATGGCCCAGCAATATCGTTAACGCATTCTCCGCCAATGTGTATTGTTGGATCTGCAAGTCCAGACTGGCGCGAGCCGTTGCCAGCTCGGTTTGCTGCTGGGCTACATCCAATGCCGATACCGCACCGGCCTGATAACGGCCCTCGACTATCGCCAGCGCACTAGTGACGTTTTCCAGGAACTCGGTTGCGATGCGCTTGGTTTCGGCCTGCGCCAGCAGGTTGAAATAAGCTTGGCCGACATTGGACATCACCACCAGTTGCAAGGCATCGCGGGTAAAAACCGAGCTGAGCAAGCGCGCCGAACCGGCATCGCGGCGGGCGCTGTTGGCGCCCCACAAGTCGACTTCATAGGCGACGGTAAACTGCCCGGTTTCTTTTTGACTGTCGCCGCTGTTGTTATGGGTATTGATAGCATCGCCCTGGAGCCCAATTGACGGCCACAAGTTGGCTCCGGCAATCTTGGCTTGGGCTCTGGCCTGTTCGACGCGCTGCCGGGCCGCAGCCAGATCGTTATTGTAGAGCAGCGACTCCGTTATCAGATGATTGAGTTGCGCGCTGCCGAAAGCCCGCCACCACTGCGGATTGACGGCGGATTTTTGCTGCGTCAGACCGGCGTCATGCCATTGAGCCGGGGTTTCCACGCCTGGTCGCTGAAAATCCGGTACCAGGTTGCAGGCGGTCAAACACAGCAATGCTGAAATTATCGATAGTTTATTTTTCATCAAGAGTCATTACTCAGCAGTTAGAAAAATGGAACGCAGATGACGCAGATGAATATGATGAGCACAGATAACTCCATCTGAGTGAAAAAAACCGCCTACTTTTGTAACTCCTTGTAGCCCTTTATTTAGAGGGAGTTGCACCATTTTAAAGGTATACGTTTTCAAAGTAAGATGGGAGTAACTCAATAAAATCTTATTAAATCATAATTATCAGCGTCATCTGCGTTCCATTGCATTTGATAGGGGTATTTGTGGTGATCATTACTCCGCCGCCAGTGCCACGACCGGATCCAGCCCTGCCGCCTTGCGGGCAGGCAAATAGCCGAACAGCAAGCCGGTACCGAACGCACAGGAAAAAGCCGCTATTGCCGGCAGCGGCGAAAAAATCACCGCCATATCGAAATAGCGCAGCCCGGTGCCCGCCGCAAAACCCAGCAACACCCCCATCAAGCCGCCCAGCGTGCAGACTACCGCCGCTTCGGTGTTGAATTGCAGCAGTATGTCGCGGCGGCGGGCACCGGTGGCGATGCGGATGCCGATTTCACGGGTCCGTTCGGTGACGCTGACCAGCATGATATTCATCACGCCGATGCCGCCGACCAGCAAAGAAATCGCGGCAACAATGCCCAGCATCAGGGTAAAGGTATTCTGGGTTTCGGCGGCGGTGGCTAGAATCGATGCCATGTTGCGTATCCGAAAATCCTCAACCTGATGCCGGGCGAGCAATAAATCGAAAATTGCCTGCTGGGTGCCGTCGATTTGGCCGACATCGCGCACTTTCACCGTGATGCCGCCCAGGTAATTTTGTCCGAATAGCCGGATCAGGCCGGTGGTTAGCGGTACAAACACCGCATCGTCGCGGTCGGTGCCTTGGGCATCGGCACCCTTGTTCTCCATCACCCCGACCACTTCAAACGGAATATTGCCGACCATTACATAGCGGCCCAAAGGATCGATGCCGTCGGGAAACAGAATCTGCCTGACCGTCTGCCCCAGCACAATCACCGGCGCGTAACGGCGCATATCGCGCTCGTCGAAAAAATTGCCGTCGGCAACCTGCCACTCGCGAACCTCGGTCATGCTGGGCGCAACACCCTGAATGCTGGTCGCATAATCGATATTGCCGTAGCGCACCGTCTGCCGTGCATTGCGTTCGGGGGAAGCCCATTCGACATTGTCCAGCTCGGAGATGGCCTCGACATCGGGCGGAATCAGGGTCGCGACGTCGGAACTGCCGCGCAGTCCCGGCGCACCGGGACGGATCGACAGGATATTGGTGCCCATGGCCCGCATCTGATCCAGCACTTTTTCCTGGCTGCCTTGCCCCACCGCGAGCATCGTCACCACTGCGGCAACGCCGATCACAATGCCGAGCAGGGTCAGCGCGGTACGGAACAGGTTGGCATGCAGCGAGCGTAGCGCGGTTTTGGCCGCTTCCAGCAGTTCGGCCGCCACGCCTGCCGCACCGATACCGCGATGCTGCGGCGGGGACAGCAGCCGGCCGCTGCTATTTTCGCCGCTGTCGCTGACAATTTTGCCGTCGCGAATGGTGATGATGCGCTGGGCATGGGCCGCAACTTTTTCGTCGTGGGTGATCAGTAAAATAGTGCGACCTTCGTTATGCAAATCGCGAAGCAGCGCCATGACTTCCTTGCCGCTTTGGCTGTCCAGCGCTCCTGTCGGCTCGTCGGCCAAAATTACCGGTGCGTCGTTCATCAAGGCGCGGGCGATGGCGACCCGTTGCTGTTGGCCGCCGGACAGCTGCATCGGTTTGTGATCGCCGCGATTTGCCAGTCCCAACCGCTCCAGCAGTTGCATGGCCCGGCTGTGGCGTTCGATTTTCGACAGACCGGCATACAAAGCCGGTATCTCGACATTTTCCGCCGCAGAGGCGTTGTTGAGCAGGTTATAGCGCTGGAATACGAAACCGAAGGTTTCCCTGCGTAAAGCCGCCAATTGGTCTGCATCAAGCCCCGCCACGTCCTGATCCAGAACATGGTAAGTACCGAGATTAGCCCTGTCGAGGCAGCCAATCAGGTTCATCAGCGTTGATTTTCCGGAACCGGACTGGCCGATAATCGCCACGAACTCTCCGGGCCAGACGGTCAGTGAAACATCGTCGAGCGCTCGAACCACCGCATCGCCGTTGGGGTAGTAACGCTGGATGTTTTTAAGCGCCAGTAACGGGCCGGTACTGCTCATAAACGCGGCACACCTGGAGTTGGATAGCCTTTGTCTTTCTTTTTGTCCTTGTCTCCCGTCTTGGCGATGGTTTGCAGTTTTGCCCCGACAGCCACGCCGTCGCGTATTTCGGCGAAACGCCGGGTTTTCAAACCGATATGTACGGTTTTTTCCTGCACGCCCTGTTCGGTAATTTCCTTAACCTTATAAGCGGCACCGGAAGAATTGTCTTCATTGCGTACCCTGGTCCCCAAGGCGGCAACCGGTATTTGCGGCACTTGTTCGGCCTTGCCCAATACGAAAAACATCTGCGTACTCATGCCGGTCATCAATTGCCGGTCCTGATTGTCGACATCGACCAGCACATCGTAAAGCACCACATTGTTGATCACTTCCGGAGTCGGCAATATTTGCCGTACTTTGCCTTGCCAGCGCCGCTCGTTGGAGCCTAAGGTCGAAAAATACACCGGCAACTCGGGTTTCAAGCGCATGACATCGGCTTCGGCGACTTGGGCACGTACCGTCATGGTATCGAGTTTGGCCAATTGCAAAATCATCGGCGTTTGCTGGTTGGCATTCAGCGTCTGGCCTTCGCGGGCTTTCTGGTCGACGACCGTGCTGTCCATCGACGCGTAAATTTTGGTGTAGCCGAGATTGGTTTTATCGCCGGTTAGCGTCGACTGCACCTGTTCGATTTGCGCCTGGAACGAAGCGGAGGTTGCTACGGCTTTTTTAAGGTTAAACTCGCTGTTTTGATAATCCTGTTGACTGACGCCCTTGGTTTTCAGCAGTTCGCGACTACGGTCGTACTGCTGTTGGGAGAACACCGTCTGCGCCTGCTGCCCGATCAGTTGCGCCTGCAGGTTCTTGATATTGGCTTCATCGGCCTGCACCCGCGCCGCATAAATCCGGGGGTCGATCTGGGCCAGCAACTGCCCGGCAGTCACGTTATCGCCGATCTGCACATAAATTTTCTGCAACTGCCCGGTGACCTGGGCGCCGACATCGACATACTCTTTGGGCTCCAGCTTACCTTGGGCGGTGACGTTTTCTTCAATGTCGCCGAGGGTTACGGTAACGATATTTTTATTTTCATCTTTCGACTGTTTGGGACGCAGTAAACCGTAGGCTACAGACCCGGTTACAACCAGAAGAATCAAAAAAATCCACAAGAAACGACTACGGGCAATTTGTTGGTATTTACGAAGAGAAGATCCGCAACATAGTAGGGAAAAGGAAAAGTGGTATAAATTGAATAGATGACTGGAGCAGCCAACTAATCCGTATAGTTTACTACAAAAATAGAACCTCTATTAATTGTAATGGTTTGGGATTTTCATGTGATCGGTGAGGATGTCTGCACAAGCAAACCGTGCTCTATTGCATAGTGAGCAACTGGGCTTGATCACGCAATAGCTGGGCAAATTCTTCCGCCGGCAGGGGCTTGCTTTTGATGAAACCCTGATAGGTGTCGCAGCCTTTTTCGCGCAGGAATGCCAGCTGCTCAAGCGTTTCCACGCCTTCGGCCAGCACCTTGAAGCCTAAAATATGGCCCATCGCAACGATCGTCGCGGTGATTTCCATGTCGTCTTGCAGCGAGGGAATATCATCAATGAAGCTCTTGTCGATTTTAAGCACATCCAGCGGAAAGCGCTTGAGATAAGACAGCGACGAATAGCCGGTGCCGAAGTCGTCGATAGCCAGACGAACGCCCTGGGCGCGCAAATTATTGAGAACCTCGACGGCTTTTTCTTCATTTTCCATTAAGCCGCTTTCGGTTAATTCCAGCTCTAACAATTCGGCGGGGAAGCCGGTTTCGTCCAGCATCTGAGCCACCAACGCGCTGATGTCGCTACGGCGGAACTGGTGAGGGGAGACATTGACCGCTAAGGTTAATGACGGCAATCCTGCATCTATCCAGCGTCGTCCTTGCAGGCAGGTCTCGCGCAGCACCCAGGCGCCGATGTCCACGATCAGGCCGGTTTCCTCGGCAATGGGGATAAAGTTGCTTGGCAAGATCAGCCCTTCGGTGGGATCGTGCCAGCGCACCAACGCTTCGGCGCCGATTATCCGCCCGCTGTCGATGTCGATTTGCGCCTGATAGTAAACGCACAAGTGTAAGTGCTCAATGGCGTGACGCAGGCGGGTTTCCAGTGCGATACGTTCGCGGGCGACAAGGGTGAATTCTTCGGAAAAATAGGCAAAACAGCCGCGCCCTTCATCTTTAGCCCGGTAGAGCGCAATGTCGGCGTTATCAAGTCAACGATTCAGGGCTGTCACCGTGTTGGGGAAACAAGCTAATACCTATGCTGGCGCCGATTCTGACCTTACGGCTGAGTTCAGGATGGATGTTGATGTCTTTGAGTAATTGAAAAGGCTTGCTTAAGTCGGCGACGATAACTTCTGCAACCCGGGCCGCATCTTCAGGATGGGTAATGTCCTCCAACAGCACGACAAACTCATCGCCGCCCAAACGGGCGACCATATCGACATCGCGCAATCTTGCCTTGATGCGGGCAGCAACTTGTTGCAGCAACTCGTCACCGGCCAAGTGTCCCATGCTGTCATTGACCGTTTTGAAACGATCCAGGTCAAGCATCAGTAATGCCAGCTGTTTGCCGTCACGCCGCCCCATTTCGATGGCGTGCTTTAGCCGTTCCCACAGCAAGCGGCGATTGGGCAGCGCCGTGAGCGGGTCGTAATAAGCCAGATTGTGAATGGTTTCTTCAGATTCCTTGTCTTTGGTGATGTCGGTGAAGGCGGCAACGTAGTTGGTGATCTGGTTATTCGGCATCGCGCACCGTGGTAATGCTGAGCCATTCGGGATAGATTTCACCGTTTTTGCGCCGGTTCCATATTTCGCCCTCCCAATAGCCATGCTGTTTAAGGCTATGTTGCAGCCCCTCGTAGAAGTGGGCATCCTGTCGGCCCGAGTTAAGCAAAGCATGCGTTTGTCCAATGATTTCTTCCGGACTGTAGCCGGTGATGTGGGTAAACGCCTTGTTGATCTTCAAAATAACCTGATCGGCATCGGAGATGGACATACCTTCTTGCGAGTCGAAGGCGGTTGCTGCGATGCGAAGTTCCGCCTCGGCCAGTTTTTGCACGGTGACGTCGCGAAAACTCCAGACCCTGCCTACGACTTTGTTGTTAATTATCTGAGGAGTAGAGTAACGCTCGACGATTTTTCCATCCTTGAACTCAATGGTATCGAAAGAGTGGGCTTCCGGGGACGCATACAGTTCATCTACTTTGCGTGAGAAAGCATCGGCATCCTTAAGTTGATTTTCAATGTGATCGGATTTGTGCGGCAGACTTTCAGCGCCTATTTCAACAGCGATAGACTCACTTGGAATTTGCCACAAATCGATGAACTTTTGATTATGCAACAACCAATTGTTGTCCAGGTCCACAGCCAGGATGGCCTCGCCGGTGGATTCCAAAGTGGCCTTGAGTATGGATAGAGATTCGGCTATTTGCACCATTGACTGGTTTCGCTCAATCGCCAATTGCGCCAGATCGGCATAGTGGCCGACCAAGCTGATTTCGGTAGCCGTCGGATGGGTCGGCAATCGATGATAGATGGCGAATGTTCCGAGCACATGCCCCTGGCTGTTTTTAATCGGATGCGACCAACAGGCTTGCAGATCGGCTCGCTTGGCAAGATCATGGAACCCTTTCCAATAAGGGTGTTGCTGTATATCTTCGACGATGACCTGTTCACCGAGATACGCCGCCGTGCCGCAAGAACCCGCACTATCCCCAATGGCCAAGCCATCAACAGCTTGATTGTAAAAGTCGGGTAAACTGGGTGCAGCACCGTGGCGCAGATGTTTGCCGCCTTCATCCAATAGTAAAATTGAGCACAACATCTTGGGATGCAGTGTTTCAACTTGACGTGCTAGCTCATTCAATATGGTGGGCAGGTCAACCCCTTGGTTAATGAGTTGAAGAATCTGATTTTGTAAAGCCAGTTCATCGGTGCGGCTATGCAATTTATTTTCAATGGCCTTGCGCTCGGTGATGTCGCGCCAGCAGGCATGGACAATAAGCTTGCCCTGTACTGTCATAGGCGTTAGCGACACCTCGGCAGGCAGGGGAGAGCCGTCGGCTCTTTGATGCAGCCATTCGAACCGGTGATAACCCAGCCGCACAGAGGTGTCTATCATTTCAGACGCTTTCTCCTCAGAGTGTCGTCCATCGGGTTGATAGGCGGGAGATATTTCACCGGGACTGCAATTGAGCAATTCTGATTTTGACTGATAGCCAAGTTGCGCCAAGGCGGCAGCGTTGCAGTCGATGAAACGCCCCTCTTTGAGCAGCAAAATGGGATCTTTGGAATCTTCGAACAAGTGCCGAAGTGCGTCCTCGCTTTCGCGTAGCGCCGCTTCCGCTTGCTTGCGCTCGGTAATGTCGCGAGTGACAGCAAGTAATGCAGTGATATGACCATGTGAATCGCGCAACGGAACTGCATGCGTATCCAACCAGCGATGCGATTCCTTGAGTCCGCACAGCTCGAATTTCAGATTGCCGGACTCGCCCGCAAATACGCGTTTTGTCAGCGCAATAAAGGCATTCCGATATTCCGGCAATATAAGTTCAGGCAAAGTCAAGCCGACAGTCTGATTCATGGAATCCGCTTCGATCATGTTCAGTCCGGCACGGTTCATCTGTAACAGCGTTCCGTCTGCGGCCAGCAGCTTCACGCACTCAGGCTCGGCCTCAATGATGGCATGTAGTTGCCGCTGGCTTTCAGAGAGCTTTTCAATAAAATAGCTCAACAGGGTCACAATCAGACTAGCTACAAAGCAAGATGCAACCAAGCCGGTAAGCAGATAATCGGTGGGTATTTCTCCTTTTAATAACAGTCCCATGGCTGAGACAACCGCCTCAGTCAACAGCACCGAGAAGGTTACTGAGAACAGCCATAGCTGCCATACTTTCATGCGCTGTAGCAATGGGAGAGGATTTTTTTTCAAGTCAGTCCTTTTCTGATGTAGCGGTATGCCCACTCCATCGAAAACCGTTTGTGGTTGAGGATTATTTCTTGATAGCCGGAAGGAGGGTGGGCAAACAGCTGAGTTGATTGTCCACCCTTTTGGCTTATTTATTAATCAGTTTAAGAATACGGTCAATAATCGTCTGCCGGTTAATGATCAGCACATAGCTTAACAATCCCAGTATTAGACCGAACAACAGTTTTCCGAAAACAGATCCTTCCTGTTCAGCTGCAGGAGCCTCTGCAGGTGCCCATTGCGCTTGCACGTTTTGCACTGCAACTTTAGAAGGCTGGTAGGCTGGCTTTCAGGTCAGGCAGGCCTAAGCTGCGCCACTCATCATAATCTTGCCAGATCGGATAATTGCGTTTCCACAATGCCTTTGGTGAAATAGGGCGCAAGGCTCATGCCGTGCGATTTTGGAATACCTTTTTCATCAAGGAAGCCGTCATAGACGACCAGGCTGATGTCGCCGCCTTCACCAACGCCATTAGTGGTAAACGATTTTTCGACATGGTCATGGAACATCCAGATACCTTGGCCAAAGCTGTTCAAACCGTCATCGACGCCGCTTAATTCCAGGTCAAGACGCTGTGCAGGCACCATGCCATGTACATCACGCTGGATATATGAGCCAGGACCATTATCGACGCCATCGTAATGAGTTACGGTCGGTTTGTGGCCGTGGATATGCAAAGCCAATGGCTTCGGTATGACCATTCAGAACCCGCAGTTTAACTTTTTCATCTTGTTTCATTTCAATCAACGATTCCCTTAAGGTATAAGGGAAAGAACGGCCATTGAGCATAAAATAATCATCGGTGGCATCGGTCGTGTCATATTCCATGTTCATATGCTTGGCAATCAGACGCGGATCGTTGGCTGATCGGGCAACAAGCTCATGCAATTCCTTATCCGCCGATTGATAATGCAAGTCATATTCCCGGGCATATTTTTCAAGAACCGCTACCGATGGATGACGAACTTGACCGGCGCCGACATTAAGAGTTTGCGGCCAGTTGTTGGGGCGGTTTTCCTCAACCACAAAAATACCCTGCAAGCCCATTGGAATATGGGTGTGCGGCTGGACATGGCAATGGTAATACATGGTGCCGGGCTGGCGCGGCTTGATCACATAGGTTTTGCTTTGGCCCGGCATGGTATCCATGTTGCTGGTTTGCGCAACCCCATCATTACCGGCACCGCTCATGATCCATGAACGGATGGTCAATGCCGTGCAAGTGTATGGAATGCGGCAAATAATGGGTGTTTTCCAGAACCAGCCAGACCACATCATCCTGTTCGACACGAATGACCGGAGACGGTGCGCGCAACAATGGATTGGCTATCCAGTTCGTAAATGCTTAGCGTGGACATATCGCGGGTTTTTGGGGCAAAAACCCAAAAAGTCGGTTGGATGCCGGGCGCAATATCGAAGGTGGTGGTTGGGTCTTTCATGTCCGGTGAATGACCGTTGAGTTCGACAACTTCAAGTTTGATAATAATTTTATCAGGGTCGCCGTCGCCGTCGAAATCGTCAGACATGGTAATGGCGTCGGCAGCGAGCTGCGTTTCCATCAATGTTGTCCATCGAAACGCCGTTGGTGCCTTTAACAAAGGCGGCAATGTCGGCCGGATTGTCGGGATTACAGAGTCTGGATGCCTGTATTTTTACGCCATCAATGACTTGTTCTTTGCGCCATTCGGGATCAGTAAAGTCAGAACAGACTTCTTCTACCGGCCCCATATCAACCTTGGCCGTAGGAGGTAAATCACTGGCAGCCTGACTCCAAGGATGCATAAGGAGCAGTGTGGCGCCCCCGATGAAGGTAAGAAGATTTTTACGCATACAACGACCTCAGAAAATACATTAAATAAAATGACACGCCGCCATCCAAAAGCGGAGGCTTTTAAAGCAGATATTTTAACTGAATCTCAGGGAGAATTCATGTTTAACGCTAGAATAAGCCCAAATTATTAATTTGACCACCCATCGAACCAGCGTGAGATTTTATGCTTATGATGTATTCCAAAACAAAACCTTCCCGGCTCGATGATTTGACCTTCGATAATCGTTTTATTCGCGAGCTGCCCGCAGATCCCGAAACCGCCAATAATCGCCGTCAGGTACTTGGCGCCTGTTATTCGCGGGTGTTGCCGACCCAGGTTGCCAATCCGCAAATGGTCGCTTATTCCAGGGAGGTTGCAGAGCTGTTGGATTTGAGTCCGGAAGTTTGTGAATCCGATGATTTTACCCAGGTATTTGTCGGCAATCGTCTGTTACCCGGCATGGATCCTTACGCGACCTGTTACGGCGGGCACCAGTTCGGTAACTGGGCGGGACAGCTCGGTGACGGTCGCGCCATTAATCTGGGCGAAGTGGTCAATCGCCGAGGCGAGCATTGGACATTGCAGCTGAAAGGCGCAGGTGAAACGCCTTATTCCAGGACTGCCGACGGCTTGGCGGTGTTGCGCTCCTCGGTGCGCGAATTTTTGTGCAGCGAAGCCATGTATCATTTGGGCGTGCCGACCACGCGGGCATTGAGTCTGATACTGACCGGCGAAGAGGTTATCCGGGACATGTTTTACAACGGCAATCCCAGACCCGAACCGGGTGCGGTGGTGTGCCGGGTTGCGCCATCGTTTACCCGCTTTGGCAATTTCCAGATTTTTGCCGCCAGGGGCGAGATCGATCTGCTGAAAAAACTGGTGGACTACACCATCCGCACCGATTTTCCGCATTTGGGCGAGCCGTCGCTCGACGTTTATCTGGCCTGGTTTGAAGAAGTCTGCCGCAGAACGGCGGAAATGATCGTGCACTGGCAGCGGGTCGGCTTTGTTCATGGCGTGATGAATACCGATAATATGTCGATACTCGGTCTCACCATAGACTACGGCCCTTACGGCTGGCTGGAAAATTACGATCCCAACTGGACGCCGAACACCACCGATGCGGCGGATCGTCGGTATCGTTTCGGCAACCAGCCGCAAATCGCTTTCTGGAATCTGGGGCAACTGGCCAATGCCATCTATCCGCTGATAGAACAGGTTGAACCCCTGCAACAGGCAATCAATGCCTATAAGGACACCTTTGAGCAAGGCTGGCAAAACATGGTTGCCGCCAAGCTGGGGCTGAATGCCTATGATCCGGCCACTGATGACGAGCTAAACACCGAATTGTTGATCCTGTTGCAATTGGTTGAAACGGACATGACCATTTTTTACCGCAAGCTGGCGGATGCTGGTCATGGATGTTGAACTCAGTAATGACGCTCTGATGGCACCGCTGATGGAAGCCTATTATGTGCCGGAGCAGTTAACCGATGACTACAAAACGCGTCTTGGCAACTGGCTTAAGTCTTATATAAAGCGGGTGCAAAATTCCGGCATAGCCGATGCGGAGACGAATCAAGACCATGAACGCCGCCAACCCCAAATACGTGCTACGCAATTACCTGGCGCAACTGGCGATAGACAAGGCGGAGCAGGGCGATTTTTCGATGGTTAATGAGCTGTTGGAACTGTTGCGCCATCCCTACGACGAACAACCCGGCAAAGAAGAATTTGCCTTAAAACGCCCCGACTGGGCAAGGCAACGGGCGGGGTGTTCGATGTTGTCGTGTAGTTCTTGAGCAAGCAGGAGCGCATCAATCGTGAACGATGCGTTTCACTTTATTTAGTGCATCCAAAAATTCTACAGTAGTTAGATATATTTTCTCTCTTCCAAGGCAGGTACAGAATCAGAATAGCAAAATGATTGATTTACTCTATCGATCAACGAAAATAATTGTTCTTCCATTTCAAAGAAGTCATTTCGGGGTGAAAAAAACACATCAATTCCGGCTTTTTCTAAGTGCGGTTTAATGCGTTCTTGATGCGGTTTGTATCTGAATGAGCCTTCGATGGCTCGTTTCGCTTGAACGTTAGATATGTTAATTAAGCCATTAAGTTCATTGACAAAATTAATGTATGTTTCTGAAACATCAGTTTTCCCGCTCCTTGAGGTAGAGAAGATGATGTTATACCACACCAAGGTATCAACTGAGGTCGGTGAAATCCTATCCCGTTTTGTAACTTCGTTAATGACGTAGTTTTGAAAAATTGAAAAATGCGCGATGTGATTTGTTAAAGCGGCGGTGCTAGAACTATTTAAGTAGCTAAGTAACGCAACTATAATGCCGCCAATTGTGGCAACAGCGACCAGAAAATCAAGAGTTGCTTTGGCAATAGTGAATGAGTATTCAAATTCCGTAATAACGCTTTTCATACACTCCTTATGGAAGCATAGCGGTAAAGAAAAAAATCCATCTTTTAACCCAGTTGATACTGTAGTAAATAATGAAAGACCGAAGCCAATTGCAGCAAAGAACAACAGGAAAAATTTTAGCCAACCTAACGCTGAAATATTTTTGATTTTTCTTGCACATTGGACCAGTTGATTTTCAGTGAGTATGTTAGACATATTTTGGTCTCAAATCCTTTATCCGGTTTCTTAGTTCTTTGGCTGTAGATGGAAAAGTGCGCTGAACGACAGTCAATCTTTCGTGTGCTAAATAATAACGACGCTTATACCAATAAGTGTCTCGTTTATTGGGGTAGTCGGCCTCAAGCCTTTCAATAATCTTTTTGGTACGCTCGATGTCTTTCTTAGAAGGCAGCGGGAGTATTTTCCTCAAACGGCCTAATAAGTTTGCGTGCTGTTTATGCCCAATACGGATTAACTTATTAACTCTACCCATGCAGCGATTGAAGTCTTTCCTATAAGCATGAGAGGTTCGATAATCACGCTCTGACGCCAGAGTCTCAACGTTTTTTACTGCGGAACGTATTTTTCGAACTTCATCTGAAGGGAGTCTCGGCTCCTTAAAGGCAACTCGTAAACCATGAACGGTAAGTGGTCTTGTTGAGATGTATTGAATGCATGTTTTTTTATGGTTTAATTGCAAACCCTTTTCGGTTGTCATTTCTTCAATTACCCGCATTACATACGAAAAATCATAATCAGAGACCTTTGATGAAACGTTAATGTCATCAACTAAACGGGTATAAACTAGGTTTTTGTAATGTAGTTTTTGTACTATTTTGCCTTCAACGTTCCAAAGGCATAGGCTTGCAATGTAACTTGAAGTCAGAGCACCTTGTACTAGATGAGAATCTAAGCAGCATATGTCGGCCAGAGCCTCTGCAACTTTCTTATCGTACTTGAGGAATTCGAGAAATATATTCTCAACATATACTTGGTGTATATTGTCGAAGAAATCTTTGATATCAATAGTCAGTATGCTTTTTGAGCCACAGTGGAGTCGAGCACAACTGATATAATCCTTCGGGATACGGTCGTCGTTATCGTCAATTTGGTTTGGGATTGAGCCAAATATGTGATCAGGCCATCTGATAACATCAGGGTTAGAGAATATTCGTTTGTTTATTCTCCGTTGAATTTTTCTAATCAGATAATGCGGGTTATAAATCATCCGCATCGAACCATCTTTTTTTTGCCTGGAGTCTTGTTTGTACCGCTCAGCTCCACTTAAAAGCAAGGCACTATTAAGTTCATCTCGTGCAATGTCGAGAACTGAACAAAGATTGTCTAAGCTAGCTATTGAATCACTTGCAATTTTTTCTGGATTGAGTTTTGTCAAAACGCGTCAGTCCTTGGACATTAAGTATAGGTTTAGCCAACCCATTCAATAGGGTGCAGAGAAGGATGTTACCTTCATCGACAAGTCGTTGGTAGCTACCATCCTTCTCATGGCTAAACCTACCGACCTACTCTCTTCCGGGAAGAGACGGAGGGTGCGAGACCTCTCCTGACAAGCCTAGTGATCTATAAAGACCTCTAGACGCTCGTTTCCGAGCATGCCCAACAACTTAAATTGTATCGACTGTGGCAAGTGGGCGAGACGCCCACGCAGGATTAAGTTAGCATGGAACAATGTGTAATACAATAGCTAAAAATCTCATGCGCCTGCCAAGTCAGCTTAACTAGCCCCTTTCCATTTTTGCTTCCGTGCTTTTTTCTTGGCCTCTTTCTCCTCGCGAATAATCACCAGCTCGGCCAGTTCCTTTTCCATCATGGCCGGGGTTTCCAGGCTGATTCTGCCGATGGTTCCGGCGCGCAATTCAGACAAGCAGGATTTTGGATACTTTATCCATCTCGATACGTCCGCCTGAGCGCAGACAGCCGCGCTTTTTGCCGATGGCTTCCATCAGTTCCTGCTCGCTTTTCGGGAGTTGCTCCAGCTGAAAGCGGGCTTGCAGTAAATCCGGGTAATGCTGCAACAGGTATTCGGCCGCGAAGAAGGCGACATGGTCATGACTGATCGCGGTGTCCTTGATCGCGCCGGTGGTCGCCAGCCGGTAGCCGCTGTTCTTGTTTTCGACGTTGGGCCACAGCATGCCGGGCGTGTCCAACAGAATAATGCCATGGCCGATGTCGATGCGTTGCTGGGTTTTGGTGATGGCCGGTTCGTTGCCGGTCTTGGCGATCATTCTTCCGGCCAGGATGTTGATCAGCGTCGATTTGCCGACATTGGGTATGCCCATGATCAATGTGTGGATGGGTTTGTCGCTGCTGGCTTTATTCGGCAGCATCTTGTGGCACAGATCGGGCAGTTGGCGCATTTTCTCCGGATGCTCGATGGTCAGCGCCAGGGTTTTTACGCCTTGCTCCCGTTCCAGATAGGTTTGCCATTGCTGGGTAATCTCAGGATCGGCAAGGTCGCTTTTGCTGAGTACTTTGATGCAGGGCTTGTCGCCGCGCAGGGCTGCGAGCATCGGGTTTTGGCTGCTGAACGGAATGCGCGCGTCCAGAATTTCGATGATCAGGTCAACCTGGGGCAGGATTTCTTTGACCTCTTTGCTGGCCTTGTGCATATGGCCGGGGTACCACTGAATAAGCATGATATATTTAGGTTTAGTAGTGTTGCGTGTAACGCGTAAAATAGAGACACAAGATACCAGATTGCGGCCTTAAAATGCAGATTAATCAAACTATTAACTTCGCCAGTAGCAGATCAATCAAAACCAGCTTATTGCACACACCTTTATTGACATCGTTTGAAACATGAACGAGATAACAAGCAGCTTTTACGCCTATTTATCACGGCTAAGATGGATTAAACGCTGGGGGCTAAAGCGCAATGCGCATGATGAAAATGTCATGGAGCACAGCTGGGAAGTGTCGGTTATTGCCCACACCCTGGCTTTGATTAAAAATCGTTATTACGGCGGCAATGTTGATGCCAATGCCGTTGCTGCGGCGGCTTTGTATCACGATATTACCGAAGTCATTACCGGCGATTTGCCGACGCCTATCAAATATCATTCCGAGGAAATCAGCGCTGCCTACAAGCAGATTGAAAAACAGGCGGAGATAGAATTGCTGGCTCTTTTGCCGGCAGAGTTGCAGGCGGATTTTCAGGCGCTGATTCATCACGACAAGATGCCGCCGGAGCATGTGCAGATCATCAAGGCGGCAGATAAAATATCGGCCTATCTCAAATGCCAGGCCGAGTTAAAAGCCGGCAATTTGGAGTTTGAAACCGCCGCCGAGCAATTGGCTTTAATCATCGGCGGCATCCGAGCAACCGGAAGTTATTTTTTTCATGAAGGCGTTTGCGCCCAGTTGCGGGTTGACGCTGGATGGCTTGATGAAAACGTATTGAGTCGGTTTGAGTTCTGATGACCGGTAAAGCGGATTTTTTAGTATGGGCGTCTCAAGTTATAATGGTCATTGTTTATTAAGACGGGCGACAGGATGAAGCTGCACGAAGCTGCTAGAATTGCTTAACAGCTTGTGTGAAAAAATGAAACAGATTAAGTATACCCACGGAGAAGTTGTGAAACATCGATACACCATTGAACAAGCCAGAATATTGCTGGATATTTTGAAGTACCATAACGCATCCACGATGCTGCCTTCGTTTCATCAGGTCAAGCAGGAAACGCTTGATGAGGCGCTGGATAAACTGCGCTTGGAGTTGTCCGAATTTATCGCAACGGATGACGGGCTTGGCTTTATCGTTCCGATCCGGGATGAGAAGGGTTTGATTTAGCTTGATTATCCAAGCGCTATTTGTTTAAAACAACATCGCATAGCGCGGGCAGTGCGGGCGGTTCCGGTTTTTTGGCTGCGGGAACCGGCGTTTTGGCTTCTTCCGAAAACCACCAGGCCAGCGATGGCATCGCAGCCATCGCTTTCAGGAAGCGGTTCCTGTCCAGTGCAGTTTTTGTTGTTCAGTGGACATTTGAGGCGCACATGAAAGTGATCGTCATGTCCCCACCACGGGCGTATTTTTCTTAGCCAGTCATGGGCCGATTTGCGCGTGCATAATAGGCGTTTGACGCTGGGATTGACGAAGATGCGATCGACTTCGGGCCTGCGTGCCGCAGCCTCAAGAATTTTCTCATGAGCCGGTGACCACTGGCTGTCATCAATGGCATCCGATTTGGCGGCAAGAACCGAGGGAGAGCTCCAGGTTTCGCGCTCATTAAACTCCAGACTTCGGATTGCGGCCTGTTGTGAAAGCAAATACCAGATATCGACGTCGAGTCCGGTTTGATGGCTGCGATGCCCGCTTGGGGTCGGACCGCCGCGCGGCTTGCCCCAGATCGCCGATCAGCAAAACGCCCCAGTGCTGCAGATGCGTGGTATTGCGCTATGCTTTCAATAAACCGTATCAAGTCCGGATGACCGTAAGATCGTCCACGGGTAGGGCGCATCAATTGATAGCCTGTGCCGTTCTGAGGTAGCGAGACCGCACCGCTTAAACAACCGGCGGTATAAGAGCCGATGCTTTGGGCGCTGTCGCCGATTTGTGCGGCTTGTTTGATCGTTGCCCAGTTATTGGCGGCAGGGGATGAAGAGCATTCGGAAAAAATACCCAGCAATAAGATAAATACTGAAAATTTCATTTTAAAATTGATGGGCGGCCGGTGACCGGCCGCCCGTGTGTCAGGCTTATTTCTTAGCAGGTGCTGATATGTCCAGAAAGTGCTTGGAATTATCGGTAACTGGGGCTGAGCCGGGGCTATTGCTGACTAATTGCCGGTGCAGCGCTGTTGGTTTTTGCAGCACCTGCGCCTTCTGTCGCGGCGTCATCTTCCAGTTGGAGTTCCTCTTCTTCAGGGACATTGCCGTCATGAACCAGATATTCGCGACGTTGCTGGTAAGCATTTTTGATAAAGGAATAGCGATCGACAGAGGCTTCATCAACGATCTTTTCAGTCGGTATCAAGTCGGCGCGGGTATCGGTGACATCAACCGTTTTGGCTCCCGCATTGACCGCGCTGATGGCAGCTCCGCCACCGGCAACTGCAAAGGTATAGGTCAGTGGGTTCAATAAAGCATCGCCAACAGCCCCGACGACTTCTCTAGGTGAACTGGCTCCCATAAACGGCAACTACCAGATAGTTACCGGTCGGAACGCCCCAGAAGCCCAAAGTCTGTCCGAAATCTTCATTATGCTTGGGCAGATCAATCATTTTTGCCACATCGACAAAACCGGCAACGCCAACCGTGGTGTTAATCAGGAAACGACTGGCATCCATACCGCCTTGCGTCATTTTAAGTTGCATAAAATCATTGATGGTTACGCCGATGTCGTTCATGTTGCTGAAGAAATTGGTTATGCCGTCATCAACGAATTTTGGGGTTATCCATTGATAGCCTTTCGCCATGGGTTTTAAAACCGCCTTGTCCAGATCGTCATTAAATTCTTGAGTACCGCGATTCCAGCCTTCCCAGGGGTCCATTTTCGTTGGGCTTCGCAGGTGGTCGCACAACCTGCAAGCACGACTTGATATAACCAGACTACTCATTAATAAACGAGTGTTGATGGTGGATTTTTGCATACTCATGGTTTATCTCTATCTACTAGGGTGTTGAGGTGAATTGGAAGTCTGTCTCGGACAGTTATTATAGTTTTGCGCGAATTATATCAGAATTCATGCGTTTTAAAAAGCCTCATTGATTTTGCATTTGCCGGAGTATCCAGTTTTGCCGCCTAAGAACATAATTTGATGGCTGCGCAGCCCGCAGCAGTATTGGATTAGGCAAGGTTGCCGCCAATAATGCCGCTTGAGAGCGACTGATTTGGCTGGCATGGACGCCAAAATAGTGTTGGCTTGCGGCCTCTATGCCGAACAGATGATCGCCGAATTCAGCGATATTCAGGTAAACCGTCAATATCCGTTCCTTGCTCCATAGACAACTCGATCAACGCCGTGAACCAGACTTCCAGCCCCTTGCGGACAAAACTTTTTGACGGCGTTAAAAATAAATTCTTGGCCACCTGCTGGGAAATAGTGCTCGCACCCCTAAGCCGTCCGCCGTCCATGTAGACATCGATGGATGATTGTATGGAATGCAAATCAAACCCTGAATGTTGAAAAAAACCGCTGGTCTTCGGCGGCAATAACTGCCGAAGAGGCATAAGCCGAGATTTTTTTTGCGCCGACCCAGGAGTATTTAATGGACTTGAACGAGCCGTCGTCGACTAAGTCTTCAACATGCCGGTACACCATAAACGCCGAGGTCGGTACAGGCATCCAGCGCAACAATAGGCACAAGCCGACCGATGAAGCCAGGAAGGTGAACAGCAAATAAAACGCGGCCTTGCGCAGAATGCCCTTGATGGGCAACGAGCGAAAATGACGGTTGCTGGAATAACGGGATGATCTTGCCAAGGTACAAAGATTGTCAATGGACGGTTAGCTTAGGGTGGTGCGTTGGTGTATATAATAAAGCCTTGGCCAGGGTTTGAATAGCTGCAAACAATAGCCGAATTTTGATATGCGTAAGTATATAATGTTAATTACCCGCATAGATTTGATCCAAACGCATGAAACTCCGATACCCACTGATAGCTCTTTTACTACTGATGCCCCTAAGCGGCTGCATGCCGATGGCTTATCCTCCCGGTGCAAGAAACAATACGGCGCAACTTGGCGAGAATATTTTTCTGACCGAAGACGGCGCAAGTTTACCGTTACGGCATTGGCTGCCGAAAACCGAACCGCGTGCGGTCATTATCGCGCTGCACGGGTTTAACGATTACAGCCGTTTTTTCGATAAGCCGGGAGAGTATTTCAGCAAGCAGGGCATAGCCTGTTTCGCTTACGATCAACGCGGTTTCGGCATGGCGCCAAAACGCGGATTATGGGCGGGGAGTGAAGCCTATACCCAGGATTTGCAGACTTTGGTGCGACTGGTCAAGCAACGTTACCCGAAACGCCCGGTTTATCTGCTCGGCGAAAGTATGGGCGGCGCGATAGTTATCACCGCCATGAGCCGGATAGATATGCCCGAAGTTGCGGGTGTTATTCTCGCCGCCCCGGCATTATGGGCCAGATCAACCATGCCCTGGTATCAAACCGGCCTGCTTTGGACGCTGGCGCACAGTTTGCCGTGGCTGGCCTTGACCGGGGAGGGCGTCCACGTCGTGGCATCGGATAACATCGAAATGCTCCGGGCTCTGGGTCGTGATCCTTGGGTAATCAAGGCGACCCGCGTGGAAACCGTGTACGGCTTGGCCGATTTGATGGATGCGGCATTTAGCAGCGCCACGTCGATGCGCGGAAATACCCTGATGTTGTACGGCGAGAAAGACGAAATCATTCCCAAAGAACCGACTTATGCATTTTTGCAGCAATTTCTTGCAGCGGATGCGGCGAAAAAAACCGTGGCGATTTATCAGAACGGCTACCACATGCTGCTGCGCGATTTAGAGGCGCCCACCGCATGGAAAGACATTGCCGCCTGGATTGACGCCAGCCCTGACAAACTTCCGTCGGGCGCGGATAATCGGGCGCGGGAATTGTTGAGTGGTCAAGTCATGTAGAATTATTTCTTTGTGGCCTTTTTTACACCCCTCGGCCTGTTTTTGATAAAGCCTTCAATAAATCCAACAGACAGGTTCTTAGGTTTTCTTACTTATAGCGTACAAATCGATTCCTTATTACTATCCTATTTGGCAATCAATCTTTAATAAGGGGTAAAACATCATGAGAAAAGCTTGGTTCATATTGGTTGTATTACTTCCCGCAAACTACGCTGCATATGCTTTAACAGAGGAATCCTTCGCCCCGATCATTTTAAATGAGTCTATGTTGGATTCAGTTACCGCTGGAGCCATATCATCAATAACGACGGCGAATGCGTTTGCCGTCGGTTCAACCTATGCCAAAACAATGACTGATGTAACGGACTATGCCATTGCCCGACCAGGAAATTTACAATCCACAGGTCAGGGAGTGGCAGTGGCGCATGGTAGCGACCTCGCAGTTGCTGGAGGAGCTAGCACTTCTAATGCAGACACAACGGGGGTTAGTGTTGCCGGTGTGGCCGTAGCTGCCGGTGGAGATGCCTATACTTTAGTTTGGACCAAATCTATAGACACACGCAACGCTGAAATCGCCATTGGACACGTCCGCTCAGTCGCCTGTTGTGGATCAGATACATATACCAGCGTTCAAGCCTCAACCTTTACTCAGCAGGATTCTAATGCCGGTCATATCACTCTTCATGACGTCAATACACCACATTCATCTCATTCGATAGGCAACGCGGTTATTGTATCGATCTCACATCCATAAAGCGGTATCGGCAATTTCCTCAGCCTAAGTAAAACTGCAAGATAAATACAGGGCGCTGTAGAAAATGTTTTCTAATTGATCGATAGTATTGTTGTATTTTTTGGCGGCACCCTGAGCGCCATCATGCTTTTAGTCAATTTTACGCATTTTCCGTGCTCCGCAGAACTTCTCGATCAACCTTCCCTAAAACCAACCAACTTCAGTCGCAGCGCACCTTGACCTTTCCGGGCCATGGCTGCCGCTATTTAATTGGCGGTTGTTTTGTACTACAAAATTGATGATTACCCGGTTGATTTCATCCTTTTGAGATGGCCTGTTTTATTTCAAAGACCTCTTATTCGCTGAATTGCCAGTATTCGTCATGGGTGGTCTATAAATTGCTGGAGATGTTTGCATGCGGAAGAAATATTTGTGAACGGACTTTATTGAATTTTATGTTTTCTAATCGTCATTCATGGCAAGAATATTCTGGGCTTTTCGATAAAAAAGAGCGAGCTGTTCTATTGGGTGGCAATTTTGTTTTCAAACATGCTGGGTAAGCCTTGGGAGATTTTTTAGCCGATGACTCTGGGCTAGGATTTCTTGGAGGTGCTATTATCGTTGGCGGATTCATTGCGTTCATCGCCCTTGCTTCATTAGTCACCCGTCTGAATCGAGTCATGTTGTTTTGGCTCGCCTTTATTCTGACACGTCCATTTGGGGCGACTTTCGGAGACTTGCTGACAAAACCTATCGAAAAAGGTGGGCTGGGATTGGGCACTGTCGGGTCATCAATGATTCTTGCGGTTTTGCTTGTAGCCGTTGTTGTTTATACAATCAGCATAGAGAGACGCCTATCACAGGAGGCGACGGTCTAGCAGACGTTTTTTGTGCACTTATTGATGCCTGTTTTACGGGCTAGGTTGTGTTCTCAAAATGGCTTGCTTACACGATGGAAAAAAGGTATTCAAAAAATTAAATATGAACGATCCACATTCGATAAAAATAAGAAAAATCATCTTTTCAACTCAAGGGAATAAACAATGACTATTCGCATGACTGCCTTCCTAGCGGCGCTAGCTACATTACTGCCTGCTACGTGCCTGGCTGAGAACGGGCTGGATCGCGTCGAGCATATCGTCGTCATCTATCTTGAGAACCGCAGTTTCGACAGCCTGTTCGGCTTATTTCCCGGCGCCAACGGCCTAACTAGCGCTCGAAACGCGCCCGCCCAGGTAGACGAATACGGGCGACCTTATAAAACGTTGCCGGGGATAATGGACGCCGACCATGAACCGGCCGCCCTTGACAAGCGGTTTCCCACGGATCTGCCTAATAGTCCTTTCGATATAGCCCGTTATGCGAAGCCTGGCGAGAAACATCCCGACCTCACCCACCGGTTCTTCATCCACCAGATGCAGATCGACGGCGGCCGTAATGATCGCTTTGCCCAGCTGTCCGCGGCTGGCGGGTTGACGATGGGCTACTACGATCTGTCAGGTACGGCGCTGTGGAACTATGCCAAGGAGTTCACCCTGGCCGATAACTTTTTTCAGGGAGCTTTTGGCGGTTCGTTCTTGAATCATCAGTGGCTGATCTGCGCCTGTGCACCGGAGTTTAAAGACGCTCCTGCCGAACTTCGCCAATGGAAACGCGACTCTGCCTCCGGCAAACCGATCAGCGATCCCAGCGTCACCAAAGACGGTTACGCAGTCGGCACCGTCCAACCGACTTTCCCTCCTTTTAATACCGCCCGTCCGGATAACCGGCTGCCGGCGCAGTATCAAGCCACTATCGGCGACCGGCTGTCGGAAAAAGAGGTTTCTTGGGTGTGGTATGCCGGCGGTTGGGACGATGCCGTGGCCGGGAAAAAAACCGAGGACAAGTTCCAATACCACCATCAGCCTTTCGTGTTTTACGCCAACTATGCACCGGATACTCAGGCGCGGGCCGAACATTTGAAAGACAAAAACAAGCTGTTCGCCGACCTCAAGGGCGATTTCCCGCAGGTGGCTTTTTTCAAGCCGGTGGGCAGGAAAAACCAACATCCCGGCTATTCCAGTGTCCTTGAGGCCGACGGCGAGGTCAAAGAGGTGGTTGATGCAATCCGCAGCAGCGCGATTTGGCCCAGCACCGCTATTATCATTACTTATGATGAATACGGCGGCCTTTGGGATCATGTCGCTCCACCCGAGATCGACCGCTGGGGGCCCGGCACCCGAATTCCTGCGATCATCGTTTCGCCGTTCGCGAAGAAGGGCCATGTTGATCACACGGTCTATGATACAACCTCGATTCTAAAGTTGATTGAAAACCGCTTCGGCTTGGCACCACTGACAGATCGAGACGCTAAGGCTAATGGTTTGGAGGGGGTGTTCGACTTCAATCCGTGAGTCAAGAGAGGGCTCTGTCGTATTGGAAACAGCCAGCTACCCTACAAAAACGTGAGGAAAAAATGACAAAATCAAAGGTGACAGAAATCGAGTGGCTCCCCGATGTGGAAGAGCACGACTATCCGGCGGCAGAATCCTATCTCAGAATCCTTTATAACGAAGATCGTGTTACTGAAATAATAGCCAGGTTCAAAAGTGCGGCTATCGTGGAGTTCAAAGCCAAGGATATCTTCAGGGCGTCCCAGCTTTCATTGTTGGGGGTGAGCAATTTACATGTCGAGAAGGACAGGAAAAAAATCCAAAATGGAAAAAGCCTTTCTCCTCTGCTACTTTTGAGGGACGAACCGAACGGTAAGGTGGTGATTGTGGACGGTTACCATAGACTGTGCGCCATTTACGAGTTTGACGAGGATGCTTTGATACGATGCAAGATTATCTGAGGTTAGAGCCCTTGGCTCTTTTGGTTCAAACCGGTTCGCCGCAGGCAGGAAGTTTTGGTAGATAAAGCTGAAATGAAGGCTGCACATCCGACCAAGAGTCCTGATTTACCAGTGAACCGCACCATTCGACCATCAAACAGATGGGTATCGTTTGCCGATGTAATTGCAGGTTTATCGGTTGCCTTTATTTTGCTGCCGGAGGCTATCGCTTATGCCGCCATTGCGCATCTGACGATTCAGTCCGCGATAACTGCCGCGTTGGTGGGCTTAATGTGTTATGCCTGGTTGGGGGAAAGCCATTTTGCGATCGTTGCGCCAACTTCGTCCGCCGCTGCGCTGCTGGCGGCGGTAGTCCTGTCAATGCATCCTGTCGATGGTAATGCGGCCGCAGGTTTAGGCGTTGCATTGGTCATATTAACCGGTGGCGGTTTACTGGTTTTTGCAAAAGCGGGACTCGGGCGGCTGTCGGCATTCGTTTCGCGGCCTGTGCTGCATGGCTTCTCGTTTGCTTTGGCGCTAACCATTATAGCCAAGCAGCTGCCGATCATACTCGGCATTAAAGTCCAGGCTCCCGATCCCTTTCATATACTCGTTGAATTAATTAATCACGTCCACGAATGGGCTGTTTGGAGCGCAGCCATTGGGGGCGGCGCACTCATCTTGCTGTGGTTGCTGAAACGCTGGCCTCTTGTGCCGGGGGCTTTTGTGGTGCTGGTATTGGGTATCTGTTTAAGTAATACGCTGAATCTTGCCGACTATAATGTGGCTATTGTCGGGCCTGTGTTAATCAAATTACCTAGTCTAAGCTTGCCGCAGCTAGCACTGGAAAAGTGGCTTCAGTTAGCGGAGCTGGCATGCGGTTTACTGGTTATCATTGTTGCCGAATCCTGGGGCAGTATTCGTAGCCTGTCACTGATTCACGGTAATGTTGTAGAACCCAACCGTGAACTGTCTGCGCTGGGTACAGCTAATCTTGTTTCAGGTTTACTCCAGGGGATGCCCGTCGGTGCAGGATTCTCAGTCAGCTCTGCGAATGAGGAAGCGGGAGCGCAAAGCAAAATGGCTGGCGTCATTGCTGCATTAGTGTTGCTGTTAATGATCGTTTTTGGGCGGACGTGGATAGGGCATATTCCGGAACCCATTGTTGCAGCGGCGGTTATCAATGCCTTGAGCCATGCGTTAAGCCCTAAATCACTCCTTCACCTCTGGCGCATGGATCGCGATCAATATCTTGCGCTGGCTGCGGTCATAGCCGTTTTAGCTTTCGGGGTGTTGCATGGAATGCTGATTGCCATTGGTTTGTCATTAGCCTCAGCGATACGGTCCTTCAGCCAGCCTTTGGTCAGGGAGTTGGCAGAGCTGGGAAATTCACGCGATTATGTGGATAAAGAAAATCATCCTAAAGCTCAAGCCCAGCCCGGTCTATTGATTTTGCGTCCCGAAGAACCGCTGTTTTTCGCCAGCGTCGAAGGCATTCTGGCCGAAGTTCAACAGCGCTTAAAGCGTAGCAGCGATGTACAGGTTCTTATTATAAGTCTTGAGCAAAGTGCAAATCTCGACAGTACGGCGGCAGAATGTTTAATTGAACTGGCTGATAGTCTTAAACGTCAGAACAAAGTGCTGTTATTGGCACGAGTCAAAGACCCGATCAGGCAGTTATTGCTTAAACTGGCAGGGGAACAATTTCATGGCAAACTCTTTTGGAGCGTAGACGATGCGGTGGTGGGCGCTCAAAGAAATGCGACATTAAACCCTTCTAACGCAGTTCACCAACATGCTGATCACGCTCCGTTTTCATGATGAGGTATATAACTGAGCGGGATTACAAGTTGTTGGCTTATAAATAAGTGCCGGATTCTTATTGCGCGAAGGCCTATGTCGGTTAATTCGATAATTTAGCCCAATGGTTTTAGCCCACAATCGCCACAGAAAAAATTATGAATAATCGTGATTATGCATTCAGCAATATCAAGTTCGAAGAAGATGGCTTAGTTACAATTTTATCAACCTGTGCCATTTTACGAAAAGCCGCTTCCGATATAGCGCCTAGCTTTCGCGAAAAATCCTGGTACGCTTGTCTTCAGTTCTGTGACCACCTGTAGCCAGAATTCGGCACCTTCGGTTTGGGCGATCCAGAGCCCCAGCACTTCCTTTTCGCCACTCATATCGGCGTTTTTCATAACGCCATAAGCTTGGCTTGTTGAGTCTAAATACACTCATTGCGGCGGCTGCGGGATCCTTGAAAATCCAGTAGTGAAACGCCGAGATGCCGGGCCATGCCTTTTCCGCCTTCCTGCATGACTTGATCGTGGTTCCAAGTAAAGACGGGGGCCAAAATTGGCGCCAGGAGATTCATCCAGGCTTTTTCCGTAGACACAAGCCATACATAAGTCACCCGAGTTGAATCCCCCAAATCATCCAGCTTCCAACTTCCAGTACCGTTTAAGTCGCCTGATACAATGCCTTCAATCCAATGAGGCTCTTCCAACACATTAACTCGGGCTTCAAAACATAGCCGATAGGGAAGCCTGCTCGTCCAGGTAAATCGTCGAACCGAACCCAGACCTTGTGCGTCGCCTTTTTTGATTTCAACGACTTCTTTAACAAAGTGCCACCACTTCGGCCATTCTTCAGACGTGACGAGGGCATCCCAGACCCGCTCTATGGGAGCATCCAGGTGCCACCGAGTCACTAACGAATATTGCATGGTAGTCCGTTATTCCGTTGGATTATTTAGGGGAGGATGAAAAATTGACAATATTTTTATCGCTATAAATAACGTTAGTTACGCATTGAGCCAAGTTGATTTAACTTATGTCCATCCGATTTTCCATACCAGACATTCGGCAGTAGAGGATCCTACTCTTTTTGGATGTGGCAATTTCGACCCTAAGCCGACAGTCGAATATTTATTTTTGAACGTGGATAACTACAATCATCACTCGGCCGCACCCAAGCGATCGTGATTCCAATTAACGCCCAACCGGCGGCTCGGGGGATGGCCGCGGTTAGCTACGAAACGGCAAGAATCCATTTAGTTTGTTTGTTTCGCACAACGCGTATGGGCGACATTAAAGTCGACTTTCCCATTGGCTTCTTTATCCATGCAAAGCCAATACGCTACCGGTTTCAATTCCGTTTTGCACGAAGCAGATAGCGACGTTATTTCAGTTTTCCCCGTCCCTTTGGTTCTTTCCTGTTGTTCGAAGCGCTGAGTAGCGCGTAAGCAGATATTGAAGGCTTCGCTTTGCTTGTCGACAGAGTCCGCACTATGGGCTTCCTCTTTGGTTTCTTCAGCATAAGCGCCAAATGAGCAAACGAGCAAAGCCAGGATTGCTGATAAACCGATGGATCTCATGTAGGTGATTTTCATATTTATATCCTCTGATAAGGTTATTTAAGAGAGTCTTGAGGGGCTGTTAGTCTGGAAAAAACGGCTGCGCAGCTCAGCAAGGCACGTTTTACTCGCTTTTTTCGACATTGACTTCAAGCTCCATCTCATCGTCATTCAGTATCTTGCCGGTGACTTCCTTAACTTTACCTTTGGCTTCTTCGGCTCTGCCTTTTACTTGATCTTTGTTCATGAGTTTCTCCTGATAATTATTTAGTCATGACACACATAGCTATGAGCAAAGCGTGGGATAAAGTTCCCTAACGCCCACGTGAAATATTACAGATAAAACTGAAGGTCGTCGGTACGGTAGCGAACAAAAAGGTATTGGGACTGCAAGATAATCTTGAAATATCTGAGCTAACCGAAGTGTAATCCTGCATTCTATCCAGGTGAACGGCCGCTTTCGAGGGGACAGGCTACTGTTGAAGTAGTCATGGTGCATCAGCATAAGTAATGGCACTTATTCTAATTGTAAATTCACAGCATAAAATACACTCTAATTTCTAAGGGGGAATGATCGCTAAGTTCAATTGCAAGAAGAACAACTTAGTGGCTAAAGCTCAGATTCAGCAACGAATCTGAGCTTTAGCTCCGGAAGAAGACCAAATTTTCAGATAACTTTACATCAAACAAAGAATAATTTATGTTGGATATTATTAGAATATCGTTAGCGTCATACCGCAAAGCTTACCGTCAAGCAAAGTCTCCTTCAGTAACACCTAGGTCGGCAACGTCAGCCGTAGAGCCATTGCTAGGATATTATTACCAATCTCCCGGAATTATCAAGATCAGTCAAAATACTCTACGTTAAGAGACAGGAGTCGAGTAGTCCGCAGAAACGATAGTGTAAGCGTGATTGCATTTTGTCGGCGTGAGTCAATTTTATATGCAGAATTTACCAGCTACTTGGATGCATTTAGGGCGTCGGGTTGTTAATGCGTTGGTCTGAAAACCACAGATAAACCTCATCAGACATGATGCAACTATCGAATAGACCTTACTTAAATAGCAAGATGAGGAGTTCAATAACATGAAAAGTTCAGAAATCACGGTTGCTGAATACCTGCTAACCCGGCTGAAAGAGATCGGGGTGGATCACCTCTTTGGCGTGCCGGGAGATTTTGTCCTGGGTTTCTTTAACCAGGTGCTGAAGAGCGACCTGAAGTATGTCGGCACCTGCAATGAACTCAACGCGGCCTATGCCGCCGACGGCTACGCGCGTATTCGGGGCATTGGCGCATTTTCCTCAACCTATGGCGTCGGAGAACTGAGCGCCATCAACGGCGTGGCAGGTGCATTCGCCGAAAGAGTGCCGATGGTGGTGATCACCGGTTCGCCGTCGACGATTAATTTCCGCACCCGGCCGCTGCTGCATCACACCTTGGGCGATTATCAGATTCCCTTGAGGATATACGAGAAAATTACTGCCGCCTCAACCGAGCTCGTTTCCGCTGAAACGGCGCCGGCCGAGATCGACCGGGTGTTGTCGGCGTGCCTTTCTCATCAACAACCGGTTTACATCAGCCTTCCCTCGGACGTGGTGATGATGAAATGTCAGCGCCCGCAGGCTTTTCTGTTCCCACCAGACCTAGGTAGTGATCCGGATGCGCTCGGGAGAGGCGATCAAGGAAGCGCATGGAAATGCTGGATAAGGCGCAGAAACCGGTTGTGATCGGCGATGTGGAGTTGATACGCTTCAAGCTGCAAAAGGAATTCGCCGGCTTTCTCGACAAAACCGGCTTTCCCTATGTCACCATGATGTTGGGCAAGACGCGTCCTTTCAGAGCAACACCCGCAATTCATCGGTCTCTTTGAGGGAGACCGAAGTCGCGAGTATGTACGGAAACGGGTCGAGTCCGCTGACTGCATTCTGCAACTTGGGGCCTTGATGACCGATTTTAACACCGGCGGCTTCACAACGAACCTCGACGACGCGAAGACGATCAGTGCCAACATCCGCTCCGTGAAGATCAAACACCATTATTACGAGAACGTGTATCTACATGATTTTATCCTTGGGCTGACGGAAAAGCTTTCCGACGCGATCCCGCAACTCTGGATATCCAATGCGCCGCCTGATGGCTGCGTACACCGGCATACGGAGCCGTACCGGCCTGATGCGTCCGAAACCGCTTACCATCAAGCGTTTCTTCGACCGCATGAGTCATTTTATAGAAAACGATTCAATAGTCATCGCTGAAACAGGCGTATCCCTCTTCAGCGCCGCGGAGATGCTCATGCCGGAAGGAGCGACCTTCATAGGGCAGACCTTTTACGGATCGATCGGCTATACGGTCGGGGCAACCCTGGGCGCCGGCATGGCGGCGCAGGACACGGCATGTCGTGCTGTTTGTGGGTGACGGTTCTTTTCAGGTGACCTGCCAGGACCTCTCGACGATGATCCGCAACCGTCTCAAGCCGGTCATCTTTCTCATCAACAATGACGGCTATACGATCGAGCGGGTGATCTGTGACCGCCCCTACAACGATATCCAACCCTGGAAATATCACAAGCTCGTGGAGGTATTCGGAGGAGGGCTGGGCCTTGATGTCCGCACGGAAGGGGAGCTTGAAGATGCGCTGAATAAAGCTGCCACAGCGGACGACCTCGTATTCATCGAGATTCACACCGGGCGACTGGATTGTCCCGAGTCGCTACGCAGTGCAGGTCGGTCGATGGCAAAAACAAATCAGCTCGACTAGCGCGAGAACTGACTCATTAACTTTATATTACTCAAGCTCGATATGATCCTCCGCCATCAAATGTCAGAACTTACGCGTTAGTTACGCGCTTTTATGATCAATCGGCGAACCCCGGACGCGGTTGTGTTCATGCCGGAAGAGGGACTGTATAGGGATACAGAGGGATATAAGCTCAGTGGTGTCGACTGGATACCCTCCGCACCCGTTTAACCGTATAGAAGATTCGATCCTCTATTACTGCTTCTTTCTAAAGCTGTCGCATGAATGCGACGAGATCTTTTTTCTCAGGCTCAGTCAACTTGATGTCGAGAATCAGGTTGAAGAACTCTACCGTATCTTCCAACGTTAGCAACCTGCCGTCGTGGAGGTAAGGTGGCGAGTCTTTGATGCCGCGCAGGGGGAAGGTCTTGATTGGACCATCGGCGCTGGCCATACGCCCGTTAATCATCTGTGGCTTGTAGAAGCGTTCCACCTTCATGTTATGCATAAGATTATCGGTATAGTAGGGCGCCGCGTGGCAGCTTGCGCAATTGGCTTTGCCGAAGAAAAGCGCTTGCCCGCGCATCTCCGATTCAGTAGCCATTTTCGGATTCAATTTGCCGTCAATGCCGAGTTTGGGAGCCGGTGGAAAATCCAGCAGTTCCTGAAACTCTGCCATGAAATGCACCTGGCTGCCGCGATCAAGGATATTGACGCCCTTCTTCGTCGCGATGACCGGATCACCGTCGAAATAAGCGGCGCGTTGCTCGAACTCGGTAAAGTCCTCCACGCTCTTCAAAGCACGTTGAGAGCCGAACAAGCGCTGGATGTTTACGCCGCGCAACGACGGCGTGTCAATGCGATGCCGAAACTCCTGAGGACGGGTATCTCCCGCGAGGTGGGTCGCAGCGTTTGTATGTCCATTGGCGTGGCAGTCGAAACAGGCAACCCCTCGACTCGGACGTTCCGAGCGGCGATCCTCGGTTTGGTTGAACTGCTGTTGTGGGAAGGGTGTCAGCAACATCCGCAGACCTTCTATCTGCTTTGGATTTAGTATCCCGTTGAACAACTCGTAATAGTTGTCGATAGTAACGAGCTTACCTTGTGAGACGTCTCCGAGATCAGGCCGTGTGGTCAGGTAGATGGGAGCTGGGAACTCGGGCAAAAGATGGTTCGGAAGATCGAAATCCAAATCAAAACGAACGAGATCCCGCCCTTCTTGCTTCTTGATTTCTTCAATGAGAAACTTGGGAAAGGTCATGCCGCCTTCCGGGTGGTTCGGATGGGGTAGTGGGAAGAAACCCGCCGGGAATAGGCCCTTCTCGCGAATCTCTTCGGGGCTGGCCGCCGCAAGTTTGTCCCAGCTTGTATCTTTGGACAGCTTGACACGAACGCCTTCCTGAACGGGCTTTCCGCTAGACATTGTCACGCCATTAGCAGGGCGGTCACTCAGGTCGTATCGCGCATTGAGCAGGTCGATCTGGCGTTTCATGATCTCTGGCTTGGCAGCCTTCATGCGTGCCATCGCCTTTGCGAAGTCCTCATTGATAACAGTGGGGGCGTAGCTCGATTTTTTTGTTGCTGATTCCTGGGCTTTACCTATGCCGCTGACTGTGAGCGCTGTCGCGAATATCCCGAACAGCACCCAACGGTTTCTTGGAGTTGTGTGTCTCATATCTTGTCCTCCGAACCTTTAAGTTTGGTGGAATGGCTCAACACCCAGAGCCCAGCCGTCGCACATTCAAATTCGTAACGGCTAAGTTGAAGCAGACTGCTGGCGCTCAGCACATTCACCTAAGCGTCTCGACAGAAACAAAAAGCCACTCTAACGATTGTCTATATTATTGCCTGAAGTTATTCGCTTAAGATTTCGGCGAAACTGTCGACCACTCCTGCATCGCTTGATCGCCTGGACGATCTACTTTAACCTTGCCGCTCTCGATTGAGCTTACCCAGGTTAGCGGAATGTAATGGTGTTGACCTGCCTTATCTTTCTTCAGTTTGATGGTATCCGTCCCCTCCATATGATCGACAGTAGCAAACTGTCCGTCTTGGGAGCAAACAACGGGCATATCAGGTTTGATTTAGTCGGGATTAATCATGGTTTTTCTCCTGTTGGCTCAGTTTGAGCCGGTTTATGAAAATTCTTAATCGGTATTCAGACGAGGATTGAAAACACTACCCTTTTCGGACTTTAACTGGATTACTCGATTTTTTCTTAACGAGTAAGTTCCCTCATACCTCATTAAATCTTCTTGTCTGTGTTTTAAGGCTACACAGATAATTAAAACCGGTCTGTGCGACATCGCACATAGACGCTCACTTAAATAATACCAACTCAGTTTTCCTCCAGTCGGATTTTAAGCGCGTATTTTTCACGGTCGATTTCTCCCCGGGTACGGATACCAAGCCGGCGTAATAGGGGTAAGGGAGGGCACCATCCTTGTAATCCATGCTGCAACAAAAACGGCAAAACAATGCCGGGGAGGAATAACCATTTTCGATTTTTGGTTAAACCAAGAATCAGGCCGGTTAGGGCTAACGTAGAGGCACTGACCTCAAGCATTTGCTCTATATCCCATTCCTGATCCAGCATTTGAATACGATCAAGAATTTCTGCCCTGCTTTTATCCTTATAACGGTGAATATTTATATCCGTTTGATGATCTATTTCTTCATTCACAAGGGAAGCGGTGGAGCTACGAACGCGATCCAGGCTTGATCTTGTTGAATCTTCAGCATTAAATATAGACATAGGTACCTCCAAATTAAAAAAAATTTCGCCGCATCGCTCCTTTAAAAGGGTACAGATAAAACTAAACGCAGTCGGTACGGTAGCGAACAGAGACGGACTAGGTCTGCACGTATTCGTTGTTTCCAGTTTTCTTGTTTGGCCTGGTTATAGGGCTACGGCAACTTTTCTGTCAAATTAACCATCACTGCTCAACCACTCGCATGCCTGATGTTAGTGGGCCACGCCGTGGAGAGAGAGGAGGGGAGCAGGCGATCGGATTCCGTTTTGACCACGTGGTAGCACTCGCAGACCCGCGCCTCCAGTCCAGGCCGATCCAGCACTGTGATGTGGCCTCGTCTATAAACAATCAATCCAGCTCCCTGCAATTTCCCGGCAGCTTCCGTGACGCCTTCGCGGCGGACTCCGAGCATATTGGCGATCAATTCCTGAGTTATGGTTAACTCGTTAGAAGGCAGCCGGTCTAGGCTTACCAGCAGCCAACGACAGAGCTGCTGATCCACGGAATGATGTCGATTACAAACAGCTAGCTGTGCCATCTGGGTAATCAGCGCCTGGGTATAGCGCAGCAATAAACAGTGTAACCCCCCGGAGCGACGTTCCTTAGAACGATCGAATTCCTGCATAAGTAGATGCGTTCGCAGCCTATAGGCGTAGCCCGCGCTCCGCACGACGGCCCGATCAGGCATGGTTCCTCCGCCCATGAAGATTGAGATACCGATGATGCCATCGTTGCCGACTACGGCGATTTCGGCCGATGCGCCATTCTTTGTGACGTAAAGCTTGGACACAATGCACGTCGTGGGAAAATAGACATAATGTAACTCGTCACCGGATTCGTAAAGGATTTTACCGAGTGGCATCTGGACCAATTCAAGATGCGGAGAAATGCGCTCGAATTCCTCTGCGGGCAGGGCGGCGAGAAGATAGTTTTTCCAAGAGTCAAACGGGGCCGACATAAGCAACATCCCTCTGTTAATCAAGTTCGAATAGCTCTAAAAAATAAGTTTGTGTTGTGCAAGTGTCTGTAAGATATAGGGTCAAACTTCACCATTCAATAAGTGCAGCTACCTATCAGGTGGTGACTACGCTATACCGGCGTCACCCGTGGCAAACAGTTGGTGGTGGTCATTGCGCAATCAAAAGCCTTGGTAACGGCAGTTAAGAATCAATGCTCTCAGCGTAGGATTACTGCTCTTTAAGCGTAACGATCTGCATTTGAAACCGGACACGGACCAGCATTCAACTAAATTCATACAGAAAAGTCGTATCTATGTACGCCAGCGCACGGAATAATTCTTGATAATTCCCTATCATTAGCCCGTGAGTCATTCATTGGCTCACCGGCACAGGAATTCCATGAGCTCAAGGGCATAGGGATTCGTTAAATTTTTTTTTCGGGAGAAAAAAATGACACAAGCACACGCGAAAGACCAAGAAACGACACAAGAGAAAACTCCACAGCAACATCATCAGAAAGCGGCAGAGCATCACGAACAGGCAGCCAAGCATCACAAGGAAGCCGCTAAGCATTACGAATCCGGTGACGACAAAACTGCAGCACAGCACGCCCATATAGCCCATGGATATTCAACCCAAGCCATGGAACAAGAAATGGAAGCCAGCAAGAAATACGCGAAAATGCAAGGTCTTAGAAAGTAATCGGAACCGGAACCGTAATCGTAACCAGGTTCGCAGACAAACTCGTAGCGGTTCAATAAAAAACGCCGTTTTAGGCCAAGGCTGTAACAGCGTCTGATATTTATCAGTTTTAGCGTCCATTTTGCCAGTCTACTCACGAAGTAAACATTAAAAAACAATGCAATAATGATCTTACATGGTCAATTTTGACGCTGTTCTCTCCGATTTCCCGGTCATTTTCTCAGGCTGTTTTTACATGCCGAATATATATAAATTTTCTATTATCACGGGAGTAACTCTGTTGTGCATTGCGTGTGCACCTATTCCTAAGACTTACATCGAGTCGTGTCCATACCAGACCGGGCAAGGCGTGGTGGAAACATACCCGGATATGCTTCGTAGCACCGACATCCCCATCAATCATATTATTGTGCTGATGCAGGAAAATCGCTCATTTGACCACTATTTTCAGAAACTTCCTGAGTACGGACAGCCTGATGCCGAGGTTGCCCCAGCGAATACATACAACTTGGATAATGATGGAAAAAAAGTATTTTTGACACGAGCCAGTACGCCTTGTCTCGGCGATGAGCCTCATTATTGGAATAAAGTAAACGAGCAGATTGCAGGTGGTGCAATGAATGGCTTTGTTACTGCCGGCGGGGCGAGGGCGATGACTTATTATGATGAGTCGTGGATTCCGTATTACTACGCTTTGGCCAACACTTTTGCTATCGCAGACCATTATCACGCCAGCGTTCCCAGTTCGACCTGGCCTAACCGTATGTATATGATTGCGGGTACTTCGTTCGGGCATATCCTCAACGATTCGCCTCCGCCTCATGCCGAGGAACATTCAATCTTTCATCAACTCGAACAGGCTGGCGTAAGCTGGGCCGTGTTCACCGCTGCTGAGCCTTCCTTCGAAGAGCGGATCCTGCCGGGACTCCGTTTTGAGAAGGGCGATCATTTCCTGGCCACCGACGATTTTTTAAAAGCCGCAAAAGAAGGTAAGTTGCCCAGTTTTTCCTGGGTTACGTCTGCCGACCGTCATAATGAACACCCGCCGAAAAACATTCAGGCGGGCCAGAAATTTGTTGCTCAAATAATTGATGCTGTGATGAAAAGCCCTAACTGGCAACGGACAGCCCTATTTTTTACCTACGATGAGCACGGTGGATTCTATGATCATGTACCACCACCGAAGGCGTGTCCACCGGATGATATAAAGCCTATTCTCGAGTCCAGGGATATTCCCGGCAAATTCGATCGTCTTGGGGTGCGTGTGCCGATGATTGTCATCTCACCTTATGCCAAAAAGCACTATGTATCACACGATGTATACGATCACACATCCATCTTGCGTTTTGTGCAGGCGCGTTTTAATTTGCCTGCACTTACCGCCAGAGACGCCCATGCCAGGCCACCCATTGACATGTTCGATTTCGAGCATCCCTCGTTCACAAATCCTCCATTGTTGCCCGAAGCGGTGGAAGACCCTCGCTTTCTTAACGAATGCGAGGATACGGCAAGGACTCATTACAGCGATGAGGTAGCAACGGGGAAATAAGCAATCGATTGTTTTGGCTGAGATGGTATCTTACTGTTCTTTTAGCGGCTGGGATGAAATCAGGATTTGATCGACAATGAATTTTTTTAAACGCGCACGTACTCTATACATTCTGCATCGCCATGCCATTGCGCATGATCTGTGGGTAGAAGTTGCCGAAAAGCTAGCTTTTTTGCAGGGAATGACGGCGGTTGAGAAAGCGCACTTGCGAGAACTGAGTACGCTGTTTTTGCATGAAAAAAAGTTCTTCGGCGCTCAGGAACTTCAGCTCACCGACGCAATGTGTGTGACCATCGCCATTCAGGCCTGTCTTCCGGTACTAGGGCTTGGTATTAGCTGTTTGTCAGGCTGGACCGAGATCATTGTTTATCCAGGTGCGTTTCGGATTTGTAGAGACGACAAAGATGCGGCGGGTGTTGTACATCATCAGGAACAGGCGCTCATAGGTGAATCATGGTCGCGAGGGCCACTTATATTGTCATGGGACGATGTTGAGCGGGATGTGCAGGGGAAACAATCCGGCCGCAATGTCGTGATTCATGAAATTGCCCATAAGCTGGATATGTTAAATGATAGTGCCAATGGTTTTCCTCCTCTGCATTATGGCATGGAGATCATACGTTGGACTGCTTCGTTGAGTACCGCCTATCAGTCATTGGTTCGGCGAGTTGAACATCACCATCGTGCATGCATTAATCCTTATGCTGCGACGAACCCTGCGGAGTTTTTTGCAGTAATCAGTGAATATTTTTTTTGTGCGCCTGAAACTCTGCATACGCACTTTGCTGATGTTTACCAACAACTTCAACTTTATTATCGTCAGGATCCATTGCGGCGTATTCATTACGAGTAAACAACTTAATGGTTTTTCTGTGCTACCCTGCTTAAGCAATCCAAATTAGGTGTCGCTGTTGGTTTACTACTGGATCACCTATATCCTAAAAAACAACATACTCGGCTTATGATCGCTCCATGACAAACACATCAAACTTCTGGCAACTATGGGCGCCGCATCTTGCTCTTTTTGAGGATAACCACCTCGATCTGCGAACGATCAATATTATTGCTGACAAAATTTCCCAGCCTGTTTTAATAGTCGGCGGAGGACAAGGCTTAATAATCGATGCCTTGCGTAAAAAAGGGCTTCACGTCGACGGCGTCGATTCAAACTCTGAAATGGTCAGGCTGGCCGAACTGCGCAGAGGCATCAAGCTGGTGCATACCGACGGATCAAGTTTGCCCTTTGCCGACGAAAGCTACGCGACCACCATCATTTCGACCGGCGTGGTCGATTTTCTGGACGATGAAAAGCAAATCCTGCAGATCATTAACGAAGCCAGACGCGTGACAAAAAAGGGGGGGAGCCTGCTTGTCTCCTATTACAAGGTTCATCCTGCTGCAGAAAAGTTTCTTAATCGTATCGGGATCATCACCGAAAATCACATCATGCGGCTTAGAAGGCTTTTCGAGCTGAGCAGACTCCCTCCATCAAAGTTCATCGCCGATATTAGACAGGACGGAAACCTGAGTCTGTGCGACGCAATCGCTGAATTGCTGCGAATACAATGGTTTTTACCGAAAAAGGAACGTCTGTTGTCCAATACCATGAGCAAGATATTAAAAACGGCGGACAATGCGGATGAACTGATTGGTTCGGCATCCGAAGCGATTCCCCATCATACGCGGGAAAGCATCAGCACCTTATGCAAAAAACTCAAGCTGTCTGTCAATACCCTTATGGAATATGAGATGTGTTTCGTCGTCGACGTTGGTGTTGAATCAAAGCAGCTGTAAAAGAGCGTCAAAATTTGCCAGTTCATAATCTCTAAATTATTGCTTTTATTAAGCACTCTGTTTTTATTGATTGGAAAAAAGGGAAAGCCCGGTTTGCACAACCACGCTGAAAACCTTAATAGCCTAGCTGATGGCAAGAACATGCCATTCGTTGAGACTGTTTTGGAACGCGAAACCACGATGCCCCGAGGTGCCAAGCGAGACGCTTTGCCTGGGCATCGCAGTGTCGGGCATGTTGCCAGAGTAAGCTTTGACGAGTCTGTGGCACATTGATCAGCATATTCGGCTGAGCGTGCTTCCCGTCAAAGGACTTATTTTCATTGCCACATTACGTCAGCGTCTGCCTTTGCCGCAGCAGCAAGAAGATTAATGAGCGGCAGCGCTCGATGAGCCATGCTCACGACTGGCTCATCCGTATCCTTGTCTTCAACTGGCGATGAGGCTTTTTCTGACTCGATAGCCGCTGTTAACCGACTCAGGGCCGCAGGAACATCTGCCGCCAGAATCGCACCGGGCACGGTTGCGCTGTGTCCCATCATTTTCAGCAGGGCAAGCGCGACATCCCCGAATAGGGTGATGTCGGCATAGGCATTGGTCGTAAATGTCACAAGCATAGTATTCTCCTCGAACGAATAATTAGTAATAGCTCTTATTATGTGCAGTCGTTTTGTGGATACCGGGCAAGGTGGAAAAATCGTAGTTGATCAGGTCGCCGATATGTTCAATCGTTATATCGGCGGGCGGATAGGTGGCGATATTCTCTGGGTCGAGCGCGTAGTGTCCCTGGCGAGGGAATACGGTCGTCAGACGATCCGCCCAGACCCTTTTCATTGCCGCCAGAATGCGCAGCTTGTCGTCCACCATGACGTAATGCCGAGCCGGGTAACGCTGTTCGACATCATCGAGCATTTGCTCTTTGTGCAGGTAGATAAGCACCCGGCCTTCGACCGCGTCCCACAATCCCGAACGCTGCGCCTTGCGCGGCTGGAACACCACGTCACCATCCGACAGAATCACCGTTGGCCCCCAACGGCCCAGATATGCAATGACGTCGAGCGCACCAGGGTACAAACGATCGGTAAACGGATAGTCCATCAGAAATGAAGACATCAGCAGCAACCGCGGGTCATTCATGGCGCCAACACGGTAGCGTTGCAGGGCGCCCAGATAGTCCGCATAACCGAGTTCAATACGTAGCGCTTCGAAAACTTCCCAATATCGATCCCGGCTCTCTTCGCCAAACTCATGCGCAAGATGGCCGCCCAGATCGGCTATGATGCGATCGTTATCGAGCAGGGTGTTATCAATGTCCAGCAGGAACACCACTTCATTTGCCGCTGTCATGTTGTCGTCTCCATGGATATGGGGTTGAGGCATTTCATTTGCGCCAATAGTTTTCATCCTTGCCATTTCCAGTTGCGGATTTCCGGCATGTCCTCGCCGTGCTTGTCGATGTATTGCTTGTGCTCAATGAGTTTGTCTTGCATGGCCTGCTTGGCGTAGGCGGCGTGCGCTCCCAGTTGCGGGAGGCGGTCAATCGCATCGCCAAACAAGTGAAACCGGTCCAAGTTGTTTAATACCGTCATATCGAAGGGCGTCGTGGTGGTGCCTTCTTCCTTGAAACCGCGTACATGCAGGTTCGGATGGTTGCTGCGGCGATAGGTCAGACGATGGATGAGCAACGGATAACCGTGAAAGGCGAAAATGATGGGCTTATCTTTGGTGAACAGAACGTCGAAGTCTTCGTCGCTCAGGCCGTGCGGGTGTTCGCTCGGGTGCTGGAGTTTCATCAAATCGACCACGTTGATCACCCGGACTTTCAGCTCGGGAAAATGCTCACGCAACAACTCGACGGCAGCCAGGGTTTCCAGCGTCGGCACATCGCCGCAACAGGCCATCACGACATCCGGCTCGCCATCCTGATCGTTGCTGGCCCACGACCAAATGCCAAGGCCGGCGGTGCAATGTTTAATGGTCTCATCCATGTCTAGCCACTGCGGCGAGGGTTGTTTGCCGGCGATGACGACGTTGACGTAATTGCGGCTGCGCAGGCAATGATCCGTTACCGAGAGCAGCGTGTTTGCGTCGGGCGGCAGGTAGATGCGAATGACTTCCGCCTTTTTGTTCACGACATGGTCCATGAAGCCGGGGTCCTGGTGACTGAAGCCGTTGTGATCCTGCCGCCAGACGTGCGACGAGAGCAGATAGTTCAAGGACGCAATCGGTCGGCGCCAGGGAATCTGATTCGAGACCTTGAGCCACTTGGCATGCTGGTTGAACATCGAATCGATGATATGAATGAACGCTTCGTAGCAGGAGAAGAACCCGTGGCGGCCGGTGAGCAGATAGCCTTCGAGCCAGCCTTCGCACTGATGTTCGCTCAATATCTCCATTACCCGGCCATCGGCTGCGACGTGATCGTCGCCGGGAACAATTTCCGCGGTCGAACACCGGTTGGTCACTTCGAACACAGCTCCCCAGCGGTTCGAAGTCGTTTCGTCCGGACTGAAGATACGGAAGTTTTCGGGGTTCAGTTTGATCACATCGCGGATAAATTCCCCCTGCACCCGGGTGGCTTCGGCCTCTGCGGCGCCGGGTTTGGGCACCTTTACCGCGTAGTCGCGAAAATCAGGCAGGTCCAGCTCACGCAACAAAAGACCGCCGTTGGCGTGAGGATTGGCGCTCATGCGCCGTTCGCCTGTCGGCGCCAACTCAGCAAGTTCGGCAACCAGCTTGCCGGTCTTGTCGAACAATTCTTCCGCATGATAGCTTTGCAGCCACTGTTCCAGAATCTTTACGTGCCCCGGATGACTCATGTCGTCCATCGGCACCTGATGCGAACGGAATGTGCCTTCGCTGGGCTTGTCGTCGACCAGCTTCGGGCCGGTCCAGCCCTTCGGTGAGCGCAAGACGATCATGGGCCAGCGCGGACGCGCCTTGAAGCCGTTGGCGCGGGCGTCGGTTTGGATGCGCCGGATCTCGGCGATCACGGTATCCAGCGTGGCCGCCATGAGCTGGTGCATCGCCATCGGATCGTCGCCTTCGACGAAATACGGCGTGTAACCGTAGCCACGAATCAAGGCTTCCAGTTCGTCATGCGGAATGCGCGCCAAAACCGTAGGACCGGCAATTTTGTAGCCGTTCAGATGCAGGATCGGCAACACGGCACCGTCGTGGACCGGATTGAGAAATTTATTCGAATGCCAGGCGGTGGCCAGCGGCCCGGTCTCCGCTTCGCCATCGCCGACGACGCAGGCAACGATCAGGCTGGGATTGTCGAACGCGGCTCCGAAAGCATGCGACAGCGAATAACCCAGCTCGCCGCCCTCGTGAATCGAGCCCGGCGTCTCCGGCGCGACGTGGCTGGGAATGCCGCCGGGGAAGGAAAATTGTTTAAACAGCCGCTTCATCCCGGCTTCGTCTTGCCCGATGTTTGGATAGACCTCGCTGTAAGTCCCTTCCAGGTAAGCGTTCGCCACCAGTCCCGGCCCGCCATGCCCCGGCCCGGTGATGTAAATTACATTCAGGTCGTGTTTCTTGATGATGCGGTTCAGGTGGACGTAGATAAAGTTGAGCCCCGGCGTCGTACCCCAGTGGCCGAGCAGGCGCGGTTTTATGTGCGACAGCTTGAGCGGCTTCTTCAACAGCGGATTGGCGTAGAGATAAATCTGGCCGACCGACAGATAGTTGGCGGCGCGCCAGTAAGAATCCATCTTATGGAGTAATTCCGGGGAAAGAGTCTTGGTATTCATGGTTTAATTCCTGGTGTTGAGTGCTTAGGCCTGAGCAGCGCACAGGCAGGCGCCGAAGATGAAAATGCACCCGGAAAGGCAAATCCACAGCAGTAATGCCATGATCCCGCCGAATGCCCCATAAATCGCGTTTAACCCGGTCAGCGTCGCTTCGATGCACTTGAGCGAGGCTGCTTCCAAAAGCCGGACATCGGCGGCAAGGCGACAATCCGGCCTCTGGGGAACCAGGCTGCGCCAACACTTCCCGGGTACCGGTCTTTCGAGCAAGACACGCATCTAAGAAAGCCTTTTTATGTTGGCTTCAGCGGGAATGCTTCTTGGCAGCCGATTCATCGACCCAGTATCCTTGGCGATCGTAATGTCGATGCAGTCCGGCCTCATAATCTCTGGTTAGCTGAGATTCTTCCTTGTATTCCGGTGACTGCTTGATGGCCTCACAGCTGAGATTAATGAAGACTGTCGAATCGTACCAATCAATACTCTCGATCCATTGAGGTGAAATCAGAACCTTTTTTCCCGGCCACCAGTTTTGCGTGTTGATGATTAGATAACGAATCGCCCAGGTTTCATCATCAATGACAAAATCCTCGACATGGCCAATATCGCCGTCTGTGGCTTGAATGTGATAACCCATCACCTCGGGAGTGCTGCGCAAATTGGGATCCCACTTTTGCTCATCTTCGCTTGATGTTTCCCATATTTCAGGGTCGCGCACAATATAGGGATAGGAGGGATAAGGTCCCCCCATGAATGGGTCTTCCCAATAAAACGGCCATCCGTAATAGCCGTAATACTTCTCCTCGAATTGTCTCGAGACAGGCTTGTCACTGTCCAAGGATGGACTGTGCTCAATCTGCTTTTGGGTCAAATTGATGGTGATGAATTGCTCTTCTTTATTCACCGCGACCAGCGCATACGGGGAGATCAACACCAGTCTGCCGATAAGCCAGTCGCCGGTGTCGGCGACCAAATAGCGAATCGTCCAGTGCCGGTCATCGAAATAGAATTCTTCCACTTTCCCTATATCTCCGTCGAGGCTATGCAATTTGTAACCTTTTAGTGTTTTGGCTTTGTAGAACATGGTAGTACTCCCGGTTTTTGAGTTTGATTTTTGTACGCTGTTGCCGTCCGTCCGGCAGTCGTATTTGCACCGATTTGTGCCCAATGTGATCAATCAGTCGGATGCCGCCTCCTTCATTATTTTAACAATGGTGTTTTCCACATCCCGCGCCACTATTTCCAGTTGCGGCACGTTGAACATTGCCAGGAGTGTGGTTGGTTTCAATGTCGCCAGGACAGTTTTACCTTCCTCCTCGTAAATGCTGATACGGCAGGGTAGGGCAGTGGAGACGCTCATGTCTTGCTCAAGCACTTTCTTGGCTTGTTGCGGATGGCACACTTCAAAAATAAGGCATTCATGGACGAACTCCACGCCCTTTTTGTTCATGGTTTCTTTGAGGTTGTGCACCTGCATGACGCCAAAATGATTGGCCTGTACGGCGTGTTGCAAGGCAGCGGCAGCCTCAGTTACGGTTTTGTCGGTGGATAATTTGACTAGCATAAGATGACCTCTCGGTTAATAGTTCAGTTAGTAACAGCGCGATGCGCTGAATTATCTTTTAGATAGTCTGATAATCAGAGCGGCCGTCCGTATTATTCATCTTCGTGTTCCCTTCGACTGTAAGCCCCAAAATGCGGCAGACCATGCTCGCGATCATCCATTCCTCGTCCGTCTGAATGACGCGCACGGAGATCCTGCCGGTCTTTGCGGAAATTACGCCTTCATTCGCCAAGTTCCGCTTTTCTTCGAGCTCGATTCCAAGAAATCCCAGTCCGTCGCAGATCCGGGTGCGGACTATGGGCGCGTTTTCTCCGATGCCGCCAGAGAACACCAGCGTGTCCAGTCCGCCCAATGCGGCCGCGAACGAGCCGATCCATTTCTTGGTTTGGTAGCAAAACAGCGCGACCGCTTCAGCGGCACGCACATCCTGCGCTTCACGGTCGAGCAAGTCGCGCATGTCGGAACTGGTCTCGGATACGCCGAGCAGCCCGGACTGTGAATTGACCATTTCGTTGAATTGCCTCGCGCTCATTTTTTCGGTGCTCGCCAGATACCAAAGCAGACTTGGATCGAGATCGCCTGAGCGGGTACTCATCGGCACTCCGGCGGTCGGGGTGAAACTCATGCTGGTGTCCACGGGTTTGCCGTTACGCACCGCCGCCAGGCTCGCGCCATTGCCGAGATGGGCAAGGATAACCCGGCCTTGTGCCGCGTCCGTTCCGGCCAAGCGGGCCAGTTCTCCCATTAGAAACGCATACGATAATCCGTGAAACCCATAGCGTCGCACGCCCTGCGCTTCATAACGGCGCGGGATTGGCAACAGCTGCGCCACGCGCGGTAGATCATGATGAAAAGCCGTATCGAAACATGCCACTTGGGGCAGCTCAGGGAATCGGTGATAAAACGCCTCAATCAACCGGATCTCCTCCGGCATATGCTGAGGATCGAAGGAACTGAGCCGGCGCAGCTCCTCAATCATTTCCGCAGTGATTCGCTGCGGTTTGCTGTACTTCGGCCCGCCATGCACTACGCGATGCCCCACTGCTGTTAATGCGTCATGCCCGAGGCGTTGCTCGATCCAATCCATCAGAACGCCCACCGCCGCCGCATGATCCGGCGCCGCCACCGGTTGCGAAAAGTTGTCGGCCCGGTTCACACCTTTTACCCGCAAGGTGGCCTCCGTCAGTCCAATCCGCTCAATCCCGCCCTCCAGAATCCGCCGGAGCGGGCCATCGACCTCGAATAGTGCGAACTTGATGCTCGACGAGCCGCCATTGATCGTCAGAATGCCTGGGTTGGCGGGCCTTGAACGCATCATCGCTGCCACAGGATGTGAGAAGCTTCCAATGGGATCGCAACGCCATTGAAGTGCGGTATTATTCGCGCCGTATAATCGTTTGCGGGACGGGTTGCTGACACTGCCGCGCTGTAAACGTAGCCGTCCGACGTATCGTCCGAATGCCGCATGCGCTTCATATCCACCCGTTCGGCTGCGTTACCGTCAACGCCGTTAGCATAAAGTTCGACTCGCACTGTCCCCGGATTAAGGTCATCGAGATACACTTGAACTTCAAATAGGTATTGCTCGCCGTCAGTCTCTACCTTAACTTCTCCGAAGCGTAGCGCGGCCCATTTCAGTTCCAAACTTCGCTGCCATTCGACTATTTTTCTGCCGATTGCGCCTTTATTGGCAATGCGCAATTGATAAGCGCTCGCAGCCGGGAGGTAATGCTGCTCGGTGTATTCGCGTACCGTGCGGTTGCCGGAGAAACGCGGCGTCAATTGCGCCATGCTTTCTCTCATTCGCGCCACCCACCCCATGGGAATGCCCCGTTCATCGACGGTATAAAACTCGGGAATTACCTCGTGTTCAAGCAGGTCGTAGATAGCCTCGGCTTCGACCGCATCCCAGACTGGATCGTGGTCATGTTCCTGGCCGTCCCCCAACGCCCATCCCACTTCCGGCGAGTAAGCTTCCGCCCACCAGCCGTCCAATTCCGACAAATTGAGGCCGCCATTGACCAGCACCTTCATGCCGCTGGTTCCGCACGCTTCCCAGGGCCGCCTTGGCGTGTTGATCCAGACATCCACGCCCTGCACCAACCGCTCGGTCAAATGCATGTCGTAGTCACTGAGGAAGATCACATGAGGGCGCGCCTCGGGACGTCGGATGAAATGGGTCCATTGCTGAATCAGGGCCTGTCCCTCCAAGTCTGCCGGATGAGCCTTGCCGGCAAGGATGAGTTGCACCGGCCGCTCGGCATTGGACAAAAGACGAAGCAGCCGATCCGGGTCGTGCAACAGCAGGTTCGGTCTCTTATAGGCCGCGAAGCGGCGCGCAAAACCCAGGGTCAATGCGGTGGGATTAAACAGATGTTTCGCTTCCTCCACTTCCTCGGGAGGCGCGCCGGAGGCGGCCAGCTGCCGGGATAATCGCTCGCGGGCGTATTCAACCAGAGACTTCCCGGCATCGGCGCGAAATTGCCAGAGCCTGACGTCTGAAATACGGCGGATGTCTTGATCCAGGGTTTCCGTCGGCCTCAGCCAGCGCTCTTTTCCGCAGGCTTCCGTCCACAGATCATCGGCCGGAGCCGAGTCCCAGGTCGGCATGTGCACGCCGTTGGTTACATGTCCGACAGGCACTTCGTTCACCGGCCAGCCAGGAAAAAGTGGTTCAAAGAGATGTCGGCTGACTTCTTCATGCAAACGACTGACGCCGTTTACCGCTCCGCTGCCGCGGATTGCCAGATAGGCCATATTGAAACTTTCCGACGAGTCGTTCGGGTTCTGACGGCCTAGGGCCAGCAAATCGTGGACTGTCAAACCGATATTTTTGGCATAACGACCGAGGTATTGCTCGATAAGGGCCGGGGCGAAACGGTCAAATCCGGCGGCCACTGCCGTGTGGGTGGTGAACAGGTTTCCGGCTCGGGTGACGGCCAGAGCGTCATGAAAGGACAGCGCGGTCTCTTCCATGAAACTGCGGGCGCGCTCCAACACCGCAAAAGCGGCATGCCCTTCGTTCAGGTGGCAGACTTCCGGTTGAATGCCCAATGCACGCAGCAGCCGCCAGCCGCCAATCCCGAGCAGCAGTTCTTGCTTGATGCGCAGCTCCGGTCCTCCGCCATACAGTTCACTGGTAATTCCCCGATGAGCGGGGAGGTTTGCCGCATCATTGCAGTCCAGCAGGTAAAGTTTTACTCTGCCGACCTGGACCTGCCAGATACGTAGCCAGACCGAGTAACCGGGCAAGGCGATTTCCAGGCGCAACCATTCGCCGTTGGCTTGGCGCAACGGCGTTATCGGCAACTGTCCGGGGTCGTTGTATGGGAACAGGGCCTGTTGCGCTCCGTTCTTGTCAATCACTTGGCGGAAATAGCCTTGTTGGTAGAGCAGGCCCACGCCGACCACCGGTACGCCAAGATCACTGGCGGCTTTGAGCTGATCACCGGCCACATTGCCGAGTCCGCCTGAGTAAATGGGCAGCGCTTCGCTCAACATGAATTCCATGCTGAAATAGGCGACGCAGGTCAACGGAGCCTGCGGATGATGTTGCTGAAACCAAGCGGGCGCTTCCATCGTTTGCCGCCTGGTCTGCACCAGGTCATCAACGATCTTGCGGAAAACGGGATCGGCCAACACATGCTCTATCCGGTCGCGAGACACCGTCTGCAGAACCACCCAGGGATTCTGAGTGAGTTCCCACAGTTCGGAATCAAGTTGTTTCCAGACCTGGTCGGTGGCATGACTCCATGACCAGCGCATATCCAGTGCCAGCTCAGCCAGGGAATCGAATCCCTCGACTTCGGTAGGCAAAAGGCTATATATCGGGTGGCTGACACGGGTTTGTTTGCTCATGTTTTCTCCTTCATGACCGAAAACACTTTAGCTGCAAAGCTAACTGTAGTCGGTACGGTAGAACACATACAGGCAGGGGCTTTAGGCTGCAATAAAGTGAGCTATTCTTTCAACGAAGGAGTACAGGAAGCGTTACGCTAGTGGAGCGGTGTACGACGACCCGCGCGTAGCCGTAGCGGCCGGGCGTTTTGACGAAGTTGTGCGTCGTGGCGGACGGAGGACGAACGCGGGCCGCCGCAGGCATTAATGGCCAGGTCATTTTTCGCTGCTAAAATCGGATGGATCCATTTTAGCTTTCGCGAAAAATCCTGGCGCGCTTGTCGCTTATATGCTGCTTTCACCCGTCGATGAAATATCTTCCGCATGGGCATGCTCGAAGATTTCCTTCACCGTCGTACGCGCTTCGGAGCTTTCCGTATGCACGGAAATCAAAGCGCTTCCTCCTTTGATCTTTCCTTCGTAGCGTTTGGCTTCATACTCTGGAATGCCCAGACCGACCAAAGCGCCGGTAAGACCTCCGGTGGCGGCGCCCACTGCCGCGCCGCTCAAGGCTCCCATGATCGGACCTGCGGCGATGAATGGGCCGACCCCGGGAATGGCCAGACTGCCGATACCCGCCAGCCAACCCAACACAGCGCCAACGCCGATGCCCGTAGCTCCCCCGATTGCTGCGCCTTCGGGTGCCTTGGTGTGCTTTTCATGGGCGAAGTCTTTGGTGCTGGATTTGTCAGGCAACAGGACGGAAATATCGTTATTCGAGAAACCAGCCGTCTTCAACTGGTCGACAATGTGTTCTGTCTGATCGAGATTTTGGGTGATACAAAAAACTGCTTTTTTCATGATCTATCTCCTATTGCTGATTAAGGCGTTTTGGGTTCGAGTTGATTATCCACCTGCTTTACTCCCAGGTTTTTTTCGGCAATTGATTGCAGTTTGATTTTTTCCGCAGAATTTTCGACGGGGCCGCGTAAGGTTACAATACCGTTGCGGGTGATGATCTTGGCGTTGTGCGCGTTGAGTGACAGCGATTTATCTTTGACGATAGATTGACGGATGGCCGCCGTGATCTTGCGATCACCGGGAGTTTCCTTTTGATCTTCCGGTGTGAGGGTGGCGTCGCCACTGTCACGAACATTGCGCTCGGTATTTTCGAGTTCCGAATTGGCCGCGAGCGTCGTCAGAGTGGTGTGTTCGGCTCGAACGCTTCCGGTCGACAGCATCAGACCCGCCAGTCAAAGTGAATGTGAACATCCCTAATCGTTTCGGTAGCATGTACTCCTTATGATTAAAGTTTACCGGGAACGCTTTCGTAACTGATTCGCCGGTGTTGTTTTCTTTGCCTATGATTTGCATGATGGTCTCCTTTGCTAGAATGTAAAATTAGGATAAGTATTCTTGGAAAACCGTAAAGACCTTGTCCAGTCTGTGCACCACGATTTCTGCCATATGGTTTTGACTTCTACGCGGCTGCGGCGGCTAAAGCGCTTCGAGCGGTTATTATTTTCTCCGACTATGAGGTAAATAAGCACCAACGCAATCACTGGAACGCCTAGCCGCCACCAATCAGATATTTTTTCATGACAACTCTCCTACCTAAGACGAAGGTTTGATGCAGTTATCACATGAAGTGCATCCATCTCTTATGAACGAGGAAGCATTGAGGCCGTCATCACACTATTTCTAGGGAGAAATAGAGGGACGAACAAATAAAAAAGACACTGCAATCACGATCTGATAATAAGCTTATCCGTAAAATCGACCTGGGTCGGTGCGGTGTCGCACATTGGCTGACAAAATGTAATGGCTGCTTATGAGTTTGTAGCCGGAGGCCGAAAAAACCTCTTCAACGCTGGGTACGAGATGCATACGAATAATGCGCATTGTTCCCACGCCGAACGAGGGAACGTCGCGCAAGGCATCGGCGACTACCCCACAAAATAGCGACTAATATGGGAGCCTGCGACTCCCTCGCCGTTTTTCGTTAGTTTATTCCCCGGCGACAAGGTGTCAGGGATACATCCGTTCCGGAAAGCAGCTAACACCATGCTGCGGACATTTTTTGACGTGAAATACAATCCTTGTGCGGAAAAACACCCACCAAAGCGACAGGGCTGGAGCGGAGGATAGGCTCGCTATCGCATCGCTCCATCTTCTCCGTTTTTGACAAGATCAAAGTCACATGCACGACTGGCTGTGTTGCGGTTTAGTCCCATAGTAAGAATGAACTTCATCCACCCAAGACTGGTCTGCCATGTCGGGCCAGTTATTCTTATCGAATCCAGGTGCTTTTTCGAGGCGATCCTTCTCCATGTTTAGCACGAAGCGCTTGTGCTCTGTATCGAGTTTTAACGCGTCCCAAGGTACCGCAAAAAGCTTTTCCCCCATTCCGAGGAAGCCACCAAAGGACAGTACCGCATAACACACTTTACCGCTGAACGTGTCCAACATGATTTCCTTGATGTCACCGATATTTTCGCCTTTTCGGTTGCAGACGTCATTTCCAAGCAGGGTGTCGGCGCCCATCAGGCGGGGGCCAGGTCCTTTGTCGGCTTTGCTTTTGTAAATACCATAGGTATCGCGATCTTCGTAGTTCATGTTCATCTCCTGTAAAATGATATTAGTAAAGGGGCTTACGTTCATTTTTGCGATCGCCAGAGCCCGATAATAGGAGCGAGGAATAATGGCTTTCTCTCGCTCAGGGATAACAATACCTGCGAAGCTGAATGCGGTCGGTGCGGCAAAGCACATAGAGCAAGAATTTCTTGGGCAATGCGGATTTATTCGAAGCGCTTATGTGCGCAACGAGCTCTGAGCGTCTGCCTAATATGAGATCTCAGTTTTGGTGCAACAGTCTAAGCGCAACGAGAAAATTATGGTTCAGAGTCGCAACGGCGGACGACCGATTATCAACAAATAAAATCCGCCTTTGGGCGCGCGTAGACCCAATTCTTACGGTGCGCCCCGTTCTAGTCGCACCGAGCAGCAAGTTGAACGCGTCTAACGCACGAACAACGCAATCAGAATAATGATGGGAATGGGGATGCCGAGTAAATATAAAATTATTGAGCGCATTGTTAGTCTCCTAAGTTTTGTAGATGTAATTACATGTCACGCTGCCGGCCGCCGTAAGTAGCCGTAAAGCTGGCGACGAATGCACCGATGAGCAACGAGATGAAGAGCCACAGCGATGCATAGGCGAAAGCTTTACGTGCAGAGTCGGCAGTTTCTTTAGCCGAAGTTTCCGCTTCGCGAAGCTTGGCTTGTGCACGTGCATAGGTATCAACCACTCGTTTCTCAGCATCCAGCTGCGTCAGGCCGGTGCGTTGTGCGACTAGTTGACTGACATACTGAATGTCTTCCGCAGGTAGTGGTCCCGTGCGAATGGTGTTCATGAAGATACGGACAACTTCCGATCTGTATCCGACAGCAACCGGCTCTGGAGTAACTCTTGGCATGCCGCCGAGTTCCTCGGGAGTAAAGACGGTTGCAGCTGCGTTGACATCTTTCCGGAACAGCGAATCCACGAAGTAACCCATTGGTTCCCATTTCGTCATTTCTGATCCGCCCGTCACCCCGCTAGTTGTGACGGTTGCCGCAGTAGCCGCGACGCCCCCAGCCTGAATTCCACCGCTGACGATTGATCCAATCACCGACGTGAGTAGTGCGGCAGTCACAAGCGCGGCGACCGCCCAGGCCAGGAAACCGTGAGCGGTGTCGCGGAAGTAGACTTCGTCCAATTGTACCGAAACCCATCTTGTTCTCAGCCTGCCGGCGATATAGCCCCCCATCCCGGAAGCCACTATTTGCGTAAAGGTCAGCCACAGGATGGTCGATACACCGAAGGTGGTTGCACTTACGCCGCTGTATGCCCAGGGTGACACCGAGGACAGGCCTAAACCTGTTCCCAGCATCAAAAGAATTAACGCCATGGCTGCTATTGCCGCGGCTCCAGCAATAATGGCGCTCCACGACACTGCACTTGTATTGGCGTGATAGACACCTGACAGGGAGTGTTCACATCCGAGTTTGTCAACGGCTGGATCAGTAGGAAAGGTCATGATGAGTCTCCATAAAGTTGAGTTTAAGACAGTATTGTGCGGATTTTCGTCACGTATCTGTACGCCATCGTACATAACGGAAAATAAAGATTGAACAGCCCGACTTTGACATTGTTATGGACTCCTTATTGTTTGATGGGGTAGTCCTAGGGAAGTCTGTCAATACGTTGATCGGCTACAACGCCAGCCGTTGCGATAAAGCGCAGAGCGTCCTCAACAGACATATCTAATTCCACTACATTTTCACGTGACACAATAACCGTGAATCCGCCCACCTGGTAACTGAATGGCAGAAATACCGCAATCTGGTTATCAGCAATAAAACCGTATGGAAACTCCTTAAGATCCGAAACTGTAACAAAGCCTATCTGCTGTCCATTGCCGGGAGGCATTTTGACCAAAACCACTTGCTTGAATTTTCCTTCGTGCTCACTGGAGAAAAGAGACATAAAATCGCGGGTTGCCGTATATATGATTTTAATAAAGGGAATCTGTATCACCAGTGCTTCAAATTTATTGAATCGTGTCAGGAAAGCCTGAGACTCCAGAAAGCCTCCAACAAAAAACACCGCAACCAGTCCTAAAACAAACCCGAAGCCTTTTATGTACCAACTGTCTGGGAAGAAAAACTTGAAGATATTCCCCAGCACCAATTCCGCAGTGCCGGCAAGCCAGAAGAGCAAATAGAGGGTGAGTGTAATTGGGATAATAGCGATTAACCCTTTGATAAAAGTTTTGCTGATCGGTTTCATGTTAAATTTCCAATTAATGTAGTGTATGCATTGGTAAGGCCCGCACCGGTTCGGGCAAATCGTTTAAATTTTTATAGGGCATGTACCAATAGATTTAGCGTTCTGTTGATGTTATGCGCATTGAACCAGGGGCTATAGGCGACACCGTCACGCGCCAGATTATGTTGCCGACATCATCTGCGACCAGCAACCCCGCTTGCTTGTCGAACGCGACACCCACGGGCCGTCCGAACGCCTCGCCATCGGTGCTAAGAAAGCCCGTCAACACGTCGATCGGCTCTCCGAATGGTTTGCCACCTCTAAAAGGTACAAAGATTACCCGGTAGCCGCTATGTGGCTTGCGGTTCCATGAACCGTGTTGACCGATGAAAGCCCCATTGTCGAATGGCGTCGGCCATTCGGCACTCTTGGAAAAAGCCAGGCCGAGTGAAGCGGTATGCGGCCCGAGTGCATAATCCGGCATTCTGGCCTTGGCGACCAAATCGGGCCGCTGAGGCTGCACTCGTTCGTCCAGATGCCGGCCATAGTAGCTGTAAGGCCAGCCGAAGAAGCTGTCGCCGGGTACCGAAGTCAGGTAATCCGGAACCAGGTCGCTGCCGAGTTCATCGCGTTCGTTGACCACGGTCCAAAGTGCTCCGCCATCCGGCTCCCAGGCTAGTCCGTTGGGGTTGCGCAAACCGGACGCGTAGATGCGGTAGCTTCCTAGTTTTGGATCCACTTCCCAGATGGCGGCGCGGCCGACCTCTTGGTCGATGCCGTTCTCGGCGGCATTACTGTTCGATCCCACCGTCACATAGAGCCGTGCCCCGTCCTGACTGGCCAGGAGATTCTTGGTCCAGTGATGATTGATTGCCCCCGCCGGAAGATCCAGCACCTTGGTTCCCGGTTGAGTGATCCTGGTTTCGCCTTCGGTATAGGGAAACCTCACCAGCGCATCCGAGTTGGCTACGTAGAAATCGTTGCCCACCAGCGCCATGCCGAACGGCGAGTTTAGCCCTTCTATGAACACCGACCGCTTTTCGGCCACGCCGTCGCCATCGGCATCGCGCAGCAGGGTGATGCGATTGGCGCTGGGTACGCCGGAGCCCGCCTTGCTCAAAATCTGTTTTATGAGCCATCCTTTAATGCCTTTGCCATCTTCGGGTTTTGGCGGCGCATTGGTTTCAGCGACCAATACGTCGCCGTTGGGCAGCACATAAAGCCAGCGCGGGTGATCGAGTCCGGCGGCAAAGGCGTTTACGGCCATTCCTGGCGCCGCGACCGGTTTTTCATTCTCCGGCCAGCCCACAGCCTCCGCGATGTTCACCGTGGGAATTAATGTCGGATTGGGCGGCGGCAGTTGTGGATGCGGGCCGACGCCCGCGGAGATCGGCAACTGCGCCATCTCGCCACATGCTGTTAGAGCGGCCGCTATTAACGTGGATAACACTGAATGTTTTGTAGACATAACCACAAAGTCCTATTTACGCTTAGTGCTGAGCGCTCGCCATTTCCCGGCAACTTTTAGCACATTTCTCACAGGCCTCGACGCATTCATCCATACCGCCGATATTCTTGCAATCCGCCGCACATGCCTCGCAGACTTCGGCACATACCTCGCAAAGACGATGCGAAAATTTGGAGCTACTGAGCTGCAAATTAGCCGATGTCTGGCATATTTCTGCGCAGTTCATCATCAGTCGAAAGTGGTCTGCCTCGACATGCTTTCCGCCGGTCTTGAGGCAGTGGTTCATGGCGGTTTGCAGGCAGACCTGATGACAATGACTACAAGCCTCTATACAGGCTTGCATGGCGTGTTCAGTATGAGTTGGCTGTTTCATGAAATTCTCCTACGTTAAAGAGCAAACGCGGTCGAAGATGGACAAGTCCTCTCGGCTAAGCACCAAGCTTCGAAGCACTAGGGCGCGTCAAAACATGAAAGGACTTTAGCCGTAAAACTAGCCGCAGTCGGTTCGGTAGAACACATAAGCAGAGTAGGTTTTGCGTAAGCCGTAAGAGAAGAGTCTTCTGCGGGGTAAAAGTAGGTGTGTAATGGTCAGGGCAAACGCACTTAAATTATAACCATTAAAAATCAAGTGTTTAAAAATCACTATTTCATTATTTCATGCGTGGAATAACGAAACCGGAAAGAACTAAATTTCTCGTTCACTTAGCAATCCACGAATTTGATTAATCAACGCAGTTCGCCTGCCGAATAACCACGAAAAGCGGTCCGTCGATTTTAGCGAACCAACTGGCACTACAGGCCGATTGCGGATGTTGAGGGGGCGGCATGTCAACCGATAATGAATATTTTCCATTAGGCGTAGTTGTGCACATAGCTGCAAAACAGCCACATAAATGGGCTGCTAATCAACCAAAGGCTCTAAAATTCCTGGGAATTTATATCTGCGCTGTCTTTAAGTACGGTACCGAACAGACGCTCTATGCACATCCGGTTACAGTAAACCTATGGCCTTCTTGTGCCGTGTAATCAGTCCACGGGGCATAATACCCAAGAGCAACCGTTGTGAAATATTCGCTACCCTCAGTTCCGCTGTCATAAGCACTAGCTAGCGGATTTATATTAAGTCGCCCGAGGAGTCATCGCTAGCGCCTCGAGTTTGTGTATTTCGCGAAAAACAGCCCTACTTTATTGGGTGAAGCTGAAGAGCTCAGTGCGATAGAACTGGTGGTGAACGTCAGATAAACGGAAATAGCATTACCTACAGGATGACGGACAGGCGCATAAGGTGTGGGTAGTACTGGGTTAATAAGTGTTGGAGTGGCATATTCATATCGTTCTTTGCCGAATCAATCTTAAGCATCGGAAACAATGCCGATGAGCAGGAGGTATGGTGGTTAGTTATGGACTTATAGGTCAATCAATTTTTTATTTTTAGGAGAAGTGCAATGAACATAATTTCATTAATGGTTGTTCTCGTTGTCGTCGGCCTATTGCTGTGGCTGATCAATAACTATATACCGATGGAAGCCCGCATCAAGCAGATACTTAACACTGTGGTGGTCATCATGGTGATTCTATGGGTACTTAACACGATCGGCGTTATGGGCGTGCTCCCGGCTCCATTGATTTCGGTGCTGGTGACCCTTGTCGTTGTTGGTCTGCTGTTGTGGCTGGTCAACAGTTACATACCGATGGAAGGGCGCATCAAGCAGATATTGAATATCGTGGTGATTATCCTGGTGGTTCTTTGGCTCCTGAGTGTATTCGGGGTTTTGAGTGGAGCCCCAGGTATCCGCATAGGGAATCCGTAGTTCTTCTTGTGTTAAGTGGCGAGCATAAGGAAAACCTTTAATCAATGTTCGTTACCGCACCGACTGACATCAGTTTTGCGTGTAATATTCTGATTAAGCGATGGAAAACATCATTCCAAGCTTTGGACATGGCTAAATAATAATCGGGAGGCACTCATGAACAAAGATCAAGAATTCCCCTGTATTTGATTTGCAACTCAGGGTAAAGAAACCGTCTAATAAACTTACTAAAGGAAAGATACTACTATGAAAACTAAAACAATTATGGCGATTGGTCTAGTAACCTTGGCGTTATTGGCTGGCTGCAACAAAGAAAAGGAATCCTCCACTACCACAACCAAAAGCGTTACAACACCAGCTCCGAATCAGGAATCGACCTCTACCACCACAACAACCGATACAAAAAATAAATAATTTACGATTTTCCGGCTCCCATTTTCTTGATTGGGAGCCGTATCTTTCTGCGCCGCCAAATCTTTCAGCAGTTCTCCCAAATATCTTCTGAGCCCCTGATACAGGCTTTTCTTTCTGTATTTTGGTATCCAAACCACATGATACTTACATTCCCATTTTGTATGCTTTAAACTTTCTGCCGGATTCACCGTTTGTTTCCTCAATCTTTTGAACTTTAGGCGGTTCACAGATTAGGAGACTCTCGATGATTCCCGTAATTGTCAAACTTTGTGAGTCCCCCGGCAGAGCCGGGGGTTTACCCATGATTAATTAATTTGAAGATTTAAACATCAATTCAGTTGATGCAACTGTAACCAATCGGACAGACCCTATGAGTGCGCAAATCATAAGTAATATTGACGACATTGTAACCGCCAAAGTCATTGGCAAGTTGACTTACCCAGAATTTATCGCCTTGCAGAAATCCTTGCTCAGCATCATTGCTCAGCACGGCAGTATCCGTATTCTGATAATCTGTGAAGATTTCCAGGGATGGAACAAAGAGGGAAATTGGGAAGATCTCCTCTCCTTCCAGACAGAAAGCGATCCTTATATTCATAAAATGGCGATAGTTGGCGAGAAAAAGTGGGAAGGACCGGCATTGATGTTTACCGGCAAAGGCTTTCGGGAATTTCCAATTGAATATTTTCAACAAAACGAATTGGACAAAGCACAAGCCTGGTTAGCTGAAAATTAAAACGAAAAGGACCGTCAACGGAGGCGCTAGTTGGGGTTGTAAGCCGGAATCCCAGAAAATTGTGTCCCTTGATGTGGAAAACGGCGCCGAAACTTTGCCGGTTTTACAACACAAAAGGGCGTTTAAACTTCCCAGCAGTTAGCCACTATCATCTTGATATTATTGCACCTGCTAATTTTTTGGCTGGAAAATTCAACGCTGATTATCGATAAATATTGAAAGCCATTTTTCAACCCGTTGTGGTCGATCGCTCCATCTGAATTTAATGGCAGTAATTTGATCGTTATCGGCCATTATTGTTTATCATTGATGACATATGGAAAGGGAGATCATATGCTCATCAAAAAATTATCATAATAGAAGATCATTTGCCGGTAGATATAGAGTTAACTGTTAATTCCTTGTTAAACATTTTAAGCAGATGACCGCATATGTTTATCGGGTTGACTCCCGAGCAGGCCTGGAGAAGATTTCCGACAATATTTTTCGAGCTAGACGATGAGTTTCAGGAACTAACTATAGTGTAGTGGCTTTAAGGAAAGCTGGGACGATGGATTTAGTAAAGGCGATGCATACCTATTTTGGGCGTCAGAAACGCTGTCATCCGCCAATGTCGAGTTTTCCTCTCACGGAAATAGCTTTAGATCGTTTTCAAATTCGTATTGATGGGCGATGGCATTCATTCCAGAACTATTTCGTTCAAATGGTTGCAGTACGTGAGCCTCCTTTTCCAAGATACTTAGTAAAAACCTACCGCTAGCCGCGATGCAGAAGAAACCATGGTGGCAATTCTGGTAATCGGAAGAGTGGCTACAACTTTATAGATCAGTGGCCGGCAGTGTTAGAGAATACATTCATCACAACAATGCCGGAGACAATAAGCCCTATTCCCAGCAACGCCGGCATATCCAGTTTCTGTCCGAAAAGAAAATAATTCGCCAGCGCAATCAGTACAATGCCGACGCCTGACCAAATCGCATAAGCAATTCCAATCGGAATCGTCCGCAATGTCTGGGCAAGAAAATAGAAAGCAAGCCCATAGCCGATAACGACAAGGATAGATGGCCAAAGCTTCGAAAAGCCTTCACTGGATTTCAGCGCCAAAGTTGCAATCGTTTCGGATAAAATGGCTAGGCTTAGGAATAACCAATTTTTCATAGCAAATACTCCGTTTTTTTGTTAATTCCGCTTACCCTCTCCAAATTCGTTTAGGGATTTGGGGGGATTAAATAAAAACTAATTTTTTCTCAGGATATTCAGTCTGTTTTCAGCCCATATAATATTCGAAATCTTTGCTGCAATATTCTTTATTGGCCGGATTTTGTTGTCTGTGAAAAACCGGCTTCGGTCCTGCTCATCTGTTGAATGGTATTTTACAAGTCCTCATACACGAGGTGTAACAACGACACTTGAGGCCTGCTATGAGATTTTTTCGTCCGCTTGTATGACTAACCTACAATGTTAGGCTATTCTTACGCCATGTGTCGGATGAACTGGTATTGCCCCCTCCCATATTATAAGGAACGCTTCGTATGAGCATGAAACAACTTTTTGCCATAGCACTCTCTTCAAGTTTGAGTATCGGCCTGCTGAATCATCCAGCCACGGCTTGCTCGCGTATCCTGTTTAATACGGAGCATGACCATGTTGTCGCCCGTACCATGGATCTTTATATGCCGGATCATCCCAATGTTGTGGTCTATCCCAGGGGTATTTCCAGGGATGGGGCCGTTACCGACGGAAACATGGTGCGCTGGACGTCGAAATACGGCAGCGTGACGGTAAATTCTTTGGGAATAGCTACATCCGATGGCATCAACGAGAAAGGGTTTGTAGCGAATCTCCTTTATCTGCATGATACCCAATATGAAAACAGGGATGGACGCGCCAGCATAGCCAATTACATGTTGCTTCAGTACCTCTTGGATGTTTCCTCCACGGTTTCCGAGGCCTTGGTGGAATTGGATAAAGTCCAAGTCGTCTCGGTGAAAGCGGCGGGGCGGGAATGGCCGCTGCATATCTCCATTTCCGACGCATCCGGCGATTCGGCTGTCGTCGAGTTCGTTAACGGGGTTAAGGTAGTGCATCGCGGCAAGGACTCTGCCGTCATGACCAATGAGCCGCCCCTGGACTGGCAGTTGAATAATCTTAAAAGATATAGTTATTTCGGTGGAACCGAATCCCTGCCCGGCGACATCGACCCAGCCAGCCGTTTTGTTCGAGCATCGGCTTTCTTGAAATCAGCGCCTGTGCCCAAGGATACACGGGAAGCTTTGGCCGGGGTCTACAGCATTGCCAAAACGGTCTCGGTTCCGCGGGGCGCCCAGAATACATCGGTTGGGGTCAACTCTGAAGATACATGGCCAACCTTGTGGACCACATTGGCCGATGCGAACAACCGACTCTACTTTTTTCAAGCTTCAGGGTCACCAAACATGTTCTGGATCGACCTCGGCAAAGTCAATTTCACCAATGGCGCGCCTGTTAAGTATGTTTCCGGGGATGATATTTCGTTGGTTGGCGAGGTTTCCAAGAAGTTAAAAATATTCAAAAATAAATAATTGTGCCAATAAATAGCCATGTAGACCGCGAGCATATTATTTATTGGCGTATCAATTCATTCCTGAATAACAGAAGCCGTAAGCATGCTGCATTCGATAGCCTTATCTAGCGCGATTGTAAGCGAGCTAATCGCGACTTCGGTCCTTAAAGAGAATTGGAAGGCTTTATCCCATCGGTTTTCATCATAGCCGGGTATGCAATAGTCTTCTACTTTTCGACACTTTCTAAAATTTTGAACAAATGGACGAGATACGATGGTTATAACTTTTTACGATGCTGACCGGCAGGCCGGCTATCGTCCTTTTTTTTCCGGTATCGGTTTGTTGACTTTGGCGGCAGGCTTGCTGGTGAGCGCTTGCGGGGAAACTGAACAAGCGCCGGCGTTAAAGCCTCAGACGGTGGAAGTCATCGAGGTGAAACCACAAGACGTTCCGATTCGGCAGGAGTGGATTGGTACGTTGGACGGCATGGTGAATGCGCAGATTCTGGCCCAGGTATCCGGCTATTTGATCAAGCAACATTATCAGGAGGGGCAATTGGTACAAAAAGGCCAATTGCTTTACGAAATCGATCCGAAGATTTTCCAGGCGACGTTGGACGGCACACTCGGTAATCTAGCCCGTCAGGAAGCGATTTTAAAAACGGATAAACTGGACCTGGAGCGCGTGGCGCGTTTATTGCCGGAAAAAGCGGTCAGTGTGCGCGACCGCGATAATGCCGAAGGCCGTTATGCATCCGCTCAGGCCGAGGTAGTGGCGGCAAAAGCTTCTGTCGAAAGTGCCAAGTTGCAGCTCGGGTTTACTAAAATTACGTCGCCTATTAGCGGTATCGCGGGAATTTCCAAGGCTCAGCTTGGCAATCTGGTTGGCCCTGGCGCAACTGCGGAATTGACCACGGTTTCCCAGGTCGACCCGATTAAGGCTTATATCCCGCTCAGTGAGCAGCAATATTTGCAGTTCGCGCGCAATACGCAAAGCGAGAAGACGGATGACGACCAACATTTAGAGCTGATTCTGTCCGATGGCAGCGTGTATCCGCATCCCGGCAAGTTTTATTTTGCCGACCGCCAGGTTAATCCGAAGACCGGCACGATCCAGGTCGCCATTTTGTTCCCCAATCCCGGCAATCTGCTGCGTCCCGGTCAATATGCGAAGATACGTGCCGTGGTCAGGCATAGGAACAATGCGTTGCTGGTGCCGCAACGCGCGGTCGGGGATATGCAGGGCAGGCGGCTGGTAGCGGTTGTTAAACCCGATAACAGCATGGAACTGCGGCCGGTGCGGGTCGCTGAAACGATTGGCACGCAATGGGTGATCGAGGAGGGACTCCAGCCCGGCGAGAAGGTTATTGTTGAAGGCATTCAGAAAGTGGGGGCCGGCGGAATAGTCGATCCTGTGCCGTATGCGGAACCGCCTGCGATTGCAGGGAGGTAGTCCGGTATGGCTAAATTTTTTATAAATCGCCCGATTGTGGCGATTGTTATAGCCATATTGATGGTGATGATCGGTTTGGTTTCGATGTTAGGCTTGCCGGTTGCCCAGTTTCCCGATATTGCACCGCCGGAAGTCCAGGTGACGACGACCTATACCGGCGCCGATGCGGTGACGGTGGAACAAGCGGTCGCGACGCCGATTGAGCAGCAGATGTCGGGCGTGGATAACATGGATTATATGTATTCCATCAACGCGAATAACGGCTCGATGACCTTGCGGGTCAACTTCGATGTGGCGACCGACCCTAATACGGACCAGATTTTGGCGCAGATGCGTAAGGCCCAGGCCGAGTCGCAATTGCCCCAGGACGTGCGCAATTTTGGCGTCACCGTGCAAAAATCGACGGCCTCGCCGCTGATTATGTTTGCGTTGTATTCGCCCAAAGGCAGTTACGACAACATCTTTTTGTCTAACTACGCTTTTATCAATATCAACGACCAAATGACGCGGGTTAAGGGCATCGCCAGCGTTTCAGTATTCGGCGCCGGCCAATATGCGATGCGTATTTGGGTCAAGCCGGACCAATTAGCCAAGCTCAATATCACCATCCCGGAAATCGTCGAGGCGGTTCAGGCGCAGAATAATGTGAATCCGGCCGGCAAGGTCGGCGGCGAACCGGTGCCTGCCGGGCAGGAGTTTACCTATGCGGTGCGCGCGCAGGGGCGTTTGGAATCGGAGGAGGAATTCGGCAATATCGTGCTGCGCGCCGAACCCGACGGTTCTATTGTCCGTATCAAGGATGTCGGCCGCATCGAACTCGGCGCCCAGACTTATGATGTCGTAGGGCGTTTGAACGGTAAGCCGGCCGCTCTGGTCGCTCTGTATCAATTGCCCGGTTCCAACGCGCTTGAAGCGGCCGAAGGGGCCAAACGCGCAATGGAGGAGCTAAAGTCGCGTTTCCCGGACGATCTGGATTATGTGGTGGCGCTGGACACGACGCAGGCAGTGACCGAGGGTATTAACGAGATTATGCATACGCTGTTCGAAGCGTTAATCCTGGTCATCCTGGTGGTGTTCGTGTTTTTGCAGGGATGGCGGCCGACGCTGATTCCGCTGTTGGCGGTGCCGGTGTCTTTGCTCGGCACTTTTATGCTGTTTCCGGTGTTGGGTTTTTCAATCAATACGCTGTCGCTGTTCGGTCTGGTGCTGGCGATCGGCCTGGTGGTCGATGATCCTATTGTGGTGGTCGAGGCGGTCGAGCATCACATTGAAAAGGGGTTGAGTCCGAAAGAGGCGACGCTGAAAACGATGCAGGAAGTCACCGGCCCCATTATCGGTACTTCGCTGGCGTTGATTGCGGTGTTCTTGCCGACGGTGTTCATCCCCGGCATTACCGGCCGTCTTTATCAGCAGTTTGCGGTGACTGTCGGCGTTTCGGTGATTATTTCCACGTTTAATTCGCTGTCGTTAAGTCCGGCGTTGGCGGCGTTGCTGTTAAAGCCCAAAAAACGCGGCAACGGACCGATCCAGAAGTTTTATGACGGATTTAACCGCCGCTTCGGCCGCACCAATGAGGCGTATGTCGGTTTTTGCTCTGTGCTGATCCGCAAGGGGCTGATCAGTATGGTTTTGCTTGGCGTTATCACACTGTTTGCCGGCGGGCTGGGCAAGGCGTTGCCGATGGGTTTTTTGCCCGACGAGGATCAGGGCTATCTGTTTGCCGGCATTCAGTTGCCGCTGGTGTCTTCGTTGCAACGTACTGACGAAGTGACGCGCAAGGTTGAGGAGATCCTGAAGAATACACCGGGCGTAGCCTATTACTCTTCGGTCGTCGGCTACAATATGCTCAGCCAGGCCACTACGACGTATAACTCTTTCTTTTTCATTTCGCTGAAAAAATGGTCCGAGCGCACTAAGCCGGAAGAGCAATACGGGGCGATCCAGGAGCACCTTAATAAGGAGTTATCGGCTTTGCCGGAAGCGATCGGTTTTTCTTTTCCGCCGCCGGCTATTCCCGGCGTCGGCACGTCGGGCGGGGTCTCGATGGTGTTGGAGGACCGGGCCGGCAAGGATAATGCTTTTCTGGCGGAGAATACCGATAAGTTTATTCGTGCCGCCGGACAGCGTCCGGAAATTGCGGGTTTGTTTACGACGGCGCTGCCTTCGGTTCCGCAGATATTTATCGACGTGGATAGGGATAAGGTGCTGAAGCAGGGGGTGCTGCTATCGGATGTCTATAAGACGCTGCAAGCTTATATGGGCAGCGGCTTTATCAATTATTTCAACCGCTTCGGCCGGCAATGGCAGATCTATGTGCAGGCGGAAGGGGAATATCGCCGGGATACCGACGCGCTCGGGCAGTTTTATGTGCGCAACAGTTTCGGCGATAGCGTGCCGCTATCGGCGCTAACGAGCGTGCGCAAAATTGAGGGGCCGGAATTTACGATGCGCTATAACTTGTTCCGCAGCCAGCAACTCAGCGTGACGGCCAACCCCGGTTATAGTTCGTTGCAGGTGATGAAGGCGTTGGAGGAAGTGTTCGCGGAGACGATGCCGTCGACCATGGGCTACGATTATATCGGTATGAGTTTCCAGGAGAAGCAGGCCCAGCAAGGGATTTCACCGGCTGCTGTATTCACTTTCGCGATTTTTTGCGTGTTTTTGATTCTGGCCGCGCTCTATGAAAGCTGGAGCCTGCCGTTCAGTGTTTTGCTGGGTACGCCGATTGCAGTATTCGGCGCTTTCGCGGCTTTGGCGGTCGGGCATTACGAAAATAATCTTTACGCTCAAATCGGCCTGGTGATGCTGATCGGTCTGGCTGCAAAGAATGCGATTTTGATTGTCGAGTTTGCCAAAATGGGAGTTGATCAGGGCAAAAGCCTTTATGACGCAGCTCTGGAGGCTGCCCGCCTGCGTTTGCGGCCGATTGTGATGACGGCGTTGGCGTTTATTTTGGGCTGTGTGCCGTTGGCTATGGCCAGCGGCGCCGGCGCGTTGTCTCGCCAAGTGATGGGCTATGCGGTGATCGGCGGCATGACGGCCGCCACGCTGATTGCTATTTTTTTAATTCCGGTATTGTTTTATGTGGTGGAAGGGCTGGCAAGAAAAGCTAAGCCGGCAGCGCATTCCGTTCAAGCTGAGGACGAAGGCAATGAGTAAGTTGATGATTTTTGCGTTTGCCGTCGGTTTGTCCGGTTGCTTGATGGTCGGTCCGGATTATCAAAAGCCGCAGGTCGATGCGCCCAAGCAGTGGCGTTTCGCCGATAAGGATGCCCGCGATACGGCTAATCTGCCGTGGTGGGAACAGTTGCAGGATCCCGTGTTGAATAAGCTGATGGAGCAGGCGCTGCTTAATAATCTTGATCTTAAGATTGCGATAGCCAACGTCGATATGTTCATGGGGGCTTACGGTTCCACCCGCGCCAATTTGTTTCCGCAGATTTTCGGTCAAGGCAGTTATGATCGGCAGCAAACCAGCGCCTTGGCGACCGGCCCGGTTGGAAATCTTTCCGATGGCAATGCCGCGCAGCTTGGCGCGGCGATGTCTTGGGAGTTGGACGTTTGGGGGCAATTGCGCCGCGCCAGGGAAGCCGCCGGTGCGGACCTGGAAGCGCAGAAAGCGGCCAGGGATGCGGTGGTGCTGACCTTGGTCAGCTCTGTAGCCCAGACTTATATGTTGTTGCGCGCGCAAGACCGGAGCCTGGACATTACCCGGCAGACGGTGGCGGCGCTTTCCGAGGAGTACCGTATTGCCAAGGTTCGTTTAGAGACGGGTTATGCGTCGGAAATCGATGTGATTCAGTCGAAATCGGAGCTGGAGCGTCGCCTTGCTTTTATCCCTTATTACGAGCAACAGATTGCGCAAACGGAACATGCTTTAAGCTTGTTGCTGGGCAAGCCGCCTGCAACGATTGAACGCGGGCGAAGCTTCGAGGATTTATCGCCTCCTGCGGTGCCGGGCGGGCTGCCCTCCGAGCAATTGGCACGCAGGCCGGATATTCAACAAGCCGAACAGAGTTTGATTGCCGCTAATGCGCGTATTGGCGTGGCGCGGGGCGAATATTTTCCGAAGATCAGTCTCACCGGCAATATCGGCCAGGCAAGTCTTGAGTTGGGAAAGTTGTTTGTTCCCGGCGCGAATTTTTGGAGTGTCGGCAGTACGATGCTGGGGCCTATTTTTACCGCCGGCAGGGTGGCGGGACAAGTGCAGACGGCGGAAGCGTCGCAGCGGGCTGCGTTGGCCGGTTATCAGAAAGCGATTTTATCGGCGTTCCGGGAGTTTGAGGATGGTTTGGTCGCGAATACTAAATCGAATGAGCGGCAAAAGTCGCAAGTCCGCAGGGTGGAAGCCTTACAGGGGTATGTGCACCTGTCGCGAAAACGTTATGACGAAGGGATTACTTCTTATCTGGAGGTGCTGGATGCTCTGCGCCAGTATTATGAAGGACAAATCGATCTGGTTCAGGCGCGAAGCGATACATTGACTGCGCTGATTCAGTTGTACAGAGCTATGGGCGGCGGCTGGATTGTGGCGGCGGAACAAAAGATGCGTATGCCTGAGCCTAAGCCGGCGGCAGTGTTTCCATGATTATGCACAATGGCCAAGTAATGCGTTGAGAACTTATTCGGGAGAAATGGGTGGGCAATAATGTAGAACTGATACGCCATGGTCAAAGCCGGCACGGCGTCGGCGGCAATTTTTATTATTTACTTACCGGGTTGTTGATAACGTTGTTGGGCTTGCCGTTCGGCTCTAAAGTGCCTGGAATGGGGCTTCATTCGATGACGCTGTTTTTCAGTCTGTTTATGCTGCTGGCTGTTTGGAGTTTGGCCGCTTCCCGGCGGATTTTTCAATCGGGTGTTTTGCTGGTGTTGTGCATTTTCAGCATTGTCGGAATCGATGTTTTCCTCGGTTTTAGCCGGACGCTGGACATCTTGAGTTTGTTGCTGATGATGATATTTTGCAGTCTTAGCTGTTATATCGCGGCGTTCAATGTATTTGTTATGGATAAGGTCGACCTTAATTCTTTGATAGGCGCTTTTTGTGTTTATTTGTTATTGGGGCTGATGTGGGCGCTGTTTTATTGTGCATTGTTTATTCTCGGTTGGGGCGCTTTCTCCGGCATTAGCGATGCGCAGGACCGGGAGGTTTTTCCCGATTTGGTCTATTTCAGTTTTGTGACGTTGGCGAGTCTCGGATATGGCGATATTTCGCCTGTCGGCGCATTGCCTAGAACGCTGGCTTATCTGGAGGCTGTGACGGGCCAGTTTTATCTGGCGGTTATGGTAGCCGGTCTGGTAGGCGCTTATAGTGTCAGGCAAAAGCGTGGATGATAGGGTTATAGCGGAACATCATTCCAAGCTTTGGACATGGCTAAATAATAAGCTGGAGGCACTCATGAACAAAGATCAAGTAAAAGGCAGAGTCAAGGAAGCCGCCGGCGTGATATTGGACGATAAGGGTATGGAAATTGAAGGAAATGTCCAAAAGAACGTCGGCAAAGTCCAGGCGGGCTTTGGTGATCTCAAGGATGATATTAAGAAAGAGAAATAACCTGCAATGCTGAGCTGTGCAGGCGAGCTAGGACAAACCGGCCTGTTAGGCACCGGTGCTGTGCTCGGCTTGTTAGCCGGGATTGGCGCTCTGGTTATTCCAGGCGTCGGTCTCTTAATCGCCGCAGGACCCATTATGGGGCATTAAGCGGTTCGGCAGTAGGCGCAGCCACTGGCGATTTGGCGGACGCTTTAATCGGGCTGGATATTTCGGAGTATGAAGCCAAGCGCTATGAAGGAAAGATGTTACTTTATTACATACGGTTTCACAAACTGCGGCGCCATCAGTTTTACTGTATGCCCAATCCCTGCAACTTATTCGCCCAGAAGTGAGCGCTGCCGCAAGCTTCTATGCCGATCAGGCATGGCGGCAAGTTAGCGAAGAAAATCACCATCTGCTTGTGTTTTAATTGCCTCTTTAGGACTGGCTTGCCGAGTTCATCGACACCATGCAACTGAAATACATGCTTTGCCAAATCAGAGTTTTACAGATAATGTAACAATTAAGGCCGGATAACACCGGATTTTTTGTGCTTGAAATTCCGGCAAGTGTTGCCGTTTATTGTGGCTTTTTATTTTCAAGTGTCACGTGGGTGTCACGTATAGAATTCCAGGCATAAAAAAAGCACTTGGTTTTAACCTAAGCGCTTGATTTGTATGGTGGCGATAGGTGGACTTGAACCACCGACCCCGGGGTTATGAATCCCGTGCTCTAACCAGCTGAGCTACATCGCCATTTAAACAGGTCTTTTAAAGAGCGGGAATTATAGGTACCCGCTCTTACTTTGTCAAACGTTGAATCTGAAATGCACGACGTCGCCGTCTTTAACGATATAGTCTTTACCTTCAAGTCGCCATTTTCCGGCGTCTTTAGCGCCTTGTTCGCCTTTATAATCGATGAAATCCTGATAGGCGATGACTTCGGCGCGGATAAAGCCTTTTTCAAAGTCGCTGTGAATCACACCGGCCGCCTGGGGGGCGGTCGCACCGACCGGGATTGTCCAGGCCCTGACTTCTTTGACACCCGCAGTAAAATAGGTCGCCAGATTCAGCAGTTTGTATCCGGCCCGTACGACACGGTTCAGACCGGGTTCTTCCAGCCCTAGGTCATCCAGAAATTCCTTCTTTTCTTCGTCATCCAGCTGGGCTATTTCCGCCTCTATGGCCGCGCAGATCGGCACTACCATCGCGCCTTCCTTGTCGGCCAGCGCTTGTACTTTATCCAGTAAGGGATTGTTTTCGAAACCGTCATCCTGGACATTGGCGATATACATGGCCGGCTTGAGCGTCATCAGGCACAGGTCCCTGATCAGGGCTTTTTCATCCACGGTTAAAGGCAAGGTGCGTGCGGGTTCTCCAGAGTCCAGTTGCTTGAAAACTTTTTCCAGCACGTCTTTTTTCGCTTGTTCGTCTTTGTTGCCGGTTCTGGCCGCTTTGCTGGCGCGCAGCAGGGCTTTTTCAACGGAAGCCATGTCGGCCAGCGCCAATTCGGTGTTGATGACTTCGATGTCGGAGAGCGGATCGATTTTTCCGGCGACATGGATCACGTTATCGTCCTGAAAGCAGCGAACCACATGGGCTATCGCATCCGTTTCGCGAATATTGGCTAAAAACTGGTTGCCGAGACCTTCGCCTTTTGATGCGCCTGCAACCAGGCCTGCGATGTCTACAAACTCAATCGTGGTGGGCAGTGTACGCTCGGGTTTTACAATTTCCGCCAGCTTGTCCATCCGCGGATCAGGCACGGGAACGACGCCTACATTGGGGTCGATGGTGCAGAAAGGGTAGTTTTCGGCCGCGATTTTCGCACGGGTTAAGGCATTAAATAAGGTCGATTTTCCAACATTGGGTAAACCGACGATTCCACAATACAGCGCCATAGAGTTCTCTGAGATTTTAAAAGAAGAAGTGAGTGCAGCAAGACAAGTTAGCTTAAGCCAAGCCGAAACAAAGCGGGAATTATACTAGCTATGGCCTTAATCTAAAAAACTAAAACAACACGAGTAAGGGGTTATCAGGATAGAGCCTCGCGTAAGCAGCGTCATTCATGTTAATGTAGGGCTTTGGTCGTTAGGCTTTTTCTTCATGTTCCGCGCGTTGATCGTGGCAAATGATCGAACAAATCGCTACACTACACACATTGCTTACACGCCAAGATAATTACTGACATGCTAAAACAGACCCCACTTTACAATCTTCATCTTGAGCTTGGCGCCAAGATGGTGCCGTTTGCCGGCTATCTTATGCCGTTACAATACGGCAACGGCACATTGCACGAGCATCTGCATTGCCGCAAGCCACGCCGGTTTCTTCGATATTTCCCACATGGGGCAGTGCCTGATTCTGGGCGATGATGCTGTTCATGAACTTGGTCAACTGATACCCGGCGATATTGCCGGGCTGAGAATCCGGTCAGCAGAAATATACCGTATTGACCAATAACGATGGCGGAATCATGGATGACATCATCATTACCCGCATCGAGTCGGGTGTGATGATTATTGTGAATGCGGCCTGCAAAGACAAAGACTTTAAGTATCTGTACAACCATTTATCCGGTCGCTGCTGCTTTAATGAGCTGACGGGGCAGGCTTTATTCGCTTTGCAAGGGCCGGCAGCCGCATCGATCATGCAAAAATTTTCTGCACAAGCCGCTAAGCTTTCCTTTATGCAAGCCTGCGGAACAAGCATCAATGGCATGAAATGCAACGTCGCGCGTTGCGGCTACACCGGCGAAGACGGCTTTGAAATCCTGGTTGCCAATCATTATGCTGAACAATTTGCCCGCTTGTTGCTGGCCGAAGACGACGTTGAGCCTATCGGTTTGGCGGCCAGGGATACTTTGCGCCTGGAAGCCGGTTTATGCCTATACGGACATGAAATCAATGAATCGATTACGCCGGTAGAGGCGGGTCTCCAATGGCTGCTTAAAAAGAACCATAACCAATTTCCCGGAGCCGAAAAAATCCTGGCTCAATTGCAGCACGGTTCGGAAAAAATACGTGCGGGTTTGTTGGTGGAAGGCAAAATACCGGTGAGGGAAGGCTGTGAGATTTACAACAGTAGAGGTCTCGCCGTAGGCTACGTCACCAGCGGCGGTTTTTCTCCCAGTTTGGGGCGGCCGATCGCCATGGCGTTGCTGGCCCGGAATGTTGCTGACGAAGGCAATACGTTATACGCCCAGGTTCGTGACCACCGGATTGCAGTTACCGTAACCCCGCTGCCTTTTGTTCCTCATCGCTACTATGGCAAAAGTGAAGCCGCTCAGCAGTTAGATAACTTGAATACGGATGACACGGATTTGGCTGATGATCCTGAATACGGCGATTGATCCAACCTACACGTTAATCACAGCCTTAAGTTAAGCGTTGCAGGAGCGGGCCGTGCCCGCGATATGATGACGCTACAACTTTAGAATCGCGGCTCAAATGTTACGGCATCATTGTGTTTTACTTAATGGCAACCATGCCCCGTTCAGGTTGTAGACCCCCAGCTAACTTGTTGTAAGCCTCACAGTAACTCTTGATAACGATCAGTTTACCGTGTGCAGCTGTGACAATCCGTGTCTAAATTGTTTCGTGCTTTTCGCGCTTTTCGTGGACAATGCCTATATCCCAAACTGCTGAGTAGGTACAAACCATGACTTCATTTCGCCCTAGTCTGACTCAACTGGAAATGCGCGGTAATTTCATCAACCGCCACATCGGCCCCAATCCTCAGCAAACCAAAGACATGCTGGCGGAGCTTGGCATAAGCGAACTGGAAGACATCATCGATCTGGCCATCCCGGCCAATATCCTGAACCATGAACCGCTCAAACTGACCGAAACGATCAGCGAACGCGCGGTAATCAAGCATCTGCGTATCATGCGCGAACGCAACAAGGTGTTCACCTCAATGATCGGCATGGGTTATTTCGACACCATCATGCCGGCGGTGATCAAGCGCAATGTGCTGGAAAATCCCGGCCTGGTACACGGCTTACACACCTTATCAGGCCGAAGTCAGCCAGGGACGATTGGAAGCACTACTCGACATTTCAGCAAGTCATTATCGATTTGACCGGCATGGAGCTGGCCAACGCCTCGCTGCTGGATGAGGCCACGGCGGCGGCCGAAGCCATGACCATGTCGCGGCGCTTGTCCAAAAGCACAGCCAACAGCATATTCGTGGATCAGGATTGCCATCCGCAGACTATCGCTGTGATCAAGACTCGCGCCCGCTCTTTGGGTTACGAGGTTATCGTCGCCGATCCTTATCAGGATCTGGAGCAACACGATTTTTTTGCGCTGCTGGTGCAATATCCAGGCTGCAACGGCGAAATAAAAGACTTGGCTGCCGTCACCGCGATCAGCCCAGGCCAAATCGGCGCTGGTCACGGTCGCGGCGGATTTGCTGGCGCTGGTGCTGCTTAAACCGCCTGCCGAATTCGGCGTCGATATAGTGGTCGGCAACTCCCAGCGTTTCGGCGTGCCGATGGGTTACGGCGGTCCCCATGCCGCGTACTTTGCGACCAAGGACGAATACAAACGCTCGGTTCCCGGCCGCATTATCGGCGTGTCCAAGGATAGCCACGGCCAGCTTGCGTTGCGCATGGCGCTGCAAACCCGCGAGCAGCATATCCGCCGGGACAAGGCCACCAGCAATATCTGCACATCCCAGGTGCTGCTCGCAGTCATCGCCGGGTTTTATGCGGTTTATCACGGCAGCGGAAGGCCTGCGCCTGATTGCTGGCCGGGTGCACCGTTATACCCAAATCCTGGCCGCAGGCATTGCCCAGCTGGGCCATCAGGTGCTGAGCGAGTGTTATTTCGACACCTTGGTCATCAGCACACCGAACCGTGCCAAACGTATCGCCGCCCTGGCCGCGGAAGCCAGTATCAACCTGCGTGTGATCGATGCGGATCATATCGGCATCTCGTTGGACGAAACCACGACGCGGAACAATTTGAGGGCTGTCTGGCAGGTGTTTGCATCGGCCACGGCAGACTTGCCCGACATTAACGCATTGGATGCGACCCTAGGCGAGTGCATCCCGGAAAACCTGTTACGCAACGATCAAATCCTGCAACATCCGCTGTTCGACCGCTACCATTCCGAAACCGAAATGATGCGTTATATGCGCCGCCTTGCCCGGCGCGACATAGCGCTGGACCGCTCGATGATCCCGCTGGGTTCCTGCACGATGAAGCTGAATGCCGCGACGGAAATGCAGGCCCTTTCCTATTACGAATTTAACGGCCTGCACCCGTTCGCGCCGCTGTACCAGACCCACGGCTACCAGCAGATGTTTGCCGAACTGGAAGACATGTTGTGCGACCTGACCGGCTTCGATGCGTTTTCGCTGCAACCCAACGCCGGTTCCCAGGGCGAATACACGGGGCTTCTGGTTATCCGCAAATATCATGAAGTCCGGGGGCAGGCGCAACGCCATATCTGCCTGATACCGGCTTCCGCGCACGGCACCAATCCGGCCAGCGCAACGATGGCCGGGCTTAAAGTCGTGGTGGTCGCCTGCGATGAAAACGGCAACGTCAGCCTGGATGATTTGCGCGCGAAAACGACTGAATATAAAGACACCTTGGCCGTGCTGATGATTACCTATCCGTCCACGCACGGCGTGTTTGAGCAGGCGTTCCGGGAAATATGCGACCTGGTTCACCAGCATGGCGGGCAGGTTTACCTGGATGGCGCCAACTTCAATGCGCTGGTAGGCTTGAGCCGTCCCGGCAAAATCGGTGCCGATGTCGCCCACCTTAACCTGCATAAAACCTTCTGCATTCCTCATGGCGGCGGCGGTCCCGGCGTTGGGCCGATAGGTGTGGGCGCGCATTTGGCTCCGTTTTTACCTGACCATCCGGTTGTTGATGGCGTCAACCCGGCCAAAGGCGAGCACGGCACCGTCGGCACCGTGTCCGCCGCGCCTTGGGGATCGGCCAGCATCTACACCATTTCCTGGGCCTATATCGCGATGATGGGCGCCGCCGGTTTAAAACGCGCGACGCTGACCGCGATCCTTAACGCCAATTACATCGCCAAGCGGCTGGCACCGCATTACCCGATTTTATACACCGGCAAAAACGGCTGGGTCGCGCATGAATGCATCATCGATTGCCATGAGTTCAAAAAGACCTGCAACGTCACCGTCGAAGACATCGCCAAACGCCTGATCGACTACGGCTTTCATGCGCCCACCGTGTCGTTCCCGGTCGCCGATACCTTGATGATAGAACCCACCGAAAGCGAAAACAAAGCCGAGATCGACCGGTTCTGCGCCGCGTTAATCGCCATCCGCGAGGAAATCAAGGCTATAGAAACCGGCGATGCCGATGCTGAAAATAACCTGCTGCATAACGCGCCGCACACGCATCGTTTGCTGCTGGAAGAATGGAATCTGCCGTACTCCAAGCAACAGGCTTTTTTTCCGAACAGCGATCAGCATGACGACAAATACTGGCCGCCGGTCGGGCGTATCGATAATGTCTATGGCGACCGGCATGTGTTTTGCAGTTGTCCGCCGGTCGTGGATGATGAGTAATTGATGTTAAGAATTGTCCACGAAAGGCACGAAAAGGCTTGAGTAACTTCGGAGTTCAAAGCTCCCGCTCCTGCTCACGCCCCTTACCTACATCCATGTAGGCAAAGCTGGCTTTGAACGGTTTATAAGTACAAGGCCAGCCTTGTACTCCAAAGTTACCTTGATCCATTTTTCGTGCTTTTTATAGACAAAGGTTTTTATTTACACCCGCAACGGCGTAACTTTTCCAGTCATCCGGTAATTCCTATAATCTTCCACAACTTGGGCATGGTCGAACGCCAGCACGGCGGGAAGATTATCAAAGGTAAAAATGCCGAAATTCTTCGCATCATCGGCGGCGGTTGGCATTCCTGACGCTTCGGCAATATAGACGGCGGTGACGGTATGGTTGCGGGAATCTCGCGCGGGATTGGAGTAAATACCCAGCAAAGCCGTCAGCGTAATATCCAGGCAGGTTTCCTCCTGGGCCTCTCGAATCGCCGCGTGTTCCACGGTTTCGCCGACATCGACAAAGCCGCCCGGAATCGCCCAACCGTAAGGCGGATAGGCGCGCTCGATCAGCACGAACGGCCGCTCGGGCTGGTCGATCAATTCGATTAAAATATCGGCTGCCAACAAAGGGGTGACGGGTTTGAACATGGTATCTCCTGATAGCGGGTGTGGGCGGCGAAATATAGCACATACTCATGGTATCTACTTTAAAAGGCAGGTAAACCATAAACGGAGCCGCGACTTCAGTCGCGCATGAGCGATCGCTATGGTGATCAGCCATTACCGCGACTGAAGTCGCGGCTCCAAATGTCCTAAAATTTAAATCAGACACTTTTCATGCTTTTCCGGGTTTCAAAAAGCGATGCAACCGGGTAAAGTTGGATTGAGTCTAATCCAATCTGCCAAGGAAACTATGAACTGTCCCAAGTGCCTAAACACGCTGCAAGCGCAAAGCGAAATCTGTCCTCATTGCGGCATCGTGTTTGAAAAATACCTGAAATACCATCCGGTGCAGACCGAGCAGAAGGACGACCCGCCGCCCATTGTGACGCTGTATGAAGAGGATGAAGCCCCGCCGCTGACGCAGTTTTTGTTTCAAGAGGCGCAGCCAGCCACGGTGGCGTATTTTTCAGGCAGGGCTATTATTTTGGCGGGCCTCATTATTTGGAGCTGGCAGCTGATCGGCGCATCCATCGAAAGCAATGCGGCCGGGAACTCCTTCTTGCATCTGGTCAACCTGCCGTTTCATGAAGCGGGACATATTATTTTCAGGCCGTTCGGCGCATTTATTACCTCATTAGGCGGAACGCTGGGGCAGCTGTTGATGCCGGCAATCTGTGCGGGCGTGTTATTGCTTAAAACACGCGATCCGTTCGGTTCATCGGTTGCGTTATGGTGGGTCGGCGAGAATTTTCTCGATATTGCGCCGTATATGAATGATGCGCGGGCAGGGCAGTTGCCGCTATTGGGCGGTAATTTCGGCCATTCTTCGCCTTATGGTTTTCACGACTGGGAATACCTTTTGACCGAGTCCGGTCTTTTGCAATATGACCACATGCTGGCCAAAGCGGTTTTTGCGATGGGGACAGTCATCATGCTGCTGTCGATGTTGTGGGGCTGGCTTTTGCTGGTTAAGCAATATAAGGGATTAAGCCGTCCGGGCTGAGCGGGTGTGTTTTTTAGGTTAAACGGTCAAAGCAAGCTTTGAACTCCAAATGCCGTCGATACCGTTATGGCCTCACAGATAGAAGGCTTTAGGTTGATGGAGAAGATGTTGCGGCCGAAGACAATTTAAACAATGCCAGCCACGCTTCCGGGCTGTTCAACGGCTTAAAGTGTTTAACTTTCGTCGTCTCAAACGCTTTAAATATTTTTTTCTTTTGTATTTGGGATTGAATTATCATCTGCCGATTTCACCTTTGCTCCTGAATCGAGCAGTCAAATTCATAAAATGAAAGGGACAAAGTCCTTTTGGTTGTCTCGTCCCCTCTCATAAGAATGCTAACTTAAGGCATTCTCGGTCAAACGCCAAGAAGTTTAACTGTTTGGAGTTATCAAAAAGTGTGGAAAGCATTCGCCGCCGTCTTGAATTGATAATTCGTTAAGCCCTGATAGGTCATTTCTTGTCCAACAAATTTTCTAACAAAAACGGATCATCGAAATGGCGTCTGCCGATGAAGGCGATTGCGTGTGTGCCCCATTGGCGCATAGCGCCTGGACTTGCGATTCCGTAAGGCCAAAGTAGAAACCGTTCGGCGCGTTCGCTGGCATCAATAATGCCGTCCCGATCGTACAGACTGCGCTTGCTGCCGTTCGGCATCGGCAATGAACGCAGCTGTTCTAAATCTTGGAACATATAGCCACGGGAAGTATCGTCCACGGACGACACTTGCTGCAGGTAATGCGTACGGCTTTGTAAACGCAACAACAAATGCTGACCGGGCGAAATGCTTGGTATGGATTTAGGGCTTAACACGGGTTCTGCATTATCTTTCGGCGGTACCGCCCGGTATTCCCGGCTGGGGAAAAGCAGGTAATAGCAGCCGCAAGCATGAATAGTGTCGAAAGCGATAGGCACACCTTTGGAGTCTAGAGTAACGCGCCAAATCAGACTATCCAACGGCCCACCGTATAAATCCAGCATGCCTGTTTTCTCTCGCGCGGGCAGCCAGATTTGATAGATCAATTGCAACACCACCCTGCCGTGCCAACGGGCATATCGATGTGCGACATAAGTCGTAGGCTGATTGATGTCAATTCGTGGTTGCTTATCGCTGTTCAGAACGGCAGCGCCTATTTTATCGGTATCGTTGCGGGTATCGATTTCCCATACAGGCGCGAAATGCTCCAACAACTGTTGTAATTGCAAGGAACTAAGGAGAGGAATCCTTAAGGGGTTATCGTAAGCCGAGCTCAGCATTGCGGCAATGTGTTCAGAAGGTAACGGATCGCTGTGCGGTGGGCTGTAACGGATAAGCGTACCCTGTTGGGGCAGTTTTTCCAACGGTATTTGAAAACTGGCGTCCAAGTCCCGGTGCAGCTGTTCGATAGCGATAGCGGCTGCATAACGTGCCAAGGGGTATAGGCCGGCAACGCGTTTCCAGCTTTGATACGCGTCGGGGACTTGGGCCTGTTCCAAGAGTCTTTGTTTATGTTCGGGATTATTCAGACTGAGCTGGTTCAGGCGCTTGCCGCAATGTTCCAAAGCTTGTTCAAGGGATCCGGCTACAGGCATTTTCGAAACCAGCTGCTGCATAGCTGAGGGCGGCAAGTTGGTGAACTCAAGCTTTTTTGCGGCCAAATCGAGTTGCCGCATGTGTTCCAGCCATTCAGCAAAGGCTTCAGTTGATGTGGTGCGTTCGGCCACCGACGCCAGGAAACGGTTGACTCTGAGATGAGGAAAACCGTTGATACGTACGGTTTCCGGGTCATTTAAATCGTATTCGTCCAACGTGGCCTCAATGGTTTCAAACCAATGTTGACACGTTCCATCTTCGCCTGACAGCGAAGAATCGGGGTAAGGTTTTAAGGTTGCACAACCTTGAATAAGCAAAACCAGGCAACAGGCAATCGCAAAATGCCGCATGCGGATTACTCTAAAAGGGGGCCTCACCGGCTCGGAATAAGGCGCTCGAATTCAACCAGCCAGTCGGCAAAATTGGTCACGTAGTTATAGCCGCAGACCGTTTTTAGCGCTTTGCCGCTGACGATGTCATATATCCGCCGGGCATGCGTTGCGGTTTCGAGCGCGGGTCCGTATGGATTAAAGCGCATACCGGCATCGGTTAGAAAAACATAGTCGCAGATAAACAACACATCCTGATAAATATACAGAGTAAACCCCCATGTGTGTCCGCCGATGTGATGAGCCTCTATGCCGTAGGCGGCGAAGTCGTCCGTAAAGCGCCGGTCGACGTCGAATAATGCCGCCAGAGGGTGTTTGGCATCCAGATCATGCAGCCATACTTCCGCATTCCATAGGCGCCGGTATTGATTGGACGCGCCCATGAAATGATGATGGGTGAACAAAATGGCGTTAACCGGCGCCAGATCGCGGTTGAAGGCCGAGGGCGAGTCAATCCAGACCGCGCCTGCCTCTGTTTCAACACGATAGGCCGCATGCTCCAGTCCCAGTTTGGGCATGGAAATCAACCGGCCGACAACATCATTCACGGGGTGGGTGGTGACGCGATAGGTGTTTTCGGCATCATCCCAAGCCATGAAGCGGTCATGGCTGGCTCCGCAAAATGGACAAATGTCGGGCATCTGGCCGATCATGTTGTAGCCGCATTGTTGACAAACCCACTGCGGGGTTTCAATAGGGGTGGAAGCAATATTCATCAGTCGCTCTCCTGTGATTGAAAAATCAAACCGAATTGTAACCGCTCTGGCTCGGTGCATTGATTACGACAATGCTGCCAAAGTTGCGTTGGAAAAATCATGGCGCATTTCGAACAGGGGCAGTCCTGGCGAAGATGACTACAAGGACGATCCAGCAAGGCTCTCCTGAGCGCAGTCGAAGGGCTCATTCGTCCAAAAGCAATGATTATATTGTTCTCATCACTGTCCAACCGCCATAGGTACTTGTACGCATTTTTTTTTATCTCATTGCTACATAGAATGGCTAACAGCTCTTATTGTGCGCAATTCAAGAGATTTAAGATACGGCAATAAGGGGAGGGTAAAAGTCTCCTGTAGTAGAGATCATATCTTTAATTTATGAGTGATAAAACGAGGCTCTCTAATGTGAATAACTCCGAAGCCATTCTCGCCGCCAATCTGCTCCCGCTGATTATCTATTTCGGCGCCGTCGTCGCTATTACCGGCATCATGCTTGGCGGTGCGCACCTGCTGGGACAAAGACATCGTGCTAAAGCCGCTGACGAACCCTTTGAATCTGGGATTGTTCCGGCGGGCGATGTTCATATCCGCTTTTCCGTTCAGTTTTATTTGCTCGCGATCTTTTTCGTTATTTTCGATATGGAAAGCGTATTCCTGTTTGCCTGGTCGGTGGCCTTGCAGGAATCCGGCTGGTCCGGTTTTATCGAAGCGCTGATTTTTATCAGTGTTTTAATTGCGGCATTAATTTACCTGTGGGCTGTAGGCGCTCTCGATTGGCGCACCCGCAGACAACGCAACAGCAAGCCATAGGAAAAATTATGCATTGGACTCTAACCAAAGCGGAGACTGATCCCGCCCCCCAACCCGGACAGCAGACTTATGAAGAAGCGCTGCGCCGCAATTTCCTGTTCGCCAGGCTTGAGGACATGGTCGCCTGGGGACAATCCAATTCCGTCTGGCCTTTTAACTTCGGCCTGTCTTGTTGTTACGTAGAGATGGCGACTGCATTCACCAGCCGTCATGACCTTGCCCGCTTCGGCTCCGAAGTGATTAGGGGGTCGCCGCGCCAGGCGGATCTGATCGTCATTTCCGGCACGGTGTTCCGGAAAATGGCGCCGGTGGTCAAGCGGCTCTACGATCAACTGCTGGAGCCGCGCTGGGTCATATCGATGGGCTCCTGCGCCAACTCCGGCGGGATGTATGACATTTACAGCGTCGTGCAGGGAGTGGATAAGTTCTTGCCGGTGGATGTTTATGTGCCGGGCTGTCCGCCCCGGCCGGAGGCTTTGCTGCAAGGCCTGATGCTGTTGCAGGACGCGATAGGCAAGGAAAGGCGGCCGTTAAGCTGGGTGGTCGGCGATCAAACGGTGATCAAAGCACCTCAACCCAGTTACCGTGATTTACTGACGGAAGAACGGATGCGTACGCGGCAGTTGAGAAGATCCGGACGAGATATAGCTCAACCGGTAATTTCTTATTATTCACCATGAACGACTGCATTGCTTATATGGATGTAGGCAATGAGTGTGCCGTAGGGCGTGCCGTGCGCGCCTTTAGAACCTTAAGGCGCGCACGGCACGCCCTACGGCTATTTTATAACCGATTTACCTGTTATGAATGAGGAGGGAATACATTGGACAGTAACGCTGACAACATCGATATTCCTTCCGGCTCGCCGCAAATCGTGCGCGAACTGACGGAACAGACAGGCGTCAATGGCTTTACCATCCAGCCGACCCGCGACGGTATAACCACGCTTTGGCTTCCGAAGCAAAACCTGCGCGCGATTCTCAGCTATTTAAAACCTTCCTATGCACTGCTGCTCGACCTGACAGCCGTCGACGAGCGTCAGCGCAGTCACCGGCAAGGACTCCCGGACAGTGAATTTACCGTCGTCTATCATTTGCTTTCGTTCGACCGCAACGAGGATATTCGCCTCAAGGTTGCGTTGACCGAAGCCGATTTGTCCTTGCCGACGATCAGCGACATATGGCCCTCGGCCAATTGGTACGAGAGAGAGGTATGGGACATGTTCGGCATCGTCTTTGACGGCCACCCGCATCTCAAACGTATCATCATGCCGCCGACCTGGCAGGGGCATCCGCTGCGCAAGGATCATTATGCCCGTGCGACCGAAATGGAGCCTTTCAGTCTTTCCGACCAGCAGCAGGAAATCGAACAGGATGCGTTGCGCTTCGTGCCGGAGGATTGGGGCATGCGGCGGCATAGCGAGGACAGTGACTTCATGTTCCTGAATATGGGTCCCAATCATCCCAGCGTACACGGCGTATTCCGTATCGCGCTGCAACTGGATGGGGAAGAGATTGTCGATGCGTTGCCCGACATCGGCTATCACCACCGCGGCGCGGAAAAGATGGGCGAACGCCAGTCCTGGCATACCTACATACCCTACACAGACAGAGTCGATTATCTGGGCGGCTCGATGAATAACCTGCCTTATGTGCTTAGCGTCGAGCAACTGGCCGGAATCGATGTTCCTGAGCGCGCTCAAGTCATCCGCGTGATGATCTGCGAGCTCTACCGCCTTGCCAGCCACCTGCTTTTTTACGGCACTTATACCCAGGATTTGGGCCAGATGTCGCCGATCTTCTATATGTTTATCGACCGCGAAAAGGTGTTCGATATTTTGGAATCGATCAGCGGCGCGCGCATGCATTCCAGTTACTTCCGGATCGGCGGCGTTGCGATGGATTTGCCTAAAGGTTGGGACAAACGCATACGCGAGTTTGTCGACTATTTGCCTGGACGGCTGGACCAATACGACAAGCTGGTTCTGCAAAACAGCACGCTCAAGCGCCGCACCCAGGGCATCGGCGCGTACACCACGGCGGAAGCCATTGATTGGAGCGTGACCGGAGCGGGTCTCAGAGCCACCGGATTGGCCTGGGATTACCGCAAAGCGCGGCCTTATTCCGGTTACGAAAATTACGAATTTGAAATACCCACCGGCAATCGCGGCGACTGCTACGACCGTTGCACCGTGCGGGTCGAGGAGATGCGCCAGAGCCTTCGCATCATCAGGCAATGCCTGGATAACATGCCGGAAGGGCCGTACAAGGCCATCCATCCATTGACCACGCCGCCGCCCAAAGAGAAAACGCTGCATGACATAGAAACCCTGATCCAGCATTTTCTCGCTGTGAGCTGGGGGCCGGTGATTCCTGCCGGCGAGTCTTGTGTAACCGTCGAGGCGACCAAGGGCTTGAACGCCTACTACCTGACCAGCGACGGCGGCACCATGTCCTACCGTACCCGTATCCGCACCCCGTCTTTCCCGCATTTGCAGATGATTCCGCAGATGTGCCGGGGAATGATGGTCGCCGACCTGGTGGCGATATTGGCCAGCATCGATTTTGTGATGGCCGACGTGGACCGCTGAAATGAACGGGCAAACGGAAAAATTTGAAGGTTTAAGCCTCGCCGAAATCCGCGAGATTAATGCCGAGATGGATCATTACGAAGATAAAACCGCCGTCTCGATCGAGGCGCTGAGAATCGTCCAGAAACACCGGCGCTGGGTTTCCGACGAATGCCTGGTTGCCGTGGCCGAGCTGCTGGACATGTCGCCGGCGCAGCTGGAAGCGGTGGCGACTTTCTACAACCTGATTTACCGTCGGCCCGTCGGCAAGACCGTCATTCATTATTGCAACAGCGTTTCCTGCTGGATGCTGGGCAGCGACCAGGTGCAGGAACGCTTGTGCCGGCATTTGAATGTCGACATAGGTCAAATGTCAGCGGACGGCGAATACACGGTATTGCCGATTGTCTGCCTGGGTGCCTGTGATCATGCTCCTGTAGTGATGGTCGGCAATGAACTCCTGCTTAGTGTCACGGAAGACGCGATTAATGAGATTTTCAAAAGGTAACCCGCTATGGAAACTTTGGATAAACCGCTGACTAAAAACATCCGCCCGGATCGCGCCTTCGCCACGCTGGCCGATTACGAGAGTACCGGCGGTTATCAAGGCCTGCGCAAGGCAATCGCCGAATTGCAGCCGAAAGACGTGCAGCAATGGGTCAAGGATGCCGGCCTGCGCGGCAGGGGCGGCGCGGGATTCGGCACCGGGCTCAAATGGAGCCTGGTTCCCGTAGATGATTTATCCCAAACGCGCTACCTGATTGCCAATGCCGATGAGATGGAACCGGGAACGTTCAAAGACAGGCTACTGCTGGAACAGGACCCTCACCAGCTGATCGAGGGCATGATCATTGCCGCCTACGCCATTCAGGCCCAGAAGGCCTATATTTTCCTGCGCGGGGAATACCACGTTGCCAAGCTTCGTCTCGAAAATGCTTTGCTGGAAGCCCGGTCTAAAGGATACCTGGGCGAGCATATTTTGAATTCCGCGTTCAACCTGGAGATAGTCCTGCATACCAGTGCGGGGCGCTATATCTGCGGCGAGGAAACGGCGCTGCTCAATGCGCTGGAAGGGAAGCGGGCCACGCCCCGAGCCAAGCCGCCGTTCCCTCTGGTCAGCGGGCTTTGGGGCAAGCCGTCCGTGGTCAATAACGTCGAAACCTTGTGCAACGTGCCGCATATTTTGCATTACGGCGTCGAGTGGTATCAGGGTTTGGGACTAGGCGCCGATAAGGGCACCAAGCTGTTCGGTGCAAGCGGCCGCGTTAAATCTCCCGGTTTATGGGAACTGCCGATGGGCACGCCGATCAGGGAAATCATCGAACAACACGCGGGTGGCATGAGCGACGGCTACAAGCTGCGCGGTTTTTTGCCCGGCGGCGCGTCGACCGATTTCTTGCTGGCCGAACACCTGGATGTAGTCATGGATTACGAGGCCGTAACCAAAGCCGGAAGCCGCATGGGTACCGGAGTCATCATCGTGCTCGATGACAAGACCTGCCCGGTGCAAATGGTGCTGAACCTGGAACAGTTTTTTGCCCAGGAATCCTGCGGCTGGTGCACGCCATGCCGGGACGGTCTTCCGTGGACGGTGACCTTGCTGAAAGACATCATCGCAGGGAAAGGTTGTATCGAAGATCTTGATACTCTGGCCGGACTAACTCATATGCTGGGGCCGGGAAATACGTTTTGCGCGTTGGCCCCCGGAGCCATGGAGCCGCTGCAAAGCGCGCTTAAATATTTCCGCGCCGATTTCGAACGCTACATTACCGCCAATAGGGAGCCTACGTAATGGCCCGCATCGAAATCGACGGTCAGCCTTATGACGTTCAGGATGGCAGCAACCTGCTGTCCGCTTGCTTGTCATTGGGTTTTGATCTGCCGTATTTTTGCTGGCACCCGGCGCTGGGTTCGGTGGGTGCCTGCCGGCAATGCGCGGTCATCCAGTACAAGGATGCCGAAGACAAACGCGGGCGCTTGGTCATGGCCTGCATGACGCCGGTAGCGGAGGCGATGAGGGTTTCCATCGCCGCAGAACAGGCGCGGCAATATCGCAGCGACAACATCGAACTGCTGATGACCAACCATCCGCACGACTGCCCGGTCTGCGAAGAAGGCGGCGAATGCCATTTGCAGGATATGACGGTCATGACCGGCCACACTTCCAGGCGCTACCGTGGGCTGAAACGGACCCATAACAACCAGAATCTTGGCCCTTTCATCAATCACGAAATGAACCGCTGCATTGCCTGCTACCGCTGCGTGCGGTTCTACGATGACTATGCCGGTGGGAATGATCTCCAGGTCTTCGGCATACACAACAACGTCTATTTCGGCCGATTTGAGGACGGCGCGCTGGAAAGCGAATTCAGCGGCAATCTGGTCGAAGTCTGTCCTACCGGCGTCTTCACCGACAAAACCTTCAGCGCCCACTATGCGCGGAAGTGGGATTTGCAGACCGCGCCGTCGGTTTGCGCGCATTGCGGCCTGGGCTGCAACACCGCTCCCGGCGAGCGCTACGGAACACTCAGGCGCGTGATCAACCGCTATAACGGCGAGGTCAACGGCTATTTTCTTTGCGACCGGGGGCGCTTCGGTTACGGTTTTGTCAACAGTCCCAAGCGCATCCTTAAACCGCGGCTCAACGCTCAGGACATCAGCGCCGAGGCGGCGGAAAGTCATTTCCGCGAGCTGCTGAAAGCCGACAAACCGGTAATCGGCATCGGTTCGCCCCGCGCCTCGCTGGAAGCCAATTTTGCGTTGCGCACGCTGGTTGGAGAAGAAAATTTCTTCCTCGGTTTGGAGGATACGGAACATACCCTGCTTAACGCTATTGTTGAACTGATGCGTCATGGCGGCATCCATTCCCCGTCGCTGCGGGAAGTCGAACAGGCCGATGTCGTGTTGATTCTCGGCGAAGACGTAACCCACAGCGCTCCAAGGCTGGCGCTTTCGCTGAGGCAGGCGGCGCGTAATGCATCACTCGACTTGGCCGGTACCCTGCACCTATTACCCTGGCAGGATGCGGCGGTCAGGAATCTGGAGAGCCGAGCCCAAACCCCTGTGTTTATTGCCGGCATTTGCGCAACCCGCTTGGATGACGTGGCCGCGAGCACTTATCGAGGTAGCCCGGAAGACATTGCCCGCCTGGGCTTTGCGATTGCCCATTGTCTTGATGAGTCGGCTCCCGCGCCTACCGCTTTGGGCGATGTCGAACAATCGTTGGCAGTAATCATTGCCGACAGCCTGAAGCAGGCCAAACGTCCGCTGATCGTATCGGGAACCAGTTGTGCAAGCCTCGACGTCATTCAGGCGGCCTATAACGTCGCCAAGGCGCTGCCGGCAACAGACAAACAACTGACGTTTACCGTTCCCGAATGCAACAGCCTCGGTTTGGCAATCATGGGCGGGACCGGTTTGCAACAGGCTTTCGAACGAGTCGGCGGCGGTTTGTCCGATAGCGTGATTATTCTTGAGAACGATCTTTACCGTCGGGTGCCGGGTCACGAGGTGGACATGTTTCTGGAAATTGTCACGCATGTGGTCGTCATCGACAGCCTGGAAAATAAAACTGCTGAGCAAGCCGAGTTACTGCTGCCTGCGGCGACTTTCGCCGAATCCGAAGGCACATGGGTCAATAATGAAGGACGTGGGCAGCGTTATTTCCCGATTTACCCCGCAACAGAGCCGGTGCGCGGCAGCTGGCAGTGGTTGACGAGTGTCATGGATGATATGGTTGACTTAAAGCCCTCTCCAGAGGGAGAGGGTTGGGTGAGGGGAAGTCAAAATAAGGAAGAAAACTTATTTAAATCCCCTCATCCCAACCTTCTCCCTGAGGGAGAAGGGGCGCGTGTTCTAAAGTCAACAGTATTGGGTGGCATGGACGGTTCGCGATGGCAGCATCACGATGCCCTTACGGCGGCTTGCGCAAGCGCATTCCCCGATCTTGCCGCCATCATCCAGGCCGCGCCGAGGTCGGATTATACCGTCAAGAGCAGCAAGATCCCCAGGCAGCCCCACCGTTACAGCGGTCGTACCGCGATGCATGCCGACATCAAGGTCAGCGAACCCGGCCAGCCGGATGATCCGGAAACGCCGTTCGCTTTTTCGATGGAAGGCGACACCGGGCAAGTCCCGCCGGCTTTATTGCCGGTCATTTGGTCGCCGGGATGGAATTCCAATCAGGCGATCAACAAACTCCAGCAGCAAACAGGCGGCCATCTGCGCGGCGGCGATCCCGGTGTACGATTGATTGAAGCGGCGGCAGGTACGCTGGCTTGGTTCGGCGACATTCCGCCAGCATTCAAACCGGAACAAGGCCGGTGGAGGATTATGCCGTTGCCGCACATTTTCGGCAGCGAGGAATTAAGCCTGCAATCGCCATCGATAGTAGAACGGCTGCCCGCTTTCTGTGTCTTGCTGAATACTTTGGACGCGGAAACATTAAAAGTCGATAGCGGCGACCCAGTGGAAATCAGCAGCCTTTTAGGCATATCGATCCTTAAGATTCCGGTGCAGATCGAATCTACCTTGCCTCAAGGATTGCTTGGTATCACTGCGGGACTGCCGGAATTCCAGTCCATGAAAAATTGGACACAGGTAACTTTAAAGAAAGTAAACCAGGAGGGCCGGTTATGAATGCGAGCCTCGGCGATACAGCCGACATCATCGGCATTCTGGTCTCGGTGATCGTCGTCGCGGCTATGCTGATTTGGGTGGAACGCCGCCTGCTGGCGCTCTGGCAGGATCGCTTGGGGCCCAACCGGGTCGGGCCGTTCGGGTTGATGCAGGTGGTGGCGGACATGATCAAAATGTTCTTCAAGGAGGACTGGATACCGCCTTTCGCCGACAAGCCGGTATTCGTGCTGGCCCCGACCATTGTATTCATCGCCATGCTGACCGGTTTCGCCGTGATCCCCTTTGCGCCGGGCGTCGGCATCATCGATTTCAACTTCGGGCTGCTTTACTTTTTGGCGCTGTCCTCGCTGTCGGTCTACAGCATCGTGCTGGCCGGCTATGCGTCCGGCAACAAATACTCGCTGCTGGGCGGTCTTCGTGCAGCGGCGCAAACCGTCAGTTACGAGGTGTTCATGGGCATTTCGATCATGGGCGTGGTGATGCTGTCCGGCACCTTTAATTTAAGGGAGATTGTCGAGGCCCAGCGCGACGGCTGGTTCATCGTTCCCCAATTTTTCGGTTTTGTCATCTTCCTGATTGCCGTCGTCGCCGAGAGCCGCCGGGCGCCGCTGGACCTGCCGGAAGCCGAACAGGAACTGGTGGCCGGCTTTCATACCGAGTATTCCGGCATGAAATTCGGCATGTTTTTCGTCGGCGAATATCTCGGCATTACGCTCGGTTCGGCGATGATGGTGACGCTGTTTTTCGGCGGCTGGCTGGGGCCTTGGCTGCCGCCGCTGCTATGGTTTTGCCTGAAAACCGCTGTCGGCATCATGTTCTTTATTCTGTTGCGGGGGGCGCTGCCAAGGCCCCGCTACGATCAACTGATGGCCTTTGGCTGGAAAGTGCTGCTGCCGGCGGCGCTGTTGAATTTGCTGGTGACCGGCGGCGTCGTCTTGTCATTGCAAGGTTAAGATGATGTCAGGTCCTGTTATTAACCACGAACGACTACATGGATGTAGGAGGTAGAGCAATGCAGGAGCAATTGCCGAGACACGAAGGACACGAAGTTTAAGTTTTTCTTCGTGTCTTCGTGGTGAGTAAAAAATTCATAAATTATGAATCGGAGAGGGAGAAATCGATGTTAAGCCAACTGCGATCATTCGCTAGTTCCCAAGCTCCAGCTTGGGAATTCGGTGAGGGAAGCTCTAGCTTCCCGTCTTGCGAAGCTGGAGCTTCGCCCTCTGGGTTCCCAAGCTGGAGCTTGGGAACCAGCGCAAAAAGGATAAAACGATGTTAAGCCAACTGCGATCATTATGGGAAGTTTTGAAACATACCTTCGTCAAGCCGGATACGGTGGAATACCCGGAACAGAAACCGGCGCTGTTTCCCCGCTACCGCGGACGCATCGTGCTGACCCGCGACCCTGACGGCGAAGAGCGTTGCGTTGCCTGCAATCTGTGCGCGGTAGCCTGTCCGGTGGATTGCATCGCGTTGCAGAAGGCCGAGGATGCGGACGGGCGCTGGTATCCCGAGTTTTTCCGCATCAATTTTTCCCGCTGCATCATGTGCGGGTTTTGCGAAGAAGCCTGCCCGACCAATGCCATTCAACTGACACCTGATTTTGAAATGTGCGAATACGACCGGCAGAACATGGTTTACGAAAAGCAGCATTTATTGATCGATGGCACTGGAAAGTATCACGATTACAATTTTTACCGGGTTGCCGGGATGACGATCGGAGGCAAGGCCAAGGGCCAGGCTGAAAATGAGGCTCCGCCGGTCGATGTGAAAACCTTATTGCCGTGATTTTATCGTTCCCACGCTCCGGCGTGGGAATGCAGTAGCAGACGCTCCAGACGTAGGCCGGAATAAGACCATCCAAGCGCGTAGCGCGAGGTGGCGTTTCCGGCGAATTCGGGAGGTGTTTGCCGGAAACGCCAGTTCTCGCTGTCGCTCGAACCGGCTTATTCCGGCCTACTTCGAGATGTGTATAAAGATGATCGTGCCGCGTGGGAACTATTAACAACAAAAAGATAGAGAGATGTTTATGGTTATAACTTTGTTTTATATCACTTCCGCCGTTGCGGTTTTCGCGACAGTGATGATGATCACCCGGCTCAATGCGGTGCATGGCTTGCTGTACCTGATTTTGTCCCTGCTGGCCGTTGGCGTGCTGTTCTTTCTGCTTGGAGCGTATTTTGCCGCCGTGTTGGAAGTGATTATTTACGCGGGGGCCATTATGGTGCTGTTCGTTTTCGTGATCATGATGCTCAATCAAGGGCAAAAAACCATAGAGCAGGAGCGGGCTTGGCTACAGCCGGGTATCTGGGGCGGTCCGTCGCTGCTGGCATTGATTTTGTTAGTCGAAATGCTGGTCATCGTGGTGTCTGGCGGCGATGCCGACACCGGCCGCGTCGTGAGCGCCAAGCAGGTGGGGATAGCATTATACGGCCCTTATCTGCTGGCGGTGGAACTGGTCTCGATATTGTTGCTGGCCGGGCTGGTCGGCGCTTATCACGTGGGAAAACCGATGCTCAAGATAACAAAAAACGGGGAAAAGCCGTGACTGGGATTCCGATGGAACATGGCCTGTTGCTGTCGGTCGTGCTGTTTGTGCTGGGGTTAATCGGGGTATTGGTGCGGCGCAACTTGATCATGATTTTGATGTCCCTGGAAGTCATGCTCAACGCTACCGGTTTGGCTTTTATTGTGGCGGGATCACGATGGGGAGAGGCGGATGGGCAAATCATGTTCTTGCTGATCTTAACGCTGGCGGCAGCGGAAGTGGGCGTCGGCTTGGGCTTGGCGCTGCAAATCTTCCGCCGTTTCCATACGCTGGATGCGGATTCGCTGAATGAGATGAAAGGGTAGGGGATGAAAGCGATCGAACTGCTAGGCTGGGTGCCTTTGTTGCTGCTAGGATTTACGTTGGATCCCAAGCTCCAGCTTGGGATTCCAGATGACGAAGATTTCGGCAACCGCTCCTGCGTTGCTCTCGATCGCTGTTCCAGACGCGATTCTACCTCCCCCATCCTTGGAGTCGTACCTCCTGCATCCATGCAAGTCGCAGCTTTGCGAGACTGGAAACCCTTCTCGTTCCCACGTGCTACGTGGGAACGCAGTGCCGGACGCGCTGCGTCCCGTATTGGTACGATGTGCATTTCTAGATACTGACGGTAACTCGCGGCGCAGCGCGCCTTACCGGCATTCCCACGCGGCGCGTGGGAATGAGGAAAAGGAGAGGAGATGAAAGCGATCGAATTACTAGGCTGGGTGCCATTGTTTCCGTTCCTCGGATTTTTAATTCTGGTATTGGCGGGTGAGCGGCTTTCCAAATCGCTGGTTGCCTGGGTGGGCGTCGGCAGTGTGGCTGTTTCGGCAGTATTGGCCGTGCTGATCGGGGCCGAGTTCCTAAATGGAACGATGGTGCCCTACCATCTGGTATTGGGCGGTTGGATGGAAGTTGACGAACTGTCGATACCCTTCGGCTTCTATCTCGATGCGTTGTCGGTCACGATGCTGTTTGTCGTAACCGGCGTCGGCTTTTTGATTCATCTGTATGCCGCCGGGTTTATGGAGTCCGATCAAAGCTATGCGCGTTTTTTCGCCTATATGAACCTGTTCGTGTCCGCGATGCTGATGCTGGTGCTGGCGGACAATCTGGCGCTGCTTTATCTGGGCTGGGAAGGTGTCGGTTTGGGCAGTTATCTGCTGATCGGCTTCTGGTATGAAAACCCGGACAACGGCCATGCTGCCCGCAAGGCATTTGTGATGACCAGGGTAGGGGACACGGCTTTATTGATAGGATTGTTCCTGCTGTTCACGCAGCTGCACACGTTTGATATTCAGACTCTGATGCTCCGAGCTACGAGCCAGTGGACTCCTGGCACCCTGTTGCCTGTTGCCGCCGCAGCCTTGCTGCTGGGCGGAGCGCTGGGCAAGTCCGCGCAATTGCCGCTACAATCCTGGCTGCCCGACGCGATGGCTGGCCCGACGCCGGTCAGCGCGCTGATTCATGCGGCCACCATGGTCACTGCGGGCGTCTACCTGATCGCCAGAACGAATGCCTTATTTACGATGTCGCCGCCGGTTCAATTCGCAGTCGCCGTGATTGGCGCGATCACCTTATTGATGGCCGGCTGCTCCGCGCTTGTCCAGACCGACATCAAGCGCATTCTGGCCTATTCAACGATCAGCCAGATCGGTTACATGTTTCTCGCTTTGGGCGTCGGTGCCTGGTCTTCGGCGATCTTTCACCTGCTGACCCATGCCTTCTTCAAGGCGCTGTTGTTCCTCGCCGCCGGCGCGGTGATTTTCTGTTTCCATCACGAGCACAATATTTTCAAGATGGGCGGACTGCGCAAAGCCATGCCCCTGGCTTTCTGGAGTTTTATGGTAGGCAGTGCCGCGCTATCCGCATTGCCTTTTACCTCCGGGTTTTACAGCAAGCACGAGATTCTGCTGGCAGCCTTTGATGACTCCCCCGGTTTATGGGCGGCAGGTTGCCTGGGCGCAATCATCACCGGCGTCTACAGTTTCCGTCTGATCTTCGTGGTCTTTTTCGGCAGGGAACGCCCTGTCATTGAAACCCGGCTCGGTTGGCAAATGAGCGTGCCGCTGGTCTTGCTGGGTGCGTTGGCGCTGTTTGGCGGCATGCTGAAAATCCCGCTGGATTCCGTATTCCCTGTTTTATTTAACCCTGACCACGCTTTTGATCTTGTTGCGGTCATCACCGTAGCGTCGCCTTTTTTTGGCGTGTTGATCGCGGCATTGTTTTATCTCACAGGCACCTTTTCCGCTCAGCGTCTTGCCGGTTCAAGCTGGATAAACCACATGCGGCTGTTCTGTTTTAACGGCTGGGGCATGGATACACTTTATGGCGCATTGCTGGTGCGGCCCTTTAAAGCCATAGCCAAAGTCAATAAAAACGATGCGGTGGATGGCGTATACACTGCGATAGCATTGATCAGCCGGGGAGGCTACATGATGGCCGGCGCATCCCAGACCGGGCGTATCCGCTGGTACGCCTCATCAATGGCGCTCGGCGTCGCGGTCATTATCGCGATAGGATGGTTGTCGTGATACTGTTTGTGCTTATTGTTACTTTGCTGCTGGGTGGATTTGCCGCCTGGTTCTCTGAGCGCTGGAGTCCGATAGCGCCGCGTTGGGCGGCTATCGTTACGCTGACGGTTGAGGCTGTGCTGCTGGTAGTGCCATATTCGGTGGCGGAACAGGTAGACGGTCCGTCATCAGCCTGGTTTGGCGATTTTTACGGCCCGTGGATTCCACGCTTCGGCATCCATTTTCATTTGGCGATGGATGGTCTCAGTCTGCTGCTGATAACGCTGACGGTGTTGCTCGGGTTTATGGCGGTCGGCAGTTCATGGAACGAAATAAAGATTCGACAGGGGCTCTTTTTCTTTAATCTGCTGGCGTGTCTGGCCGGCACCGTCGGCGTGTTTCTGGCGGTTGACCTGTTCCTGTTTTTTTTCTTCTGGGAATTGATGATTATCCCGATGTATTTTCTGATCAGCATCTGGGGTCATGAAAACAGGACTTATGCGGCCATAAAGTTTTTCATTTTTACCCAAGTGAGCAGTCTTTTGCTGCTGCTGGCGATTGTGGCTTTGGCGCTGATACACCGTAACCAAACCGGGGCTTATAGTTTCGATTATTTTGAATTGCTCAATACGGCGCTTGACCCCGATGCCGCCTTTTGGCTGATGCTGGGCTTTTTCATCGCGTTTACCGTCAAGCTGCCGGCAATGCCGTTTCATACCTGGTTGCCTGATGCCCATACCCAGGCTCCAACCGGCGGTAGCGTGATCTTGGCAGGCGTCATGCTTAAGACCGGCGCTTACGGCTTGCTGCGCTTCGTCATCCCGTTGTTTCCGGATGCGGCGCATCAGTTTGCCCCGGTCGCGATGACGATAGGCGCAATCAGCGCGCTTTATGCGGCGATGATGGCTTTTGCGCAGTCCGATCTGAAACGGTTGATTGCCTATACCAGCGTCAGTCACATGGGCTTTATCCTGCTTGGGGTATTTTCCTGGAACTTGCTCGCCTTGCAGGGTGCGGTCATCACGATGCTGGCTCACGGCATCAGCGCTTCGGCATTGTTTATGATTGCCGGTGCTCTGCAGGAACGCCTGCAAACCCGGGAAATGGGCAATATGGGGGGGCTGTGGCTTGTTATGCCCCGCCTGTCGGCGTTGGCGTTGTTTTTTGCGGTGGCCTCGCTGGGCCTGCCGGGATTGGGCAATTTCATTGGCGAATTCCTGGTGTTGCAGGGGGCTTTCAGCGTCAATAAAGTATTGGCATCCGTGACGGCCTTGGTGCTTGTTCTGGCTCCGGTTTATGCGCTTATTCTGGTACAAAAGACCTTTTACGGCCCGCTGTCGGGGCATTCTTCTTTGACCGACGTCGGCCGCCGCGAATGGGCATCGCTAGGCTTGCTGGTGCTTGTCACTGCCTGGCTTGGCCTAAATCCTCAAGCCGTATTGGACGTATCGGGCCCTGCATTGAAGCAGGAAATGCAAAACTTCGTTGTGATGGGGCGCTGATGAACATTAACCAGTTAATCGCCCTTGCGCCTATCGTCACGCTCGCCGCAGCCTCAATAGCCGTCATGCTCAGCATTGCCGTCAGGCGCAGTTTCGCCTTGGTTTTTGGCATTGCCGCTGTCGGCATCATCATAGCGCTGTTATCGCTGGGCTTTGCATCGTGGGAGAGTCCGGTTCGGGCAACGTTATTGATGCTGGTGGATGCCTACTCTCTGTTCTATATGGCGCTGTTGCTGTCCGGAGGTCTGGCGGTATTGGGGTTTTGCTATGACTATTTCAAAGCTCGCGAAGGCGAGCACGAAGAACTTCCGCTGCTGTTGCTGACCGCATTATTGGGCGCTTCAGTGCTGGTTTGCAGCAGTCATTTTGCGAGCTTTTTTATCGGGCTTGAAATACTCAGCATCTCCCTGTTTGTGCTGATCGGCTATCCGCTCAATCAGGCACGGCCGCTGGAGGCTGCGGTCAAATACCTGGTCCTGTCAGGTGTGTCTTCGGCTTTCCTGCTGATGGGCATGGCGCTGATTTATGCGCGGTGCGGTGAGCTTAATTTCAGCGCCATCGGCGGCTATCTCACGAGCCGGGATAATATCAACGCGATGATTTTAAGCGGAACACTCCTGATCGTGGCCGGGTTGGGCTTCAAGCTTTCCCTGGCGCCGTTTCACTTATGGACGCCGGATGTCTACGAAGGCGCGCCCGCGCCGATTACCGCATTTATCGCCACCGTTTCAAAAGGCGCCGTTTTCGCCTTGCTGTTTAGATATTTCCTCAGTACCTATGGTTATGATTACACGCCGTTGCTGACCGTTTTCAGCGTCATTGCCGGTCTATCTATAATTGGCGGCAATCTGCTGGCGCTGCTGCAAAACAATGTTAAACGTTTGCTGGCTTATTCATCCATCGCGCACATGGGGTATCTGCTGGTCGCATTCATTGCAGGCGGAAGCATATCTTCCGCATTGGCGGTAGAGTCCGTCAGCTTTTATCTGTCGGCTTATTTCATTACCACGATAGGCGCTTTCGGGGTTATTTCGGTGCTTTCGACGCCGCAAATGGAGGCCGATGACATCGCTTTTTATCGCGGGCTGTTTTGGCGAAGACCGCGGTTGGCGGCGGTTTTTACCCTGATGCTGCTGTCGCTGGCAGGTATTCCGCTGACTGCCGGATTTATCGGCAAATTCTATCTCTTTACCAGCGCCGCCGACGGGCGGTTGTGGGGATTGTTGGCCGCCATTATCGTCGGCAGCGGCCTGGGGCTTTATTATTACTTGAGAATCATCGTGGTGATGTCGATGAACGCCGAAGCGGAAGCAATCAAACCGGCCAAAGATTGGATTTCCACAGCAACACTTGCCGGTTTAGCGGTGCTGCTGGTCTGGCTGGGTATTTATCCAAGTTTGTTGATAAACGTCATCCAGTCGATGTTCTATTCGATGGAATGACTATTTACGGCTGGTATTGCTGGGTTAATCGTAAGCGTTAAGCATAGCCTTAACTTTGTCCATAATCCCTGCCGGATCGATGCCTTGATGCGGGAACTGTTCCCACAGGCCGCCGCAACCTTCTTTGTGGGTGCCAATATGCGCGTACTTTGGTGTAAGCCCGCGCTCCAGCAACCAGGAGCCAAAGCGGCTGCCCAATCCCGTTTTCCGGTTATACGACTCGACAATCAACACCATCGGCGAATTGCCGATTTTAACCATCATCTCCTCATCAATGACATTCAAGGTCGGTTTGTTGATCAAGCCGACGTCAATGCCTTGTTGTTTTAGACGTTCTACCGCGTCCAATGCCCGATACAACGCTTCGCCGAAGCTGACGATATAGCCTTGGGTCCCTTCCCGGATAATCTCATCTTTGCCGGAAACGAATTTGTAGTCGCCGCCAAAGTACTCCTGGCCGTCAGCATTCAAAATAGCCGGTACTTTAGAGCGGGTCGAGAAGACAAAACGTAAGCCTGGGTTAAAAAAGATGGTTTCCAGACAGGCTTTCATTTGCAGCGGGTCAGCCGGAAAGTAAAGGTTGGTCGCATAGCCGTCATCCAAGCCATTATCCGCAAACAGGTTGTTCAGGCCGAAATGACAGGTGTTGTCGGCCATGTCGTCTATCCCTGAGTGGGAGAAATGACTGAGCACATTAGAGTTGTTCAAACGAGCCATCGTGATCTCGGAAATACACATCTCCAAGAAAGCGCTAAAAGTGCCGAAAATACCCTGCTTGCCTTTCTCCATGCCGAAACCGGCCGCTGCCGAAAAGTTGCCGCGCTCCATAATGCCGGACGAGATAAACACTTCGGGATAAGCGTTGTGGATTTTGATCAGGCCGCAGGAGCCTTCCAAGTCGCTGTCGATAACGCGGATTTTTTCGATACGCTCGGCCTCGCTCATCCGGCCCATAATCGCGACTACCGCATCACCGAAAACGTTGCGGTTGGCATCCCATTTGTCGCTGGAACCCAGAAATACGGCGTCATTTTTTGGCGCTTGAATTCCTTTAAGGTGATCTGCCGCAGCTTGGCGGCCGTGAGACTCCAAATACTCGACCGCCACTTTTACCGGGGCTACGTCATGGCCGTGGTTTGAACCTTCCAATCCGACAATGCCCGGACACATAGGGCGATGATTAATAACGGCAACCGGGCCGTCGGTGTTAATGGCGGTACAAATACGTTGATAAAGATTATCGATGTCTTCGCCGTCGCCTTTCAATATGGTTAAACCGTGACCTGCCAACGTTTTAGCAATAGAGCAACCGGTCAAATATTGGGAAGGATGACCGGCAATGGTTACGTCGTTATCATCGATAATCAATTTAACGTTCAGGTTTTGCGCGACAGCCAAGCGCGCGGCTTCCGCGTCGTTACCTTCCTGCTGTGCGCCATCGGAACCCAGGCAAAACAACACTTTGCGTGGATTGGCGATAGCCACGCCGTTGACGTAAGGCCACAGGTGACCCAAGCGCCCGGAGCTGAATTTTACGCCGGGCGTTAAACCCAGCTCAGGGTGGCCCGGCAAGTGAGAATGCGCCGCCCGGTAATCCATCAGATGTTCAGCGGGGAAATAGCCGTTAAGAACGGACAGCAAATATTGAGTGGCCACGCGGTGTCCGGCTTCGTCAAAAAAAACAGGCACGTATTTATCGGCATCGCCCCGGAACAACGCATCCATTATGACGACTTCCGGCACGGTATCGTAAGGTCCGCCGGTATGCCCGCCGACGCCTCTGGCAGCGCCGGTAGCCGTAAAAAAGACGATCGCGTCGCGGCACAGTTGAATATTCGCCTTAAGACCGGCCCGTTGCTCGTCAGTGAGCGTCTTATTGTTTGCGTTTAAAGCGATGCGTTGATAAGCGCCAAGATCTATTGGAAATGTATTCATAGTCAAACCCTTAATTTAAAGTTAAATGAGAGGTTAGAGACAATAAGATGTTTGCAGGGCTTATTTAATTTTGCTAAGAAACCGGCCTCTGAGTTGTGATGGTACGTTTTCCAGGATTGTAATACACTTCGATATATTCGAATACATGATGTTTTGCCTTTGCGGGCGGCCAAATCTTCTCGCATCGATGACTTCGACTGGAGGCCGTGATTCCAGCTTTCCATTACGGCATTGTCGTACAAGTGTAAGGAAAAATCCCGACCTATGTTCTCGGTTAATAGGACAGGGCCGGAGATAGGGTGTAGAATAAATTTTGATTTTACGCTCTGAAAGGGTGGCAGCGTTCGCCGGGTTGGGTCCGTAGCGTCCACTAAAAAAGAGGTGTATATTCATTGATGTCCTATGAACTAGAATAATAACAATAATTTTTATGACGACACTACTTTGGCTACAAACCGGCTCCTGCGGCGGCGACACAATGTCGATTCTGTGCGCGGACAGCCCATCACTTGAAGAACTCGTAGATGAATACAGCATCGAGATGCTCTGGCAACCGTCCCTGTCCATAGAGCCGATTAGCCGATTGGACACCTTGATCGAGGCAATCATCGCGGATCAACAAGCCCTCGACATTTTGTGCATTGAAGGCAGCATCATCACCGGACCCAATGGTTCAGGCATGTACGATCCGTATCGGGGACGATCCAAAATGAGCCTGGTCAGCCAGCTGGCCGAAAAGGCTGAATACGTAGTCGCTCTGGGTACTTGCGCGTCGTACGGCGGTGTCCATGCCGCGCCGCCCAATCCGACCGATTGTCTCGGTTTACAGTTCGATAAACAATCTCCCGGCGGGTTATTGCCGATCGAATGGCGTTCGCGCAAGGGCCTGCCGGTCATCAATATCTCGGGCTGTCCCGGCTCATCCCAATGCGATGACCAAAACGCTGGCTATGCTGGCATCCGGACTTCCGATAGAACTCGATCATATTAACCGCCCCAAGGCCTTTTTTAATACCACAGTGCATCAGGGCTGCACCCGCAACGAATATCATGAGTACGACGTAGAAGAGACCGTAGTTCGGCGGTAAGGCTTGCATGTTCTTTAATCTGGGCTGTCAGGGGCCGGTCACGATGGCCATTTGCAATACCGAGCTCTGGAATGGCCGCAGCAGCAAGACTCGTGCAGGAGTGCCGTGTTTCGGCTGCACTTCTCCAGACTTTCCCCTGGATCAGGACCTGTTCCGCACCGAAAAAATCGGCACCATTCCGGTACATCTGCCGCTGGGCGTAGAACGGGCCAATTACATGGCTTACAAAAGTCTGGCTCACGAAGCAGCTCCCGACCGGGTGCTGAACAAGACGATGGATCCTTAACCATGTCCAGAAGAACCATTCAAATCGACCTTAACCGGGTCGAAGGCGATCTCGATTTTCAGCTGGAACTCGAAGACAACAAAGTCGTCGACGCCCGTTGTATCGGCTCCCTGTATAGAGGGTTCGAACAAATCCTGATCAGCCGCAAGCCCAAAGATTCTCTGGTGATTACGCCGCGTATCTGCGGCATTTGCGGCACCGCGCAATTGAACGCCGCGGTGCTGGCATTGGAACATATCGGCGGCATTCCGGTACCGCCCGCTGCCATTCGTATCCGCAACCTGTGTTTGATGGCCGAGACGGTGCAAAGCGATCTGCGGCAATCTTTTATGTTTTTTACTGCCGATTTTTGCCATCCCAAATACGTCGCATCGGCCGTTTTATGAAAAAGCGCGCGCTGCTTTCCTGCCGTTTAAGGGCTCGGTTCATCGCGGCGCTCTCGAACATTCGCGTCATATCGTCGAAATTATTGCGCTGTTTGGCGGCCAGTGGCCGCATTCGTCTTATATGTTGCCGGGCGGTGTGACTACGCCTGCGAGTAGCCGCCACATTATCGACAGTCTGTCCATTCTCAACAAACTGACCCGCTGGTTCGAACAGAGCCGTCATCGGTACAGACCTGGATTCCTGGCTGGCTTTAGAATCCGCCGATGAATTCTTCACCTGGCTGACAGCGAAGGATGCCCACGCAGACAGCGCTATCGGGCTGTTTACGCTGATGAGCCGCGACATCGGTCTGCATCATTTGGGTTTCGGCACGCCGCATATGATCAGTTATGGCGCTTATGACGACCCGGACGATGCGGGACTTTTTCTCCGCAGCGCAAGCATTTGTTCAGAGCCGGTTTCCTCAATGGCGATACCGGCAATATCGAGCCTTTCGAGCAAGCCGAAATCACCGAACATGTGCGCTATTCCTGGTTTCAGCCATATTCGGGCGGCCGCCATCCGTTTCAGGGGCAAACCATCCCGGATTATCAACCCCATTCCGATCGCTATACCTGGTGCAAAGCGCCGCGCTATCAAAATAAAGTCGTGCAAACCGGCCCTCTGGCGGATGCGCTAATCGACGGCGAGCCGCTGATCCGCTCGTTATACCAGGCGGAAGGCGGCAATGCCTGGCTGCGCCAGTTCGCCCGCTTACGCCGTACCGCCCGGCTGTTGCATAAAATGCGCGAAACGCTGCACGAACTGGCCGCACATCCTAACGACCCGCATATGATTCCTCCCGACAAGCAGGAAATCCCCGACGGGGAAGGCTTTGGACTGGTAACGGCGGCGCGCGGCGCACTGGGTCATTGGCTGCAAATCACCGACGGCGTTATTAGCCGCTATCAAGTCGTTACGCCAACCGCCTGGAACGCATCGCCCAAAGACAGCGAAGGCAGGCACGGGCATTGGGAAAGCAGCTTGATCGGCTTGACCGTTGACGATCCGGACGACCCGGTGGAAATCGGCCATATTATCCGCTCCCATGATCCCTGTCTGGTCTGCACCGTGCATGTACTCGACACGGGCAAACGCATCACCGTATGGCCCTAAGCTATGGGTATGCGGCACATCGTTTGTTTCGGTAACGAACTGCACGGAGATGACGGCTTCGGTATCCGCATCTACGCAGCAGCTTCGGCAATTGACGTGGCCGAAAAATGTCGAGGTATTCAATGCGGGCATTGCCGGGCTCAATGCGCTTCGGTTTCTTGAGAATTGCAGTCAGGCGATTCTGGTCGATGCCCTGGCCAATTTCGGGAATGTCGGCGAGGTTTTCGTGTTGAAACCGGAAGATTTGGCCGACAGAGCCCGAGCAGCTCACCGGCCATGGCCTGGGAATTCCGTATTTGCTGGAAGCTCTTAAAGTCATCAGGGATCCGCTGCCGGATATTCTGATCGTGGGGGTCGAAATAGCCGCCGTCAACCCCTTTTCTTCCGGCCTGTCCGATAAAACCGAGCAGGCCGTACCCAAAACCGTCCAATTGATACGAGATCTTTTGTCGGAATGAGCCGTCAAAGTCCAAATTTTCGCGATGTCATCGTCGAATCGGTAACATTCCTCGACTCGGCTAATCCGCCGCGCTGGAAAGGCCGTCTGCAATTACCGGGCGAGCATCGTCCTATCGATATTCTGATTTTTAATATCGATGGCGAATTTCAGGCTCGTTCCCGCCCTTTGCTCTCATGAAGGTTACGATCTGACGCATTGTTCGTTGCTTAATGGAAACATCCTTGTTTGTCCGGCGCACAGCCGATGCATCGATTTGAAAATTTCAGAATTCCGTGTCAAAGAACGCGAAGGTCAATTTCTGGTGTCCCTAAACGAAACCAGTCAGTTAGAAACAGCTGCAAATGTCTCCGGCAGCGGAGATGTTCGAAACAGTGCTTAAACTGCGGGAAGAAATCGATAAACTACGGCTAGCCAACCTGAAACAGGAAAGGCAAATCCTCGTCATCACCCAAAGCATGGATGCGATGCTCAGCGAATCCGAACAGCAAAAAGTAAAATTCCAAGATAAAGCGAATCAGCAGCATGCTCTCAGCCGCTTTGTCGACCGTGTCATGGATACTATGGACGATCTCCTGTTTGTCATTGATACGGAAGGCCGAATTCGGCGACTGAATACGGGGGTGGAGCGGGAACTCGGGTTCACCGAAGCTGAATTACTGGGAACCGGTATCGACGACTTGCTGACCCCCCGCAGAACAGCAGCATCTTGCCGGGCATTTACCGACTTTGCCCTGGCCTATCAATTCCGTACTGTTGGAAACCGTCCGGCTTAACGGCTACTATACCGGTGAGCATGAGCTTTTAGGCAAAAATCAGGACAACCCCAAAGCCATCTATTGGCTGAAGAGCAGTTTGCTGCATTCGGAGCAGGGAAAACTGGAAGGCGCAGTTGTGACCGCCTTGAACATCACCGAGTTGAAAGATCGGGAAACTCAGCTGCGACTGAGCGCCAAAGTCTTCGAAAATAGTAGCGAGGCGATTTTCATTACCGATCCGCAGGGTACTATCATGGAGGTCAATGCAGCATTCTGCGCAATCACCGGCTATGAGCGCTCCGAAGTGTTGGGTAAAAACCCCCGGATATTGAAATCAAAACTGCATGATCAGCTGTTTTACAAACACCTATGGCAATCGCTATTGAATGAGGGAGAGTGGAAAGGAGAAATCTGGGATCGCCGAAAAAATGGCGAATTCTGCCCGATGCTGCTCAGCATTAACGCCGTCACCGACCAAGAGGGTCAGTTAACTCATTATGTGGCGATCTCCACGGACATCAGCCACCAGAAACAAACGGAACAGGAGCTTAAACAGCTGGCGTACTACGATGTGCTCACCAATCTTCCTAACCGATTTCTGTTCAAGGATCGATTTGAGCATGAAATCTGTGTGGCACAGCGAAATAATAACGCTCGTCTCGCATTATTTTTTCTTGATCTGGATCATTTCAAGAACGTCAACGATACGCTCGGCCATTGGGCTGGCGACAGTTTATTGAAGATTGTCGCAACGCGTATTCAAAACTGCTTGCGCAAAACCGACACGGTTGCCCGTATGGGCGGAGACGAGTTTACCATCATCCTGCCCGGTTTAATCGGTATCACTGACGCCACCGAGCTTGCCCGAAAACTGGTCGATGCGATGACCAAACCGGTGCAAATTAAAGACCACACCGTTTTCGTCGGCGTCAGTATCGGCATTGCCATCTTTCCCGATGATGGCAATGACTTCGACACGCTGACCAAGCATGCGGATACCGCAATGTATGCGGCAAAAGCAAAAGGCCGTGGCATGTTTCAATACTTCGAAGCGGGCATGAACGAGGCTGCGCATCAGAGACTGTCACTGGAAAATGCATTGCGGCTGGCCATAGAACAGGAAGAATTCCAGCTTTATTACCAGCCCAAAGCCGATAGCGCTTTAAGCCGAATAACCGGTGCCGAAGCACTGATTCGCTGGAGGCGTCCCGGTTTCGGCATTGTACCGCCGGATCGCTTTATCGCTATCGCCGAGGAAACGGCTTTAATTATTCCGTTAGGCAAATGGATACTGAAGACAGCCTGCTTGCAAGCCAATGAGTGGGCCAATAAACAGGAAGGCTTTCGAATCGCAATCAATCTATCGCCTTTGCAACTTCTGGCCGATGATTTTATTGCTGTTCTCGATCATATTCTGGACGAAACCGGTACGAATCCCGAATGGATTGAATTGGAAGTAACCGAAGGCTTGGTCATGCACGACATCGAAAAAGCAACCGAACGATTACAGCAAATCCGGGAGCGCGGTATTCATGTCGCCATGGACGATTTCGGCACCGGTTATTCGTCTTTATCCTATTTGCAGAAATTGCCCATCCAGACTCTTAAAATCGACCGGTCGTTCATTTTGGCTTATAACGATGACCCTGCCTCGAAGCGAGGCGGCATTTATCAAGACCATCGTGTCGCTGGGGCAAGTTTTAAACATGAAAGTAGTCGCCGAAGGCGTCGAAACCGAATCCCAATTGACGCTGTTGCAATCTTACGGCTGCCATGAGATTCAAGGATATTATCTTTCGCCTCCATTGCCGGCCGACGAATTCCAGAGACGCTGGATCGACCATGGCCTCGTTGAATCACCTAGCGTTATTTGAACCGGATTTTTTCAAACCTAGGTGCTCAGAGTTGGCAGGGGCTTGTGAACATTAGGGACAGGCATCAATCACCATGGATAAATCCGCTCCACACCTACGCACAATCACTCGATAGCCATGCATGAATTATCACTACTCGAGAATGTGCGGGAAATTCTCGAGAATAATGCGCTGAGCCAAAAATTCAGCAGAGTCACCCAAGTGACCTTGGAAATAGGCAGGTTTTCCAATGTTGAGCCCGACGCATTACGTTTCTGTTTTGATGTGGTCATGAAAGATTCTTTGGCAGACAATGCCGAGTTAATCATTTCCGAACTCGATGGACTTGGGATTTGTCGGCAATGCCAACAGCAAATGGAAATGCAGACTTTATACGACACTTGCGTCTATTGCGGCAGCCATTTTGTTACAGTCATTCAGGGGGCAGATATGAAGATTAAGGATCTAATTGTTATCTAAGTTCTTGCCGGTCAGAAATTGCCATGACCTGACAATTGATTTTAAGGAGTCCAAAATAACCGCTCCCGATGTCGACAGGTATTGCTAGGGATAAAAAGTTGGTTTTGGGCTGGACGTTGGAGGCGGCGCAGGCATGTTCGGAGGAGGGGGCGGATGCCATTCCTGCTGAGTATTGTACATTACCCCCCCAGGCACAGGAACTCGATGCCCCTTGCCGTACATGCATTGGATGTAGACGATGTCATAATTTTGCTGCCCTTCTTCCGTAGAATCGGGCTCCTTTTGCGATGATGAGATTTGCGTATGGGCCAGTTGCCTGCATATCAGGTCGTCATTATGGAACTGATCGAAGTTTTTACCGGTACCCGGCAATATCAGAACACTCGGGCCGCTCGGCGTCGTCGAACAAGCGCTGAGCAGGAAAACAGACATTAGGATGGTCAGAATCTGTAACATTGGGTAATCCTCCGTTAAGGAACAACTTTCTGCCAGAGAGCGGAGCACTGCCTGACATATGGATAGTAACCGGCTGGATTCGTGCAGTAATACCAATAGCCGGGCTCCTGACCGTCGGGCTGAGGATCAATGCTCATCCATTCTACCGGGAATTGTGGCTCAACCATTTTGAGGCTTTTCATATCAATTTGATGCGTTTTATATCGCAAGTTAAGACGCCCGTCCCTTCTCCCGCCGGGACAAATTTGCTGGGTGGCGGGCAGGATAGTCCGGCATGATTAGGTTAGGAAGATGGATCAAATTAAGCCATTTATTTGCCCTGCCTGCATCCTTGCAAGTCGTCCAGCAGGAGAGGGAGGTTTATTCAGAGGGCTGAGAGATTATCTGTGTAATAACGGTTTTCAAGTCATGCATTATTGCTGCCAGTCATTGTGTTGATCGATTAACAGTTTTGTTACCACTCCAGCGTGATCGGATGCGAAAGGGAAGGTGAGATTGCCGACACGATGAACGTCTGACACGTCAAGGTCGCGCGCATAAATAAGGTCGATTCTTTCGAACGGACCGATCGGGTTGGGTCTTATCGGATCTTCCAAGAACAGTGGCCAAGTAAATCCATGGCCAATAGGATGCCGTTCTTTCCATGAATCGGTATATCCGGCACTGGTGATGATATTGGGCGTGTCGGTTTGGTCAGGGCCGATACCGGCAAATTCAGCGTCGGCATTAAAGTCCCCGGCTAAGATGACAGGCGATTGGGTGTCGTTCATGGCCTGGACAAGTTCCTTCGCTTGGGCCGCCTGAATCAACGAAGTCTCTGGAATAGACGGAATGGCTGTCTCAAGATGGGTGTTCACGAAGCGGATGTTTTTACCGCGAATTTTGACATCAACCGATAGCCAGCCTCGTTTAGAGGTAAGATTGGAAGGGCCAAGCGGCAGTGTCAATAAAGTGCTGTAAATATGCTTTTGTGCATTCGACAGCTCCAGTTCCGATTGCTTCAGGTCGGCGCGGGCAATAATGACATCGCTATCGGTAAAACCCACCGCTATGGTGGTGTCGGACGGGCGGCCAATCAGATTTGGATCAACGGGTAACTGGCCTTGGCCAAGTGTTTGCCTGATCAGCACGTTATAAGGCTTGTTTAGTTTTTTAAGCGCCTTAAGCAGCAGATCGAGCTGATCGTATAAAACACTTGTTTTCTGATCGGCAGAGACCGTCTGCCATAGGGTTACCTCTTGCAGGGAGATTAAATCAGGCTGCTGCAGGGCGATTATCCTGGCGAGCGCAGTCGCACGGCCGGGGATATTGCTTTGCAGGACTTCACCGTAAGTCAGCGATGCGTCAGTCAATAAATCATCAGGTGGCGTGAAAAAATAAAGGAGATCGGTGCCGGCGTCCATGTTTTGGGTCATGACAGTGACGTTGCGATTGCGCTGATCGTATCCGAACCATGAATCAGCCCCGGCAAGGGAGCTGAAGAAAGTCAGTAGCAGCAGAACCGTAGCGGTTGATATCCTGCCCCAAAATTTTTTCTTGAGATGTTCCATAGTAAACCCCTTTCATTAGCGGATGAGTTGTTGTTACTAAGTCCTAACGCTGCCTACTGAAATGAAAATAGGCTGGTTCGCCTCAATTGTTGGGCTGATAAAGCGTTTGCTTCATTGTTGGTTGCGTGATTTAAATCTCTCCGGGAAAAGAAAAACGGATAAGCGATCATTGAAAAGTGGTTACCGGCTTAATGCATTGTCACTGAACGAGAAGTGAATGTGCTATCCGTATAAACCCCTACACGCCCTAGCTAAGAAGGCCACAGGAGGTGTGGCGATAGCGGAGGTCACCATGTCAGCCAGCGCCGCAGCAGCCATTGGATTCTCGGCGTCAGGCGCGTGCGGTTGTAGGCGTCCGCCGCCTTCTTGATCGCTTCGGCCTGGGTCGGATAGGCATGGATGACGTGGGCTAGGGTACGCAGTCCGATCCCTGCGACCATCGCCAGCGTGATCTCGTTGATCATATCGCCGGCATGACGGGCGACGATTGTCGCGCCGAGTATACGGTCCGTCCGCTCCTTGACATGGATCTTCACGAAGCCCACCTCCTCGTCGTCGGCGATAGCGCGATCAACGTCGTGCATCGGGATGGTGAAGGTCTTCACCGGGATGTCCCGCTCGCGCGCCTGCCGCACATAAAGCCCGACATGAGCGATCTGCCGGATCGGTGTAGGTGCACCACGGAATCGTCAGTGCACTCAAACGCTTACGGCCGAGGAACAGCGCATTCTGGACCACGATGCGCGCCGACGCGTCGGCGGTATGGGTGAACTTGTGCTCCAGGCAGGCATCGCCGGCGGCATAGATGCGCCGGTTGCTGCTGCACAGGAAATCATCGACCCGGATGCCTGTGATAGTGTCGAAATCGACGCCCGCGGCTTCCAGATTCAGGCCGTCGACATTCGGTACCCGGCCGGTGCCGACCAGGATGGCATCGACCGCTACCGTGCTGCTGTAGTCGTCGCTGACCAGATCGACGAGCTTTTGCCCGTCTTCCACGCGCACGTTGACGGCTCTGGTGTTCAGGCGCACCTCGATGCCGTCGCGCGCAAATGCATCCGATAGGATCTGCGCGGCGTCGCGTTCTTCCTTGGGCAGGAACAGCGGCCTGTCCTGCGCGATAATGGTCTGCGCTCCGAAGCGGCAGAACGCCTGCGCCAGTTCGCAGCCGAGCGGGCCGCCGCCGATGACCAGCAGGCGGCGCGGCAGCTCGGTCAGGTCGAAGACGTTCTCGTTGGTCAGATAGCCGGCCTCGGCGAGGCCGGGAATCGAGGGTGTGTTCGGCCGCGCGCCGGTAGCGATCACTGCCTTTTTGAAACGCAGTTTCGTGCCATCCACGGTCAGCGCATCGGTTCCGGTGAAGCGCGCATCGCCGAAGAACACATCCACGCCCGCCGCGATCAGCCGGTGCACCGAATCGGAGCGGCTGATGCGGGCGCGAATACCGCGCATGCGTTCCATCACGGCAGCAAAGTCAACGCGGATATCGCCCGGGATCTGCGCGCCATACTGTTCGGCATTGCGCATCTCGGCGTACAGCCGCGCCGTGCGGATGACCGCTTTCGACGGCACGCAGCCGACATTCAGGCAGTCGCCTCCGAGCAGTTCCCGCTCGACCAGCGCGACCTTCGCGCCCAGTGCCGCTGCGGCGTGCGCCGCCACCAGTCCTGCGGTGCCGGCACCGACGACCACCAGATTGTACCGGCCTGCCGGTTGCGGATTGCGCCATCCGGCTGGATGTACGTTGTCCAGCCGCTCGCGATCGTGCGCGTCCGGTGGGGCTGCTGTCGAGTAAGGGTGGTTGCATTGCTGCATGGTCGTGATCCTTGAATAAAGGAAGCGGCTAAAGCCAGCCGCCTCGGAATCCGGCGCGCCGTAACCCGGCGTGGATATAGGGGCAGTCCCGCATCAGCCGCCAAATCAGTTGGCTGCGGTAGTTTTCGATCATCATCACCACGATGCCCTGGTCTAGCCCGAAGTGAACGGCCGAAACCCAGGAGCTACTGTCGGCGCTGGCGAGAGTCGGATTGAAACTGCTGGTGTACCGTTGAGCGGTCAGCATTTCAGGATAGCGTTGCAGCATGTTGCGTATGGCGCATAAGGCGATCTCGGGCGCGAACGGCAGCGATGCCGGCGCCGCCCATCCGCTGAGAGTTCCGTCATCGGGTCCGTACGGCACGCCGCGCGCAGCATAGCCGAACAAGCGGCGGCGCTCGTCGGCCAGTTCGGGCAGCAGATTGCTCGGGCCATCGCAGGCCGTCAGGCCCCAGCAGTTTTCGTCATAACCGGCGAACCGGTGCGGGTTGCGCCGCGCGTACTCGCGCTGAACCTCGATTGCCCGTCGGCTGTTCTCGAAATAGTCGCAGCGTTTCTCGCGCATGAAGCGATCCCGAATGCCGCGAAAATCGATCCAGGCGTGAGAGAACTGGTGCATGAACAGAGGCCCCGCATACAGGTAATCATAGCCGTACAGATGTTCCCACTGATAGGTTGCCGTCCAGGCCTCGTAGCTGTCGTCCTTGAGCGGATGCGTCGGCGAGCCCATCGCGAGGACGTAGAGGACGATAGACTCGTTATATCCCTCCCAGCCGTAGTGCAGGAATCCGCATTCCGGCTTCCAGCCTTGCCTGATCGTTGCCGCTCCACCCTGCGACCATCGCCAGTCGACGCGAAGGTATAGCGTCTCGACGAGTTCGCGCAGTTCGGTTTCCTCAGGCGTATTCGCGGTGAAGTACATGCTTGCGGTCAGCGA
>CAWFEF010000002.1:0-88082 GCA_963814825.1 uncultured Gammaproteobacteria bacterium | reverse complement strand
ACCTGACGATTAAAATGAAACGCCGTGCTGCTCATGGAGCCTTTATGCTGTTCTCTGGGTCCGTAAACATTAAAATAACGAAAACCGACAATTGGGCTTTTTGTTTTAGCCAATAAAGGACGAACATATTGATCGAACTGAAACTTCGAATAGGCATACATATTGATCGGATGCTCGCAACTACGCTCAACCCGGAAGCCATGCTTGCCATCCCCGTATACCGAAGCGGAAGAAGCGTACATAAATGCGACATTTCTTGCGATGCACCAATGCAATAAACGCTTGGAATAATCGTAATTATTCGTCATCACAAAGCGGCCATCCCATTCCGTCGTCGCAGAACAAGCCCCCTGATGAAAAACCGCCCGCACCCCATCAAAAAAATGCGCCACGCCGATTTTCTCCATAAACTCTTCCTTGTCCATGTAATCGGCGATATCAAGATCGGCGATATTGTGCATTTTCCGCCCATTAGCCAGATGATCGACCAGCAATATATTACGCTCGCCCCGCTGGTTTAATGCCCGAATAAGATTACTGCCAATAAAACCGGCGCCGCCCGTAACAACTATCATTCCAATCCCCTCGCTTTTTTAATCATCGCCGTTGTAGACTGGCCGTCGACAAACTGCAAAATCTTTACCTCGCCGCCCGCCTTAATAACGCAGTCGCCACCGGCGACTTGCTCCGAACTGTAATCGCCGCCTTTGACGATGACATCCGGCAACAGCCTGCAATACAGTCTTTCGGGCGTTTCCTCTTCAAATGAAACCACCCAGTCCACGCAGGCCAATGCTGACAAAACCGTCATCCGTTCCTGCAAACCGTTAATAGGCCGGGACTCGCCTTTGAGCCGCCTGACTGACGCGTCGGAATTGACGGCCACAACCAAACGATCACCCAATGCCTTTGCCTGCTGCAAATAAGTCACATGCCCGGCGTGCAATAAATCAAAGCAACCATTGGTCATGATGATGCGCTCATCATGGGCTCTTGGCTCCGTCCAATATTTGCGCCAATTCATCTTCCGAAACAATGCCGTATTGGGAATCCCGGTCGCCGTGCATGGCCCGAGTCAACTCCTGCATTGATACCGTTGATGTACCCAGCTTTCCGACTACAATGCCGCCCGCCAGGTTAGCCAGATACATCGCGTCATACAACGCCATATCCAGCGCCACACCCAGAGCCATCACTGCAATAACAGTATCTCCGGCGCCGGTCACATCAAAAACATCCTTGGCCTGAGCCGGCAATGAATGCACTTGAGCATCTTGTATCAAGGTCATGCCCGCCTCGCCGCGAGTCAGCAAAAGCGTCGGGATTTGATACCGCGTTAACAGAGCACGCCCTTTTTCAATCAAATTATCTTCATTTTCAGCAACGCCGACCACGGCCTGCAATTCAGACAAGTTTGGTGTTATCAGGTCTGCATGCGCATAACGCTGATAATCCACGCCTTTCGGATCCACCAAGACCTTAAGGCCGGCTTGCTTGGCCTCAATGATATATGCAGAAACATCCGCCAAAGTTCCTTTGCCATAATCCGAGAAAACAACCGTATCATTCTTCGGCAGATGCTCAGCCAGCTTCGCCAACAACGCATCCGAATCAAACTTAAGCGACGTCTCTTCAAAATCAATACGAATCAATTGCTGATGCTGCGCCATAACCCGTAACTTGCAGATGCTGCGAATTTCCCGCTCGACGACAAAATCGCAGTTCACGCCTTCCGCTTCCAGCAAGCGCTTTATTTCATCGCCTTCGGCATCATCACCGACAACGCCCAGCAAGGTTACCTTGCCGCCTAGCTTGGCAATATTGAGTGCGACATTGCCCGCGCCGCCCACGCGATCTTCAATGCTTTTAACTCTCACCACCGGTACCGGCGCTTCCGGCGAAATACGGGCGGCCTGCCCGGACCAGTAACGATCCAGCATGACATCGCCGATAACTATGATACGAGCCCGTCCAAACTCAGGTACAGCCGCCAACATTAATAAGCCCTCTCAATTGCGCCGCACCACCAGTGACCTATCAATATATGCGCCTCCTGAATTCTTGCCGTCACATCCGAGGGAACAATCACCGAATGGGTAACCAGCCCGCTCAGCTCGCCGCCGTCACGCCCGGTTAAGTCCGATAACAGCCATGCCTTTCAACCTTGCGGCTTTCGCCGCGTTTAATATATTTTCGCTAGTCCCTGACGTGGAAATAGCAATCAAACAATCTTTTTCATTGGCAATCGCCTCAATCTGCCGGGAATAGACCGTATCAAAGCCTATATCATTGCTGTGCGCCGTTAAAATCGAGCTGTCGGTAGTCAACGCAATGGCAGCCAGCGCCTTACGATTTTTCTCATATCTGACCACCAACTCCGCAGCGATATGCTGACAATCGGCCGCACTGCCGCCATTGCCGCACAGCAATATTTTCCCGCCCTGTTTCAATGTCTCAATCAGCAACTCTCCAGCCGCTTCAATTGCGCCGGAACAATCCGCTAATCTAGCTATCGCTGCCTGATGCTGCTTCAAGCTCGGAAATAAATGTCTTCAAAATAATGCTCCCTAAGCAATGTCTGAATTTGACAACTCGATAGCGGCTTCCGGCCAGTCGTCACTACCATGTTCCTTAAATTGCATGGAATGCAAACGGGCATAGACGCCATTTTTTGCAATCAGCTCCTGATGAGAGCCTCTTTCCACAATCCGCCCATGATCCATAACCAAAATCATATCAGCATCTTCAATGGTCGACAACCGATGGGCAATAACCAATGTCGTCCGATTGCTCATGACTTTTTGCAGCGCCGCCTGTATATACCGCTCCGATTCGGTATCCAGCGCCGATGTCGCCTCATCCAGTATCAGTATGGGCGCGTCTTTCAACAATGCCCTGGCCAAAGCCAGCCGTTGCCGTTGCCCTCCTGACAGCTTAACGCCATTCTCGCCTATTTCCGTGTCCAGCCCCTGGTCCAACTTGGCGATAAATTCCATCGCATAGGCGTCTGTTGCCGCCTGAGTTATTTCACTTCGGCTTGCCGTCGCAAGCGCCCCGTAGGCTATATTGTTGGCTATCGTATCATTGAATAACGTGACTTGCTGGTTGACCAGCGCCAACTGTTTGCGCAAATTTGCCAGCTGGTAAGTATTTATTTCTACACCGTCCAGCAATATCTCTCCGGTGTCATGCGGATAAAACCGCGAAACCAAATTGGCGAGCGTGCTTTTGCCGCCGCCGGAAGCCCCGACCAACGCAATAGTCTGACCCGGTTCAGCCTTGAAATTGATGTCTATCAGCGCAGGCTCATTGGCACCCGCATATTGAAACGTACAGGTTTTTGAATTCCAGCGCGCCCTTGCATCTTTCGGTCTGATAAGTTCCTTCATCCGATTCGCCCGGTTCATCCAAAATCTCAAATAACGATTCGGCAGCCGCGATGCCTTTTTGGATTTCGCTGTTAGCATCGCTTAAACTCCTGATCGGCTTAGGCAATAAAAATGCTGCCGTCAGGTAACCGACAAACTCACCGACACTGGCTTGTTTCATCAAAAACAATGTCAGATACATCAAAAACGACAAGGCTATCGCTAAAATAAACTGCATGATCGGGTTATGTATCGCCATCGTCGTTGCCAGCTTTAGCGACTGACTTCGGTTATACAAACTGCTTTCCAAAAATCGCCGACGCTCGTATTCTTCTCCGCCGTAACTGTGCACCACCCGATGCCCGCCCACCATTTCCGAAGTGATATGGGTCATATCGCCTATCGATTCTTGTATTCTCTTGCTGATGCCCCGCAGCCGTTTGCTGACATAGCCCACCAGCACCGCAATAATCGGCGCTATAGCGATAAAAACCAGCGACAACATCCAATTTACATAAAACAAATAGATTAACAAGCCTATCGCAGTAAAGCCTTCGCGCACAAAGCTACGTAGAGCATCCGTGGTAGCCTGGGTAACCTGCCCGACGTTATTGGTTATCTTTGCGATCATATAGCCGCTGTTATTCGCGTCAAAATAGGCCGTTGGCAACCGCGTATATTGGTCGAAAATCTGGCATCTCAAGGTATGTACGACATTGGTGGATACTTTGGCTAAAAAATAATTGCCTATATAAGCGCCGATCCCATGCACGACAATTAAACCGCTAAACAATAACGGCAAATAATTCATACCTTCCCGCGCCTCGGTTTGCAGCGTGTCGATGATATGCTTTATCAATGCCGCAAATAAGGTCTGCGTACCCGAATACATAAAAAAACCGACAATACTGATGGCAAAAAGACCGCGATGCGGCTTTACATAGGCCAGTAGCCGCTTATATATTTGGGCGCTTGCTTTTGGTGTTTTGTTCATATTTTTAAAGATTTCATTAACGGCGGAGCGACCAGCTGGTCTCCACTACCAAGATACTGAGATACGCCTTTTGTTGCGGCAATTAAATCCTGGCTGTCCTAGGCGATCCAGCAAGCGTTGATAATTAATATCCTGCTTACTTTTATCATTATGAGGATGCCACAAATGCAGCACCGGCACCGCAAATCGCCCTTCCTTGCGCTTAACACCGGCATGTATCAAACGAATAACCAGGTCGGAATCCTCAAAGCCCCAACCTTCATAAAGCTCATCAAAGCCATTCGCCTGTAAAAAATCGCTTTTCCATAAGGCCAGATTACAGGTCATGGCTTTTTGCCATTTTTTGGGCTGCACTTTCCTTAAAACCCCCAACGGAAGCTGGATAAATGCAGAAATCCTGTTGATTTTTTTTTGCAACCAAAGGGAAATAAAATAACTCAGCGGCTGTTGATGTAACGGGATATGTTTTTCGATGGCTTCTTGAGTAAACGGCTCGCTTAGCAGCACCCTGTTTCCGGGCACAAAATACCCGGACTCTGCCAGCTGTCGATGCCGGGCAATAAAATCGGCGGGACAAACGCAGTCGCCGTCAATAAACAGCAAGTATTCGCCCCGACTGGCAGCAACCGCCTTGTTCCTGATGGTCCCCGCCCTGAATCCCTGATCGTCATGATGCACATACTGAATGGGCACCGGGCTTTTAGTGCAATAGGCTTGAGTCTGAACCTGATTAGCCGGCGTAGAGCCATCGTCGGCGATGATGATTTCAAACGCAGGGTCATGCTGGGCAAACAAGCTGTCCAGACAAAGCTCCAATGCGGCAGGCCAGTTATAGGTCGTTACGATAACGGAGATTAAATTCATTGCTATCAAGACTGCCGGTTTTGCAATTCCAGCAATTTAAGGTATTTATAGTAAGCGCCTTCCGCATTGGAAATCGACAGCATCAGGCCTTGCCGTCCATCCAGAACGGCGGCTTTAAGCCAATAGGTGCGGATGAATGTCCAAAGTCCTTTTAAGACGGCTTTGCTTAAGGATGAGCGAACGCCCCGCTGGTAAAGCAAAGCTGCGCCCAGCGTTGAATAGCTATTCACTTTATGCAAAACCTCATCCAGGTCTATAAAAGCATCATGCAACAACGGCGAGCTCATCCGGCCGATTTGCCCCTGAACAATAATCCGCTCATGGACGACTGAATCGGTGAATTGACCGCTTTCGCGACGAAACACCCTTAACACATAATCCGGCCACCAGCCCCCATGGCGCATTTGCCTGCCGCAATAGCTGGAAAGACGGGGGATTTCGTAGCCATGACAGCCTTCTTGCCCGAGCGCTTGTTCAATTTCCGCCCTTAATTCAGGCGTCACAACCTCGTCGGCATCGATGGAAAAAACCCAATCGCCGCTGGCTTTGTCCACCGCGCGTTGCTTCTGAATACCGAACCCGGGCCAGTCTGTTTGATAAACCTTGTCCGTATATTGATGACAAATCGCTACCGTATCGTCGTCACTGCCGGAATCCAGCACGATAATCTCATCGGCCCATGAAATCGATTCCAGACAGCGCGCTATATGACCGGCTTCATTTTTTGTGATGATGATTACGCTGAGCATTATTTATATGGATGAGTCAGTTTTAAGAAGGCGAAGCCTTAGACGGAAATTACCCAGAATCATGGAAGTATCTATTCCCAGGAAAAAGCACCTTTTTGTCTTAATCCATGCATAGTCATGCCGAATTGAGCCAGCTCTTGCTCACGCCATTGCTTTTGTTGCCGGAGTCTTTTTATTTTCTTGAGTTTCCGTTCCAACCAGCTCTGTTGCAATAAACGGTAATTATACCGGTATCCCAGGCCGTCTTTCTCAGCCAAGCCCCGCTCCTGCTTCATCGCCGATTGCGTAATCGAGCCGTAATGATGCAGCCAGGAACGCCCGGTCATTCCGATAGGAATGCCTGCTTTATCCACTTCGTGGAAAAACATCGAATCCTCATAACCGAGCAACTTAGGAATAGGCTGAAAATAGCCGATTTCCAGCCATACCGATTTATGTACAGCAAGACAAACAGCATGACGGCCGCCAATCCGAAGAGCGTTTTTCATTTTGGCTGAAGACTCGATCGCAAACGCGTCGAAATCATAATCAAGAGGCCCTTCAATCAGCGCCGGCGAGATGATTTTCAGGCCGTTTTGTTCGGCCGCGCCAATCATATTCTCAATCCAACCCTGCGACACCAGCACATCGTTGTTCATGATAATCGTCCACTCGGCCTGTAGCGCTAAAGCGCCTTGATTCCAGGCCACGCCGCAACCCAAATTGGCATGGTTAAAAATACGTCCGCCTAGCGGCAGCGTTTCGAGATAACTGCGCGTCTGATCCGTAGAACCATTATCCACCACCACCAGCCGGTTAAGGTCAACGCCGTACTTAATCATGCTATCCACGCACTGACGGGTATATTCCACTTGGTTGTAACAAGCGAAGGTGATGGCGTAATCTATTTTGTTCATATTGATTTAAATTTGTGTTGAATTGCATGAATGCAAGGGGACAGGCTGTTACGCAAGCAATCATTATGGCGTCAAAGACACTCTGTCTAGAGAACAAGCATCCCCGTATCTCATAATGTTAATTATTGAAATTATAAAGCAGGAGGGCAATAAAGCAAGCCGACAGGCCGCGGCCCTTTCAGACATGGGCGAATGAAAACATAATCATGACAATGCTAATCATCAAGTCCCGTATTCCGGCTGCTTTTGCGCGAGCGGGCATAGTCAATGAATTCGGCTATGTTGTCCGAGCATAATTTGTCGACAATTTGCCGTATTTCTTGTTCCGGCCATTCCCACCATGCAGACTCCAGCAAAGCCAGTCTGGTCGGCTCATCAAAGCGCCAACGAACGTTTCGCGCCGGATTGCCCGCCATGACGGCATAAGGCTCTACGTCGCGGCTAATCACAGCCCCGCTTGCGATAACCGCACCGTGCCCAATAGTAACGCCGGACAATATCGTGCTATTTGCGCAAAGCCAGACATCATTGCCGATAACAACATCCCCGCGGCTGCCGCGGGGATTTTTAATATGGCCGGCTTCCGGCAGAAATACCGCAAACGGGTAACTGCTAACCCAGTCAATACGATGCTGCCCACCCAGAAATATCTGTACATTTCCCGCAATGGAACAATAAGCGCCGATGCGCAATGTAGTGCCTTCGTTCCAATCATGCACAATAGGCATCCCGTAAGTGCCCACGCCCAGCTCATATTTCGGATAACGCTTACGAAACTTGGCTTGTTGCCGATAAGCCCCTTGCAATTCCGACCTGCCAAACAATCGTTTCCAGGTTTTCCGAAGGTATTGTTTCAGTTTTCTCATCGCCTTTAACTCACGGGTTGTTCAGCGCTAAATGGTGCATCCTTGAAAGAATCCCGTTGAACAAGAACACTTTCGTATTGATCCAGCAATTGCTTAGCCAATTGCTGATACGTGTAATTCTGCAATACGAGACTGTAGCCGTTCTTACGAATCTCATCTCTCAATTCATTGTTCTCAAGCAGCTGACTTACCTTTAACGCCAAATCCTCCTGGTCGGTAAACACGCTAAGATGCTGCCCAGGCTCGAAATGCCTTTCTAATTCAGGCGCTAAATCCGTCAAGAAGCATGCTCCGGAAGCTGGAACCTCAAAGAAACGCATATTCAGTCCGCTACTGCCGTAAATTCTGGAAGCATTGAGCACTATTTTCGCTGAGTTGAACAATTGATTTAATTCGGCGCCAAGCACTTGTTTACCTTTATATATTCTATCAAAGTCAACCGACGGAATAGCGCTCTTTTTCTTCCAATGAGGGCCGTACAAAGCGACGTTTTTTGTCACGCCTAAAACAGTTTTTAAGACCTCTTCCCGCCAAGGACTCCAGTTGCCCACAAAAGCGACATCGTATTTGTGATTTTCGTTAGAACTTGGATAGAAGCTCCTTGGGTTAACCGCGTGGCACAGATACCCCGTCGAAAAACCTTCCTCATTTAACAGGTCAATCGTTCTTTGGCTAAATGAGTTATATATATCGAAAGGTTCCGCCTTAATACGCAACTCGTTGATGTCATCGTTAGGCTCAATCCACCATGCAATCTTAGGTACGCTGATATTTGCCAATATATGATTGGCATAGGGCTGGCCATGAATGAAAAAGACCAAATCCGGCTGAAATCCATCATAGACTTTCTGAAAATGGCTTGACAGATAATTCAAACGATTCAAGGGATGATTCAGAAAAAGGTCATGGTCTTTTTTTATTAAGCGTAAATTACGAGCGAGCTTGTTAACCCTTTTAATAACTTTTTTATAGAACCAATGTTCATAATCGGGAGTTGTGAATAATTTGGTTTCCATACCTAATTGCCCAAAAGCTTCTTGTAAGTCAAAAGCAATGGGAGGAAATGGTTCGTAAGCAATCAGTATCTTGAAAGGAACATTCATAAAAATAGAGGGGCTTAGATTCGACTCGTCAGTATAAAATAACCGGCTTTTCACTGCACTATTGATGGGCTAACACTTGATTTACCGCTTCCTTAACGGTTTGAGCCGCCAATAAATCAAGGCATTGACTTCGGCTCTGCTGATGCTGATCGCAACCCTCCAAATGGCAAGGGACACAATCCGCCTTACCTTGAATCAAGCTGACATTATTAACATGCTGACTACCCGTTTTATGAAAAGGATTGATGTCCTGCCGATAATCTGCCGGCCAAGGCGCCCATTTTACCGGATTGGTCGGCCCGTAAAGCGCAATCACCGGAACTCCGGTTGCGGCGGCCAAGTGCGTGATGCCGGTATCAGGCCCGATAAATAATTTCGCCTGGGCAATAATGTGCGCCAGCTGCGCCAACGAAACCCGGCCTGCCAGATTGATGGTATCGCCGGGAAGCTGCCGCTGAATATTGGCGACATAATCGATTTCCTGTTGGGCAGGCCCTCCTGAAAGAACCAGCTTTAAACCCAGTTTGCTGAGATACAGCCCCACTTCTACCCACCCCGCCACAGTCCATTGTTTGTATGTCCACTGCGGATGCGGGTGCAGCACAGCATAACCGGTATTATCAGCCAAAAAAGGGAACTGCTTTGCTAACTGCTGAACATTGCCGATCTGCGGCGGAACCAAGGAAAAACACCGTGGAACATGAATCAAATCCAGTAATTTCAGGTGTTGCAAGACCGTATGCGTATCGTCGTCATCAAACTCTGTCCAGTGTTGAACAAAAAAACGTTTCCACCAGCCGGTAGCGTTTTTCGGCGGCACCACGGCAACCCGCAACGGCGCTGCCAGTAATGCGTACAAAAAAGGACGGTCGCCTGCCTGCGTAGCGATGGCAAGATCATACTGCCTGAATAATTGCCGAAATAACTGCCGATAATCGGCAAACTTGGGGCGATTAGGCGTGGTAATAATATGATTAATATCAGGATTGCCTTCGAGCATGGCAGCCGTATTACGAAACACCAGCACATCAAGCCGGGCATCAGGATAAGCCTGCCGCAACGAACGAATAAGCGGCGTTGTCAGCAACACATCACCGAGGTATCGCATTGCGATGACCAAGATTCTTCTCGGCTTGGGCTGTAAGGATTGATTGCTTGCTATTCATTAATATCGGGCACTGAAAAGTTAGTAAATCAGTAAGTTGGCAGTAACGGCAGCAAGGCATCAGACAGAATGATCTACAGTTGTTTTTCCGCTCGCGACTGCCCATTCGCCACTAAGCAGCCTTATTATTCGCTTTCGGCGCCCTGATAAGCATTTTTCCGCAATTTGCCGGATATAACCCAGTCGCGGGCAGTCTTTGCCGCTTTTAACACCGGTGCGGCTCCACCCATAGCCACCGCATCGACCAGACAATACCAGGCAGCGACGCCGCTGGGCGGGTTCCCCTGAGGCAAACCCAGAACCGGATCGATTGCCGCCCATTTCCAGGTTCCTACAGCGGTGCCGATTAACTCCAACCATGTAGTAATAAAAAAAGCCGCGAGATAAACCATCGGCGAGCGGCCTTTAAAAAGATAACCCAAAAAAACACAAAACAGCAATGCACCGACTGAATCGCCTTGTTCGGCATAGCCGCTGATTCCCCAAACCGACCACGCACCGCAGACCAATACCACGAATGTGGCGATTTCTCTGGCATAGCGCTGAAACAATCCGGAACGGCCCAGCGCAACAGCGGTTAAATAAACCATGCCGTGACCGGGCGGCACATAGGCCGGCACATTCTCAAACCGGTAGGTGTATCCGCCCATAAAAGGCGACGCGAAATGCTCGCCGATGGTCGCAAAAATGACGGCAATGACCACCTGCATTCTTATTTCCCTGTTTTCTCCGAGCAACAAGCCGATCACAAACACCCAGGCGCAAACACCGAGCGCATTTTGTTTTTCCAAACTCGCATTTGCATCGCTGACCAAGCAGACTGCCACGCAAAAAAAAGTAAACGCCGCTATAAAATAATCCCGTTTTCTATGGGCATAAGCAACGTTAACTTGTGGAAAATGGCGCAGCACAATTACCTCATTAAAATCTAAATTTATCTTGATCCGTCATCGGCTAATCCGCCTCTGCGGAGGGGAACCGCCTATAAAGGGCAGGACTCACTAAAAAATCCCCCCCATATTCTTCTCAGCTTGGCGGTAACAGCCAATCCTGATAACGACTCTGGTTATCAATCAAAAACCGAGGGAAACTTTCATTAATTTCTTGAGCCTGAAAGCGACTCTTAGGTTTATGGAAGTCGCGGCCGCTATGTATCATCTTTAAAATGTACTCAGGATCCTTAAACTCAGGCTTGTTAAACTCCTGATGGGCCATGCTTTCAATTTTCTTGATAATATTTTCTATCTTGAACATCCATGTAAAATGCCAGCCGCCATTCTTAATCTTTTGCGTCCTAAATACTTTAAACAGCTTCCGCTTCAATGATCGCAAAAGACCGGATGACTTATAAATACGAACACTGGTGGCGTTGCTTTTGAAAAAATCCACAAAATGCCGATAGGTAGTGACTTTCGATCCCGGCCAAAAACGAGAGCCGCCTTCGCCCAACCACAGATTATTTAAAAAATAGCCGTAACAATCCTGTTCAAAATCGCCGCGCAAATACTTCGGATTATACGAAGCAATTGTTTCCGGCCGGGGGATCTCATCCAAATCGGAAACCAGCACCCAATCATCCGGGAGGACATCCGTCAGGCCGTTCTTTAAATAATTGCGCTGATAGTTTTCGTTTTTCCAAAAATCATTGGGGCCTGGCGGCTTATGATCAACGACCAAATGCCGAATCTTGCTCATGTATTTAGCGAAACGCTCGGGCGAGAAATTGATGGGCTTGGATTCACCGGCCTGCGTATAAGTAGCCTCCGCAATAACAAAGACATCGACGACATCCCATAAGGTCTCAAGCCGCAGCTCAAGAATCATGTCTTCGTTAAAATAACAAAAGCAATCGTATATTTTTGGTTTCATGGTTAATTTTCAGCAGGCCGCTTCCACAGCACGGACGCGCACAAAGCCGCAACCATCAAGCCATAAAATGAATTGGTGTATTTCAAAGTTAGCACTTCTATGCTCAAACCTGAGATCATCACACACATAACAAGGCAAAGGCCCATCGCGCTGGCACTTTTAATTCGCTGAGTTTCGGACTTAAGGCCTCGAATAAAAATCACAGCGGGCGCAAAAAACTGCAACAAGACCGCAATGAGTCCAAAAACGCCTGAGCGAACCATGTTGGCAAGGTATTCATTGTGAGGCCCAAAATGCATCATTTGAAAAATAGCGTCTTGGGAAAATGTGGCTTGAATCTGCGGCGTCAACAATTGTGCTTGGTAGCCCAAATCACCATAACCGCAAAACGGCCTTTGCTTAAATAATGCCCATGATATTTCCCACATTGACAACCTAAGCCCCATCGAAGTGTCGATATTGCTCTTACTCAGCCACGAAGACATTTCATAGTAAATACTATTGACCCGGGCGTGAAAAAAATCGATAAAAAAATAACATCCAATGGCGACTAAAACACTAATCAAGACAGAGATTAATAACTCCTGCTTGCTTTTTGCTTGCCAATGAATAGCTGCCCACAAACCCAGCATTACTGGTTCGGCAATCCAGGCACCCCGTGTCTGGGATTTCATCTCAAGATAAATCCCGGCCAAAACACCTGCGTATTTCAGAAGCCTTAAAGCCGGTCCATCCTTATTTATGGCATCAATCGAAAAAAGGCATAGAAATGTCAATAACATCGTACTCGTGCCAAATGCATTAGGGGCCACGAAATAAGTAGAATACCGCCCGCCTGTTAATTGTATTTGACTAGGATTTAAGTGCACAAACACCAAAAGGATCAGCAAGGATAGCGGGCAGATATACTGAAATACCTGCACAAAATCGATTTTTTTCTTAAGCAAAAACAGGAAAATAGGTGCAGACAATAACATTCGCAAAGGCCCATCATAAGGCTTAAAAACGAACTCGTGACGTAATAATTGACTAATCAGGACAGCCAAAAATCCGGATACAAGCGCGGCGATAACTGCCCACTCGGTACCACTAATGTTTTTGATTGTCCATGCCGATCTTGGCAAGCGAAAAAGATGCAATAACGCCAAACCAAGCAGGATAAAGGTTAACGTATTCGTCCAACCTCTTAACGTCAAATACAATAGCGGGAAAAGCGCCAGAACCGAAATAAGTAAGACATTTTCAATCTCGTTTGATTGATCGTCGTTGATGATAAGATTTGATTTCATATTGAGCTTATGTTGCGAGACTGTCTGTAGCCGTGAAACTGCCTTTTACAATATCTAGGATTTTTCACGTGAAACATCTTTTAAGTATACTCACCAATGCCTGCGCCTGCAACGCCAACCACTTCGCCAGGACAACACTGCTGCCCCCTTTAAATTTATCGAGCTTTAGTTCCATGATGCAATTCCAATACTCATGCAAACATCCACGCTATCACAGCATATCGGCCAAACTTACCGAGCAATATGACTAAACAAGCGTGCAAGAACGGGAGCCTTAGCCATCCGCCCGCAAAACACAAGGCATCCCCAACCACCGGCAACCAAGTAAAAAACAGCGTCCAGATACCTTTTGTTCTCACGACATCCAATGCTTTCTGCTTGTTTTCCGATAAAAGCGTGGCCACCGGAACTTTTTTAGCCGCCAGCACACCCAAGCCCCATGTTGTCATAGCGCCCAGCGTATTGCCGATCGTTGCAACGATGACGACAAGCTCAACCTGATAATGTCCTGTCGCTACCATATAAGCCAAAACGGCTTCGGAACCGCCAGGTGCTATCGTTGACGATATAAATGCGCTGATAAACAGCCCGCCTAGTTCAAACCCTATGTCTTGCACTTTTTCTCTCAAAAAAAAACCCTGCGCTCAATAGAGCGCAGGGGTTTTTATGTTACTCAAGATTTAATCTTCAGGGCAATATCTTATTTTTATTGGAAATAACCAGCTTAACCAAATCAGACAACAGTTTTACAACCATCTCAATTCCTGTTCTCAACAAATCAAAAATAGTAGCAACCACCTCTGATGGGCTCATGCCTTTAAATTTTTTCGCCAAAAACGGCGCAAGCAACAAACCAATCGCCAAGCCGATCACAGTAACGCCTGAAATAACAGAATCTTCTTTTGGCGGCTGTCATGGCCGGCGCAGGCGTTATCGGCAACAACAACCGGCGCGGCTTCAGCTGCGGCCGAAACTTCGGCCATCACTGTCGACAGACTTCCCTTGTAATCATCGGGTACGACATAAGCCGTCACGCCTGGAATACTGGGCAAATCGCCATCACCTTTACCGACTTTCAACTGGGCTTTCATGCCTTTTTCCATATGCTGGGCAATGTCGCAATGCACCAGATAGGTTTTATCGCCGGGAGGTAGAATCAATGTTCCGGAAATTTTTGCAGGACCGGATACTTCCAAATGGAACATGCCTTTGGGGTATAAATACTTGGGCAACCCGTGCATCATCCATTGATGACGGACATTATCGTCATTGATAAAATGAACCGTCAATTTAGTGCACGGTTTAAAATTAAATTCCTGTGTATCAAACGCAAACATTCTGCCGGGAAATTTCTCAGCATATTTATGACCGGCATGCACGGTAATTTCCTTGGTTTCAGCGATACTATCGCAGCCGCCCGGCAACGTAGCTGGTATTCTGCCCCATAACCATACCACCGGCCATGTCCATTAAATGGCCATCACCGTGATCCATGAGCATACCGTCATGATCTTCATACTCCACTGCCAATACTGGCGCAGAAAAAAGAAAAATCAGTGCCCCAGCCGATAATAACTTCACCATTATTCATGTCCTCTATTGTTCAATAAAATCAAGGCTTCCGCTCCTGTTCACGCTCCGTTCCTACATAATCCACTGTGCTGAGCAGATGTTGCAGGAGTCATAATGACCTGTGCCAGCAATGTAGGCAATCCATTGTCCAATGACGGCTCGACACATCTACCCGCTAATGTACGCAATGGCATCAACACACAACTTACCAAAACTCGTGCTTATTTAGCTTTTAAGCTTCGCTATTGACTTCATCCACCTTGCTTTTGAAACCGGCGTGTGACAGATAAACTACATATAGACCGGCAAATGCGAAAAATGCATACAAGAGCATGATTATTTTTGCTCACTGCTTTACCGCCGCCGGCTTTAAATCCCATATGCGCATCCAATCTCGAGCCCTGGTACACCGAGCATCAGGAACCAGAGTAATATGAATCAGGTATTTGCCTGCCTCCGGCACGCCATTTGGCAGCTTTAACTCAACCGTGCCTTTTTTATGTTTTGCAGCCGGCAAGAAGAATACGCGAGTTCCTTCAGGTTCTTTTGTCACCTCAAACTCAACCGACATATCCCTGATATTTCATGTCCTGATAATCGAACACGAGCAAAGTCATTTCGTTAGCGCGAGGAATATTGGCGCAAAAATCTTCAGCGGGAAATGCGTTAGGCTGGTAAGCGGTATAATGCAGCCAATGGCTAGGTTCCAATTCAAATTTACATTGGTCAGTATCGGTACCTGCGGCTCCACCGTGCGCCCATAACGATGCGGAAAATAACAATCCCAGAAGTACCAGGAAACCCTTTCTTAAAATGTGTGTACTGTTCATAATACCTTCCAGTTTTGATAAAATTATTATTATGAGAAAAATGTAAATGCTATCTATATAGATTTCGAACTCATCAAAAACAGCGTTTTCCGCTGTACTTTTGACCAATAGCAATGAGTAACTCTAGCACATCGATTTAGCCAAATAAAGGAATTGATGGAAGGCCCGTCTACAAGCGCCATTATAAGTAAAAGATAATGCGCTGCTGTACTATTGCTATCCTTCCCTGCTTTTCGTAGACTTAAACCAACTTTATTCAAATGGAGCTTTACCGCATGTCATCTTTGACCACTTCTACAGCCTGGACAGCTTTAATAAAACATCACAACGAAACCAAAAATATCCTGCTGCGCGACAGCTTTAATGCTGACAAAAACCGCCACACCAAATTCTCTCTTCATTTTAATGACATCCTTTTTGATTACTCCAAAAACAGAATAACCGACCAAACCCTGCCCTTGCTGATCGATCTTGCCAAACATGTCGGACTGGAAGCAAAAATCAAGGCTATGTTTTGCGGAGCAAAAATAAACAACACCGAACACAGATCCGTCCTGCATACCGCCTTGCGCAACAGAAGCAATCAACCTGTTTATGTTGACGGACAGGATGTTATGCCGCAAATCAACAGCGTTCTTGCCCAAATGCGAACTTTCAGCACTCGCGTCCGCTCAGGCGAATGGAAAGGCTATACCGGCAAGGCGATTACCGACATCGTTAACATCGGCATAGGCGGCTCCGACTTGGGCCCGAAGATGGTTTCGACAGCACTTGCCCCCTATGCTTCCGAAGCCTTGAAAGTCCATTTTGTTTCCAATGTCGACCAGGCCGATCTTGTAGAAACGCTAAACCACATATCCCCCGAGACGACACTGTTTCTTATTGCGTCTAAAACATTTACCACGCAAGAGACCATGACCAACGCAAAATCGGCAAGAAGCTGGTTTCTTGAGAGCGCGAAAGATCCACAGGCCATCGCCAAGCATTTTGTCGCCATTTCAACAAACACCCGGAATGTTGCCGAATTCGGCATCGATACCGATAACATGTTTGAATTCAGGCATTGGGTCGGCGGGCGTTATTCACTATGGTCGGCCATAGGACTATCTATCGCCTTGTATGTCGGCATGGATAATTTTGAGGAGCTTTTACAAGGCGCCTACGAAGCCGATGAACATTTTCGCAGCCACGCCTTTTGAGAAAAACATCCCGGTCATCATGGGCTTGCTGGGCATTTGGTATAATAATTTCTATAATGCCGAATCGTCACGCCCTTTTACCTTACGACCAATCCATGCTTTATTTCGCCGACTATTTTCAGCAAGGCGGACATGGAAAGCAACGGTAAAAGCATCGACCTTAACGGTGAAAAAGTAGATTACAGCACCGGCCAGATCATCTGGGGACAACCCGGCACCAATGGCCAGCATGCTTTTTTTCAGCTGATTCATCAGGGCACCAAACTGATTCCCTGCGACTTTCTGGCCGCCGCAAACAGTCACTACAAGCTGCCCGATCATCATGACATTTTGATTTCAAACTTTCTCGCCCAACCGGAAGCCTTGATGAAAGGCAAAACAGCCGAAGAAGTTAAGCGGGAATTATCGCCCGACGACCAAAGCCGACGCCGTGCTGGTCGCCTCCAAAATATTCGACGGCAATAAACCATCGAATTCGTTTTTATTCAACAAACTGACGCCCAAAACCTTAGGCTCGCTGATTGCATTCTACGAACATAAAATTTATGTTCAGGGCGTCATCTGGAATATCAACTCATTTGACCAGATGGGCGTGGAATTAGGCAAAACCTTAGCCAAAGTCATCCTGCCGGAGCTTCAAAACGACAACACATCATCGACAGCCACGATTGCTCAACCAATGCATTGATTAATGCCTACAAACAACTGCGAGCGCCCAAAACGGCGGAAACATCGCAGCCGGTAAAGAACCTGTAACCGGCAATCTTGACTCGCCTACTCAGACTGATTACCGGTTTTATTTTTGCCGCCGCGCTGACGACTTGCGACAGCGGCTTCCTGACGCGCAACAAGCTAGAGCAGATCAAACACGCAGGGATCTTACACGTATTAACCCGAAACGACCCAACAACCTATTATGAAAGTCCTGAAGGTTACACCGGTCTTGAGTATGACCTGGTTATGCTGTTCGCCGACCAGCTGGGCGTTAAGGTAAAATTTGAAACCCCCAACACCTTCGACGGCATTCTAAAACGCATATCCCAAGGCAAGGCCGATATTGCCGCCGCCGGCCTGACCATCACCGAGCAGCGCAACAAAAAAATGCGCTTTGCGCCCACCTACCATGAAATAACCGAACAACTCATTTACCGCTCAGGCACTCGCCGCCCGAATGACATCAACAGCTTGACCCACGGCATTATCGAGGTAGCCAAAGGCACCAGCCACATCGATAGCCTGAATTATCTAAAACAGGATACGCCGGCGCTGACCTGGAATGTCAACGACGAACTGGATACCGATGGCTTACTGTATCTGGTTAATGAAGGACTTATCGACTACACCGTAGCAGACTCCAACCAGACCACTTTAATTCGCCGCTTCTACCCCAAACTTAACATTGCTTTCGACATCTCCGAACCACGCAAGCTGGCCTGGGCATTAAGCCAGTCAGACGACAACAGTCTGTACGATGAAGCTTCGCGCTTTTTTGAACGTATCAAACAGGATAAGACGCTCGATCAACTCATTGAAAAACACTACGGACATACCAGCAGCTTAAGCTATATCGGCAACTGCAAATTCCGCCAGCAACAAAAAAGCCGGCTCCCCCTGTATAGGAAATATTTCAATGCAGCGGCAGCGCAATACAATATAGACTGGCGCTTATTAGCCGCAATCGGCTATCAGGAATCCGCCTGGCTGGATAAGGCCGTATCCCCAACCGGTGTTGAGGGCATTATGATGCTGACAGAAGAGACCGCTACAGAACTCGGCATCAACGACCGCACCGATCCGGCTCAAAGCATTGCCGGCGGCGCCCTTTATTTTCAACAAAGAATACAGACTATCCCCGACCAAATCCCGGAACCTGATCGGACTTGGTTTGCATTAGCCTCATACAATGTCGGCCTGGGTCATCTTGAAGACGCCAGAGCATTAACAAAAAAACAAGGCGGCAATCCCGATAAATGGATGGATGTCAAACAGAGGCTGCCGTTGCTCACCCAGCAAAAGTGGCATCAACAAACCAAACACGGCTACGCCAGAGGCCAGGAGCCGGTCGAATTTGTAGAAAATATTCGCAGCTATTACGATTTATTGGTCTGGCTGACCGAGGAAAACCAGATCAAGAAAAATGCGATGGACGACGATAGCAAAAATACCGAACATGAAGCGGTAACGATTGATCCGGCTGCTCTCTAAAACGGCTTGGGTGTTTTAAGCCGCGTTCAAATAGAACACGGATGACACAGATAAGACGGATTTAAACGGATTTCGTTTTTTTGAACTGCGGCTGTCGTTTTTATCAGTGGCTATCAGTCAAATCCGTGTCGCCTAGAGGCGCCTACTTTTGGCATCCGTGTTCCATCATAAAATCAGCACCGACTGAGTAGTTAGAAATTTTCACCGCCTGGCTTTAAAAAAATCCCTCAGCATTTCCGAACATTCCGTTTCCAGTACGCCGCCGTCCCAGCTGATCCGGTGATTTAAAAAACTCGCATCGGTCAGGCTCAAGGCATTGCACACTGCGCCCCGTTTTGGATCATACGCGCCGAAGACCAGCCGCTTAATCCTTGCATGACTCATGGCGCCTATGCACATCACGCAAGGCTCCAGCGTCACATACAAAGTCGCGTCAGTCAGCCGATAATTTTCCATGACCGCGCCGGCGCCTCGCATTGCAACCACTTCGGCGTGAGCGGTCGGATCATGGCTAATAATCGGGACATTCCAGCCCTCCGCGATGCATCGATTATCCCTGACAACGATAGCACCGACCGGAACTTCGCCCTGCTGCTCGGCTCTTTGCGCCAGCCTGATCGCATAGCGCATCCATGCTTCATCCGTTGCCTGGTTTATTTCCATCCGACGGCTTCTTTCATAAGAAATTGATTTTTTAATATTTACTTTTTGAAATGGTGAACCCAAATGAGAAAGTTCACGAATGTTGAATATCGGGTTTATTTTTAGCATTTAAGAACGGATATTCTACATATCTATAACTTAATGCAGAAACAGCCACCAGAAAAAGGGCGATAAAAGTGATGAACATCCAAAACTGCCCACCACTAAACTGCTTGATTGGATAGATTATATTCATCATATAAAAACTCAAATATAAAACTATACAGTGGATGATATATGTTGAATAACTAATGCTGCCAAGAAGCTTTGCCGGTCTCGTTTGCAATAATTTACATACCTTACTTTCTTGTTGTGTATGCACTAACGATATAAAGAAAATACACATAAAAAACAAAGAAACATAGTTATACATGGTACTGCTGAATGTAAAAATGAAAATCAGCGAACCCATCCCCACAAAAGGTAAAAAGCGGTTTTCGGTCAGTATCTTGCGCGAGACACTGTTGTTATATAAATGCGCACTAATCATTCCGGGAAGAAACGAGAAGATCATTGGCATGGAACGAATAATAAAATGATATTTTGTATAAAAAATAACAAATTAACAACATAAAGCCTATACGCTTTAGGATGATGTTGCGCAAAAAAATGGCAATCAAAGGAAGAGCGATATAGAACTTCCATTCATACTTCAATGACCAAAAGACACTTGAGCCAAAAACAGCCGTATGCATATTATTGACTGTTTGAACGCTCAAAAAACCTATTCCAAAAAGGAAGCCGAGGGTTTTTTCAATTAATTCTCCATTGGAAACAGCTAGCGTTAGCTTTGATTCCCAAGCGACTATCCCCAAAATAATGGTTGCCGCAAGCATATAAGCAGGAGCAATGCGCTTCACCCGCGATATCATGAGTTTTTTAAATGACACTCGTCCAGCGCTATGAATCGCTTTTTCCCAAAACAGAAACCCCGTGATTGAGAAAAATATCCCAACAGGCACCTGACCTAAAAGCGTATAAAAACTTGATGGCGGCACTTCCCAGCGCCCATGCTGGTAAAAATAATAGGTAATCACGGCATGATGCATAAAAACACTTAGGGCAAGAATAGACCTGATGCCATTGATGCTTTGATGCCTTTGTGTTGATGAGTCCAGATAATATCGTTCAGGTAATAACCATTGAATGTTATTAGCAAAAAAGAAACATAACCCCATAATAAAAAAATATGGCAGTACTGAGGTTAAAGAGATTGAATCCATAAATTTTATTCTATCTTTAGATCAACATCATGAGGAATAACACGGGGACTTTGCAAGAAGACCGCTAAAGACAGGCATCTCAATCCCCCATCCTTAGCTATTCTCAACACATCCCCATCACACTATTGATTGATACCGGAAGGGACGTGCAAACAACCTATTCCCATTCGATCGTTGCGGGGGGCTTGCCGCTAATGTCGTAAGCAACACGGGAAATGCCCGGCACTTCATTGATAATGCGCCGGGAAATCAAATCGAGAAACTCATAAGGCAAATGCGCCCAGCGAGCGGTCATGAAATCGATGGTTTCGACCGCGCGGATCGCAATCACGTAATCGTAACGACGACCGTCGCCCATCACGCCGACCGACTTGACCGGCAAAAATACCGCAAACGCCTGACTGACCTTGTCGTAAAGATCATGGCGATACAGTTCTTCAATAAAAATCGCATCGGCCTGACGCAACAAATCGGCGTATTCTTTTTTCACTTCGCCCAGAATCCTGACGCCCAAACCGGGACCGGGGAACGGATGGCGATAAACCATATCCGCAGGCAGACCCAGCTCCACGCCCAGCTTCCTGACTTCGTCCTTGAACAGTTCGCGCAACGGCTCAACCAGTTTCAACAGCATATTTTCCGGCAAACCGCCGACATTGTGATGCGACTTGATCAAATGCGCCTTGCCGCTTTTGGAACCGGCCGACTCGATCACATCGGGATAAATCGTACCTTGCGCCAGCCATTTTGCGTCGGTGATTTTCGCGGCTTCCTCGTCAAAAATATCAATAAACAGGCTGCCGATGATCTTGCGTTTTTGTTCCGGGTCGGTGATGCCGCTCAAGGCGTCCAGATAGCGCTGTTCGGCGTCCACCCGGATCACTTTAACGCCCATATGCTCGGCAAAAGTCGCCATCACTTGGTCGCCTTCATGCAGGCGCAGCAAGCCGGTATCGACAAAAACACAGGTCAGCTGATCTTCAATGGCCTTGTGCAGCAGTGCGGCAACAACCGACGAATCAACGCCGCCGGACAAACCCAAAACCACATGATCGGTGCCGACCGTTTTACGAACGACCTCGATACTGTCTTCGATAATATTGCTGGATGTCCACAAAGCCTCGCAGCCGCAAATTTCCAGCACAAAGCGCGACAATATCCGCCCGCCTTGTTTGGTATGGGTGACTTCGGGATGAAACTGCAACCCGTAAAAGCCTTTCTCCTCATTGGCGATACCGGCAATCGGCGCGCCATCGGAGCTTGCAATCAGCGTAAAGCCGCTCGGCAAATCGACGACGCGGTCGCCGTGGCTCATCCAGACATCCAACAGGCCAAAGCCTTCCGGCGACAAGTGATCCTCAATTTCGGCCAATAATTTCGAATGGCCGCGCGCCCTGATTTGCGCATAGCCGAACTCCCTGTGATCGGAGCTTTCGACCTTGCCGCCCAACTGCTCGGTCATGGTTTGCAGGCCGTAGCAGATGCCCAGCACCGGAACGCCCAGTTCGAAAACGATCTGCGGCGCTCTTGGCGTATCGCCGCTGGTTACCGTTTCCGGGCCGCCGGATAAAATAATGCCGTTGGGCGCGAATTTTTTGACTTGCTCAGCGTCGCATTCGCAGGAATAAATTTCGCAATAAACGCCGATTTCACGAATGCGCCGCGCGATCAGTTGGGTGTATTGCGAGCCGAAATCCAGAATCAGGATTTTGTGGGTATGGATGTTTGGGGATTGTTGATTCACGATAGAACTCTTGTATGTAGATCGAATAACACGCAGTAGGGCGCGCCGTGCGCGCCTTAAAGACCAAGAAGGCGCGCACGGCGCGCCCTACGAATCACTCCATCCGGTAATTAGGCGCTTCCTTAGTAATGGTCACATCATGCACATGGCTTTCGCGCATACCGGCACTGGACACCCGCACAAACTGCGCTTTTTCATGCATCATGGCAATGGTTTGGCTGCCGGTGTAACCCATACTGGCGCGAATACCGCCCAGCAACTGATGGATAACCGCAAGCAAACTGCCTTTATACGGCACCCGGCCTTCAATGCCTTCCGGCACCAATTTTTCAGCCGAATCGGTTTCTTCCTGGAAATAGCGATCGCTGGAACCTTGCTGTTGCGACATTGCGCCCAAAGAACCCATGCCGCGATAGGATTTATAAGACCGGCCCTGAAACAACTCAATCTCGCCCGGCGCTTCTTCGGTACCGGCAAACAAACCGCCCAACATCACCGCATACGCACCGGCGGCCAGCGCTTTGGCGACATCGCCGGAATAGCGGATACCGCCATCGGCAATCAACGGCACGCCGGTTCCTTTTAACGCATCGGCGACATTGCTGACCGCGGTAATTTGCGGCACGCCGACACCGGCAATAATACGGGTCGTGCAGATAGAACCGGGACCGATACCGACCTTAACGCCGTCCGCGCCTGCCTCAACCAAGGCCAGCGCCGCAGCCGCCGTAGCAATATTGCCGCCGATGACCTGCACATCAGGATAGTTCTGCTTGACCCAACGCACCCTGTCCAACACGCCTTGAGAATGGCCGTGTGCGGTATCGACGATAATCACATCTACGCCGGCGTCAACCAGCGCGGCAACCCGCTCTTCCGTGCCATGCCCGGTACCGATAGCCGCACCGACCCGCAACCGTTCCTGTTCGTCTTTACAAGCCAACGGGTAATCTTTGGCTTTTTGTATATCTTTTACCGTAATCATGCCGCGCAAATGAAAGGCATCATTGACCACCAGCACTTTTTCGATGCGATGCTTATGCAGCAGCGCAATCGCTTCTTTACGGTCGGCATTTTCGCTGACCGTAACCAAACGCTCTTTGGGCGTCATGACTTTTGAAACCGGCTCATCAAAACGCGTCTCAAAGCGCAAATCGCGGCTGGTCACAATGCCGACCAATTCATCGCCATCAACCACCGGCACGCCGGAAATATTTTTGGATCGGGTTAACGTGATAACGTCCCGTATGCTCACATCCGGCGAAACCGTGATCGGATCTTTAATCACTCCGCTCTCGTATTTTTTAACGCTGCGCACTTCACGCGCCTGCTGCTCGGCCGTCATATTCTTGTGAATAATGCCGATGCCGCCTTCCTGGGCAATCGCAATCGCCAGACGTGCTTCGGTAACCGTATCCATCGCCGCAGCGACCAGCGGGATATTAAGCGTAATGCCCCGCGTCAGCTGGGTCTTCATCTCTACGTCGCGTGGCAGCACAGTCGAGTGCGCAGGCACCAATAAAACGTCATCAAACGTCAGCGCTTCCTGGAGAATTTTCATAGACCACACCTTATAACTCAGTGAAAAATAACCGTGCATTATACATCGTCGGATGGGTAGAGCGCGAGCGAAAGGCATGATTTGTGAATAATTGCGGACTTTTTGGCTGAGGTAGGCTGCGTTTGCGGTATCTAGCGTTTAAGTTTATTATCCAACCTTGTTGTAGGTATTTATACTTAGGTTTCACGTAGTTTTGGTGATGTCGGCTGAATTCAGACAACAGAACAAAACCATGCAAATGCGATCCAGCGGGTGATGTACGGCGTAGATCTTATTTGCAAAAAAATTGCCATCAAAAAATTGATAAGGTCAGGCATTGAAAACTATAGAAATAGATAGGCAATACGCGCCTCTATTAAATTTTAAAAATACCTATCTAGGTGTCTACTTAACGTTAGGCGCCCCCACATCCATGCAAAAATGGTTACGATGAACATGAGTCAAAAAAATACAAATAGCAATTTTATTACGCTGTTTTCCAGTTATTTCTGGCTGGGAATTCTTATGGTGTTGCTTGCAACTGTACTCGATTTACAGCTTCCCAAAAGAGATTTCTATGTTTCTGCTTTTATTAACCTGATAGAGTCAATTGGAATAGCGATTGTCGTAGCCTCGATATTTACATACGTATCAGGCACATCAGAGTTTATGGAAAAAATAAAGCTTCTTCTGCAAGATATAGTGGTAAGTAGAAATTTTCTAAGCAACATTGACACAGAAAGCAAGCGCGAAGCCCTAAGCTCTCTAATAAAGCCATCAGCAGAAGAAAAGAGTATATATTCAAATATCGAAGACTATTTAAATACTTACATAAACCAAACAATGGGAGTCACCAATAAATGCGTCAGAAGTAACTATACAGTTAGTTCTCGTGCTTATTACAATCGCCAAGCAAACAAAGTATGCGTAGATTCAAATATTTCATACAGATTGTACCCAACAAAAGATGGATATAGCGATATTAAGGTTGGTTTCCTTGAGTCAGAAACAGAGTCAACCTGCAAAAAAGTGGTAATTAATACTCCACACGGAGAGCGAGATGTTTGCGAAAATCTTGAATTCAAGCCAATAGAAATTGATGCGGGGAAAGCTAGGCTGTCCACGATAGATTTATCAAAACATGCAAAAAATTGCTCACATCTCGACATTTCATTGGATCTGTCTGAATTTGGTTCTGACCACTGGATAATGTTGTCATTCAGCGCGCTCATGCCGACAGATGGTTTCAAGCATGCACTGAGGTGTGAAGACGGCATGGTAATTAATCAATTTCAAACCTTTATTTATGGCGCAAAGTTTTATGTTGATCAGCCATCAAATATGGAAATAATTACATCATGCAATGAGTGGATTAATGAAGGAACAGGAATATCAATACTAATCGCAGCGCCCCATAATGTTCACGACCAAGAATTAATCAAAACCAAAGAAGGGGACGTGGCGGTTGAAAACCATTAACACTGTAAGTCGGATTGTTTGTAGGCTAGATTCGCCGACAGGCAATCCGCGCGGCTGCGACAGGCTGTCATCGCCCTATTTCTTAACCGCTTGCATTTTCAGCAACGCCAGTTTTTTCTTTTTCGCCCGTTCCGCTTTTTCAGCCTCTTCTTTTTCCTTACGCAAACAGCGCGCATCGTAGCGCCGTTTTGCCTGTGCGGATTTTTGCGCCCGACTTATCTCTGCATTGCTTGGCGGCGCGGGTTGCATGACGATGCAATCGACCGGGCAAGGCGCTATACATAATTCACAGCCGGTACATTCTGCGGCTATAACCGTGTGCATGAATTTTGACGCGCCCAATATCGCATCGACCGGACAGGCGGCGATGCATTTAGTGCAACCGATACAGTCTTCTTCGATAATAAACGCGACGCTTGCAGGCTTGTGTACGCCGAATTTGGTATTCAGCGGCTTGGGGGAGACGCCTAATAAATCGGCCAGATCGCGTATGCCCTCGTCACCGCCCGGCGGGCACTGGTTGATGTCCGCCGCGCCCGAGGCGATGGCCTCGGCGTAAGGACGGCAGCCTTGAAAGCTGCATTGGCCGCATTGGGTCTGCGGCAGTAAGGCATTGATTTGGTCGATCAAGGTGGGAGATTCAGGTGAAACAGGCATGTTCAGGGTATTCTCATCGCGGCGATTGGCAATTGATAGTTCCCACGCTCCGGCGTGGGAATTCAGTCTCGCAACGCTCCTGCGTTGCGGGACGCTGGAGCGTCCACTACGGCGTTCCCACGCCGGAGCGTGGGAACGATAAGCGTGGTTACTTAACCCGCATTCCCGGCTGAGCGCCTTCATCAGGACTCAAAACCCAAATATCCTTGCCGCCGGGGCCTGCGGCCAGCACCATGCCTTCGGACAAGCCGAAACGCATTTTCCTCGGCGCAAGATTGGCGATGACCAGGGTCAATTTTCCTTCCAAATCTTCCGGGCTGTAGGCGGATTTAATCCCGGCAAAGATGTTGCGGGTTTCATCGCCGATATCCACGGTCAACTGCAATAACTTGTCCGCGCCTTCGACATGATCGGCCTTGATGATTCTGGCGATGCGCAAATCCAGTTTGGCGAAATCTTCAAACTCGATGGTGTCGGCAATCGGTTCGCATTTTTTAGCTTTCACAGGCTCGGCGGTTTTTTCCAGGTTTTCTTTGGACGCTTCGATAATCGCCGCGATTTTATCGGCCTCAACCCGCGTCATCAACGGCTTGAATTCGTTGATCGCGTGATTTAACAAAGGCTTGGCATCAGCCGGCCAGGCTTGCGCTTCGATGTTTAAAAAGCTTTCCGCATTGCCTGCCAAGCACAGGAAGCACCGGCTTCAAGTAAACGGCCAGCAACCGGAACAGGTTGAGCCCCATCGTGCAGACTTCGTGCAGCTCTGTGTCCTTGCCTTCTTCCTTGGCGATCAGCCAGGGTTTTTTCTCGTCGATATACTGGTTGGCTTTGTCGGCCAGCGCCATGATTTCGCGCATGGCTTTGCCGAATTCGCGCGCTTCGTAAAGTTCGGCAATTTGTGCGTTGGCGGTAACGAATTCATGGAACAAGGCCTGTTCCGAACAGTGTTCGGACAACTTATTATCAAAGCGTTTGGCGATAAAACCGCTGCAACGGCTGGCGATGTTGACCACTTTGCCGACCAGGTCGGAATTGACCCGCTGGCTGAAATCGTCGAAATTCAAGTCGATGATCATCGACCCCGGCGCTGAGCTTGGCGGCAAAATAATAGCGCAGGTATTCGGGATTCAAATGATCCAGATAGGTTCTGGCTTTGATAAACGTGCCGCGCGATTTGGACATTTTTTCGCCGTTCACGGTTAAAAAGCCGTGCGCAAAAATCGCGCTGGGCGTCCTGAAATGCGCGCCGCTGCAGCATCGCAGGCCAGAACAAGGCGTGGAAATAGATGATGTCTTTGCCGATGAAATGATACAGCTCGGCATCGCTGTTTTTGGACCAGAACTCGTTAAAATCCAGGCCCTGTTTATCGCACAGGTTTTTAAAGCTGGCCATGTAGCCGATCGGCGCATCCAGCCAGACATAAAAATATTTGCCCGGCGCATCGGGGATTTCAAAGCCGAAATACGGCGCATCGCGGCTTATGTCCCATTGCTGCAAACCGCCGTCCAGCCATTCGGCCAATTTGTTGCTGACTTCGGGCTGCAAGTGACCGGCATTGGTCCACTCGCGCAACATGTCGCTAAAGTTGGCCAGATCGAAGAAATAATGCACGGAATCTTTATCGACGGGCTTTGCGCCGGAAATCGCCGAAACCGCGTTTTTCAGTTCGGTCGGCGCATAGGTTGTACCGCACACTTCGCAGCCGTCGCCGTATTGATCGGCCGCGCCGCATTTGGGGCATTCGCCTTTGATAAAACGGTCGGACAAGAACATGTTCTTAACCGGATCGTAGGCCTGGGTAATGCTGCGCGAGCTGATGTGTCCGGCATCGCGCAAACGTTCGTAAATCAGCGATGACAGGGTTTTGTTTTCTTCGGAATGGGTGCTGTGGTAATTGTCGAACGCCACGCTGAACTCGGTAAAATCGGCCAGATGCTCTTTGCCGACCTGGGCGATCAGTTGTTCCGGGGTAATGCCTTCGCGATCCGCCCTGAGCATGATCGGCGTGCCGTGCGTGTCGTCCGCGCAAACGTAATAGCAGAGGTTGCCGCGTTGTTTCTGGAAACGCACCCAAATATCCGTTTGAATATATTCAACCAGATGGCCGAGATGAATGGGGCCGTTGGCGTAAGGCAGTGCGCTGGTGACGAGAATTTTTCTATCTGACATAGTGTAAAAGCTCAAGCAATTCGAAGGCAAAATTAGCTGGTTATTATGGCATAAAATAAACGCAAGCTGCGATTATCAGCCAGCTAATAAGTGCAATGGCGGGTTGAAATCGGTAAAATAGCCTATATCTTGAGTTTAATGCTTGGTAATTGATCAGGCGCATTTTATTTACAATTATGGAGCATGGGCATGGCAAGCATCGAAAAGAGTGATGTAGAAAATCTTCTGCAAACATTCATCGATCCCAACAATGGAGCCGATCTGGTTTCTGCAAAATCGGTTAAAGCCATCGCGATTGATGGCAACAACGTCAGCGTTAAACTGGAGCTGGGCTATCCTGCCAAAAGTTATATCCCCGAACTCAAAGCAGCGGTTGAAGAGCATCTGAAGACGCTTGCCGGCATCGGCGATGTCAGCGTCGAAGTCAGCGTAAAAATCGTTTCCCATGCCGTGCAACAGGCGTTAAAGCCGCTGCCCAACGTCAAAAACATTATCGCGGTCGCATCCGGCAAAGGCGGCGTCGGCAAATCGACGACGGCGGTTAATCTGGCCCTGGCTCTGGCCGCAGAAGGCGCTAATGTCGGCATTCTGGATGCGGATATTTACGGCCCGAGTATCCCGATGATGCTGGGACTTTCAGGCTTCCCCGAAAGCAAAGACCAGAAAACCATGATGCCCAAGGTCGCTTACGGCGTGCAAACGATTTCGATCGGCTATCTGGTCGAGGCCGATCAAGCCATGATCTGGCGCGGCCCGATGGTCACCACAGCCTTGCAGCAATTGCTTAAAGACACCAACTGGGACAACCTGGATTATCTGGTTGTCGACTTGCCGCCCGGCACCGGCGATATTCAGCTGACCCTGTCCCAGCAGATTCCGGTCAGCGGCGCGATTATCGTCACCACGCCGCAGGATATTGCGCTGATTGACGCCCAGCGCGGCCTAGGGATGTTCGAGAAAGTCCACGTGCCGGTACTGGGTCTGGTCGAAAACATGAGCATCCATATTTGCAGCAACTGCGGCCACGAAGAAGCTATTTTTGGCGAAGGCGGCGGGCTTGCGATGGCCGAGCGCAACAGGATTGAGTTTCTCGGTTCCCTGCCTTTGGATATTAACATCCGCCAATTTGCCGACTCCGGCAGACCGACCGTGGTTGCCGACCCGGATGGACGACCTGCGCAAATTTACAAGCAAATTGCCCGTAAGACAGCGGCCAGATTGGCGTTGAAGGCTAAGGATTTCACCACGAAGTTTCCCAAGATCGTCGTGCAAAACACCTGATTGTATCGATCTCGCAAAAATCTACTTAGTCATCGAATACAATGGAACGCTGATGACGCAGATGGTTATGATAATCGCGGATAACATTAAAATGGCGATCAACTGATTTTCCGTGGATGAATTCAAAAAACTCTTAATCAATCATAATTATCAGCGTCATCTGCGTTCCATTTTTCTAACTGCTGAGTGAAAGTTACGTTCTATGTTAAAATTTGATTTTTTAAAATCAATTCAGGTAGTAATACTCCATGAGCATTAAGTCGGACAAGTGGATACGCCGCATGGCGGAACAACAGGGCATGATCGAGCCGTTTGAAAGCGGCCAGAGTCAGGGATTCGGAACGCGGCCGGGTCATTTCCTACGGCACCTCCAGTTACGGCTACGATGTCCGGTGCTCAGACGAATTCAAGATTTTCACCAATATCAATTCCGCGATCGTCGACCCTAAAGACTTCGATTCAAACAGCTTTGTCGATGTTAAGTCCGATGTCTGCATTATTCCGCCGAACTCGTTTGCCTTAGCCAGAACGGTTGAATATCTTCCGCATTCCCCGCGATGTATTGACGATTTGCCTGGGCAAATCGACCTATGCCAGATGCGGCATTATCGTCAATGTCACGCCGCTGGAACCTGAATGGGAAGGCCATGTGACGCTGGAATTTTCCAACACCACGACGCTGCCCGCAAAAATCTATGCCAATGAAGGCGTGGCGCAAATGCTGTTTTTCGGCGGCGACGAAGTTTGCGAAACCTCTTACAAAGACCGGGGCGGCAAATATCAGGGACAGACCGGCGTTACCTTGCCGAAAGCGTAAAACCTCAACCACTGGAAAAATGGAACACGGAGAACACGGATTTGACTGATAGGCACTGATTAAAAACGCATAACGAAGTTGGCTTGTGCTTTAAAAATCCGTTTAAATCCGTCTAATCAGTGTCATCCGTGTTCTGTTCTAAAATCAGATCGTACAAGTTATTGGATTTTCAACGGCGCAGGCAGATTGATCGGCGGCAGCTGCACAAAAAAACCTTTTTCTTTCAGGCTTGCCAACACTTTTCCGGCATCTTCCTTGGCCAGTTTGCGTTCCGGCGTCAGTTCCAGATCCATCACAAATTCCATCTTGCCAAAGCTGCTGAACAGCGCTTCCGGCACCTTCGAAAAATCGTCTTTTTTATCAACATACAAATAAAGATGTTCTTTTTTCAAGCTTTTATAAATAAAACACAGCATATTGTCAGTCGCAGTAATGAATCAAAACGGCTATTTTAACCATTTTTGATTAGAATGACCTTTTCTTACTGCTCAAGTTAATACAAATGGATAAATCATCGTTCAAACCCGATGATTTTTTTAAAAAGGCTTGTTCTTTTGAAGCGGCCCTGATTTTGGTCGCGGTGGTTTTAGGCTGGATCGCAGGACATCAACCCTTTCGCTTACCTGCATTTTTCAGAATCAGCCATCGCTTACGGCGTGATAGGGACAATGCCTTTATTTTTGCTGTTTCTGAGCCTGGAGCAGATACAGGCAGAGTCGGTAGTAAAAATTAAGAAACGTGCTGTTTGAGACCTTAGGCCCCGGCTTGCATCGTTACCACTGGACTGATTTACTGATTCTGGCGTCAATTGCCGGGCTATCGGAAGAACTGCTGTTTCGCGGCGTTATCCAGCCCTGGATTGAGTCGTCCTGGGGAATGACCGCAGGCTTGGTCGGCAGCAATATTATTTTTGGCCTGGCTCATGCCGTGACGCCGCTTTATGCCGTGCTGGCGACTTTAGTGGGAATTTATTTAAGCTTATCCCTGGATTACGGCGGCGACAGGAATTTACTAGTCCCGATAGTTATTCACGGCTTGTACGATTTCCTGGCGTTTATCGCGCTAATGCGCGCCTATCGGGCTAGCTCGCTTAACCGATTCAAAAGAGTAACATTAAAAACTAGCCAATTCAATTCAGCCACTTGACAAAAAAACCGCCGCCCCCACATAATTGCTGAAAGACAAATAATCGTTTTTAAGTTTGTTATTGAATTAAGACATTAATCTTTAGGAGACAAAAAATGGCTATCATACGTTATGAACCGTGGGGTTTACTGAATCAATTACAAAGAGAACTGACGCTTTCACGGGACGAAAAAGCGGGTGAAGGTTCGATTGCAACCGCCGAATGGGCGCCTGCAGTCGATATAAAAGAAGAAGCCGATAAATTCGTTATCCATGTCGATATTCCCGGCGTCAAGCCGGAAAATATCGAAATCAGCATGGAAGCAGGCGTGTTGACGGTAAAAGGCGAAAAAGAAACCGAAACCAAAACTGAAAAAGAAGGCTATAAACGGGTCGAAAGAACATCCGGTTCTTTTTATCGCCGTTTCAGCCTGCCCGATTCTGCCGATGGCGATGCAATCAATGCAAAATGCAAACTCGGCGTACTGGAGATTGTCATTCCCAAACGGGAGGCCATTAAACCCAAACGCATCAATGTAATGTCAGAGGAATAATTCCAGACTCTCGTTACCGCCATTAATCCGGATTTTGCAAAGCCGGGGTTAACCTGAGCGGAGCATACCCGAAAGACAATCCAGTAGGAGCATATGGTGCCAAAAATCACTTTAGCTAAGTTTTTAAAACGCCTGTTGTTATTTATCGTCATTCTGGTTGTTCATTATATTGTCGTGTTCGTTCCCCTATCAGAGATTTTTTTACTCTATATTCTTTTTTTCAAACCGAAATGGTTTGAGGATTTTTAGACTGGAAGGATTGGCGCAGGCTTGGCAAGCCTGCTGTTTTGGCTTAATGCAATAAATCTGATTTATCGCAGCACAGAATAAAATCCACCTGGTTTTCCAGGCCAATTCAATTGTAATCGGACGAGCGCAACATGCAGTATAAAGATTACTACAAGATCATGGGGCTATCCCGAAACGCCACTCAGGACGAAGTCAAGCGCGCCTATCGTAAACTGGCGCGCAAGTACCATCCCGATGTCAGCAAGGAAAAGGATGCCGAAGCAAAATTCAAGGAACTGGGCGAAGCTTACGAAGTGCTCAAGGATCCCGAAAAAAGAGCCGCTTACGACAGACTGGGCAGCAACTGGAAAGCCGGCGAGGATTTCAGGCCACCGCCAAACTGGGATGAAGGCTTCGAATTCAAAGGCGGCGGTTTTACCGGTGGCGATGCCGGCGTCTTTAGCGATTTCTTTGAACAATTGTTCGGCCGCGCCGGATTTCGTCCTTCCGGGCAGGAGCAGCGCGGCTTCCATATGCGGGGGCAGGACAGCCATGCAAAAATTTATATTGATCTGGAAGACAGCATTCATGGCGCGACGCGCAATATTTCCCTGAGCACGCCGGAAATGGATGCGCGAGGCTATGTACAGGTTAAGCACCGCAGCCTGAACATCAAAATCCCCAAAGGCATTAAACCCGGACAGCATATCCGGCTGTCAGGTCAAGGCGACCCCGGCTCAGGCGGCGGCAAAGCCGGTGACCTGCTGCTTGAAATAGCCTTTAACAACCACCCGCTGTACCGTATTTCCGACGCCGACATTTACCTGGACCTGCCGGTCACGCCTTGGGAGGCGGCATTAGGCGCTAAAATCAAAGTGCCTACACCGGAAGGAAACGTTGACCTGAAAATACCGCCCAATTCCCGGCAAGGCAGCAAACTGCGTTTAAAAGGCCGAGGACTACCGGCCAAAACGCCGGGCGATTTTTTCGTGGTGCTGCAAATAGCCCTGCCGCCTGCCAACACCGATCGCGCCAAAGCGGTCTACCAAAAAATGCAACAAGAACTTGATTTTAACCCGCGCCTATCTCTGGGGGTATAAAGCCTATGAATTCACATGATTTATTGCCAGTGCATACCGGAACCGTCATTGAAGATGACAGCCTGACCTTGGAACAACTGTGCCATGCTTGCGGTGTCCACGCAGACTGGGTTATCAGTCTGGTTGAAGAAAGCATTATCGAACCGCAAGGGGATGAAATACAGGTATGGCGTTTTTCAGGAGACATGCTTGGTGCGGGTGCGTTCGGCGCTGAGACTGCATCGCGATCTGGGCGTCAATCTGGCCGGTATAGCGCTGGCGCTGGACTTGATGGAAGAGCTGGAAAATCTGCGCAGCCAATTGAAAATTATGAGGCATGATTAAGAATATCGGATTTAGAAAACCTTCGGCATTAGGATAAGAAATTGCTCCATAAAAAAAGCCGCACTGGAAAACCCAGTGCGGCTTTTTATTTGGCTACCGCCAGCTTCGTTAACTGAGTTTATGAACAAAACCCAAGCTAACGAATCTTACGCTGTCCTTACCAATCCAGCTGAATACGTGTTTCAAGCGCGTCCAAATCGGCATTGTTAAATGCACGGCTAGTCGTATTGGCAACTGCTCCGGTGTTAACATCCAGCGCATGAACCCAGTTAGCCATTACACGCACATGCGAATTAGGATACCAGTTGACGCCAAACTTGGCAGTTGACGTTCTTCCGCCTTTTATGTGAAGAGTGTTCAAATCGATTGCATCGTAACCTGCTGCAAGCTCCCATGCACCCCAACCGCCTTTCATATCAAAGTTACGGTTAGGCTTTAACCGATCCCAAGCGCCGGTTTTAGATTTGTAATTGCGAGATTCGCCGGTTAAGAAATAGGTCACATAACCGTAGTAACCATCCAGAGTGTCATTGTCATAGCCTCTGCCGGTAACATTCGTCGCGATATATTCGCCTTGTGCTGAAAACGGTCCATAAACCAGAGCGGATTCTGCGCCAAAACGGGTCAGATGGTTTGCCTGATTCCCCGTAGTGCTGTTGCCTGAAGTCAGGTTCCCCGTGTTTGATATATTGGTACGGTCTACGTTGTTGTTAAGGCCGTGGGCAAACGTAATACCACCGCTACGTAACGCACTACCGTCAGCCAAGTAATTGTTATTAACATTGATATACGATCCCGATGTACCTACATGCAGGAACTTGGTTTTGCTTTCCATCCACGGCATACCGCGTCACCCGAGCGTTAACTTCCCAGTTAGTATCGCCACTGCTGCCGTTACGGTTAGCGTTTCCGTTAGTGCCGGTCGCGCTGTTGCTGGCGCCGTTTGCGCCAACAGGTTCTGTTTGTAACGATGTAGCCACCTGCCAGCGTTCGGCCGCATAGTTAGCGCCGATACCCATTTTATAAGTATTCAGGTCGTCGACGAAAGTGTCGACCGCCTGATTACGCTGTATGAACGTAAGATAGCGGTTACTGGTAGCTTCTTCTAAACTGAACGGTTCTTTAAAGGCACCGAATTTAATTGAAAACGGCTTGGAAAAAGTATAGCCAATGAAAGCATCGGTAACACCGCCGGCTGTCGTGCCGCCACCGCGAGTGAAATCGTACTCAAATTTGTAAAAGCTATTTTTAAAGAATGTACCTTCAACACCCAGACGGGCACGACGAATCGACATGCCATCAGCCAATTGGTTATTCGGATTAGCTCCGGTAGCAGTGGCGACGCGGTCGGTAACATTGGTCTGTGAATCCACTTGCAAACGACCATTGATACCGGCAGTGAAATTGCCGTCGTTGGTAGCGAAATGAATGCCGTCATCCAACTTGACATGCGCGTGAGAAGGCTTGTTCGCTTCTTCGGCATGTTCTTGCAATGCTTTAATCGCATTATCTTTGGTTGCCAAATCGTCACGAATAGCTTTAATTTCTGCTTTATCTGCTATTTTATCTGCTACTTTCGGAGCGCCCTGGACTTTCTCGAAAGAACCCATCAGCTCCCGGCCGCGACCGGGTTCTGCATAAATCTGTTTAGTTTTGGTATCAACATAAAGATCCATGGCAAAAGCGCCGGATGTTGCGCCTGCACCTAAAACGGTAGCGATTGCCAATGTAAGTTTAGATATTTTCATATTTTGCTCTTGGTTGTTATCGAAAAGTGAGGCAAGAATATGGAAATTAAATGACAGCTTAATGACAGATTTATTACATTTTCATGACAACGCAACAAAACAACATGCCGTTGCCAATCTACAAAAACTTAAACCCATCATTAAGCTTTATTGTTGTTTTTTTGCAGAATAACCAGCATGTTAGCCATTATCATTTTAGCAACAAAAAGCGCTGAATCATCGACCAAAGCCAGCTTTGGACTCCTAAAATTCGGGGATTAAAAATTGATAAACAACGACCCCATAATCAAGTGATGCATGGTGTTGTTGGTGTGGGTGACATCATCCAGATACTGGTTGAGATAACCTGCTTCAGCCCGGAAACTTTTATTAAAGGTCCAGCCAAGACCGGCAAACGCACGGTTCTGGTCAAAACCGGCCTGACCGCCGAATGGAGTGGTGTTGACCCGGACGAAAAACTCGTCCCAGGTAATCAGGCTTAAACGCGGCTCGAACGCCAGAGGATGCATAAACCGTAGCATCTGGCGCGGTCGGAAACGAACATCATTGCCGTTTAGGAAGTTGCTTTCGAACATGGTTCTAAAGCTGAAAGTTCCGACGCTGGTGGGCAAGACATAGCGAAACGCCGGCCAGACATCTTGCTGGGAAACATAGCTCTTCCCGACGTTTTGGGTAGGCAACCAAGTGTAGCCTGCCCAAATAGTTGCCCGGTCGCTGAGCGAATAACCCACCGCCGCGCGCACCATACCTTGATACCAATGGTTCCAGTTGTCGTCGAAGCGGGATTGTCCTTCCAGCCAGATACGGCCTTTTTCCAATTTGGGATCGACGACTTTCAAACTGCCCTCGCCTACGACTTGCATCCAGCTACCGGCATCCTGAAGCAAGTCGTCTGCCATAGAAGTCATGCTGACAGAACCCAGAATCACGGCGGTGATGCCCCATAGCTTTATTTTTTTCTTCATCATTTCGTTTACCTAATGTAGTTTTGACGGACTCTAACATACGCTTCAACGGCGCCGACCGGTCGCCCCAAGTTCGCTCGTTCCAAGCTCCAGCTTGGGAATGCCGTCTTGAAGCTCCAGCTTCCCGACCCGCGAAGCTGGAGCTTCGCTACTGGGTTACCAAGCCAGAGCTTGGTAACCAGCGCAACACGTTTTTTTATTTCTTAACGTTCATCAAACCCAGCAATCCCTTCATCAACGCCAAAGGTGTAGGCGGACAACCGGGAATCACCACATCGACCGGAATGACATTGGACACCGCGCCGCAACTGGCATAAGACACGCCGAACTCACCGCCGCAGGCCGCGCAATCGCCGGCGGCAACCACCCATTTCGGGTTCGGTGTCGCTTCATAAGTGCGCAGTAAGGCGGTCTGCATGTGCCTGGACACCGGTCCCGTGACCAGCAACACGTCGGCGTGTCTTGGCGAGGCTACAAAATGAACGCCGAAACGTTCAATATCGTAAAAAGGATTATTCAGTGCATGAATTTCCAGTTCGCAGCCGTTACAGGAGCCTGCATCGACTTGGCGTATCGCGATGCTGCCGGAAAACTGCTTGTCTATATGACGTTTGATTTGGATGCCCAACTGCTCCAGTTCGTCATCTTTAGGCGTTTTAAACCGTTCGGTAACAACACCCGTGGTCAGGATTTTTTTAAAAATTCTCAGCATTGTCCCTTCCTATAAATCATTGCCTGAATAAGAGCCATTCACGGATTTGTTGCATACAGGAAAATCCGGCACGATATTATTCAGCACCAGTTTTTCCAGCGCAGGCCAGTTCAATTGACTGGGATCGCGCGGATAAAAACGGGCGATTTTGTTATCGGCATCAAAGCGAATGTGGCTGATAATTTCACCGCGCCAACCTTCAACAATGCCCAGACCTTCACTACCTGCCGCGGGCGTTTTCCATTCTGTGCATATGTCGCCAGCAACAAGCAGGTCGATAAACTCTGCTATCAAACGTAAAGCTGTCCTGATTTCCTTGTACCTTACCCAAACTCTGGAGGCAATATCGCCTTGATTTTCCAGTGCTGACTTTAACCGTTACCCGATCATAGGGAGCATAAGGCGCATCGCGGCGCACATCGAAATCCTGTCCGCTGGCGCGTCCGACGTAACCCACGGTTCCAAATGCAGCGGCGGTCTGTTCGGACAAAAAACCCGCCGTATACAACCGGTCTTCGAGTGATGTATTAAGATCCAATGCCAGTATCACTTCCTCCAGCTCCGTTCTTAATTCGGCTATATCCTTCTTCATCAAGATACAGGATGCATCCGACAGGTCGCGCGCCACACCGCCGGGAACAATTTGATCCATCAACAGGCGATGACCGAACACCGTTGCATTGGTGCGCAACCAGAGTTCGCGCAAACGGGTAAACTGCATTTGCGCGAACACAAAAGCGACATCATTGCAGATGGCGCCTATGTCGCCCATATGGTTGGCGACGCGTTCCCGTTCCGCCAGAATGCCGCGTATCAATGCGGCGCGAGGCGGAATTTCAACGCCCGCCGCTTGCTCCATTGCCATGCAGGCCGCCCAGCAATGCCCGACGGTGGTATCGCCGGAAACACGCCCCGCCAGCTTGGCTAAAGACTCGGGCGCTCTGCCTTCGGCAATTTTCTCTATGCCTTTATGCACGTAGCCCAAACGTTCCTCCAAGATTCAGGATCAATTCGCCGACGGCCTGAAACCTAAAATGCCCAGGCTCAATAATCCCGGCATGCACCGGGCCTACCGGAATTTCATACGTACCGGCGCCGTGGGATTTAATAAACGGATAATGCATATCGGGCGCGGTGATGCCGACCGGCGTACCCTGAACCGGAAAGTCTTTGCGTAACGGATAGCCGTTTTCAGTCCAGGCTTGATGCCGCGTCCACCGCCTGTTATCGGGATGCCCGATAAATTTAATCCCGAACATGTCTTGCGTATGCCGTTCACTCCGATTGGCGGCAGGATAAACCGTGGCTTGGCTTGGCAGTTCCGGGTTTGAATCGTCAAGCAGCGTGCGCAGCAGGACATACTCGCCTTGTTTTTCAAAACAGGCGTTGATTAAGAACTGGCTCTGAACCTGTTCCGCCCATCCGGCCGCCCAACGCAGGTTTTGCTGCACAGCCAGCTCTGCAAAGCGTTGCCATGCGTGGCTTTCGATTTGCCACAGCGTAATTGAAGGTACATCGATCTGGGCAACCGTAATATCCTTGCTCAGTTGGCTTAAAAAATCCGCAGTCCATTTTGAAGCACTCATAACGGCGTACTCCCGGAAATTAACAGTGTCGCCTGTGAAAACCAGTTACGCCAGAAATCCGGGGATAGCCAGACCCAGCCAAAGCACCAAGGCCAGATGTATCATCACCGGCCATAAGTTGGCCGTAATCGGTTTTTGATTTTCGGGCCTGTCGCCGTAAACCATCGGCTGGATATGCCTGAACAGCCCGGCAAAGGCGATGCCGATACCCAGCAACAGCGGTAGCGTCAACCAAGGATAGCTGTGCATGGTCGCCAACAGCACCAGAAACTCACTGGTAAACACGCCGAATGGCGGAAATCCGGCAATGGCAATAGTGCCGATCAACAAGCCCCAACCGATCTTGGGCTGGGTTTTAATCAGGCCGCGTATCTGGTCTATATGTCTGGGTTCCGGCAAGCTGCGCCGCATGGCCTACCGTCACAAAAATGGCCGACTTGGTCAGCGAATGCACGGTCATGTGCAGCAACGCGGCAAAAGTGGCCAGCGGGCCGCCGATGCCGAACGAAAAAGTCATCAGCCCCATGTGCTCGATGGATGAGTAACTGAACAGCCTTTTAATGTCTTTTTGCCGATGCAACAGTATCGCGGCAACCAGAAACGACAGCATGCCGAAGCCCATCATTAAATAACCTGCCATATTGGAATGCGTCGCGCCATCCACCAGCATTTTATTGCGCACCACGGCGTATAAAGCATCGTTTAACAGCAATCCCGACAACACCGCAGACATCGGTGTCGGGCCTTCGGAATGAGCATCGGGCAACCAGTTATGCAAAGGCACCAAACCGATTTTAGTACCGTAGCCGATCAGCAAGAAAACGAAGGCAATCTCAAGCACTTCCGGGATTCAACTTGTCGGCATTTTCGTAAAGCACCGACCACAGCAACGCATTCTCGCCATCGCCGATCTGCACCGCCGCGTAATACAGCAAAATGGTGCCGAACAGGGCTTGGGCAATGCCCACGCCGCAGAGAATAAAATACTTCCACGCCGCCTCGATAGACTCCGGGGTGCGGTACAAACTGACCAACAGCACGGTTGCCAGCGTCGCGCCTTCCATCGCCACCCACATGATGCCCATATTATTGGTGGTCAGCACCAGATACATCGCCAGCATAAAACCCTGGAACATCGAGTGATACAGCTTTAAGCGGTTGTCGCTGAGCTTGCCGATTTCCTTTTCATGCTCCATATAAGGCGAAGAAAATATCGACGTGGTGAAGCCGACAAAAGCGGTCAACACAATCAAATACACATTGAACGGGTCGATTAAAAAAGCCCTGCCCGATGAAATAATCGTGCCTTGATTGAGTACGTTGATCGCCAGCCAGATGGTCGCCAGCAAGCAAATGCCGTTAAAGCGGACATTGAGTTCTTCCGGTGTCTTCCCGATGGCCCGCCAACGCAAAATACAGTATGCCGACCAACGGTATTAATAAGACCAAATAAGCGGCAATCATTTATCCACCTCGTGTAACTTGTTCAACAGATCGACATCCAGCGAATCGATACTGGTGCGGATATGCAGGAAAAAGATGCCGAACAGCACCGCAGCCACCAGTACGTCGAACGCGACGCCCAGCTCAACCACCATCGGCATACCGTTGGTGGCGACGATGGCCGCGAAAAACAAACCGTTTTCTATCGACATAAAGCCGACCACATGAGCGATAGCCTGCCGATGCGAAATCATCAGCAACATGCCCAGCAGCACGACCGACAGACTGACCGCCAACGCATTCAGCATAACCACCGATGAGGATTGCACAATAGGATGCAGCACGTAATAGCTGAACACCATCAGGCTGGCTCCGCCCAGCATCACGAAAGTATTATTGTTTAATGCTTCAATATCGCGATGCATGTTCATTTGCAAAACCTCCCGTCTTAACATCCACGGAATAAAAACCACTTTCAGCACCAAGGTCAGCACGGCTGAAATATACAGATGATGGATTATTCAGGCTGTATGCCGCCAATGCCGTGGTCAAGGTCAATAAAAAACCCTGCATCGCAAACACGAAAATCAGCCGCAACAACCTCCCCTGGCCTAACATAAGAAACGAGGTCAGACCCACCAATGCGGCCATCGATAAAATGGCCTGGGTATAAAAATCCAGTTGTTCGATGTTCATCAGCGCGACGCCTCCAAAATAATATCGTTCAACATTCCAAACAGGAACATCGTAGGCCGGAATAAGGCCACCCAAGCGTAGCGCGCGGTGGTGTTTCCGGCGAAATTTGGGAAATGTTCTCCGGAAACACCGGCTCTCGCTATCGCTCGAACCGGCTTATTCCGGCCTACAGAGCTGCTTTGTGTGTTGCCTTTCACTTTAATCATCTCGACGCCTCCAAGATGATGTGGCTCAACATCCCCAGCAACCCCAACAAATAAGCGAAACTCAAATATTCCTGCACTCGGAACAGGCGCATTTTTGCAACCAGCGTTTCCGCTATCGCCAGAAAAACCGCCAACACCGCAAGCTTGCCCATAATAGCCAACAAGCCGTAGCCTAACGCTTGAACGCCAAAGGTTTCGGCGATACCCCAGGGAAAAAAGATATTGGCAATCAGTACGCCGTACAACATCAGCTTCAACTGACTCGCCCATTCAATCAGCGCCAAATGACGGCCGCTGTATTCAAGAATCATCGCTTCGTGAATCATGGTCAGCTCCAGATGCGTCGCCGGATTATCCACCGGAATGCGTCCGGTTTCAGCGACGGCAACCAGTATCAACGCAGCTAAAGCAAATACAAACGAAGGCCGTAAAACCAAGCCTTCATTGAGCACATGAGCAATAGCAAACGATAAATTGGTCGTTGACGCGGTCATGGTCAGGGTAAAAATCGCCATCAACATCGCAGGTTCCGCCAGCGATGAAATGGTCATTTCCCGTGAAGAGCCCATGCCGCCGAATGCGGTGCCGATGTCCAAACCTGCCAGCGCCAGAAAGAACCGGGCAAAAGCAAAAAAACCCACCATCACAATCACGTCGGCGCTGGCCGAAGTCGGTAAATCGACGGCAATCAACGGCACGACGGTTGCCGCCAGCACTGTTGCCGAAAAGATAATGTACGGCGCTATGATAAATAACCACGAAGCCTGTTCCGAGACCACAGGTTGTTTATGCGTTAATTTAATTAAATCCCGGTAAGGCTGGAAAATAGAAGGCGCTTTGCGGTTTTGTAATCGACACTTGCAGCATTTGATCCAACCTGCCAGCAACGGAGCCAACGCGACAAACAGTATGGTTTGTAAAATAGCGACTAACCAATTCATCGCGTTTCCCCAGACTGTAGGGGCGACTTCAGTCGCCCTTTGAAACACTGGGCGACTGAAGTCGCCCCTACATTTATACTCATCAGCTGATCACCCATAACATAAGAGTAAAGTTACAAACGAATAGCCCAGATAAACCCGGATATTTCCCGTTTGAATACGCCCCACCACTTGGCCAATTTGTTTACCCCGTGTCCAATCGGATAATACAATCGCGGCCAACTGTGATCCTGAATCCGCAACTGATAATGAATTGCTGCCACATCCTGATTCATTGCGCCTTGCATGTCTTTGTCGATCTGCTCGTCAATAATCCAGACTTTGGCGAAAATCCGCCGGAAAGGCATGGTAAAAGCGCTGCTGCTGTATTGCATGCGATGTGTTAAGCCGCCAAAACCGCAATCCCAGGTTTCAGCTGTACGTAACGTCGTTGCAGGATTACGACGCAAATACCAAAAACAGACGCAACCGGCAATCAGAGCACCGATCAGAACCAATGGCGGTGCATAAGAGGCTTGGCCGGTAGATACCGGCGCCAGCCATAGCCAGCCTAAAGCGGCATCATTCGGCAAGGTTTCGCCTAATAATTGCCCGGCAACACTGTTGATCAGGCTGATTATCAGGCCGGGAAAAATACCGAACAAAAAACACAATCCGGCCAGCAGCGAAGAGCCGGCCAACATGCCTTTATCCTGGATCTTCATGCGCTTTATCGCAATGATGCGAACGGGGCTGTCCCAAAAAGATCAAGCCGAATACCTTGACAAAACAGGCGGCGGCCAATGCCGCCGTCAGGGCTAATGCAGCGGCGGCGACCGGAATCAAGCTGCGCAATACGCCATTGTCCAGCACATCGACCTGCAATGCGGTCTGAAAAGCCAGCCATTCCGAAACAAAGCCGTTAAACAACGGCAATGAAGAAATGCTCATGCAACCGATCAAAAACAACATGCTGGTTTTCGGCATCTTTTTAATCAGCCCGCCCATCATGTCGATATTTAACTGATGGGTTTGGTGATGAATAATCCCCGCGCCCAGAAACAGCAGGTTCTTGAACAACGCATGATTGAAGGCATGAAACAACGCCGCCAAAAAACCCAGCACCGCCAGTTGCGGATGGCCGTTTGCCATAAAAATCATCGACAAGCCCAGCACCATAAAAATAATGCCGATGTTTTCGACCGAACTGTAGGCCAAAAGGCGTTTTAAATTGGTCTGCATCATTGCGTACAAGATACCGCCCAGCGCCGACACAGTTCCCAGTATCAGCAACACCACGCCCCATTGCCAATGCACATCGCCGAGCAAGTCAAAGCAAAAACGGATCAGTCCGTATAGCGCGACCTTAAGCATCACGCCGCTCATCAACGCTGAAATATGCGACGGCGCAACCGGATGCGCTTCCGGCAACCAGACATGCACCGGAACGATCCCGGCTTTCATGCCGAAACCCAGCAGCGCCAGCATAAAAGCGATGCTTGCCCAGGTTGTCGACAACTGCGCCTCACGCAAGGCATCGAAGGTAAAGCCGTCAGCAAAACCGGCCAGTACGCCAAAGCCCAGAATAATGGCCAATGCGCCGACTTCCGCCATCAATAAATAAATAAAAGCGGCACGACGATTGGCGGAATTTTCATGCTGGAACGCCACCAGAAAATAACTGGCAACCGACATCAATTCCCAGGCAATCATGAAAAAGAATGCGTCATCGGCCAACAGCACCAGCAACATCCCGGCAACAAACAGCCCGGTAAACAAGCCCAATACCGCAAAAGGATGCTGGCTTTCGTCGTAACTATTCACATAGCCGGGGCCATATAGACTGACCGCAGTTGTGGCAATGCCGACGATTAAAAAGAAAAAACCTGACAAGCAATCAAAACGAACATGCCAGGGCAGCCAAGGTAACCCTAAGCTAAGTTGATCGGTAACCACCACCTTACCGAGCAATACGCTCAACCCGGCCAATACAGCAAAAACACCGGACAAACCCAGTAAAACAAACACCGCTTGCCGCAACAAAACCGGAAACTTTTTTTCTTCCAGACTGTCGGCAATTACGGGCTGGCAACGTTCATTGCCGGTCGGGAATTTTTTAAACCAGTACCGGCTAAAATCCAGGATATGTTGGCGCTGATTCATCAGCAGCCGCCAATAAGCCGGAAGCAAAGCTTAAAAGTACTGCACAATAAGCTAATACAAGGATCATGAAATTCTCACTATCGAGTAAGCCGGGTTACAAATCCGACCACAATCTACAATCATTTTCTATCGTCCGCAGTCATTAACCGCGCAGCAAGCGCATGATCTGAAAACGTTTCAAACGCTTTTCCTACTTTCCGGCACCGTCCACCCTGAGCTTCATAGTTCTGCTGGTAATCATGGATAAACTCCATAACGGTATGATCGATCAGGTAACCGTCTGAAAAATCGAAAACAATCGTCTTACCTTTGTCCAGCTGGGCAAGCGCTTTTTTCAACGGCAGGAAGTTTGAAAAAAGGGCGGAACCTAATAACTTAACGGTCACCGTGTCTTTATCCGGCTGTTGGATAGTAAAGTGAATCTTGAACAAGTTGTTGGGCCAAACGCCCCTGGCCAGATTAATGGCCAGTTTTACAATAATCCCCAAAATCACGCCCATCAGTAAATCTGTCGCCAATACGCCGATAATCGTGACAACAAACATAAACAACTGTTCTTTGCCGACTTCCCTTACTCTGTAGAATGTTTCAGGCGAGGCTAAACGATAACCGGTATAAACCAGCAATGCGGCCAGAGAAGCTAACGGAATGCTTTGTATCAATCCGGTAAACAAGACCACAAACAGCAACAATATCAAGCCATGAAAGAAATTGGCCCAGGCTGTTTTTGCCCCGTTATTGATATTCGCCGAGCTGCGGACAATTTCAGCAATCATCGGCAAGCCGCCCACTAAACCGGCAACCAGATTACCGATGCCGACCGCCGTTAAATCACGATCAAGATCGGAAGAGCGCTTATACGGATCGAGCTTGTCTACCGCTGTCGCACTCAGCAAACTTTCAAGACTGCCCACTAAACTGATACTCAGCACAGCTTCCCAAAAGGCTATTGTGGTTATTTTTGAAAAATCGGGAAAATAAAAACCTGCCAGAAAATCATCGGGAATCCCAACCACAAATTTCGATCCGGCTGGCAGCCTGGTCTTTAGCCAGATCAAAATGCCAAGCGAATATGATGCCCACCAGCACGACAATGACCGGAGCGGGAATCCTGCTTCCGGTAAATGGCCAAGTAATCAGTATCAGCAAACCTAAAAAACTGATCAGGCCGATTTCCGCATTCATGCTAAGCAGGCTATGCGGAATCTGCGCGATGACCGAAAACAGACTGCCGGGTTCCGGCGTGACCCCCAGCATGACGTGGGTTTGTGTGGCGATGATAATAATGCCGATCGCCGCCAGCATGCCATGCACCACCGACGTGGGGAAAAAGGAACTCAGCTGCCCCATCTTAAATACCCCCATCAAAACCTGTAACACACTGGCCACCACAATCGCCGCCAAGGTGTAACGGTAACCGGCCATCGCATCGCCTTCACCCAACGCTTGCACCGCCGCCAAAACCACCACAATCAGACCGGCAGCCGGGCCATTGATGGTCAGGTATGAACCGCTAATACGCGATACCAATACGCCCCCGATAATTGCCGTGATAATGCCTGCCGACGGCGGAAAGCCGGAAGCCACGGATATGCCCAGGCACAGCGGCAAGGCGATAAGAAAAACCAGAAATCCTGATTGTAAATCACTACGCCAGTTTTCTTTTAAGCCCGCCAGACCGGTTTGGGGTATAGCTGAAAGGGATGGTTTATTCATAGAAGTCCTCGTTTATTGTAAAAATAGTGTGTCTCTAAATGATTCTCAGGCGACCACTATACCACTGTAGCATTAACAGCAAATCCTGCTACAGTTGTTTACATCCTACAAAAGCCCCACCTAAACACCATAATGGTCGCTTTTACGACGACTCATATGATTTCGTTTCATTCTGCGTGCCGCCAAAGGATGCTCTTGAAAAGGTATCATGAGTATTCCATCCCGAAAAATACACATTTGCCACCCTGCCCTTCATAGTTATGCTGAAAATCATGAAGAAATTCCATCACGGTATGATCAAGAAGATAGGTATTGTTCATTTGAAAGATCACCGTTTTGCCGTTTTCCAGATTGGCTAAAGCAGTCTTCAATGACATAAAGTTAGAGAAAATCGCAGCGCCGACTATGCTAAACCACAACAGTATCGGCATCTTTCTGCTTCAATAACAAAGTGGATCTTGAACAGATTATTCAGCCTGACGCCGCGCAGCATGTGGATAGCAAATTTGGTTAAGATACCGATAGCGACACCGATTAATAAATCGGTTGCCAACACACCGATAATCGTCACCACGAACATAAATAACTGTTCTTTGCCAACCCCCATGACTTTAGCGAACTCTTTGGGCGAAGCCAGACGAAAACCGGTATAGACCAGCAATGCCGCCAGTGCCGCCAGAGGAATACTATGAATCAGCCGCGGAAACAGCACCACGAACAACAACATAAAAGTGCCGTGAAAGAAGTTGGCCCACTGCGTTTTTGCTCCATTGTTCACGTTGGCCGAACTACGCACGATCTCGGCAATCATCGGCAAGCCGCCGATTAAGCCGGCCACCAGATTACCGACGCCGACCGCTGTCAAGTCACGATCAAGATTGGAATGACGTTTATACGGATCAAGTTTGTCGACCGCCATGGCGCTGAGCAAACTCTCCAGACTGCCGACCAGGCTGATGCTGACCACGGCTTCCCAGAACTCCAGTGTGGCAATTTTTGAAAAGTCAGGAAAATAAAAACTGGACATAAAATTTTCAGAAATCGCGACCAAAAATTTCGGTCCGACGGTTTCTTCATGATGCGGTAAAAAATGCGCATCCGGCAGAAACAAATACATGTGCTCATGTTCCAGATCAAAATACCGCGCCAAACCCATCCCTGCCAACACCACAATAAGCGGTGCCGGAATCATCTTTAAAGTTGGATTTTTTAACATTGACCAAATAATCAATATCACCAATCCGGTAAAACCGATAATGGCAATTTCATGATTAGGATTCAGAAAGCTGTGCGGAATTTGTGCGATAGTCGAAAACAGGCTGCTGCCTTTCTCCGGCGTAGTGCCCAGCATGACATGGATCTGTTTGGCCATAATAATGATACCAATAGCCGCCAACATGCCATGTACCACCGATGCAGGGAAAAACGAACTCAGCCGTCCGGCTTTAAACACACCCATTAAAATTTGTAATACACTGGCAACCACGATAGCAGCCAAGGCATAGCGATAACCGGCCATCGCATCGCCTTCGCCCAGTTCCTGCACCGCGCCGAGCACCACCACGATCAACCCGGCGGCCGGTCCATTAATAGTTATAAATGAACCGTTGATACGCGAAACCAGCATCCCGCCGATAATAGCCGTGATAATACCGGCCGATGGCGGAAAACCGGAAGCCATCGATATGCCCAAGCACAGCGGCAAGGCAATAAGAAAAACCAGAAATCCTGACAGCAAATCGCTACGCCAGTTTTCTTTTAAACCGGCTAAACCGGTTTTTGGTAACACAGGCAGTGATGACTCGCTCATAAAAATCCTCGTAATGATAAAAAATGCTATCAAGTTACAAGCGATTACCGTGCCAAATAATTTTATCTTTATACTTAATTGATTTAATTATTATTTTATTTGCGTCCAACTAAAAATAAATGCCATAGAGGTGCAAAACAACCGACCGGTTGTTGTTATGCACCGGCGCTGGGAACAGCCTGATGCCTTAGCTGTTTACCCTTTGGTGACTGGCCCTGCAAAAAAAGGATCTGAAGTTGCTGTCTGCCTGAAGATTTTCGTGGACAAAATGATTTTCCGGGGGTCAATCATAGAAAGCCTGAATATATTTCTCTCTGTTTAGCCAGGGGCTTTTTATCGGCGCGTAATGGTCAATTACGTTTTCTGAATCGAGTAATTCTACGGTTATCGCTCCGCCAAGCTTCTTTTCAATGTAGTGAAAAGAGACATAATCGGCCAAATCCTCATTCCATGACGTGCCGCCGTAGAAACTGACGAAAGGCGTTCTTATCAGTTGCGAAAACATCTCTGTGAGTTCGGTTCTCGGGATAGCCCCCTTCTTCGGAAACGAGCCGTAGGGGTTGAGTTCGCCGCGGTGTATGAAGTCGTATTGCGGCGCGGGTTGCAGCCACTTTATCCAAACCCTGTCGGTGAACTCTGAAACCTTTTGGAAGCGGCCGCCCAAGCGCCGATGATGCTGATCGAAAAAGGGCGTTACCCCGAATTCAATGTCAATAAGGTGGGCCCCTTCGTGCAGCAAACCGTATATCAGGGCCTTGTAGTTCGTTTGAGTCCGCACGCGGATCGTCGGCGATGCTTCTGACTTGTCGAACTGGGAGTCATTCTTGTAGCTCAACCAGTCGTCAAGGGATACCCTAAACAGCGAACTGTTGAGAATGATGTAGTAATAAGTCCGGCCCTGCTGATCGACGACCCAATTCGCCAACCCTGCGCCGGCAAATCCGTCAACCAAGTAAACCGCCAGCAACTTCTCTGCAAAAACGGTCTTGTGCGCGTGAGGGAGCAAATCAAGGTATGACTGGAAAAGGGCCATATCATCCGCGGAGGGCGTCCGCGCTGCGTAGCGGACGGCACTGGTAATGCCGATCGACTTTTCATGATCCTGCGTTGCCTTAAGGAGATTGTCGGGCATTTTCTGCAAGCGCTCCGCAACCGGCTTGGACAAATTGTCCTGCAAGCGCTGAAACAGCCGCAGCTTCCACGCAAAAGCCTCTTCATACCGGGAGTCGCGGGAATTACACGCCGTCAACAATACCGCCAGCAGCGAGAAGCAAATAAAGGACAATACAGTCCGATGCATACCGTATTTCTTCATATCAGTTTTGTGCGCGACGCAAACTATACGACATAGACTTCCCTATAAAAATCTGATTTGCCGTATCTGTCTTATAAATCCATCCAATTACCGCATTGATGGAACCGATTATTTAAGTATAAAACAACAAAATATGGCGGACAAACAAAAATGCGGCAACGTTTCCGTGCTCAAAAAACTGCTTGGAGTACAGCTTACTGCCGGTTTTGTAAAGAATCTAGCGGGTCTTTACGTATTGAATTTAGGCAATATCGCCACTAATATTAATATTAATATTAGTGCGGGCGTCAACCTAAAAAACGCAGCTGACTGAGCGGATGTTATCATTCTTATCGGGAAGAAAATCATCCCGCACAAAGATTTGAAAACAAGTCCGCGTGACGATTGTTATCGCAGGGATGCTGCTGGCGATTGGCCCGTACTACCCGACAAGCCAACTTTGGCGCAGGTTATCAAATAACCGCTACCGCCCAAGACATGAACAAGCCATCTGCCAAAACAGTATCGTCTTCTATCAATAAAATATTCATGCACTTCAGATATTGTGAAAGGTTCTTGAAAGGCTAAGGAAAGATAATAGTGCATTCAATGACAGTTACCCAGAATCTGACTGAATAACACGTGGGTATCGATTTACGCCCCACCCTTTAATATCGCACCGGGGATGCAAAAAGGCCTGCCCATATCCGGCCGTCGCTTTTGAATGCTCCATGTCTTTTGTGAACATACCGGAAAGCCGCAGGGATTAATTGGCGCGAAAACTGCTTATATTTTCGCAAACAAGTAAATCCGTGAGCCTATTGATTTACAAGACTGACTGTTTTGGCTCAATACCTTTAATATAAACACAAACCATGCGAAGACCCGGAAAATCATTTCACACCCTCCCATCAATTTCACGGCGTCTTAGCCTCATCCTTATGCTAAGCGTTTCTTGGCATAATAGCCTGTCTGCTGAAACACTGACTTTACCTCACATTCTTAGTCTGCTTGAAGCGCACAATCCGTCGCTCGCCAATGCCCAAGCGCGCCAGGAATCGGCGCAGGCCGCATTGGTTACGTCCCGAGCCTATCCCAATCCTGAACTGGAAATAGGCGGAGGCTCTTCGACCGGCATCGGTCAGGGCGCGCTTAACGGCCCCAATGAACAGGTTTTTATCTCCCAACCATTGGACCTGCCGTTCGTAAGAGAGGCGCGGCGACAGGTCGCAGAAGCAGGCATTACTTCGGCGGATGAAGCCAGCCGCCATGTCTGGCTAACCGTGCGCAGCCAGGTACGGCTGGCATTTTATGAGATTTTACGGCGTCAGGCGGAACTGCAAATCAGCAAGGATAACGAGCAATTACTCATGCAAATACGCGATAAAATCAAACTCAAGGTTGAAGTAGGGGAAGCGCCCCGTTATGAACAGGTCAAATCTGAAGCGGAATCGCTCAATGCGCTGAAGCTCAGGGAAAGCGCGGAAACGCGGGTGGATGACGCCAAGTCGGCGCTACGCATGATGTTCGGCCCGGCCTTGCCGCACCAATATGAAGCGGCGGGCGATTTACCCGCACCACCAGCGTCACTGCCGTCGCTGGAAAGCTTGCGTGACGAGGTGCTCAACAAGCAACCTATCTTGCAGCAGTTTCGTGCGGAAATCCAAAAAGCCGAGGCCAAGGTCAAGTACGAGCAAAACCTTCGCTATCCGCAGCCGACCTTGAAAGCAGGCGCCGAAAGAGATCCGGGGCTTGAGCAATGGCGGCTTAACATTGTCGTGCCTTTGCCGTTGTGGAATCAGCGTCAGGGCCCTATCGGCGAGGCGGCCGCAGAGCTGCAGCAAGCCGAAGCATTGGCCACTCAACAGGAGTTCTCGGTCATCCGCGAACTGGAAAATGCTTACAACCGGTACCGGATAGCCCATCGCCAGGTTGAAACCTTCGATGCCGGTTTGCTGAGAGAAGCCGAAACGGTGCTGAAAGTCGCTGAGTCCGCCTATCGCCTCGGCGAGCGCGGTATTATCGATTATCTCGATGCCCAACGCACCTACCGCACGGTTCGTAACGATTATCTCAACGCCCGCTTCGACCGCCAGGCCGCATTGATTGATCTGGACCGTTTACGCGCTACCGATCTGGAGGATCTGTAAACATGACATCATTTTGTCCCCTATTGTTCATCCTGCTGCTGATCTCGCCGGCTAGCAACGCCGATAATGCCTTACCAGTGGTAAAAGCCAATCCCGTGCTGGCGAAGCAAATCAAAGTCATTGCCATCGGCGAAGGCCAAGTGCACGATTCCCTGCGCTTGCCGGCGCGGGTCGATCTGGATCAACAACGCGTCGCCCGAATCGGCGCAACGGTAACGGGCCGGATTACCGAAACCCAGGCCGTACTCGGCCAGGAAGTGAACAAAGGCGAACAGCTGGCGATACTCAACAGCACCGAACTCGGTATGGCGCAGTCGGCTTATTTAAAGACCAATTCACAAGTCAATCTGCGCCAGCTGGCGGTAAACAGGGCCAAGCGCCTGCTGGCCAGTGACGTCATCGCGGCCGCCGAGCTCCAGGAAAGAGAAAGCATGCTGAACGAAGCCGACGTGGATTTGCGCACGGCGACCGACCAGTTGCGCGTGTTCGGCATGTCGGACAGCGATCTGGCAAGGCTATCCAAAGAAAAGAAAATCCATTCGTTCCTGCCGATTACCGCCAGCATTCAGGGCACGATTGTCGAACGCAAGGTCACCGTCGGCCAAGTCGTACAGCCTGCCGATGCCTTGTTTACCGTAGCCGATCTGTCCCATGTTTGGGTCGTCGCCGAACTGCCCGAGCAACAGGCGAGTTGGGCGCACAAAGGCGATGAAGCGATAGTCACGATTGCCGCCCTGCCGGGAGAAGAGCTGGCTGGCCGCCTGATTTATGTGGCCGACATGGTCGACCCGCAGACTCGCACCGTAACGGTGCGCATGGCGCTACCCAACCCGCAGCGTATTTTCAAGCCGAACATGCTGGCAACCCTGCTGATTCGTAAACAGGGCGAACAGGAACTGGTTTTGCCCGATTCAGCGGTGCTGCGCGTCAATGACAGCGACCATGTGTTCGTCCAGACCGCGCCTGAAGAATTTCAGCTGCGCCCGGTGCAACTGGGCATTCGTTACGGCAATGTAAGGCGCATTCTCGGCGGCTTGAAACAGGGCGATAAAGTCGTAGTGGAGGGCGGATTTCATCTTAACAGCGAACGCCAGCGCAGGGAATTGGAGTAAAACCGATGATCGAAGCCTTGATTCGCGGCAGTCTGAATAACCGTATCCTTATTTTGGCTATCGCAGTGGGACTGGCGGCTTTTGGCGTACGCGCCCTGCAATCGCTGTCCGTCGATGCGTTTCCCGATGTCACCAACGTACAGGTGCAAATCGCCACCGAATCATCAGGGCGTTCGCCGGAGGAAGTCGAGCGCTTTATCACCGTGCCGCTGGAGATCGCGATGACCGGGATGCCCGGCCTTACCGAAATGCGCTCGCTGAATAAAAACGGCCTGTCCCTGATTACGCTGGTGTTTACCGACGCTACCGATGTCTATTTTGCCCGGCAACTGGTCATGGAGCGCTTGATGGAAGTCAGCCACAGCATGCCCGAAGGCGTCAATCCGATATTAGGCCCGGTTTCCACCGGACTTGGCGAGGTGTATCAATACACGCTGGAGCGAGCTGACGACGGACATCGCGCACTGGCGCCGGAAGAGCTGATGCGCCGCCGCGAAACCCAGGACTGGGTTGTGCGCCCCCTGTTGCGCGGCATAGCGGGTGTCGCGGAAATCAATTCACAGGGCGGCTATAACAAGCAGTACCAGGTGCTGGTCAATCCCGACCGCATGCACCATTACCACATCACGCTGAATGAGGTCTTTAACGCGCTCGCTCGCAACAACGCCAACAGCGGCGGCGGCGTTTTGCCGCATTATGCCGAACAATACCTGATTCGCGGCGTCGGTTTGATTCGTGATGTCGCCGACATCGGCAATATCGTGCTCAAAGAGGAACATAGCGTTCCTGTCCATATTCACGATGTCGCCGAGGTAAAAATCGGCCACGAAGTGCGGGTCGGCGTGGTGGTGAAAAACGGTTACACCGAATCGGTCGGCGGTGTTGTCATGATGCTGCGCGGCGGCAATGCCAAAGAAGTGGTCAGCCGCATCAAGGACCGGGTGCAGGAAATCAATGACAAGAACATGCTGCCGGAAGACCTCAAAATCGTTCCCTACTATGACCGCAGCGAACTGGTCGATGCCGCTTTGCACACCGTCACCAAGGTGCTGCTTGAAGGCGTTGCGCTGGTCGTCGTGATTCTGCTGCTGTTTCTCGGCGATATCCGCTCCAGCCTGATCGTTGTCAGTACCCTGCTGGTCACGCCGCTGGTCACCTTTATCGTCATGAACGAACTGGGCATTTCCGCCAACCTGATGTCATTGGGCGGACTGGCTATCGCTATCGGGCTGATTGTCGACGGCTCCGTCGTCGTTGTCGAAAACGCTTTCAGCCTGCTGACCGAGCGCAGAGGCGGCGTTACCAGCCGGGTGAAAGTGGTCATGACGGCCGCCCAAGAAGTCGCCACCCCGGTATTATTCGGCGTCGGCATTATCATTCTGGTATTCCTGCCGCTGATGACGCTGGAAGGCATGGAAGGCAAGATGTTTTCGCCGCTGGCTTATACCATCGCGATTGCCTTGCTGATTTCACTGATTCTGTCGCTGACCTTGACGCCGGTTTTGTGCTCTTTTCTGCTGCAAGGCCAGCGTGAAAAAGAACACGATACGCGCATTATTGCGCTGATGAAAAAGCCTTACCTCAGACTGCTGGACATATCCCTGCAAAAAAGCAAGACCGTCGTTTTTCTGGCCGCGGGACTGTTTGTCGGCACGCTGTTATTACTGCCCTTTTTGGGCAGCGCCTTCATTCCTGAAATGAAAGAAGGCTCTATCGTGCCCGGCATTAATCGTGCGCCCAACATCTCCTTAGATGAGTCCATGAAGATGGAAATGGATGCGATGCGCATGGTGATGGAAATTCCCGGCGTATTGTCGGCGGTATCCGGCCTGGGCCGTGGAGAAAGCCCCGCCGATGCCCAGGCGCAAAACGAATCGACCCCCATCGTCAGTTTAAAGCCGCGAGATCAATGGCCCAAAGGCTGGGGGCAGGATCAGATTGCCGACGCGATACGCGACAAACTCAACAAGAATCTGCCCGGCATACAGTTGGTGATGGCTCAACCGATTTCTGACCGCGTAGACGAAATGCTCACCGGCGTGCGTTCAGATCTGGCTGTGAAAGTATTCGGCGACGACCTGGAGCAGTTGAAAACAACCGCAAATAACATCGCCCAGCTTGCAGGCAGTATCAAAGGCTCTCAGGACATTCGCGTGGAACGGCTCACAGGCCAACAGTATCTATCCATTATCGTCAACCGGGAAGCCACCGCCAGACATGGTATTAATGCGGCTGATATTCATGATGCTATTGAAACAGCTATCGGCGGCAAGACGGCGACGGAAATCTATGAAGGCGAACGGCGCTTCTCGGCGGCAGTGCGTTTACCTGAGGACTTTCGCAACAGCATCGAAGCCATTGACGCCATGCTGCTGACTTCGGCCAACGGTGCGCGCGTGCCGTTAGGCGATCTAGCGGACATCCGCCTGAATGATGGGCCTTCGCAGATCAGCAGGGAAATGGGAAAACGCCGGATCGTTGTCGGCATCAACGTCAGGGACAGAGACTTGGGCGGCTTCGTGGCCGAACTGCAAAAAGCCGTCTCCAGCCAGATTAAACTGCCTGAAGGGTATTATCTGGAATGGGGCGGACAATTCCAGAATATGGAACGCGCGCTGGGACATCTTAAAATCATCATCCCCATTACTATCGGCGCGATTTTCTTCCTGCTGTTCATGCTGTTCAACTCGCTGCGTTTCGCCGCGCTGATTATTCTGGTACTGCCGTTTGCGTCCATAGGCGGCGTGATATCCTTGTTCATCAGCGGCGAATACCTGTCGGTACCGGCCTCGGTGGGCTTTATTGCGCTGTGGGGAATCGCCGTATTAAACGGCGTGGTGCTGGTTTCCTATATCCGCAATCTGCGCGACGATGGACTCAGCCAAATACAAGCCATACGCCAGGGCTGCGCGCAACGCTTTCGCCCGGTCATGATGACCGCCACCGTCGCGCTGCTCGGGCTTGTGCCTTTTTTGTTCGCCACCGGCCCCGGTTCCGAAGTCCAGCGCCCATTGGCTATCGTTGTTATCGGCGGACTGATCACGTCGACGTTGCTGACGCTGATTATGCTGCCTACGCTTTATCGGTGGTTCGAGGAAGACCGTGAGGCTGTTTGATTCATCCCGCATAGCAACCGGCGATTTCTCCTCTTCTCTGCGGCTCGAAGCCCTGGACTCATTTATCTTTGCACGGGTCTTTACGTATTGAATTAAAGCAATAACATTATTATTCTGACAGCCTTAAAAAACTTTTATGTGCATTAGCGCAAGCAAAGCGGTGAACGGATGTTAACTTTTTGTTGGGAGTAGAATCATGCAGCACAAATCTTTGAAAGCAAGTCATACCCTAATCCTTGTAATTTCAGGCATGCTGGCGATCGGCCCGGCGCTCGCCGACAGGCATTCTGGAGGCGGTCATGATAAAGCCGATAAACATGAGCGGCGGGAAAAACCAAGCCATGACCGGGACGGCAACCGGTCATTTCATCAAGGCGACAGAGGCGATTTTAGAAAACAGCGCTATTTCGACGACCGACATCGAACCGTCATCAATGGCTACTATGCCGAACAGTTCCGTGCCGGACAATGTCCGCCGGGGCTTGCCAAGAAGCACAACGGTTGCATGCCGCCCGGACTGGCGAAACAGTGGCAGATTGGCTATCCGCTGCCTAGAAATGTGATTTACTACGACCTGCCCCCGGCAATCGTGATGCAGCTGGGGCCGCCGCAGCCAGGATACCGTTATGCGCGCGTGGGTTCCGATATTTTATTACTGTCGATAGGAACGGGAATGGTTGTGGACGCTATTATGGGTTTGAGCGGGAATTAGCTTCGTAGGCCGGAATAAGGCCACCCAAGCGAAGCGCGAGGTGGCGTTTCCGGCGAATTCAGGCGACATATGCCGGAAACGCCTGTTCTCGCTACCGCTCAAACAGACTTATTCCGGCCTACTTGCTGCCTTACAGCCGTCCAAACTTGGGAACTACCAAAAATACGGGATATCGAATCCATGAAATCCCGTATTTCGCAAAACACCATAGAAGTTGACCGACAATTAATGTTTGTTCTTTTCTTCCAGAATGTTATTAACCAACTGCATTTGTTTAAGGTTTTTTTCAAAACCTTCCATCGAACCATCGAAAGAAATAATATTGCCATGGCTAGTTGCCGCCACATTTTTCATGGTATCCAGCCACATGGTGTAAAGCATAAAGGAAGGATCAACGCCTGCTGCTCCCATAATGTTTCCGGCGCTGGCTAAACCACCCGCAATCTTTTCCCGAAACAGCGCATTACCTTCACCTTTTAAGTTTATCGCGTCTTTTTCAGCTTCCGCTTTTACGCGAATGGCTTTTGCCTCAGCTTCGGCCGCCCTGGTTTTAATGATATATTGAGCTTGGGCTTCATTTTCTGCCGCCGCTTTCATATTATTACTGGAAACAACCTGCGACATAGACCGCATAATGGCTTCATCAAATGAAATATCGTTTATCTGTAAATCAAGCAAATGAAACCCCCAATGATTGAGTGATTCTTCCAGATGCTCAACCACAGCATGAACAATATCCTGCCTCAACGTTAATATTTCAGACTGCTTCTTGGTAGCAACAAATGACCGGATAGAGCCTTCAATACTGCGTATCAAAGTTTGCATGAAACTCTTTTCGTCTATAAAACGAAAGGCAATTTTCTTAAGCGTATATTCCTCTTCATTTTTTGCCGCAAATAAAATCAGGGCTTTAAAATTTACGTTTGCCTGATCTAAGGAGATGGCTTGAAACTCCAGCTCAATCGAACGATGCTGAGTAGAGATTTTATTGAACACATTATCAATCAATGGCCATTTCAAATTGATGCCGGGAGGCAGCATTCTGTGGTACCGACCAAACCGGGTAATCACGCCGACATGCCCTTGCTTGATTAAAACGATGCTTTGGAGCAGCAAAAAAATAGCGATTGCTGCTGCGATAAGGTATAGCCCCATGATTTTCTCCGTGTAGATTGCGTAAAGTTAGTTGGGAAATACTGACGAGTGGTGTTCTAAAATATACCAACCGGTTTTTTCTTTTTTGCAGACGAATGAGTAGCGGGCAGGCACTTCAATCCGTTCATTTTTTTTATAATAGGTAAAAATATATTTGCCTGATTGAATAAAAATATCGTTGTATTGGCGCACTTCGCCATACTCGAAGTGCACTGACACTCTGTCCAGCTCAAACAAATGCTCAAAATATTTTTTAATATTGGTGTGCCCTTCTCTAAGTTCGTTGGCAAATGTTCCCCACAAAAGTCCTTGATAATCGTAAGTCGATACGACACTTAACAAGTTATGATTATTAATGCCGAAAGCCCAGTCGTTGATAAAATCCTTAAGGTTCTTTTTATCGGCCGGATTTTTTTGAATACTGCTATAGGTGAGTCCGCCTGTTGCACCATCCTTATGCACCAACATGGTGTCCGTACTATGCGGGTGGATATCATCGGTAAATTGACTAACGAATTTCTTGATAATGGTCAGGAGCGACATTTGCTCGTGTCTGTCAATCGTAAAGGTTATAAAGCTATGTATGACCAATACGATTAACAAGCCTTCAAATATGCCTATCTCAAAAACCAGAATGCCGCAAAACAAAGCCAGGATTAACGCGTATTTTCCATGCGCGGCCACATGGATAAGCCCTATAATCATTTTCCAGCCGGTAAAAATCATTAACACGGCCAGCGAGTATTCCGGCAAATAGGTGAGCAGTTGCGGATAAATAACGAAAACCAGCAATACCGCACCGGTAAATAGATTGGATAATTTAGTCACCGCCCCGGCAAGTGCATTGGTAGTGCTTTTAGCCAATCCGTCCAAATTGGTCATGCCGCCGAAAAAACTTGAACCCAGGTTGGAAATCCAAATCGACAACAGGCTGTTGTTGGTATTTACAGGACGCTCAAGCGGATCCAGCTTTTCAATGGCCTTGTTGCTGGTAACCTGTTCAATCACATCAATCAGCGCCAGCATCAAAGCGTAACCGATGAACTCGGTCAGCAGCAATGGAGAAAAACCTTCAAAATGAGGCATTGGTACAGCCAGCACAAAGGGCACCTCTTCTATGTGCAGCATCGGCAACGGCATATACGAGCCAAGAATAACGCTGATGACTATTGTCGCCACATAAGGTATGGCTGGATATTTTTCTTTATATTTGGCGAACAGATATAAAAATAACAGCAATGAGCCCAGCGAGATGACCAGCATCTTGATACGCTCAATATCAAGCCATTCTTCGGCTTCATGCAGCACTTCATAAGTGTACGGAAAAAACTTCAGCGCAATTTTTAACCCTATACCCGCTAAAAGCCCTTCAATCAAATAAGCCGGAATGGCTTTTAAAATATATTTTTGCAGATTGTATCGCCAGGCGATGGCTTGAGAGCTTGCGGTTAAAAAGATCAGGAACGGCATATTCTCCATGCCGAATTTGTGTATGCACAATGCCAGTACAGGAGCTAATCCCGCAGCCACACCAGGGGTGCCCACGTAATTTCCAGGTTTAAACAGGAATGAGATAAAGCCGATAATGCAGGCAAATATGACAGTTATCAGCCCCGTTTGAATGGGGTATTCCGACATCAGACAAATACCGATGGTCAACGGAACCGCTACCATGCCGGTGACAGTTCCGGCCAGGGCATCCCTGCGGATATTGTCTGCAGTAAAATATTCTAAATTCATAAGGTATTAGCTATAAAGGTGTATTTGAACCGCTTAAGGCTTGTTTTTGAATCGACTGTTGCACAAGCTAGACCCAGCAGGTTCTTCACATTCACCGCTAAACCGGACTTTGATAACTCGTGGTTATAAAAAGTGTAGCGATAACCATGCCAGCTCATCTTTTCTTTATAAATGCATGATTTTGATGCTTTACTTTTTGTTGAAGGCTGGAAGACAAAAAAGGTATACGGTGCAAAACAACCACGCGACGGTTGATTTGCACCGATACGCCACCCTTAAAACGGGGAGTTAGGTAGCCAAGTAGGTCGGTTGTGGATGCTATTTTGGATGTGGACCAGTATTAATTGCGGGTATGAAAAAGTATTATCCAATCAAGGATAATAAATTATTCACCACAGAGAGCACAAAGGACACGAAGTTTTTCTTCAGGTATTATTAGTGTATTTGTCGGGCATAAACAGCATGCCCGACCTACAGGGCTATGACCTGCCCCCGGCAATCGTGATGCAGCTGGGGGGCCGCCGCAGCCAGGATACCGTTATGCGCGCGTGGGTTCCGATATTCTGTTAATCGCGGTAGGAACGGGGCTGGTTGTGGATGCTATTATGGATTTGAGCGGGCGTTAGCTGCCGGCATGTTTGTAGGGGTGCCGTGCGCCCCTTGTCGACGTCCAACCATACCGGAAATTTTGATACCCGAATGGCTTGCCTATTGATTAATTTCGTAGGCCGGAATAAGACCATCCAAGCGCGTAGCGCGAGGTGGCGTTTCCGGCGAATTTGGGTAGTGTTTGCCGGAAACGCCAGTTCTTGCTGTCGCTCGAACCAGCTTATTCCGGCCTACAAGACTAGCAAAGAAATATAGAAAATCGCATTTTGATGCGCAATGTATGTAATCAATCACGAAGCCATTTTTGCATTATGGGAAAAGGTTCGACGCCTAATTCTGCGGCCTTATTGTTTGTAAAAGCCATTTCGGCATCCTCAATGCCTTTAATACCGATATATACGCCCATCTGGAAATTAAACAGAAGCCCTTGAGCCCCTCCTTTATAGCCTTTATTGTGAAAGAGTATTTCAGGATCGATTCCAAGGGCAACAACTGCGGCCCAAGACCAGGCAATCGATTCGATTTCGTAGGAATTGCCGATTTCATCGATTCGCCCGACATTACCGGTTGCATAACATCTTAGCTGGCTTGGAATCATCGCGATATGTGCCGCTTCGTGGAGTAAATCGCCGGGATAGAGTAATTTCTCTTCGTCAACCAGCAATTTCCCCTTTTCAATATAAATGCCGGGAATGAACGTCTCTTCCTCAAGGGGCTTTTCAACAACTTCAATACCGATTTCCCGGATGAAGTCCACCATCTTTGCCGTTACCGAATTACAGAATGCCATGCGTTCCCCTAAAAATGTTTAATAGCCGCAAAATGTCGTGACAGTCGATTAGATTGGCCGTCTAGAGCCGGACAGGGCATGCAACCCCGTCCCGCTTTAGGGGGCAGGATTAGGCTCTAGCCAGCAAAATTGAAGGATCTCTGCTGCCATGAAATACCGCCAAGACAACAATGCGATGTTTCTCCGCACGAAAATAAACGCTGTATGGAAAGCGATTAGCAACGACACGTCGAATGTCCTCGCGAACAACGGCAAACTGGAGAGAATGTTCAGCTACCAACGATACGCAACGGTCAATTTCAGCCATGAACTCAAGAGCAAGGCCAAGTCGCTTGCTTTCATACCATACACTTGCTTCGATGAATTCTGCACTAGCGGCACGATGAAAAGTGATAGGTAGGCTCATTACCTGATTTTGGCAAGAGCGGCAGCCTTTACTTCACTCCATGGAATCACATCGTTAGGATTCGCCAGATGGTCTGCGAGACGGCGATCAAGTTCTGTTTTCTGCGCTTCTGTCAACGATGGCGCGGCACCGCGACTAACGATGCCGTCCCAGATGGCCTCAACCAGCTCGATCTGCTCGTCAATATCGAGCGCACTTGCTTGCTGTAAGAGTTGAGTGTCCATAATCCGCCTCCCCTTCAAATTTAATGCGGCAATTCTAGCGCGTCTCGACATCTTATGTCTAAAAGGCAGTGAAAATATATCCAAGACAAGATGAAAGATTATTTACCTCGAAGGACACCGAGACTTAGCCCGTAGGATGAGGTGAACGCAGTGAACCGCATCAATCGAGTAACGCGAATGGTGCGGTTCGTTCCTCACCGCACCCTACGGTCCTGCCTCGTTCGAAATATTTTGTGTTGATTAAGAATTCAAGTATCACAGAAACATTGGGAACGGGGTTACAAACCCCGTTCCGCTTGGTTATTTTGCTGAGAATTCAATTAAGGCCTGCCGTGTAAAGCTTCTAAGTTTATTATTAAACTGTGTTTTGACGGTTTCAGGAACGCCCAGCTTATCGATCATGTAATCAAGTAGCACTGTGTCCGGGTTGGGAAACCCAGAAGCCATAGCATTAATAAATAATAGCATCCCATCCTTTGCTTCGTTGAGATCACGGATAGCCCATGATTTTGCACTTTCAGGATCAAACTTTTCATTTAGCCCATGCCGTTTAGCGGATTCTTGACCAGCAGCAACCATCTGCTGTGCTGTTTGTGCCCTCAGCAAGGTGAATCCATCACTTTCAAGGTAATGAGGATCCCGTTTGAATTCAGCTGTAGCAGCGAGAGATACAACATAGGCCATGCAATATTGCAGCCACTGGTCTTGCATCAGTGAGGTGGTCTGCTCGAATCCAGGCACATCTTGAAGATCATGAAGGCCAAGCCAAGAAACCACAGCATCTTGCAGCTCAACTGCCTTTACTTTGGTTTTTTCGAATAAATTCTGTGCTCTGCGTCGCTCCATCAAAAGTTTTTCAAACTCCCGAGTTTCTTTATTTTTACGACGCTGCTCTGTCGAACGTTCTGGAAATAGAGAAAAGACGGGGAGCAGTAATAAACCGGCAGCAACCAGAGATATTACCCAGCCGGTGCCTTCAATTCCGTCATCATTGAACTTGTAAAATTGAAAGAAAAGAATTAACAGTCCAACGGCAGCGAGCAGCAACTTTTGTGGCTTGTTCAGATTATACATATTCATGTCTAAAAATCTAAAACCCCAGAATGAACGAGGCTTGCTAAGGATTTGTCAGTTGATTATTTTTTCGTGTCGTTTGTTGTCATAAATATCTGCAACCGATAAGGATAATAAACTTAAACGCTAGACGCCGCAAACGCGTATATCTTCTTTGGCCTCGGCAGAACTTGTATATAGATGAGGCCAGAGCGCGAGAATGATCAATAACCTATTATTAATGCGCCGCATCCCAAACCGGCTGCAACAGGCTTTGGCATTGCAGATCAAACGACTCGCCCAGCACCAGCCCCAAGTCCGCTACATTACCGTAAAGCCGCCTGAGTTCAGGCTCGTAGGCTTGTTCTACGGCTCTGGACAATTGCTCGATTGCAGCATCCAACGCCGACTTTGAGGCGCGGCTGCTGGTTTTCAGTTTGTGAGTCTGTTTAACGATACGTCAAAGCCGGTTCGACAAAAAATGCATCGGGCTGTTTTCGGCCTAACCGGTAGATTTCTATCCATGCGGTCAGCTGCTCCGGCTGGCAATGTTCCGGCGACAAACATAAGTCTTCATCGGCGCTGAGCAAAAACGACGACTGCGGCTGAACTTGGTTAATAATGAGGTGATGCAGCAGGGCGCAGACAAAATCCTTGCCCTTAAGATCGGCGTAGCGGTAAAACAGGCTGCCGCGTTCATAAAGGTTGCCGAGTTTGCCGACCAAGCGGTAGCCGTTGACGGTTATGTCTACCGGCAAATCGTCCAAAGGTGCGCCCAGGTTTTTGGCTTTTATGCGTTCGACAAAGCCATTAATCACCTGCTGTTGCCGGTCGAACTCCAGCTCACCTGGCACACCCGCCAGCCAACGGCCTTGGGCCTGGAGTTTTTTGACAGACGGCGGCTTGCCGTTTAACCCCTCTTCTATCCATTCATGATAAATCGCGTAACTCTCCAGCTTGTCGACGGAAAACGGCTCGCGCTCTTCGGCATCGGCTGCCATGCCGGTAAAACGTAAATCCATTTGTCGCTGCATAAAATAGCGCTGCGGATGGCGGAAGAAGCTGAACAATTCGCTTAGTTCGATGACTTCGGTTTCCTCAGTGTCTGAGGGGATGGTTCCTTGCCACCACAAGTCAACTTGGGCGACCGGCCGGTCGCCCCTACCGGACAATGCCTTTGCGGTTTCGCAATCGGACTCGGAAAAACTGAACAACTCCGAAGTCCCATCGAAATAGCGCCGGCTGAACGGTTGCAACGGATGCCGGGTAATCGTAGGGGCGACCGGCCGGTCGCCCTCACATTGCAAAACCTCCAGCAATTCGCTGATCACCACCGACGGCGGAATGGCATCGTTGTGGCTAATCGACTGGCCGATGTAGGTCACAATCAGCTGCTGTCTGGCCGACAGCAGGATTTCCAAGAACTGATAGCGGTCGTCGCTGCGGCGCGAGCGGTCGCCTTTGCGGAAGTTGTGCGCCAGCAAGTCGAAGGTCGGATGGCGGTCGATTTTGGGGAACTCGCCGTCATTCATGCCCAGCAACGCAATCACCTTGAACGGGATTGAGCGCATCGGCAACATCGAACAAAAGGTCAGCTGGCCGCGCAAGAAACCGTTGGCCGATTTGCGCTCGGCAACCATGCCTTTCAGCCAGCTGATAATCACTTGCAGCTCGACATCGTCATTATGCACGGCGGCCAGTTCGGCGGACAATTCCGCCAGCAGTTCGTTGAGCTGCTGGCGCTCGACCGGTTCCGCGGCCGCCAATAACTGGTCGGCGTAATAATACAGCTGCGTACTCCAGTTTTTTAGCGGTTTCGCCTGTTTCAGTTCCTTGCCGGCTTTAAACAACAGCTGCATAAAATCGCACAAGCCGCCCAAGGCCAGCGCCGATGAGCCTTCAATATCCTTATAAGGCAGCACGTCGGCAACAAAATCCTGATCGCTGCCGACCGCATAGCCCATCAGCAACCGGTCCAACGCCGCCTGCCAAGTGTTTTCGCTGAGTTCCGGCAGGCCGAGTTCCTGCTTGTGTTGCGCCGACTTGCCCCAGCGCACATGGGTATCCTGCACCCAGTGTTTGATCAAATCCAGGTCGACCTCGGACAAACCGAAACCCGGATAGACCACCGATTGCTCCAGCAAATCCAGCACCGTCTGCCAACCGAAACGGCTTTGGCTTAAGTCCAGAAAGCGGATGAAGGCGTCCAGCGCATGGTTGCTAAGACGCAAGCTGCGGTCGGCAATCGCGTGTTGGATGTCGTCGAACACGGCGGAAATAAACGGCTCGTACACCTGAATGTCCGGCGCCATGACCACAATGTCGCGCAGCTCCAGCGTGGAGTCGCTTTCCAGCGCTTGCAGCAACTGGTTTTTTAAGCACTTCCACCTCGCGCATCCGGGAGTGGCAGGCATGAATGCTGATGGAGTTATCGGGTTGTAGAGTCTGCTCGTCCAGCCGGTTATTCAAGATGCCGTTTTGCAGCCGTTGCAGAATAGTGTGCGCCTCGCCCGGCTCGAAGCTTTCCGGTTCAAAATCGAACTGCGCCTGCTCCAGCAACATCTCCTGAAACTCGCGCCCCTGCTGGCCTAAGGTTGACAGCAGCGGATGTCCGGTAAAGTTTTCGTCATGGATCCGCTGCCGTTTGCTGGCCAGATCGGCCCAAAAATCCTGCGCCGGATTGAGCAGGAAAAGATGCAGCTGGCAATGTTTGGACAGGCCTTGCAAATAGCTCAAGAACAACGGCGGCATGGTGTTGAGCCCGAACACCGAAATCCGCTCCGGCAGTTGCGGGCTGAATGCGCCTTCCTCTGCGGCATTCAATTTGGCGATCACATCCAGCCATAACGAGCCGCGATGCTTGTTGCCGGTCTGTTCGGTTATTTGCAGCCACAGCGCTTGCTGCCAAATTTCAGTCGTTGATTGATACAGCAACTGGCCCTTTTGCCACGCTTCCAGCATATCCGGCCGCATCATCTGGTACTGGTCGAAAATCTGCGCCAGCTGCTGGGCCAGCTGATAGCGCTTTAAGGCGACATTCTCGCCGGACAGGTATTGCGTTAACGGCAAAAACGCCTCGCCATCAATTTTGCGCAGCAACGCTTCAATCCGCCACAGCATCAAATTACGCTCGAAAGCCTCATCGCTTAAGCGGCTGTCGATATTCTGCGCCAGCGAGCTGAAAAACTTGCCGGGAAATAAAAACTCGTAATTGCCCCAGACCTTGAATTGACTGGCCAACTGCTGCGACAGCCAACGCTCCATGCCCTGGCTTTGTATCAGGAAAACTTCCTTGGCGAAAGGCGATGCCAACGGCGAGTTTTCGATGACTGCGCTCAGGTGGGCAACCAGGTTTTCGGTTTTATTGGAGCTGTGCAGGATGAACATGAGGACTTTAATTTATCTGTTAAAAATCAACTGGGTAATCGTTGTATAGCTATCGGGAAAGTTTGTCCTGCAACGTAGGGCGTGCCATGCGCGCCTTAGCTCCCAAGGCGCGCATGGCACGCCCTACAGAGAATTTCCTTATGCGGGGAACAGTAGCGGGAGAACAAAACTTTTCTGGACAACGCTAACTGCGGTATTATCACACACCATTTACATACCTTTAACTAAAATCAGGAAGCCTCATGACTCAAGATGAATTAAAACAAAAAGTGGCCCAAGCCGCGTTACACTATATTAAAGATGTTGCCATCGTCGGCGTCGGCACCGGCTCTACGGTGAAGCATTTCATCGATTATTTGGCCGATTTTAGATCGGATATTGAAGGCGCGGTCTCCAGTTCCGAAATGAGCACCGCCCAGTTGAAAAAAGTCGGCATTCCTGTGCTGGACCTGAACGCAGTCGGCACCCTGGATGTTTATGTCGATGGCGCGGATGAAGTGACTCCGCATAAACATATGATTAAAGGCGGCGGCGGCGCATTGACCCGCGAAAAAATCATTGCCGCAGCCAGCAAAAAATTCGTCTGTATTGTCGATGAAACCAAATGCGTCGATGTGCTGGGCAAATTTCCGCTGCCGGTTGAAGTGATTCCGATGGCCAGAAGTTATGTCGCCAGGGAGCTGGTTAAATTAGGCGGTCAGCCGGTGTGGCGGGAAAACGTCATCACCGATAATCACAATGTCATTCTTGATGTGCACAATCTGGACATTATCGATCCGATCAAGCTGGAACAAATCATCAACAACATTACCGGCGTCGTCACCGTCGGCATTTTTGCGATGCGCCCCGCGGATGTGGTGCTGGTCGGCAAGGGTACCGAAGTTATTACGCTTTAAGCTTGTTGGCAGGCCGGGCCGCATTGCGCCCGGCTTGCGCCCTCTCGCAATCTTATTGCAGAAGCTCCAAAAGCGCTTTAGGCGCATGCTTTCCCGCCCATTTTTTATCAGCTATTCTCACTGCTGAACCGCCTGAAACAACGGCTTTATCCTCATAAATCCCGGTTAATTTGCGCTTGAATTCGTCGGAAATCAGCCTGGAATCCTGCTTGCTTTTTACCACGCGCGGCGTGATCAGGACAACCAGTTCTGTTTTGTTTTTTGCTTTGTCTGTTCCCCCGAATACTGGCCCTATCCATGGAAGATCGTGTAAACAAGGAATTCCATTTTTATTCTTAGAGTTGGTTTCATCAATTAAGCCGCCTAATACGATCGTTTCTCCATCGTGTACGGCCACGGAGCTCTCGATCTCTTTTTTTCTGGATGAGTCGGCGACGTCGAGACGCCTGTCGATGTCACCACCGGCGTACTGACAATTTGCTTGATTTCCATAATGACCATACCGCTCGCATTAACCCTGGGCGTAACGTCCAGGGTAACACCGGTGTCCTTATATTGAATTGAGCTTCCCAGCGCGATACTGGGTGTCGTCCCTCCGGCAACCGGAAGCGATGAGGTGCTGGTTTGTATGGGTACTTGGTCGCCTACGTTTATTTTGGCTTGCTGATTATTTAACACCATCAGCGAAGGCGAAGAAATCACATTGACATTACCTTAGCGGTAGCTTGTGTGTTTAAAAGGGCCTTAACCGCTCCCGAGCTGTATATGGCGCTTAATCCGCCGGTTGAGGCGGCTGCGGCGGCTGCGGCCGCAGTCCCAAAGGCACTCGGCAATGTCGAAGCGCCGACCGAGGGAGGATTATTGGTGCTGCCAATCGCACTATTCCCTTGTGACAAATACCATGAAATTCCATACTTTAAATTCATCCTTTAAAGTAACCGAGACGATTGTCGCATCAATCAGCACTTGCAGCGGCAATACATCGAGCTGCTTGATGACAGGGAGTATCACCTCGTACTCCTGAGGTGTGGCAACAATAACAACTGAATTATTGGCCACGTCGGAAATAATTCTTACCTCGCCCACATTGGCGACTTCCGCATTTCCGGTTGGCGCATTGCTTTTGCTGGCTGATGATTTTTGTGTTTCAGTCGGCTGTTTATTGGTCATTTCAGCCGCATTTTGCCCTGGCGCAACTTTTGCCGTTTTTTCTTTCTTGGCCGCGCCGGTAAAAATCTCATTTAACGTTGACGCCAATTCTTCAGCATCGACATTTTGAACCTTATAAACATTCACACCGCCGCCGGATGCCGTATTTGCCCGATCCAGGCGAAATATCCAGTTTTCAATGTCCTTTAAATAACTGGCCTGATGCGTAATCGCCATAACGGCATTCAATCTTTCAACAGGAATAAAGCGGAAAAACTCATTCTCTTCGTCCTTGCCCTTGGCCTTGCCCTTGTTATAAAAAATTCCTTCCAGTTCTGTGATAATTGTTTCCGGTGCAACATGCGTTAACGGAAACAGGCCAAAAGATTGTCCCCTCAGCATATCAATGTCAAAAGTACTGACCATGTCCATGACCCTCCCCAGCTCATCGGGGGTGCCGGAAGCAATCAGGATATTGCGCGCGCTTTCGACATTGAGTATGGTCTTTTCCTGCACCAGCGGTTTGATCACGTCGACTATATCTTGTACGGCGACATTTCTGATCGGGATAACCCTGACTTGATAACCCTCCCTACCGGCGGCAGTTCCGGGGCCTGCAAAATTGGAGCTGTACAAGGCCTCAGTAGCGGGTTCAATGTGATAAATCCTGGCATCCTTGATCAACACGGCATTGTTCATGCGCAGCAGCATTTCCAGGGTCGGAATGAGTTCGTCTTTGCTTAAGGGATCGGCTGTTTGCAAGGTAACCTTGCCTGCCACTTTGGGGCTGAGCACATAGTTTTGCCCGAGTATGTCGCTTAAGATAACCTTGGCCACTTCGCCCAAGTCGGCATCGTCGAAATTAAGGCTGTATGCCCCCTCGCCAGTGCCCTTGGTTTTTCTGTGCTGAATTGTCGTCTCGGGTACAAAACGGTTGGTACCGGGAAACAATTCGCTCTTGCCATGCATTGTTGAAGTCGCGGGCGCTTTGTTTTGCAGTTGTTCAATAACCTCGTCGGGCTGCGCCTTTTTCACCGGAGTCAACGGCAATTTGGCGACAGGCTTGGGGCCTAGCGATTCACAACTTGACAGCATCAAACCCACGGCCAGCCAGCAGGAAGCTGTTGTTATTTTCTTGATATTAGTCATTGATTACCCTCCGATGTATCTTCATTAGCGTCTCCTGGTGGCTCATTAATAGTTCTTTGGGAAGGGGCAGGAGTCGGCGGTGGCGGTGTGGCGTTTTCCTCCCGCGGCAATTCTTTTGGTTTGGGTTTTCTCAGCAGCAGCTCCTTTTCGTTACCACCTTGTTTTAACACGGCCCTGTCCTTATTTATTTCGATCAATTTCCAGCCGTCAAGATCGTCGCCCACTGTTAGTTTACGGTGATTATCTTTGGCGACCTTTGATTTAGAGCGGCTGAACAATGCCGACATGGTTTTTTTTGTGCTGTAAACACCGGTCAGCTGCCAGTCAAACGTTTCCGATTTTGCGGCCACCGATTGCTCTGCCTCGGTGTGCGGCTCCTCTACCGGTCTTCTGCCTTTGATAAATAACGGCCTGGCAACCAAGTCGACATAACTTTCTTCCGGCTTTTTTGTCAGCTCTATTTCGGGCAGTTCATCTGCTTTGTAGTCTTGCGGTTTTTCCGAGCTTATCGATGCCAGCAAACGATGCCGCATATAACTCGCATACAACCACTCCACGGCAATTATCAAGCACAGGCCGATGCAGACGGATGCTAGCAATTTTACGAGTTTAATATTCATTCCGGCTGCTTTCTCATAAAACTGACTGCTTGGAAATTAATATTTAATTCGTTGCTCGGTTCGATCTGGCCTGTTGTCCTGCTTCTTATTCCGCGCGTCGGCCTTATGTCTATTTGATTGATAATAATCAGCGGAGTCGTCGTTTCTATCTTATACAGCACCGCCCGCAGCACTGCGCTGTTACCCGTCATTCTTACGCTGACGGTTATCCGGCTAAATTCATTCTTGGTACCCGATTGCTTGGATGCAGAGGATAGACCCTTGCCGGGACTAAAAGCCGAAACGGGAAGCGCCTGGGTACTGCTCAATTGCCCGCCCGCCTCGACAATGGTTTTTTTAATAAACTCCTGAACCTCGGCGGACGCTAAAGCGCCGGTATCCTGGCGATTCAAAAGCCCGCGTTGTTGATACTGTTCTTTGACGGCTTTCATGCTTGCCACGACCGCGTCTTTTCTTGCCAGAATCCGCTCATATTGCTGCAACCTGAAAACAAGATTATTTTTAGCCTCATGCACTTCCAGTCCTTTATTAACCACCGGCATGACAACGACCAGACTGATAAACAATACCGCCGCAACCAGCAGTCCGACTGCCAGCCATCGCTGCAATTTCTTATTGCGGTCATCGGTCACTTGCACCTCCCGGTATCGCGGGGGATGATTTGGATGCAGGCGCAGCAGCCGGTACAACGTCAACGATAATCTGGAAGCGCTCCTGCCCGGTGGATTTATCCTGGGTGACCGGCGATACGAACCGGGCATTGGTAAATATTTCAGAGTCTTCCAAAACACCGAGCAATGCCGAAGCGGCGGGCGATTCACCCTGCACTTGCAGGTGCCCGTCCGAGTACTGTAAATAGCTCGCCCAAGTATCGTCTTTCATTAACGTGCTCAGGGTATTGAGCATATCGACTACCGCCGGGGCCGCATTTTTCTCTGCGATCAATAGTTTTGTTTCGTCTACCATCGCATCGATCTCCTGCTGCAAGACCTTAACGCCTTTCGCATCTTTTTCTATGGTATCGATTTTTTCCTGCAAGGCATTGACCGTTTGATATTCAAACCAGACCGGCAGCACCAGCACCGCGCCCAACAGTAAACATGCAGCCGCAATCAGCCCCGTATAAATCAGGCGCGGCGTAGTTGCGGTTTTTTCCCTCATCTCTTCGGGCAATAAGTTGTAGCCGTCATAGCGATGCTCAAGATCATTCGGCGTAGCTTCATAATCGGCGAATAGCGGCGACATGCCCATCGCCTTGAGGTCTTCATACAGCGCATCCAGAATTTCCCTCGGCGTTAACACCAGCATGACCCTGATTTGTCCAGGCTCATGCTCGCCGGCCAGCGGCTTAACCGCAAAATAAACCTGTTCCGCTTTAAACGGCGTATAGCGATCAAGCTCATAGGAGACAACCTGGGACAGGTTTTCTTTTGCTGCGGTCGGCAGGGCCAGCTCTTTTTGAATCGCTTCTTGCCCGGTCAGCCGGAGTATTAAATTCGCTTTAGCCAGTCGTTCATCCCGCACCAACAGGGCCTTATACTGCGCGATGCCCGATGCGTCGCGCTCCAACACTGCCAATGGCTCGACTTGCCCTTCATGCAGATAAAACAATGCCAACCGGTTGCCTTCGGGGCGGACGATAATAAAGCGCTGTTTCTCAAAAACCCATTGGCTGATTTTTTCAGGCAGCAGAAACTCTAGTTCGCGCAGCCACCAGCGGAAGAACTTTTTAACATCCAGATCAATTGTTGAATTCAGGTTCGGCATACTGTCTCACTAGTAACTGATCTTTTTCGTCGGTAAATAATGACGCATCGACGGCGATACTGCGTTGCCATTTCAAGGCCTGGAAAGGCGACGAGCCCGCGCTGTCCGATCTTTTTATCAGCGCCTTGATCATCGCCGCTGTACCGTCATCCAGCAGCGCTTCGGTAACAACCGTCATTGCGCCTTTTTGTTCTGCCCCGTTATTGACGGCTGTTTCGGGCGAGTTTGTAGGGGCGGCCGGCTGCTCGCCCGTTCCGGCGCTCGCGCCAAATGCCGGAACGGGCAAGCCGTTTATCGCGCTTTCCCGTCTGGCGGCAATATAGCCGTCTATCAATTCGGCATCCATTCCCGGCAGCACCTGCAAAACTTCTTTGGACGCCTGGGTCAAATCAACCGTGGGCTGTCCTGAGTAAACCGTGACCAAGCTTTCAAGCCAGTTAAAGACCTGTTCATTCATGCCCAACACCAACTGCAATTCCTCGATCGATTGAAACGGCTTGTTGCGAGGCCGGTAACTTAGTCCCGCATCTTTATATTCCTCTTTCTCCGCGCCATCTATGCGCACCAGATCATCCGCGTCGCGCCAGTCGAGAATTGCGTTGACCAGCTTGGTTTGCAACTTCTCCTCCACAGGCGCGTGAAGCATAAACCCTTGCAACAGTACCTGATCCGCGCTGTTTATATCCACCTTGCCTGCTTCAGACAGCAGCTGAACTCGGACTTTCGACTCCGTGTAATCTATTTGGTAAATGCTGCCGTCAGCGCGCCAGCGTTGCCGCTGGTCGGGATGCATCAACATCAGCTCTGCAATCGCAAGCCCTGATTCGGCAACGGCCTCGGCCTTGGCATTACTGCTGCCGCCGGTCACAATGGCCGCTTCCCGCCGCATACTGAGCGCAAAACTACCGGCCATAATGGTCAGCAGGCTCAACACCCATAAAACCAGAACCAGCGCGAAGCCCCCTGACTTGATCACCTTCGATCCTCTGCCGATCCAGCCGCATTTCCCGTGTTGGCTTCAACAGCCGCACCTGCAACTTTAAGTTCTATAATCATTTCCGGCCAAAAAACGCCATTTTCAGTGCCGATGCTGATTTTAACCAAGCGGGGCTGAGCTTCTTTTTCCAGCCATTCATCCTGCCAACGGCTTTCACCCGTTGTTTCATCAGCGCCAAAATAGGCCATCGCAAAATCGCTGACATGTCTCAACAGAACCACCTCTTCCTGCCGCCATTCTTCGCCCTCGGTCACCGGGAAAAACGGCGTCAAGGTCACATTGATGACTTGTTCGCCATCTTGTTGCTGCAACTGTATCGAAAACAACTGCATGCCTGATCTGCCGGCACTTGCAGGAAAAACAGAAACAAACTGCAAGGACTGTTTTTTACCTTGAAAAGACAATCTCCTGTCCTGGTTTTCCGTCGCCGCGCCAGTTCCCGGCTGGTTAGCGGCGCCCTCTCCGGCGTTCGCCGCATCGGCTCCCGGCTGGCTTGCGGTATTCTTCTGATCTCCGGAGCTAAAATCGTTCCATAAAGGGATCGCCGAAGATAAATGCCGCTGGAAAAAGCTATCGACCACCGCGACCTCATTCACATCGGTTATCTTGCTCTCCCCCTGCTCCCAGCTTTGCGCGCAAATTCTCAAACTGCCGAACAACAGGACTACCATGATGCTTAACAGGGTCATGGCGATCAAAACCTCAATCAGCGTAAAGCCCATCGCATATTTTAAGCTTGGCGTAACACTTGAAAAACTGGTGCGCGATGCGCAACCTACTGCCTTTCGCCTTTCGCCTTTCGCCTTGCTTTCACAGCTCATGACGTTTTATTCGCCAGTTTTAAGCTGATTAACTCAACCTGCCTGCCATCGGCATTCGCCGCGCCAGCTCCCGGCTGGCTTCCGGCATGCACACCATCCCTGGCATTATCATCACCCCAACTTACTATAACCTTAACCTTAAAAAGCACTGCCGGTATGGTCGTGACGTCCAAATTCTCAGCCGTAAATTGGAACGGGCTGACGGATACCCGCCAATGATATTTTTCATTTTCCAGCCCGGTAACTTCGTTCGGCTGCAAGGGCGCTTCCACACCGGTTTGGGCCATTAAAGACTCGGCAATCTGCACGGCTGCGGTATATTCCTCGGCAACTCCGGCGGTGTTAACGCCGGCGGAAAATATCTTCAGCAAAATCCCTAAGGAAAGCGCCAGGATTGAAAACGCAATCAGGATCTCCAGTAAAGAAAAGCCGCGCTGTCTATTTGCTTTCAAGTTCAATCTGCCCGGTTAACCAATTTATGTCGATTTTCCATGCTGCATTGCCTCGCTCCAGCGTGACTCTTCCTCCGGTAGAAGAGCCGTCGCCAAAAAAGCGGATGCTCGCCGCGCCTCCTCCGGTCAATTCGGTTTGCGCCGTCACCACGGTAAGATCAATGGTCTCGGGTATGTGGTAAAGCTTGTCCCGGCCAGTGACCGTGTAACTGTTGTCGCTAAGATTAAGGGCGACCGTGGTTTCCTGATGGGTCATTAAGGCCTGACCTCTGGCATAACGTAGCGCTGAAACAACGTCCCTGGCCGCCGCCTTGATTTGGGTGGAGTCGCTCCCTGACGACAGGTTAAGGCCGATCACGGAAAAACCCAGCACCACGACAAAAAGCACTACAGTCAATTCCAGCAGAGTAAAGCCGCGTTGCGCTTGCGGTAAAGACTTTAGCCGCCCGGCTTGCGCTAGTTCCCAAGCTCCAGCTTGGGAATTCAGTGCGGGAAGCTCCAGCTTCCCGTCTCGCGAAGCTAGAGCTTCGCCCCCTGGGTTCCCAAGCTGGAGCTTGGGAACTAGCGAAGACTTAATGGCAGTGGCGCAGCGCGTAAGGTCGAGCCGAACCCTTCGCCTTTCGTCCTTAGCCTTACCTCTCACTCCCAACTAACAATATCCTTATCTTCACCCTCGCCGCCTTCTTTGCCATCAGCTCCTAAAGTGTACAAATCGAATTTCCCATGCTCGCCGGGAGAAACATAGTGATATTCCTGCTGCCATGGGTCCAACGGCATTTTGGCTTTGCGCAAATAAGGGCCATTCCAGCGTTTGGCGCTATCGGGCGATTCAATCAAGGCCTTCAAGCCTTGCTCGGAGCTCGGATAGCTGCCCAAATCCAGTTTATACATATCCAGAGCAGCCGCCAGATCTTCAATCTGCACCTTGGCCGCTTTGGTCTTGGATTCGCCCATATGCTTCATAACCTGCGGCCCGACTATCCCGGCCAGCATAGCAATAATGCCCAGCACCACTAATAACTCAAGCAAAGTAAAACCCCGCTGACGCAAGGTCCCGGCCTTTTGCCTTTCGCCTTTCGCCTTGAACCTTAATATCTGTTTCATGATGTTTTCCTATATTTAAAAAGCCAAATCGTTAACACTCAAAATAGCCAGCAGAATCGACACGATGATGCCCGCAATCATCAAGCCTAATGAAATGATCAGCGCCGGTTCCAGCAGCGCCAGCATCCGCTGTATCGACACTCTGAGCTGCTTATCGTAAATCGTCGCCACCCGCAGCAGCATTTCTTCCAGGCGTCCGGTCTCTTCGCCCATTTTTATCATCTGCATAGCCATTTTGGGGAAGATGCCTTTTTCCATCAACGCATCCGACAAGTGTTTCCCCTGTTTTAACTGCTCTTCGGTATCCTGAATGGCCGCCGCTAAAACCAGATTGTCTACCGTTTCGCGAACGATAGCCAGAGCCGCCAGTATCGAAACGCCGTTACCCAATAACGTGCCCAGCGTACGGCTGATGTTGGCGGTTTCCTTGTGCAAAATAATCGTCCCGGCCAGAGGCAGCCTCAAAAAACGACCGTCCCACACCTTCTTTCTCACCGGATCGGCCAGCTGAAGATTCATATAACCGGTAAGCAGGACAACGCCCAAAACCAGTATCCACCAATAGCTTTGCAACCATTCCGCCAGTCCCACCACAATCTGGGTGGGTACCGGCAGCGCCTTGCCCGCGCTTTCAAACATCTCGGAAAACTGCGGCACCACGAAAGTCAGCATCACAAACAGCGAAGCCAACGACATGACCAACAAAATGGCCGGGTAGATCAATGCCGTGCTGACTGTTTCTTTTAGCTCCCGAGAACGATCCAGGTATTCGGACAAGCGCGTCAATACTTCTCCCAGACTTCCCCCGGCCTCACCGGCCCGTATCATGTTCAGGTAAAACTTGCTGAAAATACCGGACTGCTTTTCCAGCGCGTCGGCCAAGGTCGAGCCGCCTTTTACTTTCTCCAGAACCCTGCCGATCAACTTGGCCACCCGCTCGTTGTCTTCCGTCAGGTCGATCAATACCAGCAAGGATTTATCCAAAGGCAAACCGGATTCCAATAAGGTTGCCAATTCGCCGGTAAACAAAGCAATGTCTTTTTGCGATAATTTGGACCGCTTGATGCCCAGCCGTAATCCCAGAAACGATTTGGCGCTGGCCGGAACTACACGGATAGGGATGTAGCCTTCCGCCTGCAAAGCCGCAATCAACTGCTGTTCATCAACCGCATCCCTGACGCCCTCTTCGGTCTCGCCAAGACTATTAACCGCTTTGTAGGCAAATAACATTAGATTGAGCTGTGAACTAACGTAAACCATAATCGGAGCCGCGACTTCAGTCGCGCATGAGCATTCATGCATAGGCGGCGATAATAACTGCCATCACCGAGACTGAAGTCGCGGCTCCAAACGCCCTGAAATTTAAAGCAGCTACCGAATAACATTAGGCTTCCGAAGTGACCCGCAGCACTTCTTCAATGGTGGTAATGCCTTCCAGAGCTTTGACCAAGCCATTTTCATACATCGTGGTCATGCCTTCCTCAATGGCGAGCCGTTGAATGGCCCCGGCTTCTTCATGCGCCATGATCAATTTGCGCAGAGGATCGGTCATTTGCAGAAACTCAATAATCGCCAACCGTCCTCGGTAACCTAATCCCCCGCATGACGGGCAACCAACCGGTTTATACAAAACAATATCGCCCGTGGGTGCAAACCGTCTTAATCTCATACCGTCGACAATATCTTGGGATGGCGTATAGCGTTGCTTGCAGGCAGGACACAGTTTTCTTACCAGACGCTGCGCCAAAATGCCGTTGACGGTAGAAGTAAGCAGATATTCTTCAAGCCCCATATCCAGCAACCGGGTGACGCCGCCGGCGGCGTCATTGGTATGCAGAGTCGATAACACCAAATGCCCGGTCAGTGCCGATTGCACGGCGATTCTTGCCGTCTCCAGGTCACGCATTTCGCCGATCATGATCACATCGGGATCTTGGCGCACGATAGAGCGCAACGCCGACGCAAAGGTCAGTCCTATTTGCGGTTTGGCCTGAATCTGGTTGACCCCGTCCATCTGGTATTCGATCGGATCTTCAACGGTGATGATTTTCCGCTCGGAGGTGTTCAGCTGTTTTAGCGCGGCGTACATCGTGGTGGATTTTCCGCTACCTGTGGGGCCGGTAATCAGGATAATGCCGTGCGGCTGAGACAGCACCTCGATAAACTGCTGTAGATGCTTGCCGGAAAAGCCCAGCGCGGCAAAATCCAGTACCGTGCTTTCCTTGTCCAGCAAACGGATCACCACACTTTCGCCATACATCGTCGGTATCGTCGAAACCCGCAAATCCAGTTCCTTGCCCAACATTTGCACCTTGATGCGGCCATCCTGCGGCAGGCGGCGCTCGGCGATGTTCAGCTTGGCCATGATCTTGATACGTGAAATAACCGCTGCGGTCGATTTAACCGACGGCGCATCGATCTCCTTCAAAACGCCATCCACGCGCAGCCTGACTTTTAGGGATTGCTCGAAAGGTTCGATGTGAATATCCGAAGCTCTGGTTTCAATCGCCCGCTGCATGATCAGGTTGACCATTTTGATCACCGGCGCTTCACTGGCCAGATCTTTCAAGTGCTCCAGGTCTTCCTCGCCCAGATCATCGATTGTTTGATCGCCAACAAGCTGGTCCATTTGCGAGCGGCCTTCGCCATACTGCACTTCCAGCGCCGCATCGATTTCCGAAAGCAGGCCGACTTTGGGGATGATGTTTTTCCCGGTCGCCAGCTTTAGCGCATCGATCACAAACCGGTCTTCGGGATCCATCAGCGCAACGGTAATGTCGTCATTGTGACCGCCATTTTTACCCAAGCCGATGACATGATAGTTTTTTAAAAAACGTAACGGCACGGTTTCCGGCAACTGCATTTCCAGCGGATAGTGATCCGGCGCAACCTTTTCAAACCGGCCCGATTCAACAAAAGCGTCGGCTACATCCAGCTCCGAACACAAGCCCAGCTTGACCAGCAACTGCGGCACGCTTTCCGATACCGATGTTTTTTGCACGCGCTCGACTTTCTTCAGCTCTGCAACTGAAAGTTTATGTTTATCCTGCAAAACGGTTAGCAGCGATTCATATGCCATAATCCTGAGAAACCGGTTGATATTGTATGGGTGCCTTTAGGATAGAGTGTTCAAACTCTTCAATCAATAAGTATTGTCACTTATAAGGCGAGTCCACTATTGAACCTGAATGCTTAGATTATCTAAGTAAGCGCTGAGGGAATGGCCCGTACCGTAGCAGTACGCTACAGCTAAAACTGGTCGGCCTTGTTGTCAGCATGGAAATTTAGGTGCAACGACAATAAAAATTTCGCCTGCTCGATAATCTCACGCTCATCAATATCCTTAATCGAATAATCCTGCTTGTTGAGTTTATACGGATTGACGATTGACGCGGACTTGACCACTTTGTTGATGTCGGTCTGGTAAACCCGGCTGACCGGGGTCGGGCCGAAGATGGTGATTGACGGGCGGTTTAATCCCCAGGCCATGTGGGTCGGGCCGGTATCGTTGCCGATCAGTAAATCGGCTTTGGCTATCAGCGCTTTCAGGCTGTTCAAATCCAGCTTGGGCATGACTTTGATCAGGTCGGATTGCGTCGCCATCCACTCTGCGGTGGCTTTTTCCTGCTCGCTGCCCCAGATAACCAGGCAGTTTTGCTGCAACGCTTCTGCTATTTTTACAAACTTGGCGGCCGGATAGTTGCGGCTGTCCCAGGTCGAGCCGATCACCAGCACAATATTGAGCCGGTCTTTTGACAGGAAATCGTATATTTGCGGGTCTTCGTTGTTGAAAAACAGGAACGGTTTTTTGCCCAGGATTTGCTCTTTGGTGATGTCGATGCCTAAAGGGCTGGACAGTATCAGCGCGTTTCTGTCGATGGTGTTGGCATCGTAAGCGCAGGCCACTTTGATGTCGTAAAACCATGATGCGGCTTTTTCCCGGATTGAATCGGCATCGAATCCGGCGATATGCGTTCCGCAGGGCGACCGGCCGGTCGCCCCTACAGATGAAAACACCCTCCATGGCGATACCAGTTTGGCGGTAACAGCCGATTTAATCAGCCCCTGGGCATCGATAACCAAGTCGTAGTTGTTGCTTGCATAGCTGCGGATTTTTTTGAGCTGCGCAAAAATACCGGCCTTGTCGGTTTTTAAGGCTTTCAGGTTAACCGTCAGAATGTTGTCGATGTCGGGATTGTGTTTTAAAACCTCGGCGAAACGTTCTTCAACGATCCAGTCGATCTGAATTTCCGGGGAATGCGCCTTGATGAATTGAAGGGCGACCATCGCATGGACGATGTCTCCCAGGGCCGAGAGTTTTACGATGGCGATTTTCACTTACGCCTTGATTGGGTAAGCGTTATAGATTCAAGCACCCGGTCCGGCGTGATGCCGGTCAGGCAATGGGTATGGCCTAGCGGACAGTCGCGCTTGAAGCAGGGCGCGCAATCAAGGTTCAATGAGATAATCTGGGCCTTGTCATTCAGCGGCGGCGTAAAGCCCGGATCCGATGAGCCGTAAATGGCGATGATTTTTTTGTCCAATGCGGCGGCGACATGCATCAGGCCGGAATCGTTGCTCACCACGGTATTGGCCAGCGACATCAAATCGACCGCTTCGGCCAGAGAGGTCCTGCCGGTAAAATCGGTGCATAATCCGAATGTTGCTCTGTTGATTTGCTCCGCATCCGCTTTATCCTTATCGGAGCCGAACAGCCAGACTTGCCAGCCTTGGTCGATTTTATGCCGGGCGACTTCGGCGTAATGCTCGGTCGGCCAGCGTTTTGCCGGGCCGTATTCGGCGCCGGGGCATAAAGCCAGAATTTTCCGGCTGATGGGTTAATTTGAATTTATCGATGACGACCTGTTGCCGGTCTTTGCTGATCGTTATCGCAGGCTTTGGACATACCGGCGGCATAGGCGCATCAACGGGCAAACCCAAGGCCACGAAACGCTGCACAGTCATGGTCAGCAGTTTTTTATCCAGTTTTCTGGCATCGTTCAGCAAGCCCCAGCGGCATTCGCCGATGTAACCGGTACGAACGGGAATATTGGCAAAGAACGGGGGGATTGCGGATTTCCAGGAATTCGGCAGCAGGATGGCTTGATCGTAGCCTTCCGAACGTAGGCTTTTGCCCAGTTTGATGCGCTCCATCAGGCCGAACTTGCCGCGCGGCAACGGCATGGCGATGGCTTTGCTCACTTCGGGCATTCTTTCCAGCAGGGATAATGTCCATGACGGAGCCAGCACGTCAATTTGGCAATCCGGGTGGGTATTTTTCAGGGCGATAAACAGGCTTTGCGCCATCACCATATCGCCGACCCAGGAGGGGCCGACGACTAGGATTTTTTTGGTACTGTTGAAGACGTTAATATCGACGCTAGTCATATTGCCTTCATATCACCACGGCAATGTCACGCGTATGTTACGCATGCCGACGACCTTACTTTTCACCACGAAGACCCGAAGATCACGAAAAAGAAACATAAGTCTTCGTGTCTTCGTGGTTAATTTCTAAAAAAACCTTAAGCAACGTAAGTCAACCAATCGGCATGATCGTCTCTGCGTCCATGCACATAGTCGAAATACAGCGACTGCAATTTCTCGGTGACCGGGCCACGGCTGCCGGAACCGATTTCGCGATTATCCAATTCCCTGATCGGCGTCACTTCGGCCGCAGAGCCGGTAAAGAACGCTTCGTCGGCCACGTAAATCTCATCGCGGGTGATGCGTTTTTCGATCACTTCATAACCTTGCTCTCTGGCAATCGTCATGACCGTATCGCGGGTAATGCCTTCCAGCGCCGAGGTGGTTTCAGGCGTGTAGATTTTGCCGTTGCGCACGATAAACAGGTTTTCGGCGCTGCCTTCTGCCGCGAAGCCTTCATGATCCAGCATCAACGCTTCATCGTAACCATTGGCGCGCGCTTCTTGTAACGCGAGAATGGAATTGATGTAATTGCCGTTGGCTTTGGCTTTGCACATGGTGCTGTTGTGATGGTTGCGGGTATAAGACGAGGTACGGATACGGATGCCTTGCTCGATGCTTTCCGCGCCCAGATACGCGCCCCACGACCATGCGGCAACCATGACATGCACTTTCAGGTTATCGGCTCTCAAGTCCCATGCCTTCGGAACCTAAAAAGCACATGCTGCGAATATAGGCGCTGTCCAGGTTGTTTTTGGCCACCGCATCGCGCTGAACTTGATTCAGCTCGTCTTTGCCGTACGGCATTTTCATATTCATGATATGCGCGGAACGGAACAGGCGATCGGTATGATCCTGCATCTTGAAAATCGCCGTGCCTTTTTCCGCGTGATACGCTCTTATGCCTTCAAACACGCCCAAGCCGTAGTGCAAGGTATGCGTCAACACATGGACTTTAGCTTCGCGCCACTCAACCCATTGTCCGTCCAGCCAAATAACGCCGTCTCTGTCGTCCATCGTCATCATTTATTCTCCAACATTAAGTTTATTTATTATTATAGCATGGAACATCGCTGATGACACGAAATTACGATTAAACGAAGAATTTTCTATGGCACTAAACTTCGATTTTTGCTAACTTTAGACTAATTCCACTTCGTAGCGCTAACATACTTGTAATTAATCCGCGTTAATCATAAGCATCAGTGTCATCTGCGTCATCTTTTTGATCGTGCTTCTTGTGGATCGCCTCTATTCCATGTATTCATGCCAAATCCGCTCGACTTGAGCGCTCATTTTGGCGACCTCGGCCTCGGCTATAACCGCCTTATCCCCTTGTAAAACCTGTTTATGACCGAAATCCCGATAAGTGCAGTAAGCGTTTTTAAGTATTTCCTCATCGGCTTTGGACATAAATCCCTGCTGTTGCAAGCCTTCAAGCAGTCTGTACATTATCGGTATAGGTCGTTAACGCTATATTTTTAGCCGCCTGATCTAAAACGCCAAATTGTACTATAAACTCAATATCAGCAATACCGCCTTTGCTTTGTTTTAGGTCAAACTTGTCCTTATCTTTGGTCGCCAAGGCCTCGCGCATTTTTTCGCGCATCTCGCGGACTTCTTTTTTTAAGCTCTCGGTATCCCTGGGCAAGCTCAAAATCCGGCTGCGTATGGCTTCATACTGTACTTTCAGCTGCGGATCACCGGCGATAAACCGGCCCCTGACCAACGCTTGCAGCTCCCAGGTCCAGGCCTGGTTTTTCAGGTAATCCTCATAAGCGTTGATATGACTGACCAGCAAGCCGGAGTCGCCATTGGGGCGCAAACGCATATCCACTTCGTAGAGTACGCCGGACAGCATCTTGGTATCGAGAATATGCCGGACTTTCAGCCCCAAACGGCCGTAAAACTGGGCGCAGGAAATCGGCTTTTCGCCGTCGGTCATCGCATTGCCGTCCTTGCAATCGTACAAAAACACCAGATCCAGGTCGGAGCCGTAACCCAGCTCGATACCGCCCAGTTTGCCGAAACCGATCACCGCAAAACCTATCGCAGCATTATCGGTATCGGGCGGCAAGCCGTGCTTGTCGGTCAGCATCAGCCATGCGCGTTCGACGACATGGCCGACGATGCTTTCGGCGATATAGGTCAGGTAATCGCTGACCACCATCAGCGGAATCGCGCCCATAATATCGGCGGCGGCCACTCTCAGCACATTCAATTGCTTGAACTGGCGCAGCACCATCATCAGTTGCTCAAGATCCTGCACCTCAACTTGAGCCAGCAAAACCTTAAGCTGCTCGATCAAGATCGGCTTTTTTGAGCGGCTCGTACAGGGAGCGGGTATCGAGCAATTCGTCGAACAACACCGGATACTGCGATAAATAATCGCAAATCCACGGACTGGCCGATGACAGCCTGATCAATTGCGACAAGGCGCCGGGATTTTCGGACAATAACGATAAATAAACATTCCGGCCCGCGACCGCCTCAAACAAACCGAGTATCCGCAGCAGGGTTTCATCCGGGTTATCGACCTGCTGCATGGCCTCTATCAGTTGCGGCATTAACCGGTCAAGCACGCCCGCGCCTTTGGCCGTCAGCCTTCTGACGGCGACGGAATTTTTAAAGTCTTTTATCGCGGCGAGTATCGCGCCGGTGTCTTGAATGCCGCATTCTTTTAAATGCTCCATCAACTCCGAGTCATCCGCCACGCAAGCCCAAATTATTGCCGTTCGTGGTGAGCCTGTCGAACCATCCTGTTTCGATAGCGAAAAAACCTGGTCGAAGACTTCATGCACCTGCGTTCTCACCTTGTCCAGATCCTGTTTAAAACTAGTCCAGTCCGGATAATCCAGCGAATACGCCAAACTCCGCTGCACTGTCGGGTCTTTCGGCAAATCGTGGGTTTGCTGGTCCTGATATTGCTGGATATGGTTTTCCACTCGGCGCAGAAAGCGATACGACTGTTTTAATTGTTCGGCGTCTTTTTGCGCCAATAACTCCCGCTCGCCCAGCAGTTGCAAAACATCCAGAATGGGGCGGGTTTGCAAGGCTTTGTCGTTGCCCCCGCGTATCAATTGAAACGCTTGGCCGATAAATTCGATTTCACGGATGCCGCCCGGCCCCAGCTTGATGTTTTCCATCCGGTCTTTGCGCCGCAGTTCCTGGGTGATCTGCGCCTTTAACGAGCGCAATTCTTCAAACGCGCCGTAATCGAGATAGCGCCGGTAGACAAAGGGCCTGAACATCGCCATCAGTTGTGCGCCGACTTTAAAGTCGCCCGCGACCTGGCGCACCTTGATCATCGCATAACGCTCCCATTCCCGGGCCTGGGTCTGGTAATAGTTTTCCATGCCGTCGAAGGTCATGATGATCGGGCCGCTGTCGCCGTATGGCCGTAAGCGTATGTCGGTGCGGAACACAAAACCGTCTACGGTAATCTCATCCAGAACTTTGATCAGATTGCGGCACAGCTTGGTGAAAAACTCGCCGTAAGTCGTTTCTTTCCTGTCCGGCAGCACGCCGTCTTCCGCGTAGGCGAAAATCAGGTCGATGTCGGAAGAATAATTCAATTCGTAGGCGCCCAACTTGCCCATGCCCAGCACCACGATCTGCTGCGGGCTGCCGTCGGATAATAACGGCGTACCGCGCAACTCGCAGGCCTCCTGATAAAGAAAATCCAGCGCGTATTGAATGCAGGCATCGGCCAGATGCGATAAATCGGCCAACGTTTCGGATAATTCGGCCCAACCCGCCAAATCCCGCCAGGCTATCCTGACCATTTCCCGGCGCCGGAAGTCGCGCAGTTTCGTCATTAGCTCGGCCTGTGTCTCAACCGGCATGTGCGCTAGTTTTTCGGCATAACTATTTTCGTTGTAAATTGCCGATAAATCGCCGGAATTGACCAGATCGACCAGCAGCTCAGGCTTGCGTGTGCAGCTTTCGGCGACAAACAGGCTGGAACACCAAACCTTGGCGATCGATGCGCTAACCTCGGGCGATGCTTTCGGATTTGACGCCGTTGAAGGCTTCGGTAACTACTTTGAATGGCGCATCGGTTTCGTTCCAATCGTTCAAAACGTTCCAGTCGTTCCAACCGTTCAGAACAGGTCGAAAGAAAATGCTAAACGTTGAACGGATTGTCTTTGCCCAAACCTTTCATCAGGTCGGGCTGGTCCGCTTTGTTCAACGACTGGGCCAGCTCCAGCAGGTAGTCTTCCTGTTCGATGGCTTCATAACGCGCCATTGAGCCATTAGCTGCCAACGGCTTGCCGCCGATGAAATGGAATGAGTGGCAGTCCCAGTCGTAGAATTCATCACCGCGGCTGCAGATCTCTTTCCAGCGGATGCCGACGGGACTGCGATGCAGACCCGTGCGCGCGGCAGCGCCTCTTGCTCTTCGATGGTGAGATTAAGGTCGGCTTTATAGCCTTTCTCTTCAGGAATACCGTCCCACATGCGCCGGTAGCTTCGGCAGGAACTCTTCCTGGCGCACGGTCAGCGCGGTATGCATGTCCCACCAGGTACCATGGCCGGAGCACCGCTCGTCGACTTGGTCGACCAGCTTATAGACGAGGCGGCCGCCGGCGCGCAGACGCAGCACCAGCGTTCCCTCGGCGGTCTTGGAGTTTTGTTCGGGGGCGCGATGCCGCAGTATTTTTCGAAGAAGGCGGCGTTCTTGACCAAATCGCGGGCGCCGAAGACAGCGTGGCTGATCCGTCCGACGCCCTCTTCGGTGGCGATCTCCATGGCGCCTTGCGGCATCTCGACCGGTGCCCAGAACTCATACTGGTTGCCGTCCGGATCGGCGAAATAAATCACCGTGCCCTCGTCGCCATCGGCGGCGGTGCGAATCGCGTTGGTGTGCGGAACCTTATGGCGGTCGAGGCGGCGCAAATGTTTGTCGACGTCTTCGGGCCGAATGTAAAAGCCGCAGCGCGGCAAATCCTTGCCGAGCTCTTTTGCCGGCGGATAAAACTCGGGCTGAAGAAACGCGCCGATGCGGCAGGAGCCGCCGTCCCACCAGAGGAAGCTGGTGATCTTGATGTTGCGTTTGCGCGCGGCGGTGGTCAGGCCGATGATTGGCTGGCGGGTGATGCCGGTGGAGTTCACCGCCCAGTCGACCCATGCGCTCATGTTATTGGTGCCGACGACAAAGTGATCGATCCAGTGTACGGCGCCGCGGGGCTCAACTTGGTTCATAAAAACTCCTTCTCAGTTCAAATCGTTCAAGCGGTTCAAAACGTTCAAAGCGATCACTTGGTTCCACTGGTTCCAGTCGTTCCAAAGGTTCCATGTGTAGGTTCGAGTCATTCGCGCTCGCCAATGCTATGGCTGTTCCTTTATCGCGAGCGGTACCAAACGAGGATATGGCTGTCAAGCGAGATTTCGCTTTGGTTGTCAGTAAATTCCCAAGGCCAATCCCGCCGCTAACGTCGCGCCGATCTCTTCGCAGCGCTGTAGGTCGAATTCGCCGATCTGTTTTTTCGCTAGAATCTCGTCCGGCGTCTGGGCGTAAGTGCAAACGATGATCGGTTCGGCGATCGGTTTTAGAGCGCCAGCCGGAGGCGATACGGTGTATTTGTCGAGCGGCATTTTCGCCGTCGCTGCCGGCACAGATGAGCGTCGCGTAGGGGCGGCCGACGATACGGTCGAGGGCCGGATAGTAGGTGCGGTCGAAGAAATCTTTCATGACGCCGGCCATCATGGCGAGGTTCTCCGGCGTAGCGAATATATAACCGTCGGCTTGGAGCACTTCATCAGCGCCGGCTTCAGCCGCGTGGATAAGATTCACAGCGACGTTCCGGCTCGCTCTGCGCGCCGCCAGCGGCGGCCTGGGCCATCTGATATGTCCCGCCGGTCATGGAGTGAAAGACGATGAGCGGCTTTTTCATTCGGATGGATTTAACCACAAAGGGCACAAAGTTCACATAGGAGGATGAATCGGATTCGGAAGATTGGCCGCAAATAACGCAAAGAGCTCAAAAACAGAAATCGGGAATCCGATGTAGGGGCAAGGTGTGCCTTGCCCTTATGAAAGGCGCGCGTTGAGATTATCGATGAAGCCTTCGTCGTCGAGTTCCTTGAGCCAGTGCAGATCCCACAGCGTCAGCGGGTTTTCGACCGTCGGGCCGTATTCTTGGGCGGCGATTTCGTCGGTGTTGAGGATCGCTTCGATGGTGGGGTAGGGCTTGATCTGCAATAGTTCGGCGATGGAGTCGACTTGGCGGCGCAGTTCGCTGGGGTCGGTAATTTTCATTAGTCGCATCGGTTCCGCAGTGATAATGCTCATTGCTTCGTCGCGCCGGTAGATTAGCAACCCGATGGCATGGATCACGGCTTTCAGGTAGTCCCTCATCAATGCCGAATTGTTTCGGCCAAACTCGGCGAGACAGGCCTGGGCGAATAGGCTGACGATTTCGGCTTCACTGGCGGGGTAGGTTTTGAGCCCGGCGGCCAGTGCGGCGGGCAAATAGATAGGCGCCATGAAGCAGGCGGCGCATTCGCCGCTGACGACCTTGCGCCACTGCTGCCATCGTCCGACTTCTTGGTCCGGGACGATGACGGTTTTAACGGACTTCTCCAAGCCTACTTTGCGCAGCCAGAGAGTGATGCGATGCGGCCGGCCGAGATCGCGCACGGCCATTGTCTTGCCTTTGAGATCGTCGAGTGAGTTGACCGACTGCGGCACCACTAACTTGAGGCCGCGCTGAATCTGCGGCGCGCAGAATAGCGTGGTCTTCTTGCCTTTGGCGGCTTCGGTGTGGAGGTATTCGATATGCTCGATGATCACATCGCAAGCACGGTCGAACAACGCTGCTTCAAACGCACGCTGCGGCTCGATGTGAAGCACTTCGACATTGACGCCGTAGTGGCGCTCGGCCATCGCCTTGATGCAGTAGATAGCCGGCGCGCGCATCGTGGTCGCGGTAGGCGAGGCGAATGGTTTGCATGTATTTTTCGATCTAATCAGAATCAAGCGGTTTAGAAGATAATTTATCCCGCAAAGGCGCCAAGCTCGCTAAGTTCGGAGTTAGTTAATTATTCTTGCTTTGCGCGCTTTGCGCCTTTGCGGCAGACATTCTTAACTAAAACGGTCCCGCTGGCGGGGCCGGCCATGATTCGAGCAGCTTGCCGTAACCTTCAATACGGTAGTTCAAGCCGAGCTTGGACAGGACCAACCAGAGCATCGCCGGATTGCTGGCAACGATCGGCATTTGCAACTCCGTTTCCAGCTTGTCGAGAATCGGGATCGGATCGAGCAGGGCGCCTTGGAAGTAGATGGCGTCGACGTTGGGATATTCCGCCAGTGCGGTTTTGGTCATCGACTCGGACATCACTCGACGTGAGCTTTTGGGCGTCGGTGTGGGCGCGGAGTATTTGTGGCGGATAGAAAGACTCGATGCCAAAGCCGGCAAGGTAGTCGTAATACATTTTCTTCAAGCGGTCGTCCACCGGTGTCATAAGCAAGATTTTCCGCGCCGAGAAGGCTTTCAGAGCCGCTACAGAGGAGCGCAGGGCCAGCGTCACCGGTATGCTCAATGCCTTGGAGACCTGCTCCCACATGCCGGGATTGAGCGCTTCTTTGGGGGCGCCGCTGATGATCAGGCCGCGCCAACCGTTAGCTTCAATCAGCTGGCGCGACTGCTCGATCAATGCGTCGACTTTGCCTTGGGCATCGTAAAGTGAAGTTTTTTCACCGGACTCTTGCACGAAGCTAAAGTCGATATCGCGGGGTATGAATTTCTTAAAGCTCGCGTGGTGCGGACTCGACGGTGCGCTGGAGCCGAGAAAGCCGATTTTGATGGGTGTGGTTTGGGTCATGTGGATTCCATGAGCGGGCGTATCCGTACGCCACTACGAGCGCATTGTGTCGCGTGCGCTGCTATTGCTCGGAGGCCAGGGAGCCGCGCACGCCCCACTCTTCTTTGCCGGTGTCGTGAAACAGAATGTTAAGCGACTCGGGCTTGATGTTGGCGACCTCGGCGAAGTCCTTAGAGATGCGTTTGACCAGTTCGTTTTTCTGCTCCTTGGTCTTGCCGGGAAACATATAGATATGGACGACAGGCAT
>CAWFEF010000001.1:0-562500 GCA_963814825.1 uncultured Gammaproteobacteria bacterium | reverse complement strand
AAACAGGTTAATATTCCTGTACCAGTTGTAACTGCGATGGGGTGACGGAGAAGGCTAGGTCAGCTGTCTGTTGGAATAGGCAGTTTAAGCGAGTAGGGAGGGTTCTTAGGCAAATCCGGGAACCTATATTCTGAGACGTGATGACGAGTTGCTCTTCGGAGCGACGAAGTGATTGATGCCATGCTTCCAAGAAAAACCTCTAAGCTTCAGGTTACAAGTGGCCGTACCCCAAACCGACACAGGTGGATGGGATGAGAATTCTAAGGCGCTTGAGAGAACTCGGCTGAAGGAACTAGGCAAAATGGTACCGTAACTTCGGGAGAAGGTACACCCCAAGTAAGTGAAGTCCCTCGCGGATGGAGCTGAAAGGGGTTGCAATAAAATGGTGGCTGCGACTGTTTAGCAAAAACATAGCACTCTGCAAACTCGAAAGAGGAAGTATAGGGTGTGACGCCTGCCCGGTGCTGGAAGGTTAATTGATGGGGTTATCTTCGGAGAAGCTCTTGATCGAAGCCCCAGTAAACGGCGGCCGTAACTATAACGGTCCTAAGGTAGCGAAATTCCTTGTCGGGTAAGTTCCGACCTGCACGAATGGCGTAACGATGGCCACACTGTCTCCAGCCGAGACTCAGTGAAATTGAAATTGCGGTGAAGATGCCGTATACCCGCGGCTAGACGGAAAGACCCCGTGAACCTTTACTATAGCTTTGCACTGGACTTTGAACCTATTTGTGTAGGATAGGTGGGAGGCTTTGAAGCAGGAACGCCAGTTCTTGTGGAGCCAACCTTGAAATACCACCCTGGTATGTTCGAAGTTCTAACCTAGGTCCGTTATCCGGATTGGGGACAGTGTATGGTGGGTAGTTTGACTGGGGCGGTCTCCTCCCAAAGAGTAACGGAGGAGCACGAAGGTACCCTCAGGCTGGTCGGAAATCAGCCAATGAGTGCAATGGCATAAGGGTGCTTGACTGCGAGACGTACAAGTCGAGCAGGTACGAAAGTAGGTCATAGTGATCCGGTGGTTCTGTATGGAAGGGCCATCGCTCAACGGATAAAAGGTACTCCGGGGATAACAGGCTGATACCGCCCAAGAGTTCATATCGACGGCGGTGTTTGGCACCTCGATGTCGGCTCATCACATCCTGGGGCTGAAGCAGGTCCCAAGGGTATGGCTGTTCGCCATTTAAAGTGGTACGCGAGCTGGGTTCAGAACGTCGTGAGACAGTTCGGTCCCTATCTGCCGTGGGCGTTTGAGATTTGAGGGAAGCTGCTCCTAGTACGAGAGGACCGGAGTGGACGAACCTCTGGTGTTCCGGTTGTCACGCCAGTGGCATTGCCGGGTAGCTATGTTCGGACAGGATAACCGCTGAAAGCATCTAAGCGGGAAGCCCCTCCCAAGATGAGATCTCACTGGGACTATAAGTCCCCTGAAGGGCCGTCGGAGACTACGACGTTGATAGGCACGGTGTGGAAGTCCAGTAATGGGCGTAGCTAACGTGTACTAATTGCCCGTGAGGCTTGACCATATAACACCCAATCAGTTTGGAAGTGTTGTAAAACTAAGTAAGCCTTAGTCACAGCTGAAAAATCGCGAACAAAGCAACAAAGAACACAAAAAACGAGAATACAACGTTACAGATTTCCAACACTCGGCATTAACCTGCCCAGTGAAGACGGTCGAATAAGCAACACTAGCCAGATGCGACAAGCAAAAGCTAGGCAAGCCAAACCGACCACACCAGTTTGCTTGGTGACCATAGCGAACGTGAACCACCCGATCCCATCCCGAACTCGGAAGTGAAACCGTTTAGCGCCGATGATAGTGTGACAGTTTGTCATGCGAAAGTAGGGAATTGCCAAGCTCTTAAATTAAAAACCCAAGCCTCATCGCTTGGGTTTTTTTTTGCGCTCGATTTAGCGTAAACCATTTTATTTGGTTCTGATGCGGACAAAAAATCATAATGGATAAAGAACTGTAGCAGCTAAAATTAGCACCTTCAAAGGTGTTTATGCACAGATTGATTTTGTAATCATGCATGATGAGCCTGATCGGGAAAATGGGCGTTATTAAAATCAACAAAATATAACTTATTGATTATTAGATAATTAATTTTTGTGTGATAGTGCTACAATTCAACTAAAAGACAGGCTTTATCGATCATAGTAGAGTTAAATGTATCTTGTACACAGAGTTATGCACAGGAATTGTGGAAAAGATTGCAGGTGCTCGATTGTAAATTTGAATGTTGAAAACAGCGGGAAGATTCAAGAAAGGAGCTTATTAATTTCATCATTTGGCGTATTTTTTTGAAAAAACAACTTAATATTCAATCAAGATAATTCAAGGAACAAGATGGCGCTGGGTTTGGACAATAACTTCTTTTATGGCAAAGTTTGCGCATGAAGACTGATAATTTTGACCCGGTTCAAACCGAGTTGCTAAAAGGAGTAAACCTGATTGAAGCCAGCGCTGGAACGGGTAAAACCTATGCCATAGCGATGCTGGTATTGCGGTTTGTGGTCGAGCAGGATATTGCGATTGAAAAATTGCTGGTGGTCACCTTTACCAAGGCGGCAACCGAAGAGCTTAAAGACCGGGTGCGTTCCAGATTGGCGGAGGCCAGGCGGGCTTTGGACTGTCAGGCAGAAGGCATCGACCGCAATATTGTCGATTGGCTGGTTAATCTGGATAAGGAACCGGAACAAGTCAAACAACGTCTGACTGAGGCATTGCTGGATATAGATCAGGCTGGAATTTTTACCATCCACGGCTTTTGTCAGCGCGTCTTAAGGGAACATGCGCTGGAAAGTGGGCAATTGTTCGATGCCGAATTAACCGGCGAATTGGCAGAGATTAAACAGGCTTGCGCGGATGATTTCTGGCGCAAGCAGATATATCAACGTTCGGCCTGGGATGTCGGGGTGTTAACAGCGGACTTTAAAACCCCCGATGCGTTGCTGGCCAGCGTCGCCGCATTTCCTGGCAACGGTTTGGGAACGTACTCGCAGTTTAGCGTTTATCCTGATTGCGAGAGTCTGGATGCAGCATTAAGAGAGTTACAACGGCGAGTGGACTCTGCAAAAATTCGGTTAAACGATTGTGCAAGCGTTTTACGCAATTGTTTCGGCGACGAAAAATTCAAGATCAGCTATACCGATACGTTTGAATTTCGCTATGACTCGCTAAATTCCTGGTTGCACGGAATAAGCAAACAGACTCCCGACGCAGAGGCATTTGACCCTGTTGACTGAAAATGGGCTGATGAATGCGTTGAACGGCAATAAATTCAGAAGCAATAAAACCCAAACCAGCGATCAGCGTAAAGCCGAGTATCTGGCTGAATTAGCCATCGATACCTCAGTTTTCGATGCGTTGGCTGCGGCGTTCAAACAAATCGCCTTGGTACTGCGTAAAACTCTGTTGGACAGTTTGCGTGAGGAGCTGGATAAACGCTTGCAGCGGCTTAATGTGCTGTCGTTCGATGATCTAATCAGTCGCTTGGCTGAGGCGTTGCAAAGCGAAAAAGGCGCATTGCTGACGGCTGAATTACGGCAGCGTTTTGAAGTCGCACTGATCGATGAATTTCAGGATACCGATGACAGCCAGTGGCATATTTTCTCTTCGCTATTTGCTGCTCCCAGCCAGTATTTATACCTGATCGGTGACCCAAAACAGGCGATCTACAAGTTTCGCGGCGCGGATATTTACTCGTATCTGGACGCGCAAAAACAGGCCGAGCATCAATTCACCCTAGGCCATAACTGGCGTTCGCATCCGCAGCTGGTCGAAGCGGTCAATGCTTTGTTCCAAAGAGACCGGGCGTTTTTGCTGGATGGCCTGGAGTTTATCAACGTCAAGCCCGGCTTGTCGAAAGATAACGGCGAGTTGTATCAAGCAGATCGGGCGGCGGCACCGATGTTGCTGTGGCAGTTGCCGGAAAGCGACAGCAAAACGGGGTATTGGACGGCAGGTAAGGCGGCCGAGGAAATCAGGAACGCCGTTGTCAATGAAATCGTCGAGTTGTTGACCGGCGATTACAGGCTGCAACCGATGAACCGGATATTGCAGCCCAAAGACATCGCCATTCTGGTCAGAACCAATACCCAGGCCAGGGACTATCAGGCGGCATTGCGTCTGGTGGGCGTGCCTTCGGTGTTAAACAGCACGGAGTCGGTTTTTGTCTCGCAGGAAGCAGCCGATTTATACAGCTTGTTGCAGGCTGTGGCTCACCCCGGCGATAGCGGGCTGCTGAAACAGGCTTTGACCTTGGAGTGGTTTGACCTGGATGGGCAAACGCTCCATCAGCTGAGCAATAACGAGATTGAGCTGGATGTCTGGATGTCTCGGTTTCTGGGTTATTTTCATGACTGGCAGCAAACCGGTTTGATGGCGATGATGCAGCATTTGTTGAGCCGGGAAAAAATCAGGGGCAGCGTGTCCAAAACGCTGATGGCGGAACGGCAACTGACCAACCTGCATCATCTGATCGAACTGATGCAGCAAGCCGCTGTCGATGAGCATCTGGGCATTAATAAAACCCTGGACTGGCTGCGCAGTGCGATTGCCAAGGCGAGCAGCGCGGAAGACCAGCAGTTGCGTCTTGAAAGCGACGACGATGCGGTCAAGATCGTCACCATGCACCGCTCCAAGGGACTGGAATACGGCATTGTATTTTGTCCTTATCTCTGGCAGCGCAGCGATCGTTTAAACAGCGAAAGATTGATGATCAGATGCCATGAAAACGGCCATACGGCAGTCGACTTGGGCTCGGAAGATTTTGAACTCCGCCGCGAACTGGCCTTAAACGAAGAGCTGGCCGAGGATTTGCGGGTGTTTTATGTGGCGGTTACTCGCGCCAAGTACCGCTGTTATATTGCCTGGGCCGATGTGCGCTCGGAGAATACGGCGAATGACTCGGCGATGGCTTGGCTGCTTGAATTTGCCGGGACAGATTTTTCTGCGCAACAAGCAAAACTGCAAGGCCTTCAGGATAATGCCGATTACCGGTTGCTGGAGGTGCCGGGCGACACAACGGGCAGTTATCACAAAACGGTTGTAGTCGCTCAATTGCGAGCAAAAAAACGCAAACGATCGCTATACACCAACTGGCAAATGAGCAGTTATACCGCTTTGTCGGCATTAAGCCAGCACGATGCGCCTGAGTTGCCGGAAGACAAGGCAGGAGAGCAAACGATCATTACCACGCCCGAGCCCGGCAGCACAGTAATGGAATTGCCCAGAGGCGCACACACCGGCAATGTCGTGCATGACCTATTGGAAACTCATGCGTTTATCGATCTGGCCCAGCGCAAAGATATATCAGCGCAGCGGGATAAGGCTTGTCAGCGCTATGGCTTAAAACTGGAACGGCCCCAAATGCTGGATGAGTTGTTGCAAGCCGCGGTTTCAACGCCGCTGTCTCCAACCGATGCCGATTTTTGCCTGATGAATCTGGCAGAAGATAAGTGTCTAAAGGAAATGCCGTTTTATTTATCGATGCAAGCGATGGACGCTGCCCAGATCAACCGCATTTTGCATGACACGCCGGCTTTTCAGCCTTTGACGGCCAAGCAGATGTGCGGTTATCTGACCGGATTTGTCGATCTTGTCTGTGCATATCCAGGAGCTATACCCAGATATTATGTGATGGATTATAAAACCAACGGCTTGCAAGATTACAGCGCCGACAGTTTAACCCATGCGATGCGCGAACATAATTACGGCCTGCAATACTGGATTTACACGGTCGTGCTGCACCGTTACCTGCAAACGCGCTTGCCGGATTACGACTATGAAACGCATTTTGGCGGCATACGCTATTTGTTCGTGCGCGGCATGAAGCCGGATCAGCCTATGAGCGGCGTTTATCAGGACAGGCCCGACTTGGAGCGGGTTGAAGCGTTGGCGGCGTTGTTTGGAGGGACCAGTGAAAGACAATACGGTTGAGGCCGGTACAGTAAAGCCCTCTCCAGAGGGAGAGGGTTGGGTGAGGGGAAATCAACATAAGGAAGAAAGCTTATTTATACCCCCTCATCCCAGCTTAATCATGCCGGACTATCCTGTCCGACACCCTGCGGGCGAGTGCAAATCCGCTCCCGGCGGATTTGTCCCTCAGGGAGAAGGGACGCAAATCGAACCAAGATCATTCAGCCGCCTGGATGTCGCCTTTGGCCGTTTCCTGAGCCGGCGCACCGGCTTCGACCCCGTACAAAAACAGGCTTTCGAAACTATCGTGATGACGGCGTCTTACGAGCAAAACCAGGGTCACAGCTGCATACAAATAAACGATGAGGCACGGGAGTTGCTGTTTGCTTCCGGACTGGTAGAGACGAACCCCACAGATCAATCGAGTCCTTTGCCACTGGTTATCGAACAGAATCGCCTGTACCTGCACCGTTACTGGAATTACGAAAATCGCTTGGCGATGCAGATCAAGGCGATGAACCAAGCCGAAGCCAATGGCAACCGGCCGGTTGCCGTTACGGAATTGCTTCTGGATCGTTATTTCGATGTGAGCGATGAAACCGACGACCAGCGCGAGGCGGCGAAAATGGCGGCCCGGCAGTCATTTTGCATCATAACCGGCGGGCCGGGAACCGGAAAAACCTTTACCGTCGTTAAAATCCTGGCGCTGTTGCAGGAATTGGCCGAGCAGCCGCTGCATATCGCCTTGGCCGCGCCGACCGGCAAGGCGGCCATGCGGCTTCAGGAATCGATCGGTTTTAGCAAGACGAAGCTGCCGTGCTCGGATGCGATCAAAAACCGCATCCCGGAAACTGTCACCACCCTGCATCGCCTGTTGGGCGCAATGCCGCCTTCGCCGTATTTCCGGCATCATGCAGGCAAACCGCTGGTTCACGATCTGGTCGTGGTTGACGAAGCGTCGATGGTCGATCTGGCCTTGATGAGCAAGCTGCTGGACGCGTTAAAACCCGGTGCGCGCTTGATCTTGCTGGGCGATAAGGATCAGCTGGCTTCGGTGGAATCCGGTGCGGTGCTGGCCGATTTGGCCGTCGCCGAGACCTTGCAAAGCAATGTCTACACGTTAAAGAAATCGCACCGTTTCGGCGGCGTTATAAAAGAGTTGGCCGAGGCGGTCAACCGTCAGCAGGATGAACTCGCCTGGCAAATCTTATCCAATGGAGGCAGCGGCGCAGTGCAATGCCTGGACGCAGATTTAGTCGATTATGTGGTGGCGCAGCAGGCGGAATATTTGCAGCTGATTAAAGCCGGTGCCGGATTTGAGCGGATATTTCAGGCGTTCAGCCGCTTTCAGGTGCTGTGCTCCAACCGGCAGGGAAAAAACAGCGTTGCCGACATTAACTATCGGGTTGAACAAAAACTGGCCGAACAAAATCGGATCGCTTTGTCAGGCTTATGGTATCCGGGGCGGCCGGTCATGGTTACGCAAAACAACCCTGCTTTGCATCTTTATAACGGCGATATTGGCATTTGCATGCAGGACAATGTAGGGGCTGGCCTTGTGCCTGCCCAATCGGGGCAACCACAAGGGATTGCCCCTACCGGAAAATTGATGGTGTATTTCCAACGCGCCGACGGCAGCGTCAAAAAATACCTGCCTGCTCGCGTGCCGCATTGCGAAACCGTTTTTGCGATGACCATCCATAAAAGCCAGGGCTCTGAATTCGAGGAAGTGCTAATTGTCCTGCCCGAAGCGATCAACCCGGTGCTAACCAAGGAATTGCTGTACACCGCAATTACTAGAGCCAAGCAAACCATCAAGCTGGTTGCCGGGGAGGCGGTATTTACCGCGACAGTCAGACAAAAAATCGACAGGGTTACCGGACTGGTTGATAAGTTCAAAATCTGAGGGGGCGGAAACGCCTGTTCTCGCTGCGGCTCGAACAGGCGTTTCCGGCTTGGGACGTTTTCTATTCCTTCATCTTCCTTTCCAATTCTTCCTGGGTCAAATGCCGCACATCTTCGCCCTTGACCATATAAACCAAATGCTCGCAGACATTACAGGCATGGTCGCCGATTCTTTCCAGCGAACGGGCGATCCATAGCACATCCAACATCCGGGTGATATTTCTGGGATCTTCCATCATTTTGGTAATCAGCTGGCGGATGATGCTGCCGTACTCGCGATCGACATTTGCATCCAAACCGGTAATGGTGGTCACGTCTTCTATATTCATCCTGGCAAATACGTCCAGCGCGCCGTGCAGCATATCCTGAACCAGTTCGGCCATGTGCTCCAGCTCAAAATATTGGTCATGCTTATTGGTTTCGCCCCCCGACAATTGGATTGCCATTTCGGCGATGCGTTCGGCCATGTCGCCGACGCGTTCGAGATCATTAACAACTTTGATCACGGTGATTAACAATCTCAAATCGAATGCCGCAGGCTGTCTCAGCGCCAGAATCTGCATGCATTCCTGATCGATAGCCATTTCCAGCGCATCGACCTGGTTGTCCTGCTTGATGACCAGCTCAGCCATTTCAAGGTCGCCAGTCGAGAAAGCCGTCACCGCCAGCTCGATTTGTTGTTCGACCAGCCCGCCCATGGTTAAGACTTTGTTGCGTACGTCTTCCAGCTCTTTATTAAACTGGCCTGAGATGTGATGCCCTATTTTGCTGTTGTCCATTGCTTGCTCCTGATTAGCCGTACCGACCGGTGATGTAATCTTCGGTCTGTTTCTTTTGAGGATTGGTGAACAACTCGCTGGTTGTACCCATCTCGATCAATTCGCCCATAAACATAAATGCAGTATAGTCGGAGACCCGCGCCGCCTGCTGCATGTTATGCGTGACTATAACTATAGTGTATTTTTCTTTAAGTTCGTTGATCAGCTCTTCAATTTTTAATGTCGAAATAGGATCCAGCGCCGACGCAGGCTCATCCAGCAACAGCACTTCAGGCTCTATCGCAATGGCCCTGGCAATGACCAGACGCTGCTGCTGCCCGCCTGACAGGCCTAAGGCGTTGTCATTCAAACGGTCTTTTACTTCGTCCCACAGCGCGGCGCCGCGCAATGAATTTTCAACCGTTTCTTCCAGTATCCGCTTGTCATTAATGCCTTGAATTCTAAGGCCGTAAGTGACATTCTCGAAGATAGACTTGGGGAAAGGGTTGGGTTTTTGAAACACCATGCCGACGCGTCTGCGCAGGGCCGCCACGTTAACGGCTTTATCGTAGATATTTTCGTTATCCAGCAGAATCTTGCCGTCGATAGTGACATTATCCACCAGATCATTCATTCGGTTGATGCAGCGTAGCAGTGTTGATTTACCGCAACCGCTGGGGCCGATATAGGCGGTTACCTTCTTCTTGGGCATTTCCATGCTGACGCCATGCAATGCCTGTTTTTGGGCATAGAAAAGATTCAAATTTTCTACTTTGATACAGGGTTCAATCGGCTCGGCGGTTTTCTTCTGATCGCGTAAAACAGAGCTCATATCAATAGCATGCGTACGTGTGTGTTGTGCTGTCATTTCTTTAACCTTCCAGTGCCCGGTATTTTTCTCGTAGATGATTTCTGATTAAAATGGCCGATAAATTCAGCCCAACAATGACCAGTACCAACAATAATGATGTTGCATAAACCAAGGGTCTCGCCGCCTCGACGTTCGGGCTTTGAAAGCCGACATCATAGATATGAAACCCTAAGTGCATAAATTTTCTGTCCAAATGTAAAAACGGGTAATTGCCGTCCAGCGGCAAGGTGGGTGCAAGCTTGACCACGCCCACTAGCATTAACGGTGCCACTTCGCCGGCAGCCCGCGCCACCGCCAGAATCAATCCGGTCATCATCGCAGGGCTGGCCATCGGCAATACCGTCAGCCATAACGTTTCCAGTTTGGTTGCGCCCAAGGCCAGACTGCCTTCGCGTATCGACTTGGGGATACGCGCTAAACCTTCTTCGGTTGAGACGATGACGACCGGCAAGGTGAGCAAAGCCAGGGTGATGGATGCCCAAAGCAATCCCGGCGTACCGTAAACCGGCGCAGGCGAGGCTTCCGGGAAAAACAGCCGGTCGATGTTGCCGCCCAGGATATAGACGAAAAATCCCAAGCCGAACACCCCGTAAACAATGGACGGTACGCCAGCCAGATTGTTGACTGAAATCCTGATCAATCGGGTGATAAATCCCTGTTTTGCATATTCCCGCAAATATACCGCCGCAATAACTCCGAACGGGGTCACGATAATCGACATCATGATCACCATCATCACCGTGCCGAAAATAGCCGGGAAAATCCCCCCTTCGGTATTGGCCTCACGCGGGTCATCGGTTAAAAACTCAATCACCTTGACGCCATAATGCTTAATTCTATGGAACAGGTTCATCGTATTCGGCTGGTAAATCCTGACTATTTTAGCCAGCGGGATTTCAACCTCATTACCGCTTTCGGTCTTTGCGACCAAGCTATCCCTTCTTATTTGCCGATACAGCTCGATTAACTGCGTTTGATATTTTTTATATTCGATTTCCAACTCGGCCTTTTCAGCAGCGAGCCGTTGTTCGGCTGCCGCATCCCAGAGATTTTCCAGTTGCAGCTTTTTCTGTTTAAGCCGTAACTTTTCCAAGCTGTAGTTGATGGCGCCAACTTCCTTTTTTTCCAGATGGGCTATTTGCTTCGAAAACCGCTAAAGCCTGATCTATCCTGTTCTGGGCGGTAGGCCAGGCTTGTTCGCCTTCTGCGATAATCTTGCCGTTTTCCTTGACCGCAACCAGCTGACCATAAAAATTACCCCATTCCCGGCGTTCCACCACCATCAGTTCGGCAGGAGATTGCCGCTGTTTAATATTGCGTTCCAATATCCAGCGAAAATCGGTGCCGGTAATGTCCCGGTTGCCGGTTTTAATCAGGTATTGCACCAGGGTGTCTTCATCATCGGCCATGATATGGCCGGTTGATTTGGCCATTGCGGCCGGCGTAATGCTGGTATCGATATGTTCGCCGACAATAGTCTGGATTTTTCCGTCCGGTTCCTGATAAGCTGAACTGGATGACATGGGACGGCCAGAAGTGGCCTGCTCCGCGAACTAAAATCAAGCCCAACACACCGATCACCATAATAAGGCTGGCGCTGACTGCCGCCGCATTGAGCCATACCCAGGGAGTGCCGCTTTTAAACCATGTTTTAATCATATAGGCCTGATCATAATGAACTGTATTTTTCACGTAAGCGCTGACGAATGACTTCGGCCAGCGTGTTAAAAACAAAGGTAAACGTAAACAACACCAGAGCCGCTAAAAACAAGACCCGGTAATGCGTACTGTCGACTTCCGATTCCGGCATTTCCACCGCGATATTTGCCGCCAGGGTACGCAAGCCCTGAAAAACGCTTAAATCCATCACCGGCGTATTTCCTGTTGCCATCAGCACAATCATGGTCTCACCGACCGCGCGGCCGAAACCGATCATAATGGCAGAAAAAATACCCGGACTTGCGGTTAACAACACAACCCTGATCATGGTTTGCCAAGGTGTAGCGCCCAGTGCCAGAGAACCTACGGTCAAATGTTTGGGTACGCTGAAGATGGCATCTTCGGCAATCGAGAAAATGGTCGGAATAACCGCAAAACCCATCGCCACACCGACCACCAAGGCATTGCGCTGGTCATAGCCGATGCCTAATTCAGCCTTAAACCAGTCGCGCAAGGTGCCGTGGAACAAGAACGTTTCCAACGGCACGCTGACCTTAAAGGCAAACCAGCCGCTCAGTAAAATGACAGGAATCAATATAGCGGCATCCCAGCCTTCCGAGAGATTATGGCTAATGGCTTTCGGTACAAATTGCCATGCAAAGGCAAACAGCATAACGCCGACAGGCACAATCAGCAGCATGGCAAAAAATCCGGCCAGATGTTCTTCCATAAACGGTGCCAGCCACAAGACCGGCAAGAAAGCCCAAAATAACCGTCGGCAACGCGCCCATGATTTCAATGGAGGGTTTTACGTATTGGCGCATTTGCGGCGCCATAAAATAAGCGGTGTAAATCGCCCCCATCAGCGCCAGCGGGATGGCGACCAGCATTGCATAAAACGCCGCTTTCAATGTGCCGAAAACCAACGGCGTTAAACTGTATTTAGGTTCGAAATCATTGTTTGCCGAAGAAGACTGCCAGATATAATCGGGTTTCGGATAGCTTTCATACCAGACTTGCTGCCACAGCGATTTGATTGAAACCTCGGGGTGCTCGTTGTCGACATGCCAGAAATGCATTTTGCCGTCTGTCGACTGCACCAACAACGCATTGGCTCTTGGCGACAAAACCGCTGCCACCGGCAAGGCGTCGCTGACCCGTTCTTTAATCATTTCCCGTTCAGCGGTCGAATGATAAATGCCCACGATCCCGTCGGCATCAGTCGTCATAAAGCCTTTGCGGCGCTGTTCGGCATTGATTGAAACGACCGCTTTATCCGACACTTTAAATGACCTGATTTTTTGCATTGCAGGACGGTTCAAATTGTCTTTAACCATGCTCCATTGCGAAACCAAGCCGCTGGAGTCGCCTATCATCAGCGAAAGATCGCCGTTTAAAAAAGCCACGCTGGTGATTTTTTGTCCCGCATCAACCACATTCTGCTGCTGCCTGAAGACTGGGCTGCTCTTGTCGCTAATATCAAAAAAGCCCAACTGTCCGTCATTGCTTATCAGATACAGATTGGACTCGTCCTTATCGATTAAAATATCCGCAATACCCGCTGCCGACTGTTCCAGAACCGAATCCGTACGCGTTAAGGTCGGCCTCATCGGCAAATAACGATTGTTCTTTTTGAAAATTGGTCAAGCGAATTTTACCCTCACCCTGCGAGGTATCGGCTGTTTTTGCGACTATCGTTGTCGCATCTTCGCCCACTTTAACCGCGATTTTCTCCAAAGCAGCGCCGGAATCATCCAGCACCAAAGGTTGTTCGCCTAATGGATATTTAAGCGATGGCGTGATAACCCGCACATTATTCGGGATAAGTCACTTTATATTGATGTTTAACGACGACCGCCCGGCCATCGGATAAACCGTAAATGACTGCGCCTTCATTGATAGGGCTGCCCTGGGCAAAGCTGGTGATATGCGCGCCTTCGGGGATTGCCACGGCCTGAGTCAATATGGTTTTACCGGTAGCGGCCTCAAAAAACACCACCTGGCCGCTGTCGGTAAACCGTGCCCCGATCTCATTTTGCTCTTCCATCTCCAGCAGCAAGGTGTTGCCCAGAGCCTGTTCCGGCACCGCGTATTCGCTGACCGATTCTGCAGTAGCCGATATAAACAGGGGATAAACCACATACAGCAAATAAAAGAAAATCAGTACAATGGCGACGATCACACCCAAGCCGCCCGCCACCACGCCATAGCGCGCCAAGGCATCTTTAATGAGTCGCCAGCGCTGGTAATATTCACCGGAACTGATTTTTATGGAGGGCGGTTGTTTTATAGGTGTGTTTATTTCTGACATGCTGAAGATACTAGAAATTAAATGTGACAATGATATAACAAAAACCAAAAAAAACGGCCAAGATTCACAATGCAAATCTCAGCCGTAGTTTTGTCCGATGTGTTTTCACTTACTGAGGGGGAAGATAACAACACATTCAGCCCGACATCCCTGTTTACGCATCCTTGCGTAGCAATTAAATCCTTTTTTTTAAATCCTTAATCTTATTTAAGTGTAGCCAGTACTTTTTCAACAACTTTCGCAGGCAGAGGAATATAACCGTCTTTGATAACCACTTGCTGGCCGGTTTTAGACAATACCATTTTGATAAATTCATTTTCTAACGGCGCCAACGGCTTGATTTGGCTTCTTGTTGACATAAACATACAAGTAGCGTGTCAAAGGATAAGTGCCGTTAACTGCATTTTCAGGTGTTGCGTCAACAAAAGTCGTGCTGCCTTTTTTTGCCAAAGGCACCATCTTAACGCCAGATGTTGTATAACCCATGCCGGAGTAACCAATACCGTTAACCGATGAAGTGACCGACTGAACAACCGACGCAGAACCGGGCTGCTCGTTTACGTTGCTTTTGAAGTCGCCTTTGCATAAAGCGTGTTCTTTAAAATAACCGTAAGTACCGGAAACCGAGTTACGTCCGTATAACTGGATGCTTTTTGAACCCCAAGCGGCAACACCAGCATCACCCCAGGTTTCAATGCTCTTTTCGCCGCCGCATTTGTTGGTCGAAGAGAAAATCGCGTCAACTTGTTCCATGGTCAGACCTTTAACCGGGTTGTCCTTGTTAACAAGAACCGCCAACGCATCAACAGCCACCGGAATAGCGGTTGGTTTGTAGCCGTATTTGCCTTCGAAAGCTTCAAGTTCGTCATCCTTCATTTCGCGGCTCATAGGGCCCAGGTTCGATGTGCCTTCAGTCAGCGCAGGAGGCGCAGTAGAAGAGCCGGCAGCCTGAATCTGGATATTTACGTTAGGATATTCGCGGTTGAATTCTTCAGCCCACAACGTCATCAGGTTGGCCAGCGTGTCGGAACCGACGCTGGACAAGTTGCCGGAAATGCCGCTGGCTTTTTGATACTCGGGAATACCAGCATCAACAGTCTGCACTGCACTTGCGACACTGCTGGTTAATGCAGCAATACCAAAACCCATCGCGGTGACCAGCGATTTGGTTTTAAAAGATAGTTTCATGGTCAATCCTCAAAATAATTTAAAGTGGCACCATTATGTTAATAAAATATGACAAGAATATTACAGCACGTTTTTTTGTTACGTTTGGCCTTTGCGTAAGATTGTAGTTTACAATAACTCATCTCTTACCGGGCAGTTTATGTCCCGTGTCATTAAACATTAATACTAAGCGGTTACCCTTGTATGGTTTAACCATCCGCCTCATAACCCTTACGATAAATATATGCCCTTACAATTTGAGTTTCCTTTAAATTTAACGGTCGAAAAATTTATCGCCGAGTTAAGCCAAGGAGCCGATATACAAAAGGTTTCAAGGCCGTTATCCGGCAAAAAAAACTATTACGACAGTTTTGACTGGCGCTTGTATTCAAACGGCATCACCTGTGAGTTTAACCAGGCAAAACCTGCATCATTCTTGATATTAAGAGCAATTAAAACCGGCCTGGCCATCGCAGAATCACCGCTTAAAAAAGTTCCGCCATTCAGCACAGAATTCGATCCGGGGGCCGTGCGAGATGCTCTGGAACCGCTGCTGGAAATGCGCGCATTATTGCCGGTTTGCACGCTGGATTATCAGACTTATCATTTAAACGTCATTAATAAAGATCAAAAAACCATCCTGCGGCTGTCAATCGAAGAGTACAGTCAACTCAATAACCGCGTGCAGCTGCAACCGGTAAAAGGCTACGACAAGGCCGCCGAACATATTGTCGAGCTGTTAGCAACACTGGGCTTAACAGCCGTTGATGAGCCCGTATTGCTAAAAGCTTTGCAGCTTCAGGGCCGCAAGCCCAAAGATTATTCATCAAAACTGAATATCAACTTAGATCCCGACATGCGCGCCGATATTGCCGGCAAATACATCTACAGTCATCTGCTAAAAACCATCAAAGCTAACGAGCAAGGCACTATCGCCGATACCGACAGCGAATTTCTGCACGATTTCAGGGTGGCGGTCAGAAGAACCCGCGCGGGACTCAGCCAGATCAAAGACATCCTGCCCGCCAACATCAGCGCATATTATGCTGATTTTTTTTCCTGGCTGGGGCAGATCACCGGACCGACGCGGGACCTGGATGTTTATCTGCTGAATTTTGAGCGCTACAAAAGCAGCCTGCCGGATTCAATCCGGGATGATCTCAATCCGTTATATGATTTTTTGCTCGCCAAACAGCGCAAGGTTCATAAGGAACTGGCAAAAAAACTGCAATCTGAAAAGTATCTGGCCACCTTGTCCGAATGGGAGCAGTACCTTAAAGAACCGTCATACAAACACCCGCTGGAGCAAAATGCCAAGCTGGCCATTAAAGAACTGGCAGACCGGAGAATATGGAAGGTTTTTACCCGTGTGTTGCGAGAAGGCGATGCCATTACCGGCGCATCACCGAGCGAGGCATTACACGATTTAAGAAAATCCTGTAAAAAACTGCGTTATTTGATGGAGTTTTTCCAAAGCCTATATCCGGAACAGCAAATAAAACAACTGATTAAGAACCTGAAAGAACTTCAGGAAGTGTTGGGCGAATTTCAGGATTACGCCGTTCAGGAGCAAACGCTAAAGCTGTTCAGCGAAGAAATGATGGCACTTAACATCCCCGCCAATACCTTTTTAGCGATGGGCGTGTTGATACAGGATCTTGATGCCCATCGATGCCGCGCCCGCAACGATTTCGCATCAAGATTTGAAGATTTTAAGCAGGAAGAAAACAGGGAGACTTTTAAGTTGTTGTTCGCTTCTCAGTCCAAGCCTCACCAACATCAGCATTGAGTTTGAGGGAATACATCCAGCCGATATTATTGTATTATTTAGCCGTGTTGCGCGATTAACATCAGAAATAACCGTTTTTAAAACTTACGCCCGATTAGACTTTTAAGGATTAAATATTTATGAATAAACTCAAGTTGATAATAAGTTTTTTATTGATAATTTTGGTTGCCGGTTGTGCCGGCGGGACTACGCATGAAAGCACCGGCGAATATCTGGATGACTCCGTCTTAACGACCAAAGTTAATACTACAATATTAGGTGATTCCAGGCTTAAACTGATGCAAATCAACGTTGAAACTTTCAAGGGCGTTGTGCAGCTAAGCGGGTTCGTGGATTCAGCCGCCGCCGCCGCCAGAGCGGTCGAACTGACTAGAAAGATTCCTGGCGTCAAGTCGGTTAATAACAGCTTAATTGTGAAGACTCAGTAATTGCACAACCCACTGCACACCCGCTTAAGGCATAAAACCACGAAGGAATGCAAAGAGCTAAGGCTTTTCAATCTTCGTGGTTTTCAAACCAATCTGTTACATCCCCTCTTAGAATTTAGTTGAAAATCACTTTCCGATTGACGAATGCCGTGTAGGGGAATTCATTCGCCCCTAAAGTCCTGCTTCTACTCCCTCATGACCCGCTCGACCCAACCTGAACGAATTTGACCGCTTAGCTTAAGGCCAAGCCGTCGTTTGCCGTTACGCAGGAAAATTCCCAGATCAAGCCGCTGAATTTTCAAAGTCATTGCAGGCGCTAGCGGAAGTTGCATATCTGTTAATCAGATATATGCATCTAATAATGTCGTTTTATTAAATATTAAATTCTCTTTAAACTCCCCTCCAACGTAAACGGCAGGTCTTACCCTTAGGAGCATTGTCATGGCGCTTAAATTGGAAAGCACACACAGAGAACCGAGATTGTCTGAAATCGCAACTCAGATTTCCGATATTTTACAAGATATTAGGTTTGGCTCGATTGAAATTATTATTCACGAAGGCAAAGTTGTACAAATCGAGCGTAAGGAGAAATTACGTTTTGATAAAAAGTAATTACCCATTTCTACCGTAAAAAACGGCGATTGAAAAAATACTACGTGAGAGATAGCTGCCTGACCGGATCGCCGGATGGTACAAATATATTTAAGGACCAAAACTATGAAACATTTTAAACGCACTGCTTTAGCCAGCGTGATTAACCTCGCCTTATTCGGTATTCCCGATGCTCATGCCGATACCGCAGCCCTGGAGCGGCGCATCCGTGAACTGGAAAGCCGCCTGGAGAAGCTGGATCAGGCCGGAGCGCTGTCCAGCAAACCGGTTGCAGCGGCTCCCGAAGTGGAAAAACTGAGCCGAAAAGTGAACACTCTGGAACGCAAGCTGGAAGTGCAGAATGAAGAGACTGCCGGCACCTTCAAAAAGCTGCCGGTATTCGAGGCGGGCGCGGATGGTTTCAAAATTTCCTCTTCGGACAAAAAACACCAGGTGCGGGTACGCGGCGCTGTACAGGGTGACGGGCGTTTCTATATTGACGACACCACTTCCAGAGCTATCGATAAATTCGAAATCAAGCAGGCGCGTATTTGGTTGGAAGGTTACTTTTTCAAAAACATCTATTTTAAAATCATGCCCGACTTTGCGGCGAGCAGCAATATTCTGCCGGACGCTTACCTGGATTATGCCTATCATCCTTCGGCCAGCCTGTTGGTCGGTAAGTTCAAACCAGCAATCAGTCTTGAGCGCTTACAGGGCGATGCGGACGGCACCTTCCTTGAACGTGCCTTCCCCACTTATTTGGCGAGCAATCGTGACGTAGGCATTCAGCTGCATGGCGGGTTTTCCAAGCCGGGCTACAAGGCAGAGACTGTCGCCGGGCCTATCGATACCAAGAATACATTCACCTATCAGGTCGGCGTATCAAACGGTTCAGGGGATGATGGCAGCCCAAACAATAATTCGGCCGATACGGATAACAACAAGGAAGTGAATGCACGTTTATTTGCCCATCCGTTCCATCATACCGGCTACTCCTGGCTGGAAGGCTTGGGACTTGGTGTGGCGGGTTCTGTCGGCAATCCGGATAGACAGGCCCTCAAAGCTCAGGCAACGCCGATAGGAAGAACCACCTATCTTGATTATACGAGGACTAATACCGGTTTTGCCACGCCGACATCTGACGGCGGCCAGTTCCGCGTTTATCCGCAGGCTTACTGGTTTTCCGGGCCGTTCGGCGCCATTGGCGAGTACGTTGTTTCGTCACAGCACTCTGGTTAGCGGAAGCACGGATGTTAAGCAGAAGAATACGGCCTGGCAGATTTTGGGTTCTTATGTGGTCACTGGCGAAGACAATTCTTTTGCCGGCGTCAAACCCATCCAGAATTTTGATCCGCTGAAAGGCAACTGGGGCGCCTTGCAGCTTGCAGCACGCTACAGCGAACTGGATGTGGATAATGATACCTTCAAGATTGTTGATATAAACCGGTCGGCCGCAAAAGCCAAAGCATGGACGATAGGCGCCAACTGGTACCTTAACAGCAATGCCATCATTCGGGCGAATTACGAAAATGTATCTTTTGCACGCGGCGCTGCCGGAGGACGTGATTTGGCCAACGAATCAATTTTTGCAACACGGTTCCAATTATCGTTTTAAACAACCTGACATAAGGCGTTTACTCATGAAAAACAAATTTACCAACATCGTCTTTGCGGCCGTATTAGCCGTATTGGCGGCCAGCGAGGTGCGCGCGGCGGAGATTAATCTGCTCAACGTATCTTATGACCCGACACGCGAACTGTACAAAGACTACAACACAGCCTTCGCCAAATACTGGAAAGCCAAAACCGGCGATACCGTAACCATCAATCAATCTCACGGTGGCTCCGGAAAGCAGGCGCGTTCCGTATTGGAAGGCCTGGAAGCCGACGTAGTCACCTTGGCGCTGGGTTACGACGTGGACGTGTTATACCAGAAGCGCAAACTGATTCCGGAAAACTGGCAAACTCTGTTGCCCGGCAATAGTTCGCCTTATACATCCACTATCGTATTTCTGGTGCGTAAGGGCAATCCGTTGAAAATCAAGGATTGGGATGACATCGTCAAACCCGGCGTCAGCATCGTGACGCCGAATCCGAAAACCTCCGGCGGCGCGCGTTGGAACTATTTGGCGAGCCTGGGCGTATGCGCTTAAGCATAACAATAATGATGAAGCGGCGGCTAAGGAATTTGTCGGCAAATTATTCAAAAACGCTGCCGTGCTGGACACCGGGGCTCGCGGATCCACCACTACCTTTGTCGAACGGGAAATCGGCGATGTATTGCTTGCCTGGGAAAACGAAGCCTATTTAGCCTTGCGTGAATTCGGCGCGGACAAGTTTGAAATTGTCACGCCTTCATTGAGTATCTTGGCTGAGCCGCCAGTCGCCGTCGTTGAGGATGTGGCGCGCAAACATGGAACTGTAGACGTAGCGACGGAGTACCTGAAGTATTTGTACAGCAAGGAAGGTCAGGACATTATAGGCAAAAACTTTTATCGCCCTACCGATCCTGAAATAGCGGCCAAGTACGCCAAGCAATTCAAGCCATTGGAGTTGGTCAAAATCGATCAATTCGGCGGCTGGGATGCTGCGCAGAAAAAGCATTTTGCTGACGACGGCGTGTTTGACCAGGTATACGGACCGGGAAAATAGTTCGCCGTTTGTGTGAAGTTTTAGGTCATTTCTCACTTGCCCCAAAGTAAACCGGGTGAGTGAGATTGAACCCATCCGCAATTTTGAAAGACACTTGTTACGCCTTTATCGTTTGAATAACCTGAACCAGGATTTTTTATCCATGAACAAATATTTTTTCCAGATTATCGTTGTGGCGGTGTTGTCGGTACTTGCCGTAAGTAATGTTTCAGCGGCAGACATTAATCTACTCAACGTTTCTTATGACCCGACTCGCGAGTTGTACAAGGAATATAACAATGCCTTCGCCAAATACTGGAAGGCCAAAACCGGCGATACGGTGGCTGTCAATCAATCTCACGGTGGATCTGGAAAACAAGCACGTTCCGTATTGGAAGGTTTGGAAGCCGACGTGGTTACCTTGGCTCTGTCCAACGACATTGACCAGCTGTACCAAAAACGAAAATTAATTCAAGAAGATTGGCAAAAATTGTTGCCCAATAATAGCTCTCCTTATACGTCCACGATTGTGCTGCTCGTGCGTAAAGGTAATCCTCTGGGCATCAAAGATTGGGACGATATTGTCAAAGCGGGCGTCAGCGTTGTAACGCCGAATCCTAAGACCGGTGGCGGAGCGCGATGGAATTATCTGGCGGCATGGTCTTATGCGTTAAAACATAACAACAACGATGAAGCCGCCGCCACCGCATTCGTCAGCAAGTTGTATAAAAACGTCGCCGTATTGGATTCCGGCGCACGCGGATCGACAACCAGCTTTGTCGAGCGGGAAATCGGCGACGTATTGATCACTTGGGAAAACGAAGCTTACTTGGTGCTGCGGGAATTCGGCGCGGATAAATTTGAGATTGTCACGCCTTCATTAAGCATTCTGACCGAACCGGCAGTGGCCGTCGTCGAAGATGTGGCGCGCAAGCATGGCACTACCGAAGTAGCGACAGAGTACCTGAACTATTTGTACAGCAAGGAAGGTCAAGACATCATCGGGAAGCACTTTTACCGGCCGACCGATCCCGAAATTGCCGCCAAGTATGCCAAGCAATTTAAGCCGGTGGAGTTGGTGACTATCGATAAGCTCGGCGGTTGGGATGCCGTGCAGAAAAAACATTTTGTTGATAACGGTGTATTTGATCAGATATACGGGCCGGGGAAATAAATCGCGCTGGTTCCCAATCTCCGGATTGGTAACCTCGGAGGCGAAGCTCTAGCTTCGCGATACGGGAAGCTAGAGCTTCCAAACTGAATTCCCAAGCTTGAGCTTGGGAACTAGCTGGAATAGTGGAGTAAGGTAATGTCGCAAAGCAGTATTATGCCGGGTTTTCGCCCGACCATCGGGTTTACCCTGATCTATTTAAGCCTAGTGGTTTTAATTCCGCTAAGCACTTTGGTGTTTAAAAGTTTTGAGCTGAGTTGGGAAGATTATGTCCATATCATTACCAGCAGGCGTGTGTTGGACTCTTTTCGCGTCAGTTTTTCCACCGCGTTGATAGCCGCGTTGATAGCCGGTTTCTTTGGCTTTATTGTCGCTTGGGTATTGGTGCGTTATTCTTTTTTCGGCAGAAGTTTTTTTCATGCCTTGATCGACTTCCCCTTTGCCCTGCCGACAGCCGTTGCCGGTATTGTGATGGCAACCATTTTCCAGCCTAGCGGTTTTCTTGGAAAATTGCTGATCGATGCCTTTGGCGTGCAGGTGGCCTTCAAGCCGTTGGGTATCGTGATGGCGCTGATTTTTATCAGCATACCGTTTGTCGTGCGCACCGTCGAACCGGTATTGCTGGAATTCGAGTCAGCTATGGAAGAAGCGGCATCAAGCTTGGGCGCAACGCGCTTGCAGGTTTTTAGCAAAATTATTTTCCCGAATGTTTTTCCGGCTTTGCTGACCGGATTCGCGCTGGCTTTTGCCAGAGGCGTAGGTGAATACGGCTCAGTCATCTTTATTGCCGGGAATATTCCCTATGTGTCGGAAATTGTGCCGCTGTTGATTGTCGCCAAGCTTGAACAATTCGACTTTCAAGGGGCCACGGCCATCGCGTTGACCATGCTGGTTATCTCGTTCGTGCTGTTGCTGTTGATTAACCTATTGCAATTGTGGGTGCGCAAGCGCTCAGGACAACTCTAAGGAGGATGCGAATATGAACGCCATTGCTCAACCCATAAACCCGGCCAGATTGGTTGCGCGTCAACAAAAAGTTTTGCAGGATGCAGACTGGGTCAGATGGAGCCTGATCGCGATTGCCGTCGGCTTTATCAGCTTGTTTATCTGCCTGCCTTTAGGTTTGGTGATTTTTCATGCCTTCTCCAAAGGCATAGCGGCCTATTGGTCGGCATTATCCCAGGCCGACATGTTGTCAGCTATCAACCTGACCCTGTTGACCGCGCTGGTCACAGTGCCGTTGAATACGGTATTTGGCGTGGCCGCCGCCTGGGCAATTACCCGATTCGATTTTAAAGGCAAAAGCCTATTGACTACCTTGATCGACTTGCCGTTCTCGGTGTCTCCGGTTATTTCGGGGTTGATTTTCGTGCTGCTGTTCGGCGCACAAGGCTGGTTCGGCGAATGGCTGTTCGCGCATGACGTAAAAATCATTTTTGCCGTCCCCGGCATTATTCTGGCGACCTTGTTTATTACCTTTCCGTTCGTGGCGCGGCAGTTGATTCCGCTGATGCAGGAAATGGGCAACCAGGAAGAAGAGGCGGCGCTGTCTCTGGGCGCGAGCGGCTGGAGAACCTTTTGGTCCGTTACGATACCGAATATCAAATGGGCTTTGCTGTACGGCGTGTTGCTGTGTAATGCCAGGGCGATGGGCGAGTTTGGCGCGGTTTCGGTAGTTTCCGGACATATCCGGGGCCTGACCAACACCCTGCCTTTGCATGTGGAAGTCAGTTACAACGACTATGACGTGGTCGGCGCATTTGCCGGAGCGTCGATTCTGGCCGGCTTGGCTATCGTGACATTGATTTTAAAAACGGCTTTGGAATGGCGGCAGGCCAACCGGTAACCATAATTAATAGAACACGGATGACGCGGATTTGACGGGTTTGCACGGATGTTTAAAAAATCGAAGCCAATTGTTATTCGCTTTTTAATCAGTGCTTATCCGTCAAATCCGTGTCATCAGTGTTCCATTTCTCTTTGCACTGAATAGTTCAATAATTGTATTTTTGAGGCACTCCTATGAGTATTTTACTTTCCAATATCAGCAAAAAATTCGGTGCGTTTACCGCCCTGGACAACATTAATCTGGAAATCCCGGAAGGTGAACTGGTAGCCTTGCTAGGGCCTTCCGGGTGCGGCAAAACCACGCTGCTGCGCATCATCGCGGGCCTGGAAAGCGCCGATCAAGGACGGGTATTGTTAAGCGGCCAGGACCGAACCGATCAGGATGTCAGCCAGCGCGGCATCGGCTTTGTTTTCCAGCACTATGCGCTGTTCCGGCACATGACGGTATTCGAGAACGTGGCGTTCGGCTTAAGAGTCAAGCCTCGGCGCGAGCGTCCGGGCGAAGCGGTTATCCGCAAGAAAGTGCATGATTTATTGAACTTGGTGCAGCTTGACTGGCTGCATGACCGCTATCCCGATCAACTGTCCGGCGGCCAGCGTCAGCGTATCGCGCTGGCCCGCGCCTTGGCCGTGGAACCCTCGGTGTTGTTGCTGGATGAACCGTTCGGCGCGCTGGATGCCAGCGTGCGCAAGGACTTGCGCCAATGGCTGCGCAACCTGCATCACGACCTGAATGTCACCAGCATTTTCGTTACCCATGACCAGGAAGAAGCGATGGAAGTCGCCAGCCAGGTTGTCGTGCTCAACCACGGGCAAATCGAGCAGCAAGGTGCGCCCGGCGATATTTACGATAATCCGGCCAATGCGTTCGTATCCCGCTTTATCGGGCAGACCAATGTTTTTTATCTGGAAGAGCAGGATGTCGATTGGCTGCAAACAGCCGGATTATCGAATGCGCACCGGCAAGGCAAGGTCGCGCATGTTCGCCCGCATGACATCATTATTGAAAAATCGCTAGCGAATAATGATGATGGGTTTGTGACCTTGAAAGACTGGCAGCATTTGGGCTCCCTGATCCGTATTGAGCTGGTCAAAAACGGTTCGAGTGGCCCGGCTGCAAGCGTTTATGCAGAAATGCCCAACGACCAGTTCCGGCGCTTGCATTTGAATAGGGGCGACAAGGTTGATTTGCGTATACGCCATGCGCATTGGTTTCATTAATATAGTTACGCACCGGGTATTTTAAACGGCTGAGTAGGGCGCGCCGTGCGCGCCTTTTTCGCTTGGGATTAATCGAGTACAGACACAATGTTTTGTGTCTGTACTCTCAATGTTCTTATGGCGCGCACGGCACGCCCTACGCCAAAGTACAGTTAAATTTCACGATGGTTCCCAAGCTCCGGCTTCGCGAGACTGGAAGCTGGAGCTTCCCGTACTGAATTCCCAAGCCGGAGCTTGGGAACTAGCGCAATAGTTACGAATTTCTTATAGTTTTATCTGTAGGCATCTGTTTAAATCTGTGTCATCCGTGTGCAATTATTAGATAGGGAATCTCCAATAAATGAATTTAAGCCAAATTGAATTACTTCGCGTTCTTCAAGAAAATGATTTCAGCCTTTCCAAAGCTGCGGAAAAAATGCACATAGTGCAGTCGGCGGTCAGTCGACAATTGCAGCTTTTTGAGGCGGAGTTGGGTTCCCCGATATATGAACGCCAAGGCAAGAAATTGATAGGCTTGACCTCGTTGGGACGGCGCATCATGGAGGAAGTCGCAACCATCAATATGGCGAAAAACAATATCCAGACCATCGCAGCCGATTACATCGACAGTAATCAGGGCGTTCTGCATATTGCGACCACGCACACCCAGGCCAAGTATTTTCTGCCGAAACCCATCCTGCGCTTTAGGGAAAAATATCCCGGCGTCAGGATTTATATGATTGAAGCGTCGCCGGAACAACTGATTAATAAACTGCACACCCGGAAAGCAGACATCGCCATCTGCACCGAGAAAGTCGGCGAAGATACCGATTTAGTCGTCAAGCCCTGCTATGAATGGCACCATGCGGTGGTGGTGCCGAAAAATCATCCGTTGAGCGAGGGCGACATGTCTCTTAAACGGCTGGCCTCTTATCCGATACTCACCTACAGTTTCGGTTTTACCGGGCGCTCCAATATCGAGACCGCATTTAAAAACACCGACATGGCGCTGGACATCATCCTGGCCGCCGCCGATACCGACGTGATCAAGACCTACGTTCGCCTGGGAATGGGGGTCGGCATTATTGCCGGTATGGCCTATGATCCGGTGATGGATCAAGATCTGGTGGCGCGGGATTTATCGCATCTTATTCCCAGCTCGAGAACCAAGATCGCCTATTTAAAAAACAACTACCTGCCTTTATACACGCAGCACTTTATCGACGAATTGCTGGTTGCGGCTAAAGAGCTGGGTGTCGCTAGGAGTGAGATTTAAATAGCTTGCGGAACCGTATACGCGATAGCTAAGGAATTTTGTAATTATTCAACGCGAAGCACAATATCCCTCTCCAGCGGGAAAGGGCAGGGTGAGGGGGAATCTAAAGTAAGGTAGATTGTTGATTGAATTTCTCCACACCCCAGCCCTCTCCATCAGGAGAGGGGGCTAGCCAGCTGTGATTCGCGGGCTGTTTGCTTAGCTGAATAGTTACAGAATTTTTAAATTACGGCATAACATCGGTTATTTCATTGGGATAAATCTGGACAAAGACGATGCGCGGTCCATTCATTTTTCTGACCACGACGTCGAACTGAGTGAATTCGATTTTTTGGCCTTCTACCGGAATGTCACGCAGCTTGGCCATGATGAGGCCGCCAATCGATACCTCATCTTCCAATTCAAGCTCTTCGTTCTCGACATCGATTCCCAGAATCCGTTCCAGCGAAAATATCGGTAGACTGCCCTTGCCGATCAGTGTGCCGTTATCAAGCCTCGTCCAGTCATTGTCGCTTTGGCGGAACTCGTCGCGTATCTCACCGACCATCGCGCTTAACAAATTATCCAGCGTGATGAAGCCTTGCGGTTTTTGGCCTTTTTGCCCAATGATTGCAAAATGCGAGGTTCCCATGCGGAATCGACGGAATAGTTCCAGCGCGGGCGTGTGCGGCGCTATGTATTGGATGGGCCGCAGGTAATGAGTCAAATCCTCAATCGCTTTGCCTTCCTGCTGGGCGAAAAACAAATCTTTCAAATGGATCACCCCTAACACATCAACACCGTTAGTGTCGAAATAGGGATAACGGCTGAAACGTTTTTGAGACACGGTTTGCAGGTTTTTTTGCAATGACGCGTTGCGATGCAATGCAGTGAGCTCATGGATGGGACGCATCAGGTCGGACACTTCGAGTTCGCTGAAATCGAGCGTTTTTGCCAGAATGTTCCATTCATCGCGGGTAAAGCGGTCGTCTGGGTAGTTGCTGCGTAAAATAAGCTTAAGCTCGTCAGCCGAGTAGTGCGCATCGTGGCTATGAACATTGCCCAAACCCAACAGGCGCAGTACCAAATTGGCGCTGGAGTTGAGCAGCCAGATCGCAGGATACATCAGCCAATAAAATCCGTAGAGCGGTGCGGCGCTCCATAAACCGATCTTTTCAGGATTACGAATCGCCATCGACTTGGGTGCAAGCTCGCCGACGACGATGTGCAGAAACGAAATGGCGGAAAAGGCGAAAGCGAATGATATGCCGTGTATCAGCTCCGGCGAGGTGACGTCGAGCTTGTCGAACAGAGATTCCAGCAGGCTGGCAAATGCAGGTTCGCCGATCCAGCCCAGGCCGAGCGAAGCAAGCGTAATGCCCAGCTGGCAGGCCGATAAATAGGCATCGAGTTTTGCGTGCACCTTTCCCAGAATGCGCCCGCGCCAACCTTGCGTTTTAGCAATCGCGCGGATGCGTGTTTGCCGCAGTTTGACCAGACCGAACTCCGCGGCTACAAAAAAGCCATTGAGCGCGACCAGCAACAGCGCGGTAATGATCAGGAAAATATCACTCATATAACATTAAGCTGTAATGGAAAGGGGGTATTGTTGTCGTCGATGTTGATTTTAACAGATACTATGAATGCTTTTATTTTATGTAATAACGGGCTGGTATTTTTACAGAGACTTAACGCATTTAAATTCACGGCGCGCGGGTAATCGCAGCAAGGAATCCCATGAGCCACTTCATTCATCCAATGGTGCGATCGCGCCGAAAACGGTAATAGGTAATCAATTCAATGGACATAGGGCTTATCATCGTTCTGATTATTATTAATGGCTTCTTTGCAATGTCGGAACTCTCTATCATTTCCTCGCGAAAGACACGACTTCAAAAGCTGGCCAGCGAACAGCGATCCGGCGCACAAGCCGCAATTTCTCTTCATAGCGAACCTTCGCGTTTCCTATCTACAATCCAGGTCGGTATTACATCGGTAGGCATATTAACCGGTGCAATTGGCGAATATGCGTTGGCCGTCCCGATAAACGAGCGGCTTATGCAAATACCTTATCTTGCCCCTTACGCCAAGAGTCTTGCACTCGCGTCAACTGTCATAGTGATTACCTTCTTTTCAGTCGTTATCGGTGAACTGGTGCCTAAACGGCTTGCATTGCACAGTCCGGAAACGATTGCATTAAGGATTGCCCGCCCTATGACATGGCTGGCCAAATTAGTGAGTCCTGTAGTTTGGCTGCTGTCGTCCTCAAGCAACGTGCTGCTGCGATTATTCGGTATGCATCGAAAAAAGGAAACATCGGTCACCAACGAAGAAATTAATCTCCTTATGCAGATGGGTGCCGAGGCAGGCGTTTTCCATGAAAGCGAAGGGCAAATCGTGTCAAATGTCTTGAAACTGGACGAGCAGCGTGTCGGTATTATCATGACTCCCAAAAAAGAGGTCTTTGCCCTCGATTTGAACGATTCAGAGGCCGAACTCCTTAATAAAATCATTCAATGCCCCTATCAGAGGGTAGTGATCTGCAAAAATGGCTTGGATAACGTGATAGGTATTTTACAGCGTAGCGACCTTTTAAAATCAGCGTTTGAAGGAGCAAAGCCGGATATTGAAAAGGTTCTGCGACTTCCGTTGTATATTCCTGATGCCATGACACTGCCCCATTTGTTGGAAAACTTCCGCAAGGTACGGACTGAATTTGCGTTAATCGTCGATGAGTATGGGGAAATGCAAGGCATTGTCACCCTTAGCGACGTATTGTCCGCGATCATTGGCGAGTTTCCTTCCGAAGGTTCCGAACTCGATCCGGAAATAGTCCAGCGCAGTGATGGTTCATGGCTTGTCGATGGCGGAATAACCATGGCGCGATTAAAGGCAATGCTGGATATAAACAGTAATTTCCCAGGCGAAGAAGCAAATATCTACAACACGCTTGGCGGCTTTGTCGTGTTTTATTTGGAAAGGATACCCAGTGTGGCAGAGCATTTCGAATATGCCGGCTGGCGCTTTGAAGTCGTTGACATGGATAAAGCTCGGGTCGATAAGATTTTAATCTCCCAACAACAGGGTCGTAGCCCAAACCCGTAGCTTGGCATGAATATCGACATTAAACTCAAGCGGCCCAATGACGGTATATAGTTAATGCATTTTTCCGCGCTAAACTTATGGATATTACGAAATAAACTGCATAATGGTAAAAATATGTGTCGATCCGTAATAGTTTCCTGCTCTTTTTTAAACAGAAGGCACATGCTTTCTAAAATGTATCGACAATTCAATATAAAAATAACGAGTGAATTATGAAAAAATTGACATCTATATGTATAGGTTTATTGTTTTTAAGCGCTTCTGTTTTTGCTGACGATCATCATGCTGTCGTAGCGCTGGAACAAGCTAATGCGGCGGTAGTTTATGGTGAAGCCGGTCATACATCGAATTTGGTCGAACATGCAAAGGCGGCATTGGAGCACGCGCTAGCCGCCTCCATAACAGCAAAGGGCGTGTCAAAAAACCATTTGGAATCTGCTGCCATGGAGCTGGAAGCAGCCATCGAGCATGGCAGCATGGGCCATGTAGGCGCGGCTACTAAGCATGCTAAAGCAGCTCTAAGGCACATTAAAGCCAGCGAGCAATAATATCGATGATGCACACAGTCAAAGCAAAATAACATTGAGTCGCGCGGATATAAAAAATCATTAGAAGCCGCTACTTTCACTGACGGCTCTTTTGACATCCCTCGGCAATAGCTTAAATTACAAGGATGTAATGAATGCAGAAAATGCATTGCTTACCTCCTTCCGTGGCGCTGCCTTTCCATGAAGCCTATCCATCCCTCCGAAGCCATTGGTATTGAAACGGTATTGGCAGGATTGCGTCAGCAATGACGATCAACTGATGGCATCCGCCGGCGCTGTTTTTGATAGTTCACTGGCGGCTTTTGAGAAAGGAATAAGTTCTGAATGAAACAATCTAAAAAACTCTCAACCGATAATACGTTAGCCCGGCCTGACCCGGTGAGTTTCGGCACGGCCTTCCGCTTTTGGCTCAAACTCGGCTTCATCAGCTTCGGCGGCCCTGCCGGGCAAATCGCCATCATGCATCAGGAACTGGTCGAGCGTCGGCGCTGGATTTCGGAAAGGCGTTTTCTGCATGCGCTGAATTACTGCATGCTGTTGCCGGGGCCTGAAGCGCAACAATTAGCGACGTATCTCGGCTGGCTGATGCACCGCACCTGGGGCGGCGTGGTCGCCGGGCTGTTGTTTATCCTGCCGTCGTTGTTCCTGTTGATCCTGCTAAGCTGGATTTACCTGAGCTTCGGCCATGTCCCGGCGGTGGCCGGTGTGCTTTACGGCATCAAACCCGCCGTCACCGCCATCGTGCTGTACGCCGCGCATCGCATCGGTTCGCGGGCTTTAAAAAACGGCGTACTGTGGACGCTTGCGGCGCTGGCTTTTCTCGCCATCTTCGCATTGCATGCGCCGTTCCCGTTGATCGTGCTGATCGCAGCAGTGTCTCGGAGCCATTGGCGGGCGCATCGCTCCGGACAAATTTGCCGTGGGCGGCGGGCATGGCACAGTCAAACAAAGCTACGGCCCCGCGCTGATCGATGACGATACGCCGGTTCCCGATCATGTCCGGTTTTGTTGGCCGCATCTGCTTAAAATCGGGGCGGCGGGATTGGTTTTGTGGGGCGGCGTGATCGGTTTCTTGTGCGGCCAATACGGCTGGAACGGCGCGCTGACGCAGATGGGCTGGTTCTTCACCAAGGCGGCTCTGCTGACTTTCGGCGGCGCTTATGCGGTATTGCCCTATGTGTATCAGGGGGCGGTGGAACATTACCACTGGCTAAGCGCCACGCAAATGATCGACGGCCTGGCGCTGGGCGAAACCACGCCCGGCCCGCTGATCATGATCGTCACCTTCGTCGGATTTCTGGGCGGCTGGAGCCAGTTGCCGTTCGGTTCCGAGGCGTTGTTAATGGCTGGTGTGGTCGCGGCGGTCGTAGTCACTTATTTCACCTTCCTGCCCAGTTTTTTGTTTATCCTGGCGGGCGGCCCTCTGGTAGAATCGACCCACGGCAATTTAAAATTCACCGCGCCGCTGTCGGCGATTACCGCCGCCGTGGTCGGTGTTATTCTTAATCTTGCCGTATTTTTTGCCTGGCATGTGTTCTGGCCGCAAGGTTTTGCCGGACATTTCGACGGCATTGCCGCGCTGATCGGCGCATGCGCCTTGTTGGCGCTGTTCCGGTATAAGGCGGGTGTTATTACGGTCATTGCCGTTTGCGGTGCGGCGGGATTGTTGTTCTTGCTTCTCAAACCCTGGTTGGTCCAGTATGGAGTTTTCTTATGAATACGTTACGTTGGTCTCAAATAGGTATTATCGTTTTGTCTGTTTGGGTTTCCGGGCAATCCGTTGCACAACAAGCATCCAATAGCCCGGTTGCATTGGATACGGCCAAAATCGAACAGCTCACCGGCATCAAGGGAAAGTTGGATGCGGCCGAGTCTGTCTTTAAGGTCAGTCAGCCCCGCGCCGATCTGAATGCCATCATCGCAGGCGTCAAAATGACCCCGCCAATGGGCTTGACCTCTTGGGCTGGATTTCAGGCAGCCGGCGATCAAGTCATGGTGATGGGCGACATCGTGTTGCAGGAAGATCAGGTTAATCCGGTTATGAGCGCCGCCCTGGATAACGGTCTGCAAGTCACCGGCCTGCATAATCATTTTCTCTGGGATAAGCCCAGAATTATGTTCATGCATATCGGCGGCATGGGCAATCTGGAGACGCTCGCTGCCGGTGTCGGCAAGGTCTTTGCTAAAGTTCAGGAAACACATAGCGGCAAGAAGCCGGCGGCTGCAATCAAATTGGATGCCGCCAAAACGTCGCTTGATCCCAAACCGATTGAAACCATCATCGGCACGCCGGTCGAAAAAACAGGCGATGTTTATAAGGTGACGCTGGGCCGCACGACCCAAATGAACGGCCACAGCGCGGGTAAAGCGATGGGGGTCAATACCTGGGCTGTATTTGCCGGTAGCGATGCGAAAGCCATCGTCGAGGGCGATTTCGCGATGCTCGAATCCGAACTTCAAGGCGTATTGAAAGCCTTACGAGGCGCGGGCATCAACATCGTCGCTATTCATCAGCACATGGCGAATGAAACGCCGAAGATCGTTTTTTTACATTATTGGGGGGCAGGTTCTGTCAGCGATTTGGCCAAGGGTATCAAAACCGCACTGGATACTCAGGCAAAATCATAAAAGCCGCCAGGCCATGATGCAATATGCGCTCAAAATTGTCTTTTCAACGGCTATTCTCATAGCTGTTGCCGAGTTGGCTAAGCGCAGCTCTTTTTGGGCTGCTGCTTTGGCCTCTTTGCCGCTCACCTCGCTGCTGGCGTTCGTCTGGCTCTACCTTGATACAGGCGATATTGAGAAAGTAGCAGCACTTTCCGACGGTATTTTTTGGCTAATTTTACCGTCGCTGGTGTTATTCATCGTTTTGCCGCTGTTACTTCGTTACGGTCTTGGGTTCTGGTTAAGCTTGGCTGTTGCTTGTATTGCTACCGCTACTGCCTATTTCGGCATGATTAAAGTTTTAGGGGCGTTTGGTATTCGCATTTAGTCCTGTAGATTGGGCATGTTTTTATGCCCAACATTGCGAAGTTTCGATATGGCGGCGAACTTACCCATCACCGTATGCCAAAATGTTGGGGGTTGCTCAACCTACCCGATTTTTTAGAATCATCCTTTAGCGGAGAGATTTAATATATGACGGATAAGCTCATCATTGACGGTTCCCACGGCGAAGGCGGCGGGCAAATCCTGCGCAGCACGTTGAGTCTGTCCGCCGTCACCGGGCGTCCGGTGCGCATCGACAACCTCCGCGCGAACAGGAAAAAGCCGGGGCTGGCGGCGCAGCATCTCACTTCGGTGCGGGCGGCGGCGATGCTCTGCGATGCCGAAGTGAAGGGCGCGGAACTCGGCTCGCAAACGTTGCAATTCATCCCCCGCAAGCCGGTCCGGGCCGGCGATTACTCGCTGGACGTGGCCGAGGCGCGGGAAGGCGGCAGCGCCGGTGCGGTCATGCTGGTGCTGCAAACTATGCTGCCGCCGCTGGCGCTGGCATCAGGCGTATCCACCGTCATTTTGCGCGGCGGCACGCACGTCGACATGAGCCCTTCCTACGATTACGTGCACGATGTCTGGCTGCCCACGCTCGCCCGCATGGGGGTGAATGCCAAGCTTTCCCTGGTGCGATCAGGCTGGTACCCGGTGGGGCGGGGCGAAGCGAGGCTGCGAATCGAGGGATCTGAAAAATTGCTGCCTTTGCGCCTGGAACACCGCGGCCTGTTGAGGAAGGTTACGGGACGCGCCCTAGCCGCCAATCTGCCCGGCCATATTTGCGAACGCATGGCTTACCACGCACGCGAGCTTTTGGAGCAGGCCGGGATAGCGGCGGAAATCGATGCGGTCGTTTTGGAAGCGGCCTGCCCCGGAGCCGGTTTGTATTTGACTGCGCATTACGAAAACAGCTTGGCCGGCTTTAGCGCACAAGGGAAACGCGGAAAGCCCGCCGAGCAAGTCGCGGAGGAAGCCTGTTTTGCGCTCCTACAGCACTATCGATCAGGCGCGGCGCTGGAACAGCATCTCGCCGACCAACTGATCCTGCCGGCCGCCTTGTGCCGGGGTGAATCCGTGTTCGGCGTCGAGCGCGTCAGTCCGCATCTCGTTACCAACGCCTGGGTGGTTCAGCGTTTCGGATTGGCGCGGATAGACATCATTCCTACCGCCGACGGAACCGGTTTGGTCAAAATCCTCGCAAGCCGGTAACGCCTCATGATTCCCATTCAAGACCTCCTCCATCGCATCCGCTGGGACCCGGAATTCGGCAGCGGCGAATTCGTCATCGGTTATTACGACCGGGTTGAGCACAAAATCATCCGCGTGCCGTTTCGCGAAATCAAATTTCCAAAGGACGGCCCCGGTATTTTCGAACTGGTCGATCATGAGGGGCAGGCGCATTCCATTCCTTTGCATCGGGTCAGGTCGGTTTACAAGAACGGCGAGTTGATCTGGCATCGTGACTGATCAACAAAGTCCTGTAGTTTGGGCATGATTTTTATGCCCAACCGGCTACATTTCGCCCCTTTCTTTCATGTGCTTCAATTGCGTAATCTTTGAACATTTCAGATGCTTACCTGTGTTGCGTGGGTTGCCGCACACTGGGCAATCCCAAGTATCAAATTTCAACGCCCTTTTTGGGGCGGCTGTGTCTTGTTTTTTAGGTATTGCGTTAATCTTCTTAGTTACACACATAGGATTAATGGTATTCAGTCATGATCAACAAAGCGTAAAAGGCCGCTGCATTGAGGGGTAGTCAGCTGTTGCGCTTGATTGCTTGCCGATGGCCTGATCGCCATAAACCATTCTGATGATTTCCCTTTTTGCTTCCAGCCAGTCGCGCAGCTCATTTCCAGGCCTAAAAGCGCGTTTTTCGGCCTTGTAATAGGCCGCTTCGGCGATCATCGATTTAAGGTTCGAGTCCAGCTCGTATACCGGCGCAGGCATTGGAATTGCTGAGGTGAAGCCGAATTTTATCAGGCCTAAAACGGTTTGCGGCGAGTCGTTTTTAATGCCGACTTCCAGTGGCTCAAGCTCGGACAGCGTACCGAACAGACGATCCCATATCGAAAAGACCGCGCCGTAGTTAGTGTCGTGTTCGCTACGTTCCGTCGAATGGTGCGCGCGGTGCAAATAGGGCGCGATGATGACTTGTCCCAAACGTTTCTCGCCGCGGAATGAAATGTTGGTGTGATGAAACATGATGAACAAGGTCAACAGGGTTTCGTTGGTGACGACCATCGTTTTGTCTACGCCGAGCAAGACAATGTAGGCCGCTTTCAGCACGGTGATGATTAACAGCTCGACAGTGTGCAGGCGGAATGCGGTCGAGACATTCAAATAAGGATCGTTGTGATGCACTTTGTGGAACATCCACAGGCTATCGAAGCTGTGGCTGATTCTGTGCCAGAAATAGAGCATCAAATCGAGCAACAGAAACGACAGCAGGGCTTTCCAGCCGGGGTTGGAGACGTAGTTTAGCAGTCCCCGGTCTGAGTAGTGGTCGGCCAGCATCACTAAGGGCGCCGCCGACAGTAATGAGATGACGAGACTGTTAAAAATAAACAGGCCGATATTGGTTTGATAAGACCGGCGTAACTGTTTAAGAGGCACGCTGCGTTCCGGATGGTTAAGCTCAAGGGCCGACAGGATGATAAATGCAATCAGCAAGCTATATGTCGCCAATTCTCCTGGCATGCTTGATAACCATGCTAAATAAGATTCAACAAAGGTGAGTAGTGATGTAAATTCGATAGACATTGTCTTCTCCTTGGTACAAAACTGCGTGAACGTGGTGCAACGACATCTTAAGTAAAGACGGTGACAATTTGATGAACAAGTCTTGCTTAAATAGCAGCAAAACCCGCGCCAAAAACTGTTTTTTAGTCGCTGCGGACTGTAAGGTGTAGGCTAAAGCCCCGGTAAACCTTGATTGCCCAAGCTTTTGACGTCGGGTATTGGGAATCCGGCAGACTTGGGAAACGTTATTTTTAGCTGCTTTATTGCATCGGCCTGGTGCAATTGTTCCGTTTTTCGCACCCATTGCAGCACCAGCCAATGCCGAATAAGGTGCGAATTTTTTCATTAATATAGGTAGATAAAAGAATTAGCTGTCTTGTCTCCTCAGACTTTAAAACCGCCGTGAATAGCCCAGCTGAAACGAAAGCTGATTCATTTCCAGGTCAATAGTCTGGCCTGGACTCAAAGGATTCGGACCGCTGACTTTCTTCGTCGGTGAATACATGAAAGCAAAGGTCACATCGTCTTTGTCGGTTATGGTGCGCGTGAACCCTGTCGTCAAATGCCACTCCTGCACGCCGGGCGCCAGAATATTAAACAGCACTTCCGAGCTGCGGATAGGCTGCTCGCCGTAGCTGACGCCGCCGCGCCATGTCCAGTCCGCGTTTTGCTTCCATTGCGTGCCGAATTTATAGACCGTCATGTCCTTCCAGCCGAAGCCCGCCCCACTGTTGTTGCCAAGTTGTGACGTCTGCAGATTGGGCAGAAAGGCGTTCCCCACCGAATTGACGCTGCTGTAACGGATATGCTCCACATCGAAAGCGGCGGTGACGCTGTCATTGATGTCCCAGGCCAGGCCTCCATTAATGCTTTCCGGAATGTCGAAGTCGCCCTGTTCGGCAAAGAGTCCCGCATAATGACTGAACGGAGACATGAACACGCGGCTTTTATAGGAAACGCCCAGATGAAGCCCAGGAAGCACCTCCGCTATGCCGCCGATACGAACGCCGGCGCCGTATGAATAATTCCGGATGTTGTTGGAAAGATTCTGCGAATCGCTGGAATATCCCGCGAATGAACTCAGCCCCTGCGCTTTAAAGGACTGAACCGCGAAAATCGGCGCTATGCCCAAAGAAAACCGATTATTGGCAAAACTCCGGGCGTAACTTGGGCTAATGAACAGCTGCACCAGATCAATGCCGGTACTGCCGCCGCAGAACGTTCCAGTTCCTCCGCGTGCGCAGGTTTGGCTGGCAAAACCAGGATAATCGGTGTTCATGCCGCCGTTGCCGAAAACCGTTAGTCCAATAGACTGGTTGCGGTCCAGCTTATGATTCCAGCCCAGCGTAGGGACGGGGAAGAGGTCGCTGTCGCTCTTAACCGTTCCGGGGTTTAGCGGGAAAGTTCCAGGCGCCATAGTCGGCGCACCCTGAACTGTGTATTGACGGTTAGGATTGAATAATTCCATTTCCACATCGAGTCGATTGCCGACAAAAGCCATACCGGCAGGATTCACTGCCGCTGCCATCGCATCTTGAGGCAGTGCGGCACCCACGCCGGCCATCGCTTTGCTGCGGGCGCCGTAGCCGTGAGCAAAATAGCCGTTGGTTGCCTCCGATACGGAGGGGAATGCAAACATAAGTGCGACAATACTGGCTGATAATCCTTGCTGTCGTTTATGGATAGGCTTAGTAAAATTTTCCAGCGGCATAAACTCATTTCTCCAATTTATTCATAATTCAAATATTGGAAAACAGCTTAGTGCGGGTTTCATATAAAAAAACGATATTATTCGATTTGTGTATCAAATAAATAGATAATCTAATCTGTTGCCGAGGCGTCCGAGAGAATACCAATCTACGCCTTGACAGAGCGTAACGACTTAAAGTACTTTATAAAAAAACGAAAGCTGACACAGCTGACCGGACAACCGGAAGCCAGTGAGCCCCTTAAGGGGCCGCTGGCTTTTTTTTGGCCAAAATTTAGCTCTTCAGCAATTAGTTTGCGACTGCAATACAGGAGATTTTTAATGTCACATTGGTACGAAGACAATTCCCACTCCATCGGGCAGACCCCGCTGGTGCGGCTTAACCGCATCAGCGATGGCGCGCCGGTCACCCTGCTGGCAAAAATAGAAGGTCGCAATCCTGCTTATTCGGTCAAATGCCGGATCGGTGCGGCGATGATCTGGGACGCCGAGCGTCGCGGCTTGCTGGGTCCCGGCAAGGAACTCGTCGAGCCGACCAGCGGCAATACCGGCATTGCGCTGGCGTTTGTCGCGGCGGCGCGGAATATTCCGTTGACGCTTGACGATGCCGGAAACGATGAGCCTTGAGCGCCGTAAGTTGCTGATTGCCTACGGCGCCAAGCTGGTGTTGACGGAAGGCGCTAAAGGCATGAGCGGCGCGATCGCGAAAGCCGAGGAAATCGCAGCTTCCGATCCCGAGCGTTATGTGTTGCTACAGCAGTTTAAAAATCCTGCCAATCCCGCTATTCACGAGCAAACCACCGGGCCCGAGATCTGGAACGATACGGATGGCGCTATCGATATTCTGGTTTCCGGCGTCGGCACCGGCGGGACGATTACCGGCGTTTCCCGTTATATCAAGCAGACGCAGAAGCAAGGCCATCACTTCGATTGCGGTTGAACCTGAGGCGAGTCCGGTGCTCAGCCAGCATCGTGCCGGTGAATTGCTAAAACCCGGTCCTCATAAAATTCAGGGCATCGGCGCGGGGTTTGTGCCGGATGTGCTCGATCTGTCGTTAGTCGATAAGATCGAGCAGGTCAGCAATGAAGAAGCCATCGCTTTTGCGCGCCGTCTTGCCAGGGAAGAAGGCATACTGTCAGGTATTTCCTCTGGCGCGGCCGTGGCTGTCGCGGTGCGGGTCGCCAAACGGCCTGAAAACGCAGGCAAAACCATTGTGGTCGTGCTGCCGGATTCCGGCGAACGCTATTTGAGTTCGCCTCTGTTCGAAGGCGTTTTCGACGCAGGCGGTTTTGCAGCATGAGCGATTTCAGCTATCAACATGTCAAGCAGGACTGGGGCGTCGATGAGCTGGTCATCACGATTGCGCCATTTACGCGTGCAATCGCTGGAAACCCGGCAGCGACGCGACAAACCGCCCAAGCTGCCGTCGCGCAAGGAACTGCAAAAAATTCTCGACGGCCTGGGCGCGGTGTTGTTTCCAAACCGGTTGGGGCTGCCCGATTTGAACGACGAGGGCATCGATTACTTTGTCGGCCATACGCTCGATACCCTGTTGCGCGAGCTGTTCAAACAAATCCGCCGCGAACTGCAATTTGTTCGGCTGTTGATGATGCATACCAGCAGGCGGTCACCATTACCCGTGAGTTTGCCGCGCGCTTGCCAGAGGTAAGGATGCTGCTCGATAGCGATATTCAGGCCGCGTACGAAGGCGATCCGGCGGCAAGAAGTTCCGACGAAGTGCTGGTTTGTTATCCGGGCATTACCGCGATTATTCATCACCGGCTTGCGCATATCCTGCATCAATTGGGTGCGCCGCTGGTGGCGCGCATTATTTCCGAGATTGCCCATTCAGCCACCGGCATTGATATTCATCCCGGCGCACAAATCGGCGAGAGTTTTTTTATCGACCACGGCACCGGCGTGGTCATCGGCGAAACCGCCGTGATCGGGCGGCATGTTCGCGTGTATCAGGCCGTCACCTTGGGCGCCAAGCGTTTCCAGAAAGACGAGGACGGCATCCTGGTCAAAGGCAATGCCCGGCATCCTATCGTTGAGGACGATGTCGTCATTTATGCGGGCGCGACGATTCTGGGCCGTATCACCATCGGCCACGGCTCGACCATCGGCGGCAACGTCTGGCTTGACCCATAGCGTCCCGCCCGGCAGCAACATTACCCAGGCGCATGTGCGCAGTGAATTGTTTCATGATGGGGGCGGGATATAGGGATGAAGGTTCAAGGTTCAAGGTGACAGGCGAAAGGCAAAGAACCCCGACGCTGCCGTTTGGGGAGCTTAGAAACTCCGTCTGGGAAGCTCTCGGCAACCGCTCCTGCGTCGCCTAAAGCGCCTACTGTTGGTGCTCTACCTCCTGCATCCATGCAGTCGTAGCTTCCCGAAACATAGAAAGCTGGAGCTTTCTGAACTGGGTTCCCAAGCTGGAGCTTGGGAACCAGCGTAAAACGCGACGCCGGAGCGTCACTACTGCATTTCCACGCTGGAGCGTGGGAACGATATAACTAATTACACCAACCACAATAGGAAAAAATCATGTCCGATATTCACGAAGGCCAAACCCATACTGCGTTTCAGCTGGTTCCCAAGCTCCAGCTTGGGAACGCCGTCTGGGAAGCTCTAGCTTCCCGAAACATAGAAAGCTGGAGCTTGGGAGCCAGCGTAAAACGCGACGCCGGAGCGTCACTACTGCATTCCCACGCTGGAGCGTGGGAACGATACTAACTAATTACACCAACCACAATAGGAAAAAATCATGTCCGATATTCACGAAGGCCAAACCCATACTGCGCTAGGCGATGTTGCCGCGCGCACCCTGGCGAATGCCACCAAAACCGTCCCCATGTTATCAACCATCACTCCGCGGTGGTTGGTTCATCTGCTGCAATGGAAACCGCTTGAAGCCGGTATTTACCGGGTCAACAAGGTTAAGAACGAAACCGGCCTGCTGGTCGACTGCTCCAGCCTCGATGAAAAAGAACTGCCGCAAACCTTCGTCGATTACGAGGAATGGGGCCGCGAGTACCGTTTGAATGCCGTTAATACGGTGCTCGACGTGCATACCCGTATTTCCGATTTATACAGCAGCCCGCACAACCAAATCCATGAACAGCTGCGTCTGACCATCGAAACCATTAAGGAACGTCAGGAAAGCGAGCTGATCAACAACGCCGAATACGGCTTGCTGAACAACGTAGCCCCAGGCTTCAGAGTGCAGCCGCGTACCGGCGCGCCGACACCTGACGATATGGATGAATTGATTTCCACGGGTCTGGAAAGAACCGGGATTTTTCCTGGCGCACCCGCTGAGCCATCGCCGCATTCGGTCGCGAATGCACCCGCCGCGGCGTACCGCCTGCTACCGTCACCTTGTTCGGATCGCAGTTTTTGACCTGGCGCGGCATCCCGATTATTCCATCCGACAAGGTTAAAGTCGTCAACGGCAAAAGCAATATCTTGCTGCTGCGCACCGGTGAAAGCCGTCAAGGCGTGGTCGGCCTGTATCAGCCCAACCTGACCGGCGAACTGAGCATGGGACTGTCGGTCCGGTTTATGGGCATCAACCACAAGGCGATTGCCTCTTACCTGATCTCACTGTATTGCTCGCTGGCGGTATTGACTGACGATGCGCTCGGCGTGCTCGAGAATGTCGAAGTGGGCAAGTACCATGAATACAAGTAACAGCGATTTTGCCCAAAACGCATCATTGCCGGATATAGAGCAGTTGACCAAGACTCGCCAATGAGCTGTTTACGGCGTTGCCCTGCGACGGATCGCGTATCGGCATCGCCGCTTCGGCAGTGCAGGGCGGATTGACTTCGCCGTTGCCGGGTGCGGATAACGGAATACCGAAGGTTTCGGCCTGCCGGGGGAAGCGGAGTTGCAAAAACTGTTTGCTCCGCGGCAATCGTCTTTCGATAGCGTCCCTGACAGCCTTGATACGGGGTCGGTTTTCGGCAATCGATCTTCGGCGGCAACATCGCCGTTGGCGGGCTTGGACAAATCCGTGTTGGAAGGTGTTTTGCCGCACGACTTCGGACTGCCCGATGAAGCGCAATTGCAACAGTTGCTGGTTTCGCGTGTGCCTTCAGGAAGCGCCGTTCCCGGAACCGCTGATGCCGGTTCAACGCTCTGCCGCACCGTCTTCGGCGCGCTACCGGCAGCATTCCGCTTAGCGCGGAGGGCAATCCCGCTCCGACGGCAGCTTACGGTCTGGCCGCATCCCTGGCTGACTTTGATGCTTCATTGATAGCGGGGCTTTCGCCTCAAGCCTATGGACTGCCGGGCGAAGCCGAGCTGCAAAGAGCTGTTCGGATCTTCAGCAGGTATTCCGGCAAACGCCGGCTCGGGTTCATCATTTTATTTTCTCGATGAATTGAAGAACGGCGGATTTAATGCGCAAACGCCAACTCTGGTTTCCGCTCATCCGGCTTTTGATGTGCAGGCGGTGCGCCGCGACTTTCCGATCCTGAAGGAACGGGTCAACGGCCAGCCGTTAGTCTGGTTCGATAACGCGGCGACCACGCAAAAGCCGCAGGCGGTTATCGACCGGGTCTCGTATTTTTACGAACACGAGAATTCCAACATCCACCGTGCGGCGCATGAACTGGCGGCGCGGTCGACCGACGCTTACGAAAAAGCGCGCGATACCGTTGCCCAGTTTATGAATGCGTCGTCTTCTTCGGAGATTGTTTTCGCGCGGGGCACGACCGAGGCGATCAACCTGGTTGCGCAAAGTTGGGGACGGCAACATATCGGCGCGGGTGATGAGATCGTGATCACCTGGCTGGAGCATCACGCCAATATCGTGCCGTGGAAACAGCTGTGCGAAGCAACCGGCGCGACATTGCGCGTCGCGCCGGTTGACGACGACGGCCAGGTATTGCTGGGCGAATATCAAAAGTTGCTGAATTCGCGCACCAAGCTGGTGTCGTTCACGCAGGTTTCGAACGCACTGGGCACGGTGACGCCGGCTCGGGAAATGATCGAGATGGCGCATCGGGTCGGCGCGCGGGTGTTGCTGGATGGCGCGCAGTCGGTTTCGCATTTGCGCGTCGATGTGCAGGCGCTGGATTGCGACTGGTTCGTGTTTTCCGGGCACAAGATATTCGCCCCGACCGGCATCGGCGTGTTGTATGGCAAGGCCGAATTGCTCGAAGCGATGCAGCCGTGGCAAGGCGGCGGCAACATGATAGCGGATGTGACGTTTGAAAAAATCGATCTATCAACCCGCACCGGCCCGCTTTGAAGCCGGTACCGGCAATATCGCCGATGCGGTGGGCTTGGGCGCAGCCCTTGAGTATCTGCTGAAAATCGGCATCGATAATATCGCGCGTTACGAGCATGAGCTGCTGGTGTATGCGATGGATGCGTTAAGGAGCATATCCGGCTTGCGTTTGATCGGCACCGCCGCTGAAAAAACCAGCGTGTTGTCGTTCGTGCTGGAAGGACACAGCAACCAGGATATCGGCGTCGCATTAAACCGCGCCGGTATTGCGGTACGCACCGGCCATCACTGCGCCCAGCCTATCCTGCGCCGTTTCGGCCTGGAAAGCACCGTGCGCCCGTCACTGGCGTTTTACAATACGCATGAGGAAGTCGATCTGTTGGTCAGTACCGTCAGGCGGATTAAGAGTGGGAAGGATTTTTAGCGATAAGGGATTTTTGCAGGAGGGGTTTTAGACGAAGCCTCCCCTGCAATCTAAAGTTTTTTCGTTTAAGTTAAGAGTTGTAGGAGTGGGCCATGCCCGCGATGAAGGATCTACAACTTAACAATCGCCACCCAAATATCGCGGGCGCCGTTGTCCTGATGACCATAGTCGAATCAAATGCTAAGGCGTTGCGCGGGGAACAAGATAAACTTTAAAAGTGGGGCTGACAATATGTGTTTTACGCTGGATCCCAAGCTCCAGCTTGGGATCCAGTAATTCCAGCGACCTGCGCAGTCGACTCAATAATGCGCAACGGCAACATCGGCTGACTCCGGTAAAAATACCGGAGCCGAGGGGCGCTCATAATAACTGCCCTGCACCAGATCAAAACCGGTATTGCGAGCCAGCGACTCGGATTTTTTTTGATCTATTTGTTGCAGTATGGTTTGCCCGCCAGCTGAAGAGACCAGCGCTCTTAAATCACGCAATTTTTCAAACAGGGCATTGTCACGTATTTGGTCCAGATGCCTTGCCGATAAACTGACGTAATTCGGGGACAGCTTGGTAATCAGATCGAACGATTGGCTTTCCTGTGCGACATAATCGAACTTAAGCGCGATTTGATAACCTCGGCGCCGGTAATTATCCAGGCCGGTAACCAATTCCTGATAATGCCGGGCATAGTGGCTGTTTACGGCCATAACGATGACGACATTTCTGGTTTCCAGGCCGCATTGCCTGATCACTTCTTCAAAATAGGCGCCATGATCCTGTTTAACGCCGAGTATATGGCGCGGATCAACTTCCACAAGCAGCGAACCTTGCAAATGGGTTAAGGGCAGATAATTGAGCATATGCACGGTGCGGGATAGGCGATCGAAATTGATGATGGATTCAAAATCGCTAGCCTGGTGCGGCTGGTTAGTCAGCAGGTTTTCAATTTCGCCTGAATACAGGTGTTGAACTTCATGGGTGGAAACTTTAAGTTTTGCGGCATGCCCGATAATCTGGGCGGGCTTTAGGGCCTGTCGTATGGGCGAAAAAACACTGCCGATTTTAATGGGACCAAACAGGGCGCTTATTGTGCCTTCTTCAAGAATAAAGGGACGAAAGCTTGAGCGGTGCTCTTGCCCGAATCGGTCATTGAAATAGTCGACTAGATTTTGTAGTGGCATTTGTTATTCCTCAGGTCTGATAAAAAGTTGTACTGATCGGCGGCTTTCCGCGCCGTATTGCAATGGCTAAAAATCCATACCTTCCCCGATTAAAAAAAGGCGGGTCGAAACCCGCCCAAAAACACAATCCTTGTATAGAGAGGAGGTACTACCAAAAGTGACATCAAAAAATACGTTACAAATAACGCCGTGCATTTTTACGGCGGTTTGTTGTTGGTGGGGATAGCTTAGGGGGATTTTTGCTTTTAATAAAACGATATTATTAGAAGCAAATATCTATTAAATAGATATTTATGGGATGTTGCGCTGTAGCCTGCTTTTATAGCCAGACTATTCGCTTATTGCCTGCGATGCAGGCAGAAATCAGAGTCATGAAACGCTTCGAAGCATGGGCTTGGCAAGCGGCTATCCGTTTCGTCCGTGGCGCACGGGCTGGAACGTGGTCACATCATCGCGTGTAGACCGGATACCAAGCCGTTTCTAAATGCGGTTATTTGTCGGTCTGGTGATAAATCAGCGGGGACAAACTAGCGCGGTCCCGCGTTAAAGTGCCGTCAGGATTTTTGCTAAGAGTTGTCGGGGTCAGGTGGGTAGAGTTGGGTTCGAAACACGTGACGGTGAAATCCACCGAACTTAACGACTGGTTTTTTTCGGCTTGAGCGGTACCCTCGCCGATTGCCCTGCCTCCATCGCAAAGTGTGAAGTATGTGTCAAAAAGGCGCAGTTTGGCTGTCCCATTGGCGTTATCCGTAATCGAAAGTATCTGGTGAGATCCGTCATCGGGATCGACCGCCTCCCATAAGCCAACGAACTTGTTGATCTTTCCTGAATCCGCTCGTCCGGCTATGGGGGCTGCAAGGGCAAGCAACGTTACTGTCATGATGAGTAGGTTTTTCATAGGTCGTTCTCCTTTAAATTGAGAGTGGCGGGCGCGAGGCGCTGGTAATATCCGAAAATGCAGAGACGGGTCATGCCGCGGGACGCAAGAAAGAGCGGGTAAGCGGCTGAAAGCAATTGCTCTAATCTCGTTTTTGATTCGATCATTAAGACAAAAGGGAAGTCTTATTATATTTTTTTATAAAGCGAGTCTCATCGGTACGACTACCTATCCGAAAGAGGGACGGCCGTCTTGGCTAGCTATACCCGCTTTTGCAAATCATATATCTGTTTATCAGATATTTTCATCGAATAATATCGTTTCTTTGTTGATTACCTGCTGCACTAAACTGTTTTCCAGCAATACATTTGATGGGAGGGCTGGTACATGTCGGTATTAAAAAAAACAGATCATTTCAATACTAGCCTGGCACAGGAGATAGGCTCGAGTTTTCAGCAGCATAGCCCGTTCGTTACCAGTCCCATCCAGCTCAACTATACGACATCGCAATTTCAAATAGAGCCGTCAGTGTACCGGTGTTTTTTTGAACATTCGTCGGACGCCATGCTGATTGCTGATGCGGATTGCAAAATCTTGTATGTTAATCCTGCTTTTGCAGCGATTACAGGGTATTCGCTTGAAGAATCCATCGGCGAAACGCCCCATTTACTCTCTTCGGGCGTACACAGCGAATCGTTTTACGACCAGCTTTGGGAATCCCTTAATCAAAAAGGCTACTGGCGGGGCGAGTTAGTCAATAAACATAAAAACGGCGACTTATTTTCGATCTGGCAACGGATCAATGTCATTGAAGATGATAACCGCCAGGTGCTTTATTACATTTCCGCGTTTAGCGATATTTCGATCATCAAGAACACCGAGCGGAAATTATGGCAGATGGCGCACCTTGATTCCTTGTCCGGTCTCGCCAATCGCGCGTTATTTGAACAACGGCTATTGCAAGAGATTTTCGCGGCCAAGCGTTCCGGGCAATTCGGTGCGGTTATTTTCCTGGATCTGGACGATTTTAAGAAAATCAATGATTGCTTAGGCCACAGGTGCGGCGATCTGTTATTGCAAGAAGTCGCCAAACGCTTGCAAGCCAATTTACGCACCGAAGATACCGTGGCGCGATTAGGCGGCGATGAATTCGTCGTTCTGCTCTCAGGGTTGAGCCATAAGCAGGACGACGCGGAAAAAACGGCCGGCAGCGTGGCTGAAAAAGTGCTGGATGCGCTGCTTCGAGTTTACCTTGTCGATGGACGGGAACTGCAAGTATCCGCGAGTCTGGGGATCACGCTTTTTTCCACGGCATTCGATGAAAGCACCGAAAAGCTGCTTCGCCAAGCGGATATTGCGATGTATGCAGCGAAAACCGAAGGCAAAAGCACTTACAGTTTTTATCATCCCGATATGCTGGAGCAAGCCAATAAACGCCTGAGTATTGAAACCGAATTACGGTCCGCATTACAGAACGACCAGATCGTTTTGTTTTATCAACCGCAGTATGACTCGGGACATCGGTTATTAGGTTTTGAAGCCTTGGTGCGCTGGCAGCATCCTGAAAATGGCGTGATCTCGCCGGCCGATTTTCTGCCGATTGCCGAAGAAACGGGCATCATCATCGAGTTGGGCGAGCGCCTTTTATACCAGGCTTGCCGGCAGCTTGCCGCATGGCATTCACAAGGCTTCGACGTGCCGCACCTGGCCATCAATATCAGTCCTGTGCAATTTAATCACTTCAATTTTGTCGACTCAGTCATCTCTGCGCTGGAGTTGACCGGTGTTGATCCCTGCACGGTCATGCTGGAGATTACCGAAAATCTGATCATTAAGGATGTTAATGACGTCATAGCAAAAATGCAGCGGTTGAAACAACGGGGCATCCGTTTTTCAATCGATGATTTCGGCACCGGCTATTCCTCGCTGGCGTATTTGCAGCGCATGCCCATCGACCAGTTAAAAATTGACCGCTCTTTTGTACAAGATATTACCCATAACGAAAATGATGCGGCACTTGTTAATGCGATTATCGCAATGGCCGGCAGCCTCAAGTTGGACATTATTGCCGAAGGCGTCGAAACCTTTGAACAGGTTGATTATCTGGTCCGTTGCGGTTGCAACGCTTTTCAGGGCTATTGGTTTAGCCGGCCGCTGCCGGGCGCTGAACTTTTATCGAAATTGGATAAAGGTTAATACACCATCGAAAAGGAAACGACATCATGTTTAAGAACATCATCAGGCGGTACCCGTTAACGATCAAAGCGCGGTTTGTGCTGATTTTGGGCACATTGGTTATTGGCTTTTCCCTGTTCGGGCTGGCAACATTCAAGGCCATGACCACACTTAATGTCAATGGCCCGGTTTACCAGCGTATTGCGCAGGGCAAGGATATTATCGCCGATGTCCTGCCGCCGCCGGAATACATCATCGAATCCTATATGGTGGCGCTGCAACTGACGGTTGCCGAAGACTTTTATGACATGAAGACTCAAGCGTTGGTATCGCGATTTAAAAAGTTGAAATTGGCCTACGATGCCCGTCATAGCTTTTGGTTGACTCAGCCGTTGGATCGGGAGCTTCATGAGTTATTGCTTGAACGTTCTTACCGGCCGGCGCAAGCTTTTTATGCCGAGGCCGAACAGAAATTCCTGCCCGCGATCCTGGCGGGAGATCGCGACGGCGCGCTTGCCAGTTTTCAGGACATGCGCCGCTCTTATGACGAACATCGCATGGCTATTGACGAGGTGCTGCGCTATACAACGGCGCGCAACGCCGAGGATGAGAAGCAAGCGCAGGCTATGAATGGTCGATACAACATAGCCTTGCTAAGTATTTTTTCTTTCAGTGTTGTAATAGCAATCGTATTAACCGTGCTGATCAGTCGCGGCATTTTACGTTCGCTCAAAACCGTTCAACAAGTCGCCGGCGCCATTGCCGAGGGTGACCTGAACTCAAGCATTGATATTCATCAAAGGGATGAGATCGGGGAATTATTGCGCGCTATGCACTCCATGCAGCAGCAACTGCTGGAGCGCATAACGGCGGACCGCAAAGCGGCTGACGAAACCCTGCGCGTTAAGATTGCGCTGGATAATGTCAGTACTGGCGTGATGATTGCCGACAATGACCGCAATATTGTTTATGCCAATAAATCGGTGATCAATATTCTCCATAAGGCCGAAGCGACAATTAGCCGGCAATTGTCAAAATTCTCTATCGATAGCCTGGTCGGCTCTAATATGGATGCGTTCCATGCAATACCCGATCATCAGGCAAAAATGCTTAGCGCCTTAAGCGGAAATTATGAGGCCGGCATGATGGTGGGGGGCCGTTCGATGGTTGTGTTTGCCAACCCGGTCATCAACGAGCAAGGCCAGCGGCTGGGTACGGTGGCCGAATGGCATGACCGCACCGACGAGGTCATGGTTGAGAATGAGGTGGCCGCGATTGTCGGAGCGGCGGCCAGGGGCGATTTCAGCATGCGTTTCGACCTGAAAGGCAAGGAAGGCTTCTTGCGCCATTTGGGCGAAGACATCAACCAGTTGGTTCAAACCAGCGAAACCGGACTCAATGAAGTCGTGAGGGTACTGGGAGCCCTGTCCCGCGGCGACCTGACCAAAATCATCACCAGCGACTATTCCGGCACTTTCGGACAACTTAAGGACGATTCCAATAATACAGTAGAAAAACTTAAAGTTATTATCAGCCAAATCAAGGATGCCACCGAAAGCATTAACACGGCGTCTAAAGAAATTGCCGCCGGCAACAATGACTTGTCATATCGCACCGAACAGCAAGCCGCCAGTCTGCAACAAACCGCCGCCAGCATGGAACAACTGACCTCCACGGTGCAGCATAACGCCGCAAACGCCGAGCAGGCCAACCAGCTCGCCGTTGACGCCTCGGACATCGCGGGCAAAGGCGTTGAAGTGGTCGGCCAAGTCGTCATGACGATGGATGATATTAATGAGTCTTCACGCAAAATCGGCGACATTATCTCGGTGATCGATGACATCGCGTTTCAAACCAACATTCTTGCCCTCAATGCCGCAGTGGAAGCCGCACGGGCAGGAGAACAGGGCAAAGGTTTCGCCGTCGTGGCTATTGAGGTGCGCAATCTTGCGCAACGGGCCACAGACGCTGCCGGAGAAATTAAAACGCTGATTACCGACTCGATGGATAAAGTCTCAGGAGGCAGCAAGTTGGTTGCCCAGGCGGGGCAAACCATGGAAGAAATTGTCAGCTCCATTCGCGGCGTTACTGCGATGATGGCCGAAATCACCGCTGCATCGGCCGAACAAAGTTCCGGCATCGAACAGGTCAATCAAGCCATTACCCAAATGGACGATGTAACCCAACAAAACGCCGCCTTGGTAGAACAAGCTGCGGCGACCGCGGAATCGCTGGAAGAACAAACGCAAAACCTGGCGGTTACGGTGGCGCACTTTCAATTGGATGGCAACGCAGGCAGCTCTTATCGCCTGCCCTTCGATTCAACAGCACCCGTAATCAGGCATAAAGCTAAATTGGCAACTGCTGTTGTTGGCGACTGGGAAGAGTTTTGAATGTCAAAAGACCATTTGCGGAAGCCGCGGAAACCAGCGGGGAATATTCTTTGTACGGCAAAGCCATTAACGCTAGATGTTTTTTACTCAGAATAGGCTAAAAATTAACACTTACGCCGGATGCCCAATACCAGCTAACCGGTAGGCTAACGGTTGCCCAAGTGCTTGGGTCGGCATTGGGATCGGCATTAGGATCTGTAATAGGCGGGCTAGTAGCAAAACCAAATCCAAGAAAAGGTTGAAACCTATTAATATTGTAGCCAATATCAAAGTTTAATCCGCCTATGTTGCTATAACCTGTTATATAGCTTGCATTTAGATTCCATGTTTTTGACGAATAATTGAGACCCATTGTCAGCCCATTCATATTATAGCTATTACCTTGCGCATCTTGAATCGCCGACATTTGCTTATTCATATAATAGGGGCCAATATCAAAAGACAGGCCTAATTCCTTTAGGCTGAAAACCATTGTGGCATAGTGAAAGCTTTGAATCTCTTGAACGGTCTGGCTGGTTAGTCTGGTCGCATATATTCCATTCATTGACCCGACAGAAACCCCAAGATTGTTGGTGATGTTTAGCAGGGCCGCGGCATTTAGATATACCGCCGGACTGCTGGGTGTCACGCTAATATTTTGCCCTGATAGACTAATACCCAAAGAGCCTAACGGGTTGTTTATAGGGGTAGTTGAAATGGTCGGGCTGTAATAAGTACCAAAGCCGGAGTCGTATACATCCTGCTCAACCGTAAATTGAGAATTGTAGTTTGGATCATTATTATAGGGCGTAGTATCTACCGATTTACCGATAGCGCCAACGTGTGCGCGTTTTTCACCTCTGCTGCCGGTTTTAGCCCAAACCGGCATAATCATTAAACAAAAAACAAGCAAAATTAATTTATGGATAATCATTTTTAATATATAGCGTGGATTTCTACTTGATTATCATGGAGAGGGGGTACGCTTACTCTCAACCGCATAGTCGGCTCTGCTATACCTTAAACCTGCAATTGCTAAGATGAGGGTTACCGAATAATGATGCACAAAATCCCTATGACAATTCCAGGCATGATCACTTTCCAAAATTAAACAGCGCATCTCATTATAGTACAGAAGCTATTTGGGCAGTGGAAAGCGCTTGGCCCAAAGATAACAAGATGCGTTTTCCGGGTTTATAAATTGAGGATAGGGTGCTGATTTGCGGGCGGTTTAAGAGGCGTTTGGCAGGCGGTCGGTTACAGGTGTGATTTTTGTGGAAGCGCCGGCGCTCGCAGGAAGTATGCGCTACGGCTGCTGGAGCAACGTAGCAGTGTGCCGGGGATTAGTTGTGTGGGAGCTGGTTTGTTATTCCAGGCTTAAACGCATCCATGCGGCCTTCATCCGGCTGCTTGAGGCTATGCCAGCTTACGCTCATCCAAAGCAAGTTGCGTAATAGCGGCCGCTTTGGCGGCTTTTGCCTGTTGGCTCGCTGCATTTTTCGCATACAGCAAGTCCATGATTTCATCGCTCAACGCAAAGTCAAAGTTGATGCTAAGCTCGTCGAGCCCTGCATCTTGTTCCGGAAAAAACTGCTGAGCCTTTGTTGCAATCCAATTGATAATCATCGGAATACCTTGTTGTTTTGTGAAATTCAGGTCGATTATGTAACAGCATGGTTAAATTTATATGACAGCTCCATGACAATAAGGTGACAGCAAAGTTTCCGCGCCTCGGCATCGTGGTAAAAAATGGTAGAATCACCGTTTTTGTGCAATCCGAGAACTTCTCATATCCATGTCTAATCCCTTAAAGCTTCCCCTTAGCCTCACTGAAACTGAATGTCGATTTGGCAGGCTTTGAGTTCCCCACCGCGCCCAAATCGCCCGAGACCATTTTAGGCCAGTCCAGAGCCCAGTCGGCGTTGGAGTTTGGCGTTGCGATGAGCAATCCCGGCTACAATATTTTTGTCATGGGCGAGCCGGGATTAGGTCGGTTGTCGATGATTACCAACCATCTGCATGCACAGGCTCAAAACGCTGCCCGCGCCGCCCTCCTATGCTTATGTCGATAACTTTGATAATCCGAGAGAGCCGGTGGCCATCGAGTTGCCAGCGGAGCATGGACAGACGCTCAGCAAGGACATCGAAAAGCTGATCGACAACCTGTTGGCGACCTTTCCCCGCCGCTTTTGAAAGCCCTACTTACCAGCAAAAAAAGAGCGCTATCGAACGCCATTACAACCAGTTCTACAACGATGCCATCGATCTGGTCGATAAAAAGGCCCTGTCTATGGAGATTGCGCTGTTCAGGGAGAACGAATCGATTTCTTTTGCGCCTATCCGAGATAACAAGGCGCTGAATGACGATCAATTCACCCAATTGCCGCAGCCGGAACGGGAAATATTTCACAAACATGTTGAGGAACTTGAAGAATACCTGAGCGATGTATTGCTGGAATTGCCCCAGTGGCGCAGGGAGATGGTCGAAAAAATCAAGCAGCTGGATAACGACACCATCAGCCTGGCGATAGAGCCGTTGTTCGCCGAACTGAACGACAGCTACCAGAATATCGATGATGTGATCACCTATTTGGCGGAAATCAAAAAAAGCCTCATGCAACACCATTGCCGATTACCTGATGCCGAGCCGGACGCCGGAGCCGCAAGACAACACCGCAAAACGGTTGTTGCTGACCGAGCTGTACGCGCCCAATATTCTGGTCGATAACAAGCAGGAATGCGGTGCGCCGGTTATTTACGAGCCGCACCCGATTTATCAAAACCTGTTCGGCCGCATCGAATACGTCAGCGACCAGGGCGCGCTGGTCACCAATTACCGCCGGATTTGCGCAGGTTCTCTGCACAAGGCCAACGGCGGTTATCTGATCCTCGATGCCGAAAAACTGCTGAATTATCCGTTCGTCTGGGAAGGCCTAAAACGCGCGCTGCAATCCGGCCGCATCGAAATCGAATCGCCGTATTCGGATTTGGGCATCAACACCATCACCCTCAAGCCCGAAGTCATCCCGTTAAACGTCAAGGTGATCCTGGTCGGCTCCAGGGATATTTATTATCTGCTGGAAGAGCTGGATGATGAATTTAACGAGATGTTCAAAATCCTGGCCGACTTTGACAGCTACATTCCGCGCAACGACGAGTCGATGCAGCGTTTTATCCTGCTGATGATCAAGCAGGCCGCAGATTCCGGGGCCAAGCCGTTGACGCGGACGGCCATTGAATGCCTGATCGAGCACAGCTGTCGGATGGCCGAAAACCAGCATCATTTTTCCGCCCGCATCAAAGACTCGCTGGAAATCATCGCCGAAGCCAACCTGTTTTGTAAACGTGACGACCAGCCGGTTTGCGACCGCTCGCACATCGAACAGGCGCTGGCTGCAAGAGAGCATCGCAACGGCAGACTGCCCGAGAACATCCTCGAAGAAATGCTGGTCGGCACCATCCTGATCGATACCGACGGTGACGCGATAGGCAAGGTCAACGGCTTGACCGTGATGGAAGTCGGCGGCAGCAGCTTCGGCGCGCCGGTGCGCATTACCGCCAGCGTTTACCCCGGTTCCCGAGGCATCGTCGATGTCGAGCGGGAAGTGGAACTGGGCCAAGCCATCCATTCCAAAGGCGTGATGATCCTGACCGGCTACCTGGGCCACACCTATGCCCAGCAATTTCCTTTTGCCATATCGGGCAGCATCGCGATCGAACAATCCTACGGCTATATCGACGGCGACAGCGCCTCGCTGGCCGAGCTGTGCTGTCTTATTTCCGCGCTGACACGGACGCCGATCAAACAGACTTTCGCGGTGACCGGCTCGATCAACCAGTACGGCGAAGTGCAGGCGGTCGGCGGCGTTAATGAGAAAATAGAAGGCTTCTTCAGGCTGTGCCAAGCGCGCGGTCTAAACGGCCAACACGCAGCCATTATCCCAGCCGCCAACAAACGCAACCTGATGCTGAAACAGGAAGTGATTGATGCGGTGGCAAAAGGGCTGTTTGCGGTTTATGCGGTTTCCAGCGTCGATGAAACGTTGGAGTTATTGACCGGGCATTCAGCTGGTGTGTTAGATAGCGAAGGCTTGTATCCGGAAGACAGTATTAACTTTAAAGCCATCTCCAGGTTGAAGGAGATTTCGGATATGGCCGGGGATGAGGATGATAAGGAGGAGGGGGCTTAATCCCCGCGCATAAATTTAAAACATCTCACCACACGTCTACATGGATGCAGGAGCTGCGTAAGTCGGAATAAGGTCACCCAAACAATGAGAACTGGCGTTTCCGGTCTACAGGATTTGCGAGTCAGTTCAATCTCATATCTTCATCTGTTTTAGATGAAAATTAAGTTAAATATCATTATTTTCATAATACTACGTATAAATCACTATTTACTGATCATGCTTTAAAGCGTCTTATTGAAACCAATTTCTGGAAAATTTCTTAAATTATCCGTGCTTTTATATGACGCTATCTGAATTTATTTTAGGACGTACTAAATTTACATAACCGAATGACACAACAATGATTTTTAATTTTTATCCATTATTAGACAAACAAATGACGCAATGTATTACGTCTATTAGGATGTCTAATATTAGTTAGGCATTGGAGACACTGATGAAAGATACGGCAACTGCATTAGCAGCTTTCTTAGAAAGGCTGGGGCGTTTCTTTGATATATTTGATCTTCTCGTTCATCGTATCTGGGGCCACTGTAGTTGGGGCGGTTGAGTTTATTTTTTATGTCTTGGGTTTACAGCTATTATCTTTAAGCGGTTGGCTCCAGGTTGCTACCCTTTTAGTAGCGTCATATGTGGCAGGTCTTATTTGTTTCGCCTTAGGTAGATGGCTTCGCATGGGATCACAGAAGACTCAATCAATTACGAAATTTGATTCCCATTTTATGAGAGTTCTTGGCGGTCACGGTTTAAAAGAAGTTCCAGAAATAGCATCCTACCTAAGTCGTACGGAAGAGCGTGGTATTTGGAGGCTCTATGTAAGATTATGGGCTGAAGCTCGACAAACTCCCGATTTGTCTGAGTCGGTAACTTTGCTCAACCGCTATTGGGTGATGGCTGCAACGTATGATGGTTTGAGCGTGGCACTTCTTGCATGGATAGTAGCAATCGCTATTTGGGCTGCTCACAGACCATTAACAATGACAAGTTACATATTGGTTGTAACAGTCATTTTAGGTCTTGTGATAATGCTAAGAGCTTGCTCCAGAGAAGCAGGAAGATATGTGTATTATCAAGTTGAAGAGCTTGTAGGAGCTATTGCAGCTCTTCGTGGGCGAGCCAGCAACTCAACAAACAGATAGGCAATCCATCACTGCGTTCATTGTCAAATATTAGCCTAACAAGTCAGTCAAAGGGACGCGCCGCCCGTTGGCGGTTTTGAAGTTCTGTTTTTATCATGGTTCGGTGGCTTCGTTTAAGCTCAGTGAGCGGCGCGCCCCTTACCGTAACGTTAGGCATCTAGATGTCTAGGTGTGCGCCCGTTGTCTAATGGCGATTACTTGGCAGAATGTGACGCTGCCATTCTCAACATTTCCGGGAGTAGTGCGGAAGAAAACGCCGCCACATAAACTGTAATCAGGGGGTTTTGTATGACTTACACGCAGGCGGGCCTGCCGAATGGCGGAAGTACCAATCGGTTCGAAATTCAATACGACACATCATTGAGCGCGGAACGCGGCATGAATCTCGCCGCAGAGTTGATAACCTGTTGTGATTCCGACTACCAATGGCTCAATGCATTCTTCCCCAACGCCGTTATCGGCTGGTTGGGTAGCCGAATCAGTATTCGGATTGATAACGATCCAGCTCGATTTCTCTCTGCAAGTTGGGGCGGGTGGGGGCCCATTTATGAGATGCACGTGCACATAGCAGACCTTCCTGTCAGTGGTATGCGGGTGGTTGATGCAGTGCGCTGGCTTATCATTATCGAGACCAGCGAGATGTTTATGAGGGAACGCCAAGTCTATCCATTCAACGATTGGTTTGGCATTAGCAATGAAGGAAATAAGGGCGAATCATTGTCGCAAGTATTTGGTGTTGAGTTCCTTCGTACGCGACTGCAGGGAGTAAAATCTTTACCCGCAAGACCGTCGTGGTCATCGCTTTGGCTATCCCCTGATCCCCCTGGTCGCCCCGATTTTCTTCAGAGTAACGAGGACACAATAGATCCTCTGCCAATAAATGGATGCGGCACCCTATTCTTGCTGTTCCTGCGTGATCAATTGGGTTTCTCGCTTGAGCAGATCGTCGCGCATGGTGGAAATACTTTGGCTGATGTCTACCATAACCTAACCGGCGACGCGGCTAGCAATGCATACCCGCGTTTCATAGATGTCGTGAATCTTCACTATCCTGAGGCCGATGGACCATACGATCCCCCACTTGAAACTGCGTTTCCCGTACCGAACCTCATGAGTGTATATGCAGATGCGAAGCTGAGCTGGGTAACGAATGGATTTCCACCGAAGTTAATCTTCGCGTTTGACAAACCTATTGTTGCTCAGACGACAGTTCATTTCAGCAGCGATGCCGAAGATGTCATCTATGTTGATAGGACGAAACAGATAATTCCCAATGCTGAATCGCTTTCAGTTGCACTTAATGTTAAGTCACAGGCAACTGGATTCACGCAGAAAAACATTACCATTACCGCAAGCTATGCTGGTCGCGACTTATCTGTATCAATCAGTGTTGTGCGTCCACAGGATCTGCCACTTCCCCCGCTCACGATCAAAGCCCTCTCGGAAGGTGATCACTGCAAACGCTTATATGAAGAAGGCACCTCGGTCACATTCTACGTGGATAACATTGATGTCTTTTCAGATCGACACGGCCTGAAGTACACATGGGCCGTTAACGGTACCACGGCGAACGCATTGAACACGCCTCAGATAACTATTCCGATACTTCCAAGTGCAAGCATGTCGGTCACGATAGAAATAACCGTAGAGAACAGGGCTGGTCTGCGCGCAAATGGTCGATTCCAATTTAATGTGCTCAAGCCACTTGACTCACTTAAAGAACTGGATCGAAGAGTACGTTGCAAACTTTCCAGTATGCCCGCGATTAATGTGTTTATACCTCCTTGGATGCCAATCGTAAAGGGTCCGCTTTCGGTCGAACAAATCCATGTGGTTCAGCAGCAATTGCACGCAGCTCTGGAAAATATCAATGAGGCGCAAGAATTGTTGACTCGACTGGAACACAAGCTAAAGAAGGTATCTTCCAGCGCGCGTAGGCTGAGGTGAGCATGCGACCCCCAGCAAATAGCCTAACTCAACGCTCCAGCGGAGCTTCGCTATCGCTCGCCCGCTGAGCTTTGCGTTAGGCCTGCCACGAAGTTCTACACTAAAACTCAACTAACCAAAGAGGATGAGCAATATGAATAAGAAATTTTCACCCGACGAATTCATAAACGCATTAGAGAGCAATACGCTCGGCGAAGTGTTACCCTTAGAATTACCTACGATTCTCACTGTCGCCGGATTTGTTAAAGCATCAGGCGATGCAGGCTTAAAGTTTGCGCCAGCACGTTTATGCTTTACTTGGATTGATATTCCTAAAGATATAATTAAATCAGTTGAGTATCATGGAAAACGGCCCTGCGCATCAGGAACATATGACTTCGCCTCATTAGAGTTAACTGTTCCTATTTCTGACCCTATAATTACAGCTTTCGCGGGTTTAGCCAACGCCTTTTCTGCGCCAATACCTGTGCATACTGACGTTCCTAATGCTGTAACGGACAACTCCCTAGCATCTGGAAATACATTTGCATCCGGTCACTTTAATTCTCCCCCTGATTTTTTAGGACTGAGAATCCCTAGGCCGCAACTCCCTCGACCACCAAGGCAGGTGAGGTGTGCAGCTTGCATCGCTGGATATGCGACTGTCGCTGCAGGTATAGCGTATTGGGCAGTGACTACAGGTGACGTATTTGTTTTGCAGAATATAATTTGGGAAGAACTTGGGATTCACATAGGTGCGGACGTAGCGGCTGCAGCGATTTCGGGTGCGTCCGCAGGCTATATCGCTTCCTTACTGTGTCCCGACTGCCGATAATACTTAACAACCAAGCCTAACTCAACGCTCCAGCGGACTCCGCTTCGCTTTGCGTTAGGCATTCTGAGATGAATGTGTTGGCTTTGGCTTGCTTTCATCAGCCTCGGTGGTTACGGTCACGGTCAGGTTTCGTTTGTGAGCGGTTCTGCTATTGTCAGTCCCGTAGGTCGGGCATGCTGTTTATGCCCGACACTCCCAAGCTTCATATGGTGATGGATTTCGGGTTTAACCTCCGCTGCTCCATTTTCGGCTGCTAAAATGTCTGGGGAATCTTCATCATGCAATATCGTCGCGCTAAAACGCCCGGCGGCACTTATTTTTTCACCGTTGTGGCTTTCCGGCGGCGGAAATTTCTTTGTGAACCGGACAACGTCGAATTGTTGCGTACGGCATTCCGAACCGTTAAATCGGCTCATCCTTTCACCATCGATGCCTTTGTGCTGCTGCCGGAACACCTGCATTGCATTTGGACGTTGCCGCCCGGCGACCATGATTATTCGATGCGATGGAATGCAATCAAAAACTATTTCACCCGCCGTTGCCCGGATGCCCTCAAATTACCGCCCTCACCGTCCCAACGACGTAAACGGGCGCAAACCATCTGGCAACCACGCTACTGGGAACACCAAATCCGGGACGATCGCGACTTCGAAAAACATTGCGATTACATTCATTGGAACCCGGTGAAACATGGCTTGGCATCCCATCCCGGTGCGTGGCCCTACTCGAGCTTTCACCGTTACCTTCGCCTTGGGCTTTATCCGCCAAATTGGACGGTACTTCCGGGGGATGAGGGGGACGATACGTATGGGGAATAAAGTGTAAGGCTGATTCGCGGTAGCAATCAGCCATGATAGGGTGACTCCAAGCGGGACGGGACATGTTGCCCCGTCCCTAACGTTTTTGCGATGTCTAAGCTAAATGGCTACCCGCAATCAATGCAAAACGTTTCGAATGGGGCCAATATGCCCCGTCCAGCTGAAAGCATAGCGTATCCCAGAGAGTTTGCGGTATCTAGAGTTTAAGCTTATTATCCGCTTACGTTGTAAGTACTTATACGTAGATTCCCCGTGTTTTTATGCGACGCTATTTGGATGGCTAATACTTAGTTAGGCCGGTAGATAACAAAACCATTTACAACAGCAATAGTGGAGGAAATACTTAATAAGTGACAACGTAAGAGATTTCCTCATAGTGGCATTTACGTCTGTGCTTGTAATAATGACTTTGTTTTTTTGATAAATTATTCGTTAAAAGGAAAAGAAAATGTCTTACTCAATGAACATGCTTTCTGTAATACAACTACCCGCGCCGGAGGGGGTAATTCCTGACGGAATGAAAGTAGCCGCATTTACTGGGCCTACTTCCCAACCCGCGCCTGCTTGCCCAGTGCTTGCTATTGGCAGCTTCGTACTTTGGCCAATGAGTTTCATAGATAACCGCGATAGCTTCGGCATGGTTATGTATGATCCGCAATGGAAGATTGTCAATCAGGTGGAAAAGCCCGGCGCACGGTATGTCTACAAGATCACCCTGAATGGTTCCGGTGAATCAGGGTCGGTAACATTTTCAGGACAGGCAGATCAGACGGTAACGATGTCGCTGGATGAAATCGGTCAAATGCTCGTCTAACGCTGTAAGGCGGATTTGCGCAGCAATCCGCCACAAACGAAGTCTTGAACCTGATCCCCGCTCGGATTTTTCCAGGCAGGGATTTTTTTTATGCCCGATTGCAGCTTGATATGGGGCGTCGCTTAAAGCGCCTACTGTTGGTGCTCTACCTCCTGCATAACATACAGCCGGGTAGGGTGCGCATTGCGCGCCTTTTCGATACTGCTGATATTCTGAAAACCGTAAATGGTGCGCGGTGCGCACCCTACGAGACTGCGAAAAAACTTGCGGATAAGGTAATATACACCGTCCGGCTTGAGCTTCGTCCGGGCAATATTTGATGTTTGGAACTGGCGGCGATGGATTTCGCTGCCCTACACTTTTATTATTATCGTCGTTTTGCTAAGGAAAAATATGCGAACATTTAGACAACAATTTAAACAAATCCTGGCTTTTTTTCTGTTCATCGCAATTTTTCCGGGTTACAACTCCGCTTTTGCTGAAACGAATGAGACAGCGCATCATGCCCAAAATAGCCTTGATTGGCCGGGTATTTATCGCGGATTTTTGCCCTGTGATGATTGCAAGGGCGTTAAAACCTCGCTCGCTTTGAACAAAAACAACAGTTATATATTGCTTAGCCAATACGTTGGCAAATCAGAAAGGGAGTTTGTGGAGAAAGGGAAATTTACTTCGGATAATAAAAACAATACGGTTACTTTAACGCCACGCGACAGCTCAACGACACGGCAATATGTTGTCGGCGAAAATATGCTCACTCAGCTCGATAACAATGGCAATCGTATCGCCGGCAAACTTGCAGATCGTTATATTTTACGTAGAACTGAAGTAACAGAATCATCGCCGTCACACTCGGCACATTAAACAGCCCGCAAGCGGGACGGAGTTTGTAACTTCGTCCTAAACGTTTGACGCGGTCGCTATTTTTGATTTGCCAAACGTCAATAATCAACCGGCAATCGCGCGGCTAATTCATCCCACCGAATCACAATATCCGGCAACACGCTGACCTGGGTTTCGCCAGTTTAATTCGTAGAGTTCGGGCTTGCCGTATTCGCCGTTGATCAAGCGGTAAACGGTCAACACCCGGTCAATCGGGTGAATCAGCCAATATTCTTTTATGCCATGGCGTTCGTAAAGATTACGTTTTTTGATTTGATCGTGTCCGGCCGTGGACGGCGACAATACTTCCACGATCCAGTCCGGCGCGCCGCGTACGCCACGCCGATCCAGTTTGCTGCTGTCGCAGACCACCAATACGTCCGGCTGCACGACGGTATCGATGTTTTCGTCCGCTTCATTGTGCTTCGGCAGGCGGACATCGACCGGCGCAATGAAAGCGCGGCAAGGTTTTCCGGTTAAAATGTTAGCGGCCTGCCGATAAATCTCACCTGCCACATCCTGATGCGCCAGATCAGGGGCTGGAGACATCGCATAGGCGTTGCCATCGATCAGCTCATAGCGGCTGTCATCAGGCCAAGTCAGATAATCGCCGTAGCAATGGTGCTGGGTATCTTTTAATGCTAACCCCATATCAGTTTCCTCGCGTATTTCATGCAGACCGGTATTGATTGAAAAAAGCATAACACAGCGCATAGGCTCCGGGTACTATTTTGGAGTTTCGATATGTTTTCTGGTTGGGAGGTCAAGCTAGGCAGTGTACGCATTGCACACCATTTATGGGAAGGACTTGAAAAGGGGGCGTGGACGCCTTCTGTACCTGAATTTCTTCGTGCCTCGGCAACTGCTCCTGCGTCCATACAGTCGTTCGTGGTAAGTTAATCTTTATTAATTGCCAACTTCCATAACGATCACGTCAATGCCGTTTTCTCTTAATCGGGTGCGAATGGTGCTGACGCTGGTCATCTGGGTGTAAGGCCCCATTTTGACCCGATTCCAGACCACATTGCCGACTTTTGCTTTCTCAACTTTGGATTCAATCCCCATTAAAGCCAGCTTGGCTCTTAGGCTGTCGGCATCTTTAAAGTCTTTGAACGAGCCTGCCTGCAAAATATAACTGGCGGTTTTGGCCTGTCCTACCCGCTCTTCGCTGGTGCGCGTGTTGATTTCGTAATCCGGCACGATGACTTCTTTTTCGGGCAAGATGGTATAAAAATCAAATTGCGGCAATACCGGCCCCGGCTCGGGTTTTTTCTCCGGCTTGGGTGCTTCAGCTTTTGCCGCCTCGGCCTTGGCCGGTACAGTTGGCTGAGGAGCTACCTGGGCTGAATCCTGATGTGGGGGTTGCTTTGACCCGGTGCTGCCAAATAAACCAGAAAAACTACAAACGAAATAATCAGCGCCGTAATCAGCATCCATCGCCACAGGCTAAGGCTGTCCGATTTTTTCCGGTACGATGAGGAATGCTTACCCTGCGCCCTGTGTTTGTAGTCTTTAGCCATGTTACATTGCTTCAGGTGTGTTGATATTCAGCAAGCCCAAGCCGTTCGCCAACACCTGTTTTACCGCGCAAATCAGATTGAGCCTTGCATTGCGAATTTTAGCATCCTCAACCAGAAATTGATGTGCGTTGTAGTAAGTATGGAACTCGGTCGCCAATTCGCGCAGGTATTGAATCAGCTGATGCGGCTCGTATTGCAATGCGGCGCGTTCCAGCGTTTCAGGATAGCGCGCCAGCGTTCCCAGCAGATTGGTTTCGTGCTCTTCGGTCAATAGCGCCAGGTTGTTCATGCCCAGCAGCAAATCACGCTCCAGGTTTTTCTCGTCCAACTGGCGCAATACGCTGCACACTCTGGCATAGGCATACTGCACATAAAATACCGGGTTCTCGTTGGATCTGGAGGTCGCCAGTTTCATGTCGAAATCCATGTGCTGTTCCGACCGGCGCATCACGTAAAAGAAACGTGCCGCATCTTTGCCGACTTCATTGCGCAATTGCCGCAAGGTGACAAATTCGCCGGAGCGGGTCGACATTTGCACTTTTTCTTCGCCGCGATACAGCGAGGCAAACTGCACCAGCAGCACTTTTAACTTGGATTCGTCGGCGCCCAAGGCCTGAATGGCCGCTCTGACTCGGGGGATATAGCCGTGGTGATCGGCGCCCCAAATGTTGATGATCCTGGTCGAAACCGCGATCCAGCTTGTTCATGTGGTAGGCAATATCGGACGCAAAATAGGTCGATTGGCCGTTATCGCGAACCACCACCCGGTCTTTTTCGTCGCCCAGCTTGGCGCAGGCAAACCAGGTCGCGCCATCCTGTTCATATAGATGGCCGCCGGCACGCAAGCGCTCCAGCGCTTTTTCCACCGAACCGTCATCCATCAGCTGGCGTTCTGAAAACCATTCCTGATAGTCAACGCCGAACTCGCTCAAGTCAAGCTTGATGTCTTCCAGAATGTTGTTCAGGCCTATTTGGAAAAAGTCCTGATACAGCGATGCGCCCAGCAAGGTTTTGGCGCGGGCTATCAAGCGCATCGATATGTTCTTCTTTGTCGCCGCCCGCAGGTTCATCGGGCGGAATGTCTTCAAACACCAGCTCTACCGGTCTGCGATATTCGTTATTGGCGTTTTTATGAATGTCCCAGGCAATTTCGCGCACATATTCGCCCCGATAACCGTTGCTGGGGAAATGCACCACTTCGCCGCATTCTTCGAGGTATCTGAGCCAGATACTGGTGGCGAGTATGTCCATTTGCCGTCCGGCATCATTGACATAATACTCGCGATGCACGTCAAAACCGACTGCCTGCAATAAATCGGCAACCACCGAACCGTAGGCGGCTCCACGGCCATGACCCACATGCAAAGGCCCGGTAGGATTGGCGGAAACAAACTCAACCTGGACTTTTTTACCGACGCCGACATTGCTCAAGCCAAATTCCCGGCCTTGGTCGTGAATTTGTTGTGATAACCTGATATTGGGCGGTGGGATCGATAAAGAAATTGATAAAGCCGGGGCCCGCCAGCTCAACTTTAACAATCGCGGCATCTTGAGGCAGCGCGGCCATCAGTTTTTCAGCCAGCTGGCGCGGATTTGTATTGGCCGGTTTCGCCAGCATTAATGCCAGATTCGAAGCAAAATCGCCGTGTTGCGGGTCACGGGTGCGGTCAATAGTAATGTTCGGGGTAATTTCCTGAGCGAGAACACCGTCTGATTTAAGTGTTTCAACGGCTTGCAGGATAAGTTCCTCTATCTTTTTTTTCATTGCTTCACTGCGTAGGTTAGATCAAGTAAACAGATGTGCATTATCCATTAAAATCATTCGATTATCCATTCAAACAACAATCAGCTGGATAATATACGGCGATCAACGCGGTCTTTTGGGGCGTGATGCTGCTCGCGCTATGGGAAACGGAGGGTGGAGTGGTGACGAAGAGTGGAGCCGGAATGCGGTGTACTGATAGACTTATACGCCATGTTTATAACGTATAAGTCTTAAACGGAAGTGGTGTGATCTTACTTTTTGGTGAAATACATGTAAGTTCCGTACTTATTGTCTTTAAGTACCATCGTCGTATCGGTTTTTTCCACTAACGAGTAAACATCGAATTTACCCGCTCTGCCCAATATGCTGACTTTTAACATCACCGTCTTCAACAACATAGTCAACTGCCGGCGCATCATAGGGGTTGCCCCTGACTTGAGGAATATCTTTTTGGGTTAGCTGGCTGTTATCAATGACCCAGGTCATGCCCATAGGTTTCTTTTCAGTATCTTCCGGCGATTTTTTTGTATATTCCAGAAACCAACTACCGATGATGTCTTTATTAGAAATCAGGGTATCGGCAAATGCCGCCGCGCTTGAATAAGCCAAACAACAAGGATAACGCAAGTAATATTTTTATTTTGTTCATTATTTTTTCCTGGGTTAAGAAACTGAGTATATAAACTACGATTTCACTATAGCGGCGCTATTGTACAAGAAACTGAGTTGAGTAGTATTTAACTTTATCTTTGTAGGGTTTATCTGTCGCGATACGTCTAGCGACCGGTTTGTTAAAAAGGCAAGGCAATATCGGGTTTGATCTTTTTCATCAGCTGCCTGAATTGCTCCTGAATATTGCGCATTGCCGCTTCCGAATCGGCCTCAAAACGGATAACCAGCGACGGCGTGGTGTTTGATGCCCGCACCAGTCCCCAGCCGTTCGGAAAATCGACGCGCATTCCGTCTATATCGGTGATTTTACCGTCGGTAAAATTGGCGGCCTTAAGCAGGCTGTCGATAAAGGTGAAGTTTTCACCCTCTTCCAGCGCAACATTCAATTCCGGGGTGTTGATGCTGTCGGGAAAATCGGCAAAGACCTCGGCGCTGCTGCGCGTGTCTTTGGACAGTATTTCGAGCAGACGCGCGGCCGAATACAACGCATCGTCAAAACCGAACCAGCGGTCATTAAAGAAAATATGCCCGCTCATTTCACCGGCCAACTTGGCGCCGGTTTCTTTCAGCTTGGCTTTCATCAATGAATGCCCGGTTTTCCACATCGTCGGCCTGCCGCCGAATTTGGTAATCTGATCGGCCAGATGGCGGCTGCATTTCACATCGTAAATGATTTCCGCTCCGGGCTTGCCCGCCAGCACATCCTTGGCGAACAGCATCATTTGCCGGTCCGGCCAGATGATCTTGCCGTTTGAATCGACAACGCCCAAACGGTCGCCATCGCCGTCAAAAGCGATGCCGATGTCGGCTTTGTAATGTTTGACCGTTGCAATCAATTCGGTCAGGTTCTTGGGATTGCTGGGATCGGGATGGTGATTGGGGAAAGCTGCCGTCGATGTCGCAGAACAGTTCCATGCACCTCGCAGCCCAATGTTTTCAGCAGCATTGGCCCCAGTTCGCCGGCAACGCCGTTGCCGCAGTCCAGCACCACGGTCATGGGTCTGGCGATATGTATATCCTCGGAAATAATGCCGATGTATTCATTGCTGAATTGGCTGTTCTGTTCGATGCTGCCGGGTTTGCTCGGTGGCATAGGCCTGATTGTCAATGCAGGTTTTAAGTTGCTGGATTCTTTCGCCGGCCAGTGTTTCGCCGTTGATGACCATTTTCAGGCCGTTATAATCGGCGGGATTATGGCTGCCGGTAATCATCACGCCGGAACGGCCTTCGGTATGCCGTGCCACAAAATAAAGCACCGGCGTAGGCACCATGCCGATATCCAGCACATTGAGTCCGGTTGCAATAATCCCTTTGGCCAGAGCTTCCGCCAGGGCAGGGCTGGAGGTTCTTCCATCCCGGCCGACCACGATTGTTTTACAGCCATGCTCTTTAGCCTGGGTGCCCAGCGCGCGGCCGATGTCGTAAACCACCTCTTTAGTCAGCGTCTTGCCGACGATGCCCCGGATGTCATAAGCCCTGAAAATAATGCCGGGTCAGCTGTTTTTTTGTCGGACAGCGGCATGTCAAAGGAATCCGGCACGGTTTTTTCAACTGATTTCCGGTTTGCTGGTTGCGACAACCGGTTGTATTACCGCAGTTGGCGCTTTAGGCGGATGTTCCGTCGGCGTCTTGCGCTGCCTTTGTAGTCGTGCTTCTGAGGCTGACCTCCATGGATGGGGAAAATGTCTGTCAGACTGCCGGGAGCAGCCGTGGCCATGACGTCATCGAAGTCATCAAAAAAACCGTTCATTGCAAAATCAGCAGCATGATGATCACTGGTTACATCGTCGTCCTGATTATCCATAACCCGTTTAAACTGCGCCAGAGTTGAAATAACGGCATTCATTTCAGATCAACTTAACAGGGTAAGTGCCTTGTAGTTTATTAGTCATCATGTCCTTACAGGCTTTCAGCACGCTGCCCAGATCTTGCGTCAGCAGACCTGAAAGCTTCCGGTACCCGATAAAAAAAGCCAGCAGCGCCAGCAAGGCAGAAACAACGACGATGCCGGCAATGAGAACCAGTCCGGTGGAGCTTGCGCTGCTCGGCATACTGGTAATGCAATTCCCAGCCGGTGTTGGCTACTTTTATTTTTTGCGCATCATCGTTTGGTTCTGCGCCGACCGGTTCACCGGCAGCGCCTAATACCAGCGCTGCCTGTTTCAATTCAATATGCCCGTCTTTTAGCTCCGCCGCCTGTACGGTTTTGCTGATAAAGTCATAGTTCAAGCTGGCCAGAATAACGCCTGACCACTTGATCGTTTTGCATAATCCGGCGCGTTATCGCCAGATGCCGGTCAGGCCCGATATCGCCTTGTACTGCCGGCAGTTGGTTCTTGGTAAACGTTTCCCGCACCATGTCCAGATCGGCATAACCCATTTTGGGTACGCTTTTGTCATCAAGCTCACTGACGCCGGGCAATAACAGCCTGACTTTCAGGATGCCGGGTAAATGCTGTTCAAGTTTTGCCGCCACCGAGGTTAATTGGGCCGCGTCTGCACTGGTAACCGCTGCCAGCACCTCGGGATCCTGCGCCATTTTTTCCAGCGTGTTGGTCAGCAGATTGATCTGTGCCGTTATGCCTAATGCGACGCTTTTTGCAACGGCCTCCGCCGAGTCCTGCTTTGATTGCGCGATTTGCGTCGCGCTGATCCAGTAAACGCCGGCACCGGCAGTTAAAATCATTAAAACAGCAAACGCTGACAGTAAAGAAAATAGTCGTACCATGATTTATGCCTCTCAAAGAAAAACAGCTTAATGACGACCCGTATGACCAAAGCCGCCGGAACCGCGCAAACTTTGATCAAACTCGGCGACTTGTTCGAATTCCACCTGCACCACCGGCACAAAAACCATTTGCGCGATGCGTTCGCCGATATTGATGGTAAAAGCGGTGTCGCCCCGGTTCCAGCAGGAGACGAAAACCTGTCCCTGATAATCCGAATCAATCAGCCCGACCAGATTGCCCAACACGATGCCGTGTTTGTGTCCCAGGCCGGATCTGGGCAATAACACGGCGGCTAACTGATGATCATCGATATGAATAGCCAGACCGGTTGGAATTAACAGCGTTTCTCCCGGTTTTAACTCGACCGGCTCGTCCAGGCAGGCGCGCAAGTCCAGACCCGCCGAACCCGCTGTCGCATATTCCGGCAACGGAATGTCTTTGCCTAAACGGCCGTCCAGAATTTTAAGCTGTATTTTTGTTGTGCCTTTCATGTTCCATTCTCTCTGCGATTAAGCTGATTAGTTGCTCGGCCAAGCTGATTTTTATCGGTCATTGCGCAGGGTTTTTTGGCCGTTTTTCCAGAACACCTGCAATGCATTTTGCTCGCTGTCAAAGCCGCCCTGATCGCGTCCTACCCAATTTGCCGCAATCATATCCAGATTTTTTCGCGCCAATTTGTCCAGGGCGTATTGTTCAAGGTCATGGGTTTCTGCGGCAAAGCCGACCGTGAACGGGCGGTTGGGGAGTTGGGCAACTTCCGCCAGAATATCCTTGGTTTTTTGCAGTGTCAGCGTGGTTTGTTCGGCCTGTTTTTTTATTTTCTCGTTTTCCATCAGGGCGGGGCTGTAATCTGCAACAGCCGCCGCACCGATGTAAATATCATGCTCCGCGGCTCTGGCGATAACCGCCGCATGCATTTGCGCCGCAGTTTCGACGCTGACAAGGTCGCATTAACAGGCGCAGACAGCGACACCGGGCCGCTGACCAGCGTGACTTCGGCGCCCGCTTTTAATGCGGCGTCGGCCAGCGCATAGCCCATTTTCCCGGAACTGCGATTGGTGATGTAGCGGACAGGGTCCAACGGTTCGCGGGTCGGCCCGGCGCTGATTAAAACCTTAAGCCCGCTTAAACATTGCGTGGTCGGTTCAGCCAGTAAACGGCGGCAAATTTCCACAGGTTCGGACATCCTGCCGAAGCCGGTTTCGCCGCAAGCCTGATCGCCCTGTTCGGGGCCGATCACAATAACGCCGTGGCTTTTGAGTTTTTGGATGTTTTCCTGGGTGACCGGTTTGTGCCACATGGCCTGGTTCATGGCCGGGGCAACGTAAACAGGGCAGGTTGCCGCCAGATACAGCGTCGATAACAAGTCGTCAGCCAGACCGTGGCTGCATTTTGCAAGGGTATTGGCCGTTGCCGGGGCGATAATCAACGCATCGGCCCAGCGCGCCAGACTGATATGGCCCATCGCATTTTCTTGATCCGCATCAAGCAATTCGCTATGCACCGGATTACCGGAAAGCGCCTGAAAGGTCAGCGGGCTGACAAACTGCATGGCTGAGCGGGTCATCACCACGCGCACTATTGCACCTTGTTTGCGCAACAGCCTGACCAATTCAGCCGACTTGTACGCGGCAATGCCGCCGCTGACGGCCAATAAAATATGCTTGTTAATAGTAAGTGCCCGGAAACTTGAACAAAGCCGATATTATGGCAAGGATAAGGAAATTCTTCTATGCTTAAATTTCAATCGTATAAGGAGAGAGCCCATGTCCATTAAAGGATTGGTCGGCAGAAGATCGGCCCAGAGAAAAACTGTTGCAACGCGGCTCGGCCGCTTTAACCGACGCGGAACTGCTGGCTATTTTTCTGCGCACCGGTTCGCCCGGCAAATCCGCGGTTGACCTGGCGCGCGAGCTGCTCGCCGATTTCGGTTCCCTGAACGCCTTATTGGGCGCCGATCAGCAACGCTTTTGCCAGGGCAAAGGCTTGGGCGAGGCCACTTATGCCCAGCTCCAGGCCGTGCTGGAAATGGCGCGGCGACATTTTAAGGAAGCCCTGCAGCGCGGCAATGCACTAACCAGCCCGGAAATTACCCGTTCCTATCTCAGCGCACAACTGCGCGGCTACAGCTACGAAGTGTTTGCCTGCTTATTTCTCGATAACCAGCACCGGGTCATACAACTGGATGAATTGTTCAGAGGCACCATAGACGGCGCCAGCGTTTATCCGAGGGAAGTTGCCAAACAGGCGCTACGCCATAATGCGGCGGCGGTGATCTTTGCCCATAACCACCCGTCCGGTATTTCCGAACCCAGCCAGGCCGATAAACACATCACCGAGAAGCTTAAGCAGGCATTAGCCTTGTTTGACATACGGGTGCTGGATCATTTTATTATCGGTGACGGGCAGCCTTATTCGTTTGCCGAGCATGGGTTGTTGTGAGGGAATGTTAACTACGATTAATAGAACACGGATGACACAGATTGGACGGATTTACGCAGATTTTTAAAAGGTCAAAGCCAAGTTTGTTATGTACCTTTTAAGCAGTGTTTATCTGTCTAATCTGTGTTCTATTTCAATTATGGGCTGGATGATTGTAAAAAATATTTTTGTCAGGTTCGGGTTTCATGCTCATCAAAACAACGCCAACGCTTCCAGGCATTTTCGATAATGCGCCAAGCCGTGATCAGGCGGCAGCGTTAATCCCGGCAACGCAAAGCCGTAACGGATTCCGGCCTGCTCTGCATCGATCACCCAGCGGCACAATTGGCTTAAGCGTTCTTCAATATTATGGCCGGGCGCCAAGTCGTAATCCAGCCGGATTTCCTCGGATGAATGTTCGCCGGCGTATTGCTTGCTGAACACGCCCAAGCCTTTGGCAAAGGTTTTCCAGTGTATGTGCCTGATCGAATCGCCGGACTGGTATTCCTGCAAACCGTAAAAGTCATCGCCGCCCTTTTGGCTAACGCCTTGCTGGGCATCTGCCGATGGTGTTTGGGGGAAAGGTATTTCGTGAGGAGCGGGTTTCGGATAAACCAGGGCCTTAAGGTCAAAGCGGATCGGCGACCAGGCGCGAAACAAGCCCAGAGGATAAGTGCTGGACAGCGTGACCGTCCCCGCCTCGTGCCAGCCTCTTTTTTGGGTGATCGAATACAGCGTAATATGCGCGGTGCTTTGCGGCTGCATGGTCAGGCTTTGAGCTGTCTTGCAGTTTAATGTGTAACTGGTGGCGCGTTCATGTCGGTCGGATTGTTGATATGGATGTCGAAACCTGCCGCTTCTCCGGCGAACACGGCTTTGCTGCGGCCTTTTTGCACCACCAGCCCGGCTAACGCTTTGTAGCTGTGCAAAATGGTGACGAAAAAAACACTCGCCAGTAAAAAAGCCAGCATATAGGCCAGGTTATTGTTATAAACAAAGGCAATCAGCAACAGCAGGGCGATCAGCAAAACAAAGCCCAGGCCCCGTTGTGTGGGTAAGATAAAGATACGCCGGTGATTTAAAACGACCGGCGTATCGACAGCTTTTTCGCCTGAAACAAACCGGCTGAGACTAAAGCGTTCTTTTAACTTCAATGGACGGCAACGTTAGCTAAGATGGGCGCGACGATGGCTTCCGATTGGGTATTGCCTGCCCGTAACCGATGCCCCGCGACAGCCGCCAGCACGGCTTGCAGATCTTCCGGGATAACCGCATCGCGCTGATCCATAAACGCCCAGGCTTTGGCCGCAGTCAGCAGTGCCAAACCGGCTCTGGGCGACAAGCCGCAGTGATACTCGGATGACTCGCGGGTAAAGTTAATGATGCCTTGGCAATAATCCAGCAAGGCAGCTGGACACATGAACCTGGGTAACCGCCTGCTGTATCCGCTGCAATTGTTCCGGCGGCAGTTGTACCGGCAGCGACTCGCACAGACTGTGCCGGCTTTGCCCGGTCAGCAATTGTCTTTCTGCCTGATGATCGGGATAGCCCAGCTCGATGCGCATTAAGAAACGATCCAGTTGCGACTCAGGCAACGGAAACGTGCCTATCTGATGGGACGGGTTTTGCGTGGCGATCACAAAAAAAGGCTGCGGCAGCGGATAGGTTTTTCCTTCCACCGTCACCTGATGCTCTTCCATGGCTTCCAGCAGCGCGCTTTGCGCTTTGGGTGTGGCGCGATTGATTTCATCGGCCAACACCATCTGGTTAAAAACCGGGCCGGGATGGAATTTAAATTCGTGGTTTTTAGCATCGAAAACGGAAGCGCCGATGATGTCGGCAGGCAGAATATCGCTGGTGAACTGAATCCGCTGGTAATTTAAACCCAGCAGTTTTGCCAGGGTGTGCGCCAGCGTGGTTTTGCCGACGCCGGGAATATCTTCTATCAGCAGATGGCCGCGGGCCAGCAGGCAGCAAAGCGCAAGCCGAACCTGCCGGGGTTTGCCGAGAATGACCTGGTTGGCTGAATCTAAAAGCTGATTGATTGCATTTTGCATGGGGGGTGATAGGATGTTGTAGGTTATAAATGTATTGAAATTCAGCTTTATTATAAAGCAAGATTCAAGCGCCACTACAGGCCGGACAACAAGAGGGATTTGTTATGAAAGAATATGAAGAAGTACGCCACAGTTTAATTGACATGCTGGAAGATCTTGACGATCGGCTGGCTAAAATCACTCATGATGTCAAAGAACCTTTAGACAAGGACTTTGAAGAACAGGCGACCCAAGCGGAGAATGATGAAGTTCTGGATAGCTTGGGCAATGCGGCCAGAACGGAAATAGAAATGGTCAAGCAGGCTATCGCCAGAATAGATAAAGGCGAGTACGGATTGTGCCAGGTTTGCGGCCAACCGATCAGCAAGGAGCGATTAAAAGCCATACCTTATTCCAGCATGTGTATAAAGTGCGCCAGTCAGGCGGGCTGCTAAGGAATCAAATAATAGACATAGATGCCAAGCACGTTGTCGCCATTAGCTTGAACATCTTAAATTTATCGGATAAAATTAAAATTACAAGCAATTTATTCAAATCTTTTTGTTTAAAAAGCTTGCCCACCTTATAATCCAGCAAAACTTCCAAGTTTTTTCTATTTCCTACTTATTTCACTACAACCCGAGACTTGTTTAACAATGAAAATGAAAATCGCCCTATTTTTAGGACTGTTACTGATTACCAATGTAAGCTTTGCCGAATTAAAGATTGGTTTTGTCAATATACCTGCCGTTCTTGAAAAAGCGCCCCAAGCTGAAAAAGCCAAAAAACGTCTGGAACAAGAATTTTCTCCGCGCGACAAGCAATTAGTTGCTCAACAAAAAGAAATTCAAAGCATGGATGACAAAATGGCCAAAGATGCGGCCGTAATGGGTGAGTCAGCACGAGCTAACATGGAAAAAGACATTCTGAACAAGAAAAGAGATGCAAAAAGAGCTCAACAGGAATTCAGCGAAGACTTTAATGTCCGTCGTAATGAAGAATTGGGTAAATTGCAAAGCCGTATCGTTGAAGTTATTCGCGGCATAGCCAAAGATCAAAACTTTGATTTATTGCTCACCGATGGCGTTATTTATGCCAGCGAACAGATTGATGTCACGGCTCAAGTTCAACAAAAGTTATCAGCTCTGCCTAACTAATCGATTTTTACCGTCAGTCCTTGAGGCTGACGGATCTCGCCAGTCTCATCGTAAAGGCGTCCGGCTGGACGCCTTTATGACATGAATCTCCCCTGTTCCTCATCAAATCTTACCATTTGATCAAATGACATGAACAAGCGACAGCTCATCGAGAAGCTATCATTGGAGCCCCATATTGAGGGCGGCTATTTTTCCAGAACCTATAGTTCCGAGCTGAAAACCGCTATACCTGCCGATTCGAAACCGAGATGTTTGCTGTCCTCTATTTTTTACATGCTGACGGACGACAGCCCGATTGGTTATTTGCATAAGAACAAATCGGACATCATCCATTACTTTCACGGCGGCTCCCCGTTAACCTATTTAATCCTCCATCCTGACGGCAATCTTGAGAGGAAGGTGCTTGGCGCTGATCTCGACAAGGGACAGCAACTGCAATTGATTGTCCGAGGAGGATGCTGGAAAGCAACCGAGTTGGTTTCGGGCGAATTCGGCTTAATCAGCGAAGCGGTATCGCCCGGATTTGACTATGAGGATATGGAACTGGCGGAAGCAAACAGCATAAAAAATCAATTTCCGCAGCTATGGGATCAAATTGCAAAATATGTCAGGTAGCCTTATCCATAAACAAGATTGATTAATTCACCACGAAGACACGAAGGGCACGAAGAAAAAATCGAGATAAAAACTTCGTGTCTTCGGTGGTGTTATGCTTTAAATTGATATTTTTGGAGTCACTCCCAGTTATCTTTCCCGAGCCGTTTTTGTTGGCTTATCATTGCGCGTAGCCGCAGCCATAGCGTTGCACAGCCTTTGATGACATGCGGCGCATAGATTTTCGCCCGTTGCAGCAGCAAACCGGTCTGCTGAAACAACATCAAACCGGCGCGATAGGCCATTTCGTTGCAGCCCGGTAAAACAGCGGTCGCAGTGCCGAGAAATCCACTTCCCGATCCTTGACCATGCCGCGCCGGTGCAGCCAGTGCAGCAGGCCGCTGACGTAGAGAACGAACAGCCCAATACCGGCAACAAACCAGAGAAACCGGCCTGTCGCGCCAAACGCCTCGCCGGTGTGCATAGGCCATATCCAGGTGGTAAAAGTTTCACCCTGGGTAAATCCGTTCGGGTCGCGTACCTCTTTGACCTGACCGCTCCAGCGATCCACCCAGACCGTGGTGTAGGGATGCCTTTGGTTGATTTCACTGCCTTGGCGTAAATTGATGCGATAAATGCCGCTGTCGCCGGCAGGGCGTGGTCACCCGCCTGAGTTCGGCCTTGGGGAACGGGCCGCGTGCGACAAATTCCGCCGATTCCAGGCCGACCGGGTGATTGTTCGGAGTCGCCGTGCTGACGATATTGCGCCCCGTTTCGCCGTGTTCCATGCCGGATGAGCCGATCAGCGTTTCCAGTATCGACGGATAACTCAGGTGAAAACCGGTGAACGCCAGCAACAATAAGATCGATGCGCTAAGCAGCCCGATCAGGCGGTGCAGGTCGAATGCCAGCCGCATCATGCCGTCTTTATGGCGAACCCGTAAGGCCGTCAAAATCCCCCGCCAGCCCGGCCACCACAGATAAACACCGGTACCGATAGAAACCATCAGCAATAAGCCCAAAATGCCCACCGCATTCCAGCCGAAACGTCCAAGGTTAAGTTGGGTGTGCAGATCAAGCAGCCAAGTGGTTGCAGTTTGTCCCCAGAAGCGGCTGGCGACGACTTCGGCGGTGTACGGGTTTACCGACACCATCAGCGGCGCGTACAGCTCGAAGAAAGTCTCGCGGGGCTTATCGTACCAGACGGTAATCATGCTATGAGCAGATCTGGGCATTTCCAGCGTCCAGGAGCCGTAGCGGTTGGGATGTGCCGTCTGCACCGCTGCCATGATTTTATCCAGCGACTGTCGCTTGCCCGACGGCTGCTCGATAACCAGCTTTGGGTTCAACAACTCGTCCAGTTCTTCGCGGTAAACGCTGATGCTGCCGGTCAGCCCCATCAGCGCAAAAAAGAATCCGGCGATTAATGCCAGATAAAGATGAATCTTAATCCAGATTGCCCGGTTGAGCAGGCGTTGAATGGGGAATTGCATGGCGTTGTTGTGAGCTGAAAAAATGAACATTATCCCATACGGGATTATGCGGCGTTTATTTTTGTCCAACTCGTAGGACAGGGAACTGTGTCGAATGATGCATCGGCGGTGACTTTAACCGACTAGGTAGCTGTACTTATTGATTGTAGAAGTTGAACTCCCTATCCTACAGCAAGATAGTCGGATTCTGATGATTAAGCAGGGCTGTCAGTTCTTTGGCCGTGTTCGTCATTCAAGCCGGCAACCAGCTAAGGCTAATCGTCGGGCATTGGCTGCATATCCCGTCTTTATAGCGATACACGGGGCGCTGGGCGTTCTAAACCAGCCTGGATATCCATCTTTCATTCTACAGCTTATAAATGCAATCACTGATTAACCTTTTGGGTATTAAAGACTTCATTCCTCATGGTTATTGCCTGTCGTGGAGTCCCGTATTACTTTGGCTGCACGTCATCTCAGACCTGCTGATCACTCTCGCCTATTATTCCATTCCCCTGATTCTCGTCTATTTTATCCGGCAGCGTAAAGATTTTCCCTATCCGTGGCTGGCTGTCATGTTTGCCGGATTTATTGTCGCTTGCGGCACCACGCATTTACTGTCGGCCATCACGATCTGGATACCTTTATATTGGCTGGACGGCTTGCTTAAAGCCTTTACAGCGATTATTTCGATCGCCACCGCCGTGCTGATGCTATGGGTTATTCCCCGCGCCTTGTCGTTACCCAGTGCCGCCCAACTGCAAGCTGAGATACAACAAAGAAAAACAGCAGAAGATGCGTTGCGGGAAAGTGAACATCTCTGGAAATTTGCCATTGAGGGTTCCGGCGACGGCGTATGGGACTGGGACATCCAGACCGATGAAGTCAAGTATTCCAGCGCTGGAAAGAGATGCTAGGGTATGCCGAAAACGACATCCTGCCTACTCGACAAGAATGGGTAAATCATATTCATCCCGATGATCAGCCGTATGTTGCAGGGGCGGTAAAAGCATACATGACTGGAAAAACAGCTGTTTATGTCGTTGAATACCGCTTGCGCTGCAAGGATGGGAGCTACAAATGGGTTTTAGCGCGAGGCATGGTGGTCAGCCGTAGCGAAGACGGCAAGCCCTTGCGCATGATCGGTACGCATAAAGATATTTCGGCGCGTAAACAAGCGGAAGAGGCGCTACGACAAAGTCAGATGGAGCTGCAAGAAGCGCAGCGAATCGCGCATGTGGGCAGTTGGCAGCTGGATCGTGGCGACCAATCGTGTCGTTTGGTCGGAGGAACTTTACCGCATATTGGGTTTGAACCCGGAGTTGCCGCCGCCTGATTACACGGAGCACTTACGGTTCTTCACTGCTGAGAGTTGGGAACGGTTGAATACCGCTATGGTCCTCGCACAGAGGAAACGGGGATTCCCTTCGAACTGGAGCTTGAGATGGTCAGGGCAGACGGTGACGCACGGGTGGATATTGGCACGCGGGGAAGCTATACGGGAGGGCAATGGCGCCATTGTCGGACTGCATGGCGTGGCGCTGGACATCACCGAGCGCAAGCAGGCTGAGCGGGTATTAATTCAACTCAAAGCGATGATTGATATATCCTTGGACGGGTTTTGGATAGTCGATTTGATGGGTAATTTGCTGCAAGTTAATGAGGCTTATGCAAAAATAAGCGGTTATTCGATTGATGAATTGGTGAACATGAATATCAGTCAATTGGAAGCAATAGAAGGAGCGGAGCAAATAAAAGCGCATATTGCAAAAGTTGTTGCGCAGGGTTATGACCTGTTCGAAACCCGTCACCGTCATAAAGATGGGCATATCATTGATATTGAAATATCTGTCGCCTTTCTGCCTGAATTCCAGCAGTTTTGTGTGTTTTGCCGCGACATCACCGAGCGCAAACTAATGGAAAATGAGCTAAAAGCCAGTGAGGCAAAATTCCGTTCGATTATTGAGGCTTCCCCCGTGCCGATGGCGTTGAATGATGAGCAGTTGAACATTACCTTCCTGAATCCGGCGTTTGTGCAAACCTTTGGTTACAGCCTGGATGACATTCCCACTCTGGCAGACTGGTGGCCGAAAGCCTACCCTGATCCGGACTATCGGCACTGGGTCGAGGCTACCTGGCAAACGACACTGGAAAAAGCCAAACAGGAACAGACCGACTTTTCGCCTTTGGAGGTGGCTATTCGCTGCAAGAACAACAGCATTAAAACCGTGTTGGTGACTGCTGCTGCGATTCATCACGATTTTGCGGGTGAGCATTTGGTGATACTGTACGACATTACTCAGCGCAAACAAATTGAAGCCAAACTCAACGCCATTTTTAATGCGTCAGTGGAAGGCATTATCACCTATGACATGTCCGACATCATCGTATCCGCTAATGCCGCAGTAGAAACTATTTTCGGCTATAAACCGGAAGAGCTGATTGGTTGCAGTATTAACAAACTCATGCCGTCATCGCCAAGATGTAGTTTGCCTGCCCAATGCAGTAGAATCTGTCGGTCAAATTCAGGAGATTGAAGGCATTCACAAAAATGGTTCTGTGGTGCCTCTGGATCTGTCCATAGCGGAGTATTCAATTGATAATGCGCACTATTTTACCAATATTGTGCGCGATGTGAGTTTGCGCAAACACCGGGAACAGCAAGACAAGGAACATCTGGACGAACTCGCCCATGTCACTCGTCTTGGGCTGATGGGTGAAATGGCGTCAGGCATTGCTCATGAAGTCAACCAACCCCTGTCCGCGATTTCCAGCTATACGCAAGTCAGTTTAAACCTGATTAACACTGAAAATCCTGACTCTGGTAAAGCTCACCGAGATCTTATACAAAACCCAGCAACAGGCTTTAAGAGCGGGACGGATAATTCATCGCATGAGGGAATTTGTCAAATCCCATTCAAAACATCGTTCAACCGCCGACATTAATACGCTTGATTCATGACGCTGTCAGCCTGTGTATTGCTGAACTTAAACACAACGACATAAAGCTGACATTTGAACTGGAAAACAATCTGCCGCCTATCTATGTCGATCATATACAAATTGAACAGGTCATCATAAACCTGATCCGAAACAGCGTTGATGCCTTACAAAACTTACCCGCAAAACAGCAACGCCAATTAACCATCCATAGTCAATTGACTGCCAATAATGACATACAGGTCAGAGTGAAGGACAATGGACCGGGACTTGATGAAGAGCAACAACAAAAAATATTGACGCCTTTTTACACCACCAAGGCAGACGGCATGGGCATGGGGCTATCCATCAGCCGCTCACTTATCGAAGCCCATGAAGGCACTTTGCATTTCAATAGCAAACCTGGAAAAGGCACCACTTTTTATTTCACGCTACCTACAGAGAAAATCTGATGGAGGCGTGAGTTCTGTATGGTCGCGGGGGCATTATCTGAATCAGGCTAAAGGAATTAATTTGAAAAGTAATAGTAAAACGACTAAATTGTAATTAATTACTTACATGCCTGGAATTAAGAATATAGATGCCGATGATTCGATATATCATTTATTGCCGGCAAAACAAAAGATCGGCAATAAATGACCAAGCCAATGTCCGTACCGCATTAGACTCTAGCGGAGAGCGGCTGTGAGTCATTGGAGCACACCGGCTATAGGAATGATCTACCAGATCCACGGTTTGGCTTATTTCGTGTTGGGCGTGGTTGCCTTCATGCTGCCGAAGAAAAATAAAACCTTCCTCTTCGCTCCGCACCTGTCACTGCTGGCGGCATACGGTATGCTGCGCGGAATCGTGGCTTTTTTTGAAGTACTGAAAGGGCATGATTTTCCCGAGTGGTTGGCCTGGCTGGATAGTCTGTTGTTGTTAGCCTCTTATGTATGGCTTTTGGAGTTTGCCCGTCGGGCCTGGAGCGACGTTTCGAGCACGGCCCGGTTACCTGTACTTTGGCTGTATGGCACTACGGGTCTCGGAGTTGCGATGCTGTCGCAGTGGACATTCAACCCTCTTACCGGACTGGAGGTGGGCTCACGCTGGCTAGTCGGCACCCCGGCTGCGATATTGACCGGCATCGCTCTGTTAGCCATCCCGCATCCAAACACAACCCGCCGCAACTCCGTTTGGCTGCGTGTTGTGGCGCTGGCATTCATTTGCTACGGTCTGGCCACACTGGTCATGTCCGAAAGCGATCCACGCTTGCCGACATGGTTGCCGACTCAAATGAATTTTCTCGCGCTGTTCGGCCTTCCTGTCCATTTAATTCGCGCCCTGTGTGCCGTGATGATAACTTTTGGCTTCGTCTCGCTGGTCCGGCTAGCCGGTGAAAATAGCCAGGTCCAGGTGGATGCCGTCGTCTTCGAGTCGAATGAAGCGATTGCCATAACCGATGCTAACACCGTCATTTTACGCGTCAACAAACCCTTTACCCAATCCACCGGCTACACAGCCGAGGAGGCGATTGGCCGTAAAATCAACATACTCAAATCAGGGCGTCACGACCAAGCCTTTTATGCCGCGATGTGGGGCAGCATTAACCGCACGGGAACCTGGCAGGGAGAAATTTGGGATCGGCGAAAAAACGGCGAAATTTATCCCATTTGGATAACCATCACAGCAGTGACGGATTTTGGTGGCGAGGTCATTCATTACGTTAGCTCCCATGTCGACATCAGCGAACTGAAACGGACACAGCAAATATTACAGGACAAAGAGCGGATGTTGTCCGACTCGCAGCGTATCGCCCATATCGGCAGTTGGTCTATGGATCTGGGTACCGAACGCATCAGCTGGTCGGACGAAATGTATCGGGTTTTTGCTGTAACACCGGAGTCATTCGGACACTCTATACCCGCGTTTCTTGACCGGATTCATCCCGATGATCGGGTCGCAATGCAAATGTGGGTGGGCGATTGTATGACCGGGAAAGATCCGAAGGAGTTGGATTTTCGTATTGTGTTACCGGACGGTGTCGTTCGTTATATCCGTGGCAGCGGTGAGCTACAGTACGGTGAATTGCAAAAGCCGTTACGCATGGTGGGTAGTGCGCAGGACATCACTGAGCACAAGCTGATGGAAGACGAGCTTAAAAACAGCGAGGCGAAATTCCGTTCGATAATAGAAGTTTCTCCGGTACCTATGTTGTTGAATGATGAGCAATTGAACGTTATCTTCCTCAACCCGGCGTTTGTACGTACTTTCGGTTACACTCCTGATGATATTCCAACCCTGGCAGATTGGTGGTCGAGGGCCTATCCTGACCCGGATTATCGGCATCGGGTCGAGGCCACTTGGCAAACGGTACTGGAAAAAGCCAAAAAGGAACAGACCGACTTCCCTCCCTTGGAGCTGACCATTCGCTGTAAAAACAACAGCAATAAAACTGTGTTGGCAAATGCAGCGATCCGTCAAGATTTTGCGGACGAGCATTTGGTGATTTTGTACGATATTAGTCAACGCAAACAATTTGAAAACAAACTTAATGCCATTTTTAACGCGGCATTGGAAGGCATTATCACTTTCGATAGCTCCGGTCTCATCGTATCCGCGAATGCCGCAGTAGAAACCATTTTCGGCTATAAACCGGAACAACTGGTCGGTTTCGCTATTAACAAACTCATACCATCATCGGATTGCTATTTGGCCGATGCTGGGAAATACGCCTCTCAAATTCGGGAGATTGAAGGCCTGCACAAAAACGGTTCTGTGATACCTTTGGATCTGTCCATCGCGGAGTTTACAATTGACGATACACGTTATTTTACAAAAATTGTGCGCGATGTGAGTTTGCGCAAATACCGGGAACAGCAAGCTAAGCAACATTTGCATGAGCTCGCTCATGTCACTCGTCTGGGGTTGATAAGCGAAATGGCTTCAGGCCTCGCTCATGAAGTCAACCAACCTCTGGCTGCGATTTCCAGCTACGCGCAAGTCAGTTTAAACCTGATTAAAACTGAAAACCCTGATTTGGCAACGCTCGGCGAAGTCTTAAACAAAACCCAGCAGCAGGTGCTAAGAGCAGGGCGGATCATCCATCGCATGAGGGAGTTTGGCAAATCGCAGACAAAACAGCGATCAAGCATCGATGTTAATGCCTTGATTCATGGCGCCGTCGACTTATGCGAGTACGAACTTAAACAAAACAACATAAGCCTGACATTTGCACTGGAAAACAATCTGCCGCCGGTCCGTGTCGATCAGGTTCAAATTGAGCAGGTGATCATCAACCTGATCCGAAACAGTGTTGACGCGTTGAAAAACTTGCCTGAAAAACAACGACGTCACTTAACCATCCAGAGCCACTTGATCCCCGATGATGCCATACGGGTCAGGATAAAGGACAACGGCCCCGGACTGGATCAAGACCAGCAGCAGAAAATATTGATGCCTTTTTACACCACCAAGGCAGAAGGCATGGGCATGGGACTGTCCATCAGCCGTTCCCTCGTCGAAGCTCATAAAGGCAAACTTCATTTCAATAGCATATCCGGGAAGGGCACAACTTTTTATTTTACGCTTCCCATAGAGGAAGCCTGATGATGTTGGGTTGTATCTAATTTACCGAAGTCGCACGCGGCTTTAACGGCTCGCCATCAATTTCAAAATCCATTTTGATGCGCTTTGCGGCGGCTTTCATTTCCGTTTTGCTCTTGAAAGGCCCGGCGATAACCTGATAGGCATCGTTCTTTTGGATCTTGCGGGCGGGAATGATCGGACCTTGATGATTCAGCATGGTTGCCAGTTGCTGCGCCTTTGTTTCGTCATTAAAGCTGGCCACCATAATGGCCCAGTCGCTGTCCTTTAACTCTTCGGCGACAGGCTGGTCGTAGAACTGCCCCGGATGTTTCAGCTGCATGGCGTTTGCCGATATTTCCGCGACATCCGGGCTTTGCATCGAGTATCGGCGTGGGAATGCCGTCAGAACGCTGGAGTATGCGCTCGACTTTGTCCCAATCGACGTCCACGTTCTTTTTTGGCGCTGATGTCATGCAATTGCTTGATGACCTGTTTTTTCAGCCTGGCTTTGTCCTTGGCCCATTTTGGCAAGGGTTCATGCGCTTCAAGATAGAGCATGTCCTGGTGCCACGCGGTCAGGTAGGGCTGATGAATGATGCGCACCGGCATGCCGACCGTGGCTTTTTTGAACAGCACTTCAATGTCTTCCGGGTACAGCTGCACACAGCCGTGGCTGATCTGCATGCCGATACCGTAGGGTTTATTGGTGCCGTGGATTAAATAGCCGGGAAAGCCCAGGCGCATCGCATAAAGTCCCAGCGGGTTATCAGGCCCGGAGCGTAACGACCTTGGGCAATGTATCGCCTTTTTCGGCATGTTCGCGGTGAATGGACTCGGGAACGTACCAGCTTGGATTGGCGTCTTTGGCGACAATGCTGGTCTGCCCCATCGGCGTATTCCAGCCCTGGCGGCCAATGCCGACCGGATAGGTGTAAACTTTGTCCGGCTGTTTTTTCGGATAATAAAACAGCCGCATATTCGCCAGATTCAGAGCGATGCCTTTATGAGGCGAATCGGGAAGTATAAATTGCAACAGGCAACAAGACGCGACTGCCCGGCTTGGGTGTCCAGGGTGAGACTGCGGAATTGGCGATGCTGATGTCGTTATAGCCCAGGCCGAAATGCCGGGCAATATCCGGCAGTAGCATCATTTTCGCGGGTGTTCGATCGCGGCAAGGGTGCCGACCATGTTTTCGCCGTCAGGCAAGTTCGAATTCGTGGGTAACTACGGTTTCCGGTTGCGGTTCGGGAAGCTCGATGCTTACCGTTTTTTCTCCTCAGGGAAAAGTGACGACAAGGTCTGACAGCCGCTCAGCAGCGATCAATCCAAAGCGCCAAACTGAGCGACAGGGCTGACTTTTTAATTTTGAACAGGTCAATTCTAAAGGTTTCTTGGCTGGTCATATAGGTAAGCGCGAGTAGAGTTACAAACGCTAAGTATATCTAAGGGAACATTAAGATATACCGAGGGGAACATTAAGAAATGATTAAATTCGGATTAAAAACGCCTATTATTTGCGCCCACGCCGACACATGGACCATCGGCCGTCCAATATCGATTAGCCGCCAGTGTTTATCGCGCAGCTATCAGTCCTTAACCGGCCGGTCAGAACTCAACGCATTCCATCCGATTACGATCCTGTAGACCATCAGCACGATGGTTGCAATCAGGATAAAAAAACCGATGCCAAATTCAAACGTCAATCCGGACAATGCAAGACCGGCCAGAGCTATCCAAACGGTCTTGATCTGCCAGTCAAAATGGGATTCCAAAAAGGTCCCCTTGACTTCATCCTGCTTCATGAAGTTAATCGCCACGCCTACCAGCAATGGCAACCCCGCAAATGCAAAGGCCAGCACCTGGCACAGATACACGGCCGTTGTCAGCCGCTTTAATGAGTGCAATCTTTCAATATCGGTTTGATCTGTCGAGCTTTCATTCATAACCCACCTGCCTGTCGATTTTTATGTTGTGACAACCGCAAATAATGCGCTGCCCCTCATACGTGAGATAAGCCTTGTTGCAGATAAATCAACCGCTATCAAACTCATTTTGTGCTTTAAACCGCCTCAAAATCCAAGTTCGGACAGACCGGGATGATTGTCGGGTCTCGGCCCCAGCGGCCAATGAAATTTCCGCTCCGCCTCGGCTATCGGCAAGTCGTTGATGCTGGCTATGCGGCGCTTCATCAGGCCGTTTTGCGTCAAACTCCCAATTTTCATTGCCGTAAGAACGAAACCAGTTGCCCGAGTCATCATGCCATTCATAGGCAAAACGCACCGCAATGCGCGCCTCGTGAAAAGCCCATAGCTCTTTGATCAGGCGATAGTCCAGCTCCTTGGCCCATTTTTGCTGCAGAAATTGCACAATCTGCTCGCGGCCGGTAAGGAACTGGGCCCGGTTACGCCATTGGCTGTCAACGGTATAAGCCAGCGCTATTTTTTCCGGGTCATGGGTATTCCATGCATTTTCGGCGGCGCGTACTTTTTGTGCCGCCGTTTCGGCAGTGAATGGCGGCAGCGGCGGACGGATATTTTCAGTCATGTTCTGATCCTCATTATTTTCGACGGAACATGAAATGTAGTTTCTGCCCGCTTTTATTGCAATACAAATTTAAGCCCGATCAACATCAGGATACAAGCCAAAATCGGCCGTAAAAATCTTTCAGGAATCCTGGCGCTCAGGTGGCTGCCAATCCAGATGCCGGGCAAAGAACCGATCAGCAGGCTGCCCAATAAAACCAGATCCACGTTGCCCAGGCTGAGGTGTCCCAAACCTGCCACTGCCGTCAGCGGAATGGCGTGGGCCAAATCAGTGCCGACAATTTTCAGCGTGGTCATTCTGGGATAAAGAAACAACAGCGCGACAGTGCCCAGCGCACCGGCGCCGACCGAGGACAGCGTCACCAATATGCCCAGCACTGCGCCGATCAATACGGTGGCGGGGATTTGCAGATGCTTGAAGCGGCCGGCATTTTCGGGAGTGCTGTGCTCGTCATCGATAGGCTTAAGCTTTGCGGCCCGGCTTAATAACATGCTGCGCACTATCAGCGAGAAGGCGGTCAACAGTAACGCAACACCCAGTGTAAAAGTAATCGCCCCGGTGGTTTCCTTGCCGACGTCCATAAAATGTTTGAGTACAAACAAGGTAGCCAGCGCAAAAGGGAGGCTGCCCAGCGCCAACCAGCCGACGATTTTCCAATCTACCGAGCTGTGTTTGTTGTGATGTACCCACACGCCGCCGGTTTTGGTGATGGCGGCAAACAAAAGGTCGGTGCCTACCGCGACCGAGGGTTTGAATCCGAACAGAAACACCAGCAATGGCGTCATCAGCGAGCCGCCGCCTACGCCGGTCAATCCTACCAACAGCCCTACCGCGAGGCCGGAAAAAGTGTATCCCCAATTCATAAAAGCTAGCCCTTGATTTAATGCATCTAAAAAACACGCATTATAACAGGCGGACCGCCCTATTTTTTAACAGTTGTTGGTTTGGGCGGCGAGATTTATTTCAATGGTTGATTCTGAACGGCGGTTGCTTTTGTTGTGTCATTGTTATTCCCCAACTCTTTGACAGCGTAAGGCCTTTTATACAATCTGCGGGTGACAGTCCCATAAAAAAAACAGTACAATATGCCAGCGTCAGAAAACAGATGTTGAGTTAAGGGATTCCTAAATTGTTAGGTTGTCCGGTTATCAATGTTGTAGTTCTGTGTTAACCGTAAGTTTTTATTTTAGGAGTTTCAAAATGGCAACAGGCACTGTAAAGTGGTTTAACAACACGAAAGGTTTTGGTTTTATTGCACCTGCTGATGGCGGCGAAGATGTTTTTGTTCACCATTCAGTTATTCAAGGCGAAGGTTTTAAAACTCTGACTGAAGGCGAAACAGTCACTTTTGATATCGAATCAGGTCCAAAAGGCTTAACCGCTGCTAATGTTTATTCCAAATAAGGAATACCGGTTTTAAAAAAAGCCCTTGTGATATGATCTCACAAGGGCTTTTTTTTGTCTTCCCGTTTTTAAAAGCTATTATTTTAAGGGACGGCCTTTGGCGTCTTGATTGATCTGGCCGCCAAACAGCAGAACGCCTTCGATAAAACCCCAGAGCGCCGCAAATCCAGGCAGTCCGGTTACATAAAGTATTACCGTCAACGTTATCTGCATAAAGGCCAGCCGGTAAAAACCCAGATAAAGCCGATGTGCTCCCAACCAGCCCAACAATAACGCCAGCACAGCGGCCAGGTATTTATATTTAACGGCCTTGGGCGGCTCCAAATACGCGCCAACCAGATTAATATTGCTCGCAACGGTTCCTTCGGCATCAAAGTTAACGTCATCGCCTTCATCCGGCGGTACGTCTGCGATCCAATCCTCTAAATGAAACGTAAATAACGCTCCTTCGCTTTTTATCGTCCCGGTTTGCGAATCGGGATCATAACTTTCAATCTGTCCAATCATTTACATCTACCTTTATATTATTAGGACCCCATTGGCCGCCATTTTTAACTGTCAGGATATAATCCGCAAGACGTCCAGCTTCATTCATCATGCAAACGTACGGCTAAAACATCGCACAGCGCATGATGCAGCACTCCGTTTGCGGTCGAACCCAGCAACAGGGCGAAACCATGCCGGCCATGTGAGCCGACTACGATTAAATCCACCTTGTTTTCCTCAGCAACCCTGATTATTTCCAATTTAGGGCTGCCCGTTTCCATCCATCGACAATCTTCGGCAATATTCAGTTTTTCAGCCAAATTGGCCAGTCTCTTTTTTGCCGCACGCCATTAACTCGGCAGTTAAATCGAGGTCAAAAGGAATAGTCGATCCATAAGCCGCATCGGTAATCAGCAAATTATCCATCACATGCACAATGCTCAGTTTTGCCTGATATTTCTCGGCCAAATCCTTCGCTCTTTGGCAACGGTCTCGCCGTGCTCGGAAAAGTCAGCCGCCAGTAATATATGTTTATAGCTTTCCATGATTCCTCCTATTTAACGCCGACAACATCAGGAAACAATAACGCCATCACCTGATAAGAGCCCAGTATGTATAAAAACGCCAAGCCTAAACTAAAAGCCCAGCCTTGTCCCAGTGCATTGCGAATGATATGCCCGGTAACCGCCCAATGCCAAATCATTAAACCGATTGTTATAGTAAATGCCAATAAAGCGCCTGTTCCGATCGTCATTGAGGCCATGCCCGGCAGCGCAAAAAAACTGATCAATGCATCGGTGCCCAATAAGGCGATAGTTGTTTGAAAAACCGCCCCCGCTTTCGTGCCAGGTATAACATAAGCCAGCTGAATCCGACAACCAACAAGGCGCCGACAATAGCCTGCAACAGCGAATTAAGCCAGTCCGTACGGATACTTAGCATTAAAAAACTGACGCTGACATCAGCAGCGACCAACACCCGCAACAACCAAACGGAAGCAGGTAAATCCTGCGGGCCTTTTTTAAACAGGCAAATATCAAATAATAGTTTTATGATTTCAAACATGATTATTTCTTAGTAATGGAACACGGATGACACTGATTAGACGGATTTAAGCGGATTTTTAAAAGCAGACGCCGTATGTTTAAATCAGTGATTATCCGTCCCATCCGCGTCATCCGTGTTCTGTTTAATTCTTCACGAACCTACGCATCATGTTTGGCAGCTTCGATCTTTTCCTCGGCCTCCATCCAGGCCGCTTCCGCTTCATCCAGCGCCTTGTCGACTTGCACTTTGCGTTCCATCAGCTTTTTTAACTGCTCTTTTTCCGATTCGGCATAAATGGCAGGATCGGCCAATTGATGCTCCAGCTGCCGCTGCTCATTATGATATTTTTCAACGGCGGCTTCAGCTTTTTTCAAGGCATCGAATAAAGGCTTATGTTTTTGCCTGCGTTCCGCATCCAGCTTTCTTTGGTCTTTGCGCGATACCGTCTGCTGCGCTGTCGACGCAGCGGTTTTTTCCTCGCCTTTTTTCTGTTCCGCCAGCCATAACCGGTAATCGTCAAGGTCGCCATCGAAAGGCTGCACCTTGCCGCCGGACACCAATAATAACTGATCGGTCACCGAGCGCAACAAATGCCGGTCATGCGAGACCACCACGATCGCGCCTTCATAGTCCTGCAAGGCCACGCTCAAGGCATGGCGCATTTCCAGGTCCAGATGGTTGGTCGGCTCATCCAGCAGCAAGCAGGTTCGGATTTTGATAAACCAGCAGCGCCAAGACCAGTCGCGCTTTTTCGCCGCCGGAAAATGGCTTGACCGCTTCCAGCACCTTGTCGCCGCAAAAATCGAAACCGCCCAGAAAATTGCGCAAATCCTTCTCGGTCGCCTGCTTGTCCAGTTGCTGCAAGTGCCACAACGGACTTTCATCAACCCGCAACTGCTCCAGCTGGTGCTGGGCGAAATAGCCGATTTTTAACGCTTCCGCTTCATTCCTGTTGCCGGATAACGGCTGCATATCGCCCGCCAGCACCTTGATCAGGCTGGATTTGCCCGCGCCGTTCGGCCCCAACAACCCGATACGGTCGCCCGGCGATATAGACAAGCCCGCCTGCTTGATCACGCAGGTTTGACCGTAGCCAATATCGACCTTATCCAGCGTCAATAACGGATTAGGCATCTTTCCCGGTTTGGCAAAACTGAAATCGAACGGCGAATCGACATGCGCCTGTGCGATCAGTTCCATGCGCTCCAAGGCTTTGATCCGGCTTTGCGCCTGTCTCGCTTTAGTCGCTTGCGCCTTGAAGCGGTCGACAAAGCTTTGCATATGGGCGATTTCCCGCTGCTGCTTCAGATAGGATGACTGCTGTTGCGCCAGCTTTTCGGCGCGCATCCGTTCAAAAGCCGAATAATTGCCGGTATAAATTTCGGCCTTGTTCTGCTCAATATGCACGATATGATCGGTGATGGTGTCCAGAAAATCCCGGTCATGGGAAATCAGCAACAAGGTGCCGGGATATTTGCACAGCCAGTCTTGCAGCCAGATCACCGCATCCAGATCCAGATGGTTGGTGGGCTCATCCAGCAACAACACGTCCGAGCGGCACATCAAGGCCTGCGCCAGATTAAGCCGCATCCGCCAGCCGCCGGAAAACGAATTGACCGCATTGCTTTCCTGATCGGCGGTAAAGCCCAAGCCGTTCATCAGGCGCGAGGCTCTGGCCTGTGCGGTATAGCCGCCGATGATATCCAAGGCAGCATGTAATTCGGCCTGTTTCAAGCCGTCGTCGGCCTGCTCGGCAGCCAGCAACTGGGCTTGCAAGCGCCTTAATTGCTGGTCGCCGTCAATGACATAATCAATCGCAGTGCTGGAAACGGCCGGCGTTTCCTGGGCAACGTGGGCGATTTCCAGCCCCGGCGGCATCGAAAAATCGCCCTCATCCAAATGCAGTTCATCCAGAACCAGCGCAAAAAAACTGGACTTGCCCGCGCCGTTTGCGCCGGTAAAGCCTACTTTTTGGCCTTTGTGAATGGTGAAGGAAGAATTGGCAAACAACACCCTCGTGCCGCGGCGTAGGGTTATATTTCTAAAATTTAGCATTGAGGTAGAAAGGCGAAAGATACAAGGCGAAAGACATTACGTGGTTTATTGGGTGCGGGTGGGGTGCAAATCCCAGCATGATTGACGGCTAAAATTTAAGCGTTCCGGCAAACGCCAGGAACAAAATATTCAGTATCGCCAAACCGATTAACAGATAAATGGTTATCTGCATGCCCAGCACTCTTTTTTTGAAATCCTTTTCGGGAAGGCCCATAGAATGGAGTATGCGCCCAACCAACAAGGTACCGCCCAAGACATGGATCAGTATGGCCGGCGCGCCGTTTAATTCCAGCATTAATAACAGCAGCAGCGTTATCGGAATATATTCCACTGCGTTTGCATGCGTGCGGATTGCCAGCTGTAGCTGTTCGTTCCCTCCGTCGCCAATGCTGACCCGGTTTTTTCTGCGCAGTTTTATGACCGACAGAGACAGTCTTACTATTAACAAGGCTGCGAGCGATGCATAGATTGACGTAATCATGGGGAGTGCCTTTTAAGCCGCGCGCTCAATCATCTTGTCCGCCTGTTCGGCAAACTGCTCAAGATTGCCTTTTTTAACGGTTTCTACCGGGATAACCAGTGCCGTGCTCAAATTGATATAGATATAAACATAGCGTTTGCCGTATTCCACCCTGACCAAATCGCCCCAAGCCATTTTATGCTTGCCGCTGGGTGATTTTTCCAGCAGATAAGCGGGATTGGCAGGGTCTATGGTCAGCGTATAGGTGCCGAACATATTGATTTTTTCTTTAGCGGTGTAGTTTTTAAGAATCTGCCTGCGCAAATCCAGCATCATGATTTTCGGCGACAGCAGCGCCCAGAGCATCGCAATAACGACGATATAACCTGACGACTTCATGTCGCCGTAATAAAAATAATAAAACGAGCCTATGAGTCCCATAATTCCAGGCACTATCCAGCGGTTTTTCCTGATGTTGTTTTGAATCTCTTCATTTCTCATGAATTGCATTTCATTAAAATGGATTAAATCTTCTTCGCGGAATTCGTATTCAATTTCAAACATGTTATTGATCTTTGTAAGGGGTTATAAATAAAGTAGCTACTTAGCAGTTAGAAAAATGGAACTCGGCAATTGCTCCTGCATCCATGCAGTTGACGGATGACACGGATCGGGCGGATTTAAGCGGATAAAAAAGCCTTTTATCAGTGTTTATCAGTCAAATCCGTGTCATCTGTGTTCCATTATAATTAAGTAGTTACGTGTTCTAATGCATTTTTATCGTTGCATGAGCGCTGCGCCTGAACAGGTTGGACAGCGTCAGCATTGCCGTTCTGAAATAGCCGTGTATCGCCACCTGGTGCATTTTGTACAAGGACAGATAAACCACTCGGGCGATAAAACCGCCGATAGTGACCGAGCCCATCAAATTGCCCATCAGATTGCCGACCGTGGTGTATTTGCCCAGCGCCACCAGTGATCCGTAATCGAGATAAACATATTTTACCAGACTGCGGCCTCGCAACCGGTTGATTATCGACTTGCTTAGCGTCGAGGCCTGTTGATGTGCCGCCTGCGCTCTCGGCGGCACATTGCCGTCGTGACCCGGCCAGGGGCAGGCCGCGCAATCGCCTATTGCGAAAATATTGTCATCGCTGGTTTTCAAGGTTTCATCGACCAGAAATTGATTGATCCGGTTCGTTTCCAGGCCGTCCAGGTCTTTCATCCAGTCCGGCGCTTTAATGCCCGCCGACCAGACTTTAATGTCTGCCGGTATCATTTCGCCATCGTGGGTATGCACGCCCTCTTTGGTGACCTCGACCACCCGGCGCCCCAATTTAAGGTCGATGCCCAGCTTGACCAGCTGTTGCTGCGTGGCCTGGGCCAGTTTGCCGGGCAATGCGGGCAACAATTGGGTTGCCGCCTCGATAATGGTCAGTTTCACCTCGCTGGACTCATCCAGGCCGTAAACCGCCAGCAGATTGGTCACCTCATGCAATTGCGCCGACAACTCGACGCCGGTAGCTCCCGCGCCGATGATGACGATAGACAAGTTTTTATCGGCTTTACCGGCATGGCTTTTAATATACGATTCAACCAGCTGCTTTTGAAACTTGAACGCCTGCGTGGTGGTATCCAGAAACAGGCAGTGTTCCGCCACGCCTTTGATGCCAAACGTGTTGCTGATGCTGCCGACCGACATCACCAGCGTGTCGTAACTGAACGTGCGTCTCGGCATTAGCTCTTCGCCGCTATCGCTCAGCGTGGGGCTGACATAAATTTCCTTTTTCTGCCGGTTCAAGCCTTCCATTCGGCCCAGCCTGAAGCGGAAATGATTGCGATAGGCTTGGGCCAAGTATTCAATCTGCTCTGATTCATCCAGCGTACCGGCTGCAACCTCGTGCAGCAACGGCTTCCAGATGTGCGTCGGCGTAGCGTCCAGCAAGGTCACCTCGGCCAAGCCTTTTTTACCTAATTTCTTGCCCAGACTGGTGGCTAGCTCAAGCCCGCCAGCCCCGCCGCCTACAATTACGATCTTGTGTTTTTTATTATTCTTGTCAGTCATCGCCATCCCCCGTCAAAATATTATTCTTTTGCACGATAGCATTATAGCGAATCAGTTCCGATATGACCGATTTTACTCAGCAGGGATTTGCAATAGGCAGGGTTTTGACTTAGCCATAGACTGTAGCATGGCGCAGACATACAGCTTGCAAGAGACGGCTGAAAACCTGACGGCTTCCCGTCGCCACGTCATGGATGCCGATTTTTGCCATAGAAATGGCCGGTCTGTTACGGGCGCAGGTTTTACAATGGGGAGATGCTGGGGTTTTCGGTTCGGGCTAATCAATCAGTGCAAGATGTATTGATTTTGTTGAGATAAAGCCGAGATGGATGGGGGATGCCCGGTGTTGCCACCGGGCATTTTGTCGATTAACCGGGATTAGTTAACGACACGGTGTCCGCGGTTTCTCATGCAGTTGGAATAGGCTCTTTTGTAGCCAGCTTCGCCCTCAAGACCTTGTTTAGCGCCGCCGCCGATACCGCCGGCTGCTGCACCTATCGCTGCACCTGTTCCGGGATTTCCTGCGATTGCGCCTATCGCCGCACCGCCGGCCGCGCCGATCAAGCCGCCTACGCCTGCACCGATAGCTGTTTCTTTAGCAGTGCCGCCTGAGGCATGACTCGCCAGGTCTTTGCACTCGGCCATATCCTGGCTGACCCGATGGGCATTAGGGTCACCATAGGTATCGACGGTTGGCGTCCATCCGCCTTGGCTGTAGCAACCTGAGATTAATGCGCTGCCGATAAAAACGATGCCGATTGTTAGTTTTTTCATGTTGATCACCTCTAGTAAAGTTGTTTCCTTGCAGGATACTTCATTTTTCATGAATAAAGCATGAATACCATAGCATTATTAGCCTGAAAAAATCAGTTGGCATTTTACAAGTGTTTCCAGAATAAAAGTTTCAGGCCCTTCAATCAATATGTAGTATCGCTGACCGTGCCCACTACCCTATTGTATTGCTGTCATCAAAATTTCCAAAAGAGTTCTTATACTTTTAATTATCTATCGACCTAAGTATAGACTGATGATTGCGGCTACAAATTTAGCAGGTCAACAAAACGATATTAAACGCAAAACGAATACTTTCATCGTCTGAATCATTAATGGGACAATACGCAATATTGATCACCCCGGATAAAATTAAACATGTCGCCAAGCACCGTAAAAACTGAATCCAACGCTACGATAAGCATTCCCAGAGGCTATCGAGAAATCCCGTTCAACTACACCTCGGCGGATGACTGGCAGGTCGTGTCTTTCCTGCTGGGAACGGAAATCGCCCTTATTTTGGAGGAATTGCGCGACCGCCGCGTAACCGGACGCTCCGCCCGATTGCTGATGCGTTTTTTCGGGGAGATCCTGATTTATCGCCGCAACCCCTACTTGTTCCAGGAGCTGGTGACCTCGGCAAGCAGGCGCAAGCGCATGTTCGACAACGCCGAAAAGCACTTAAACATTATTGAGCAGAATATCGGCGGCGAAGCTAGAGTGCGCAAAGTGCTGGTCGCTTCCCGCAGACTGCTGGACGACTTTCGGAAGGATGTCGAAAAAGTGCCGGGCTTACGCCGTCGCATGAAAAGGGAGTTGGGCGCTGTCGTGGGCGTTAAAAATGTATTGTTCGACCCGTTCTCGCTGGTTTCTCATGCCACCGATGCGACCGACTGGCGCTTGTATCTGCCGGTGGCAGTGATGATGCCTGACAAGGAAGAGCAACTGTCGCCGCTGTTGACCGCCATTGCCAAGATGGGACTTAAAGCCGTGCCTCGCGGCGGCGGAACCGGATTGACCGGCGGTGCGGTTCCGCTACGGCCGGACTGCGTGGTGATTAACACCGAAAAGCTCGACCGCATTCGCGGCACACGCGACATGGCATTCAAACTTTGGGACGGGCAAACCGCCATGGCGCAGGTGCTTGAAGTTGAAGTCGGCGTGATTACCGAAAAAGCCCACCAATATGCAAGCAGTCGGGGCATGGTATTTGCGACCGACCCGACCAGCGCCTGGGCGTCGTCGATAGGCGGCAACATAGCCGAAAATGCCGGGGGCAAATGCGCGGTGCGCTGGGGCACCTGCATCGATAACCTGATTTCCTGGCGGATGGCGATGCCCGGCGGCAAGCGGTGGGAGGTGCGTAGAATGGATCATCAGTTGCGTAAAATCCTGCCGGAGGATTCCGTAACCTTCGATGTGACCGAAAACGGCGAGTCGATCAAGACCATTGTTTTAAAAGGCAGCGAGATCAGGAAAAAAGGCCTGTGGAAAGACATCACCAACAAGGCCTTGGGCGGCGTTCCGGGTCTGCAAAAGGAAGGCACCGACGGCATTATCACCTCGGCGGAATTTATCCTGTATCCGAAATTTGAAGCCACGCGCACCATTTGCCTGGAGTTTTTCGGCCAGGACATGGAAGAAGCCAGCCGCGTGATTGTAGAACTGTCCAAAGCGTTTCCGTTTCCCGACCAGGGCGAAGACACATTGGTGGCGCTGGAGCATTTCGATGACGAGTATGTGCGCGCGATCGACTATCAGGTCAAATCGGGCCGGTTCAAGACGCCGAAAGCCGTGCTGCTGATCGATGTTGCCGGGCATTCTTTAGATCAGGCTCAGCAAGGTATCGATAAAATCCGCGCGATTCTGGAGCAATACCCCAACAGCGAACTTTTTGAAGCCCACGATGCTGCAGAGGCGGAACGGTACTGGGCCGACCGCAAGAAATTCGGCGCGATTGCAAGGCGCACCAATGCCTTTAAGCTGAACGAGGACGTGGTGATTCCGCTGGAAACGCTGGCCGAATTCGCCCGCTTTATCGATGAAGTCAACGTGGAAGAAGAGCGCTATGCCCAGCTGAAATTTCTGGACCGGGCGGCCGCATTATTCCGCGAACCGCCGGTTGAAGACAATAACGATTCATTCGACGCCCGATCAAGTGTGGCGCTGGAGCTTGATGCAACCGCCAGAAACGCGCTGGAGACAGCCGACGAAAAAACATTGCGCAGCCTGTCGATCATCAAAAAGTTCAAAAAGGACTTCACCGAACTGGCGCGCGGCTTCCCCAAGATTATCGCAGCCGTGAAGCTGGCTCATCAGGAAGTGCGCGACCGACGCATCGTGTTGGCGACCCATATGCACGCCGGGGACGGCAACGTGCATGTGAACTTGCCGGTGTTGTCCAACGACCGGGACATGCTGGAGCGTTCGGGCGAAGTCATCGACCAAGTGATGTTCAAGGTAGTCGAACTGGGCGGCGTAGTTTCGGGCGAGCACGGCATTGGCGTGACCAAACTCAAGTACCTGGAACCGGAACGCATCGCGGCACTGAGCGCCTATCGCAGCGAAGTCGATCCGACCGGGCTGATGAACCCCGGCAAGCTCGAAGATTTCGCCGCGCTGGAACATATCTTCACGCCGTCGTTCAACCTGCTGGGGCTGGAAGCGCGCATCCTCCGCCACGGCCAGCTGGAAGAGCTGGCGAACAAAATCGCCCATTGCGTGCGTTGCGGGAAATGCAAACCCGACTGCGGCGTTTTCCATCCTGCGGGCAGCCTGTTTTATCATCCGCGCAACAAGAACCTGGCGATCGGCGCGATTATCGAAGCCTTGCTGTTCGACGCACAGCGCGAATATTCGACAAAATTCGAACTGCTGCAATGGCTCGAAGAAGTGTCCGACCACTGCACGACCTGTCACAAATGCGCCAAACCCTGTCCTGTCGACATAGATTCCGCCGACGTATCGGTGCTGGAACGCCGGATTCTGGCTGATTGGGGTTATAAACACATGCCACCGGCGACCAAGATGACGCTACGCTATTTGCACAGCGACTCACCGGCGTTCAATAAAGTGTTCCGTTTCGGCGTTCTTCGGGCCGGTTTTGTAGGGCAGCAACTGGGCACGCTGTTAGCCAAGCCGTTGCAGCCGAAAAAAGGCCAGTCCAAGCATTACCCCTTGCAACTGTTGAGCTCGCCGATGCCGACCGTGCCGTCAAAAACACTGCGTGACTTGTTGCCCGACTGCAAGGACGATCAGGTTTTGGTATTTGAGCCCGATCAGGAAGCCGAACGCACCGTGTTCTATTTTCCCGGCTGCGGTTCCGAGCGCATGGTATCCAACATATCAATGGCCGCTATCCATGTTTTGATGGGCTTAAAAACCCGAGTGGTTTTGCCGCCGCCTTTCTTATGCTGCGGATTTCCGGCTTACGCCAACGGCCAGAGCGAAATGCATTCGCAAAACGGTTTGCGCGTGACCATCCTGCTCAACCAAATCCGGGACATGTTTGCCCACTCTGGAATTCGACGGCTGCGTGGTGACCTGCGGAACCTGCCGCGAGGGCTTGAACGAGATGGAAGCGGCCAAATTATTCGGCGGCAGGCTGGTCGATATAACCCGTTATGCACTGGAGCGGGACTTGCAATTGGCAGGCACCGGCAGCGAGAGCTATCTGTATCACGCGCCCTGCCATGACTCGCTGGACGGCAAAGCGTTGGACGTGCTTGATCAGCTCGGCGGATTCGGCAGCGTCAAGCCAGTGCCCAATTGCTGCTCCGAGGCAGGAACGCTGTCGTTATCCCGCCCCGACATCTCCGCCGCGATGCTGCACCGCAAACGCGAGTCGCTGGCGGAAGCGATGCCGGAAAAGGGCAGGGCCACCATCCTGACCAACTGTCCGTCCTGTATGCAGGGCTTGGGGAGGAACAAAGGAATGGGTGTTGATCCGCAGCATCTTGCTGTGGCGTTGGCTGAGAAATTGTCTGGGAAATCTTGGCTGAAGCAATTTAAGGTGCAGGCGGGTAAGGCTAAGGCGTTTAATTTTTGATGGGGGGCGAATGTATTCAAATCAGGCAGAAACGAGTTTTTTACAGCTTCTGCAGATTAGGGGGGGCAGTACCAATTTGCTTGCGAAAGCCCCATCTTCCTGTTTTTCGCGAAGCTGGAGCTTCGTCTCCTGGGTTCCCAAGCTGGAGCTTGGGAACCAGTGAATCCGGGGCTTCATAGCTCCGAGATCATCCCGTATTTCGTGGGTCGCATATGAGCGACGCAAAAACATATCTCAGTCACGCGCTGGTTCCCAAGCTCCAGCTTGGGAGCCCAGTCCGGGAAGCTCCAGCTTCCCGAGCAACTCACCACGCCCGAATCACCTCAATCAATCCCTCCTGGCCTGCATAATTACGCGCACTGGAATAGCACCAATGTTCCGGCTGATCCACATAGCCGCGTTTGCGCTGGTTCCCAAGCTCCAGCTTGGTAACCCAGTCCGGGAAGCTCCAGCTTCCCGAGCAACTCACCACTTCCGAATCACCTCAATCAAACCCTCCTGACCGGCATAATTACGCGCACTGGAATAGCGCCAATGTTCCGGTTGATCTACATATCCTCGCTTTACGGGATTGTAATGAATGTAATCCAGTTTCTGCCGCATAATCGCCTCAGATTCGATTATTTGCGGATGGTTGCCTTCTTCCCAAATTTGATAGGTGGTTTCCTGCTTATGGGCGCGTTTAAAAAACGCCAGCAACTCCAACAGCTTTACCGAGCGGCGTTGTTCCAGATGTGCGATGATTTGTTTAGCCGTGTAGGATTTAAATCGCTGCATGTCATGGCTCAAATTCTCCGATGCGGCGATAAGGTGCAGATGATTTTCAAGGATGACGTAACCGTAGAGCCGAAAGCCCGAATCCCGCTGTAAAAAACGCCAAGAGTCCAACACGATATTGACGGTTTCCGGGCGAGTAAATAACGGTAGCCAGTGATTTACCGTTGCAGTCAGGAAGTGTGGGCACGGGTCGCATTGGACGCGGTAGCGGCTTCTGGGCATGGTTGTACTCCTGTGTGGTGAGAGTAGACGGGAAGCTGGAGCTTCCACGACTGGGTTCCCAAGCTGGAGCTTGGGAACCAGCGATTGCCGGCGATTGTTGGGTGGTCTTCTTCGCCTAAACTCCATTCAAATCCACCCAAGCCGCTTGCAAGCGCCATAGACAAGGTACACGCCAAGACCGCAAACAAACAGGCCGAAGATAAGCCGAAGCTGCGGCCCCGCCATTTGGTTTGCGAAGTAGGCGCCAATCCACGAGCCTAGGAACATGGTCACTGCCAGAATGACGGCAGCCTTTATATCTACGTTTCCGTGCCGGTAATATTCGAATGCTGCGGCGAGACCGACGGGAGGGAGCAGCAGCGCAAGCGTCGTTCCGGTTGCCATGTGCTGAGAGAAGCCGGCCCAATAAATAAGCGCCGGAACGATGACGATGCCGCCGCCGATGCCGAAGAAGCCCGCCGCGATGCCGCCGAGAATACCGATAATCACCAATATGAGCCATGATGGCATTTGGATTCTCCTTGATATTAGGGTTGCAGCATAAAGCTGCCCAACGTTATATAAACGATATCACTTGTCTAATCATCAGCTGAGTGTGTCGTATAACCAAGTTTAAAAGAAATTAACGGTCACCGGACTACGCAACGTTCAAGCCATAAATGGCGGTTTATCGGGACGAGCCGCTTGTTTGGCCTGATACATGCATTGATCGGCTTGGTGAATCAGGGCATTGATTTCAGTCGCGTCGTCGGGATAAAGGCTGATGCCGATGCTGGCACTGATGATGACCACTTGATCCTTAATCTTGCAAGGTTGGCAGATCAAATCCTGTAGCTTATCGGCAACCATTTGCGCGTTTTCAAGCGAGCCTACGTCTTGCAAAATGACCAGAAATTCGTCGCCGGCCAGCCGCCCGGCATAGTCGCAGTCGCGGATGGCTTGCGGGAGACGCAGCGCTACGGTCAGCAGCAGTATATCTCCTGTTTCGTGTCCCAGTTTGTCGTTAATCGCTTTGAAATCATTCAAGTCGAGAAATAGGATGGCCAGCTTGGTTTGTTGCCGCGCGGCAGTTGCCAGGGATTGTTTAAGCAGATCAAGAATCAATGCCCGGTTCGGCAGCGAGGTCAGGTTGTCGTAATGCGCGGCTTGCTCAAGCTGTTGTTCCAAACGTTTTTGTTCGGTGATGTCCCGTGCCATGCAGAGGATGAAGCTCGATTGATCGTGGCTGTCCTTAAAAGGGGCGTTCAGCCATTCGCATAGTATTTCACTGCCGTCTTGTTTGAGGTTGGTGTTCTCGGTGCGGGAAATGGTGTGTTTTTTATGCACTGCAGCCAGGATTTTTTCTACGTCCGGGCATTTCTCAGGCGGGATTATTGTTGAGATATTTTCTCCCAGTATGTCTTCAGAATGCCAGAGAAAGGTTTTTTCGGCTTGGGCATTCCAGGCCTGAATCCGATTTTGATCGTCCAGCACGATTAAGCTCAGCGGCGCATAATCGAACATGGTTTTGAGCCGTGCTTCATTAATATGCGCCTTCCGATAGAACCGAAACAGAATCAGGAACAACACGCTTAGCACCGACAGGCCTGCCGCCGTGTAATAGAGCATGGTTTTGATTTTTTTCAGGTCAAATTCGCTGCTGGGAAAATACAGCATTGCCGCAACGTCATAATTCTCCGGCAACAGGCCCAACTGGTGATAGGTCTTGGCAATATGCTGCCAGCGGCCGATATTCATATAGCCGGGTTCGATCAGTTCAGGCTGCATTAAATCGTGCATCACCGCCGCTTCATAATGCAAATTATCAAGGCTGTGGCGTTGCGAATAGCGCTCGTAAATCAGTTGCGCAATTTCGTCGGGATTTTGCATGGCATAGTGCCAGCCGCGTAGAGTGGCTTCCCTGAATGCCTTGACCCGTTGCGGATGCTCTTTAAGCTCGGATTCAAGCGTAAACAAGTTGTCGCCGTAAAAATCGATTGAGCTCGATAATGGACTGAATTGGTTGTAAGCGCGCCCCAATTGCTTAAGCTGATACAGTTCGTCGGTGACATACACCGACATCGCATCGGTTTTACCGGAAAGCAGATCGTTTAAATCCAGACTGTGATGTTGCAGGGTGAAAGCTTTTGGGGTGAAGCCTTCTTGCTGCAAATAGGCGAATAATTCAGCAGAGCTGGGTTCGATCATCAGTTTACGGCCGACCAGTTTGTGGATATTGTCGATCCCCGATTCGGACAAAGTAACTAGGTTCAGGGGCGAATGCTGAAAAATCACCCCGAGTACGATCACAGGATCGCCGCGATAGCGGTTCAGGATCAGCTCACTGGTGCCGACGCCGAACTGGGCACGGCCGCTAATCACTTCTTGAGCAGGATCGACATTAGGAGTCGCCTCAACAATGCTGACATCAAGTCCCGCTTCCCGGTAAAAGCCTTTTTCCTTGGCGGCGTAGTAGCCGGCAAATTGAAATTGATGTTTCCATTTCAATTGCAGGGTGACAGGTTCCAGCTCGGTCGACCAGGCTGAGCTGACGCCAAGCATGAGCCAGATTACTGAAAGGGTTTTGCCGATGTTACGCACAATCGCATTCGCCGATGTCTTCGAACCAGATTTGCGGCGATTGCTCAATAAAGCGTCGCATCAGCGCGATACAATTGGCATCGTTCATTTCGACGACCTTAACTCCGGCGTCTTTGAGCCAATCCAGATGGCCTTCGAAGTTGACTGATTCGCCGACTACGACCGTGCCGATATTGAATTGACGGATTAACCCTGAGCAATACCAGCAGGGCGCCAACGTCGTTACTAAAATTTTGTCCCGGTAATTGGTTTGGCGACCGGCTTTACGAAAGGCATCGGTTTCGCCGTGGACAGATGGGTCGTTGTCCTGCACCCTACGATTGTGACCGCTGCCGAGCAGCTTGCCATCGGCGTCGAACAGCGCCGCGCCGACGGGTACGCCGCCTTCATCAAAGCCGGTTTGTGCTTCGGCAAATGCCACGGCCAGCATGTTTGCATAGTTCATCAAGAATTCTCCAGAGTGGGCATGTCGGTCGATGCGTTAATCGCCTGACGTTTTAACATCGATTGTTCAAGATAAGCGGTAAAGCCCCGCGCCATCAAAAAGCGGAGTCCATAATAAAGCAAAAAGCATTTTGCCTGCGACAGGCTACCGATTCAGAGGACATTGGATTCCAGAAATTCCGATAATTGTGAGCTGGTAAGCCTAAGCCGTTGGCTTAGCGCGCGGGAAATGTTCCAGATAATTTTAAATGCCAGGGTAGGGTGCTTGTCAGCCAAGGTCAGCATGTCGACTTTGTCCAATGACAAAAAAATAGTTTCGGCTTCTGCGCGGGCAGTTGCTGACCGGGGTTGCGTATCAATAACCGACATCTCGCCGAAAGTGCGTCCAACTCGCAATGTTGAAATCAGTTTGTTGTTTTTGTAAACGCCGATAGAGCCCTGAACGATAATTCCCATTGAGGCGCCCACTTCGCCTTCTTTATAAATCAGTGTGCCTTTTGATGCTGAGTAAGGCTTAAAATAATAGCTGATGGTTTGCAGCTGCTCCCATGTGAAATCCTCGCCCCAATGTGAAGCATCTAGTATGTGTGCGTTTGTCTCCTTCGTATGTTCAATGGTTATTAACTTTGGGGTTTCGGGGTTTGTCATGATAGTGCGCCCTGGCGGATTGTATTTTTGCAAAATGATAGCACCTAAACCGGCTATGCTTTATAAAAACATGCAGATTTTGTCGGCTGGATTTCTCGTTATGAATGCGCGTTTTTGGGCAACTTGCGGTTAAGTTGAACGCTGCATCCAAATTTACAGTCATTGCAATAATGAGTGGATACTCGATGGCATCCCGTGATTAACCGGTTTAAGGTCATGCCGCTGCCTAAAGCGGGAATGAATCGTAACGGCTACCGCATTTCTGATGCCTTTTTTTGCAATTCGGCTTATTATATCGGCCATTCTTGTCATGACTGTAGGGCCGATCGCCGTACACTCATGCTAACCCACAATGATTTATGATAGCGCACGATGAAATCGTATAAATTATTACTGCTTTTGCTGTTAGGCACGAGTTTAATAGGCTGCGGACAGCCCGGTCCGCTTTATTTGCCGGGGCAAGTGGCGCCGATTTATGTAGCGCCGGAACCTGCGCCAAAACCGCAACCCAAGCCCGAAAAAGCCAAATAAACATGGATTATTTTAATTACCGGAACGACGAGCTTTTTGCCGAAGACATCGCCGTTTCTGACATCGTCTATAAATACGGCAGCCCTTGTTATATCTATTCCAGGGCCACGCTGGAGCGGCACTGGAAGGCTTTCGACCGGGCTTTCGGCGAACAAGCGCATTTAATCTGTTATGCGGTAAAGGCGAATTCCAATATTGCGATACTCAATCTGCTGGCCCGTTTGGGCTCGGGCTTCGATATTGTTTCTCTGGGCGAATTGGAACGGGTTATTACCGCCGGCGGCGACCCTAAAAAAATCGTGTTTTCCGGGGTCGGCAAGCGTGAAGATGAAATCCTGGCGGCATTAAAGATCGGCATACGCTGTTTTAATATTGAAGTCAGCGGCGAACTGGACCGGATTAACCGGCTGGCCGGACAGTTGGGCGTTGTCGCGCCGGTGTCTTTTCGGGTAAACCCGGATGTCGATGCCAAAACCCATCCTTATATTTCCACCGGCTTAAAGGAAAACAAGTTCGGCATCGACATTCAGCAGGCCTTGACTGAATATCGCCGTGCGGCGGCCATGTCCCATATCAGCGTGATCGGCATCGATTGCCATATCGGCTCGCAACTGACCGAAACCCGGCCCTTTCTGGATGCGCTGGATAAGATTCTGGATTTGGTTGCGGCGCTTGAAGCCGAAGGGATTAAGCTGCATCATCTGGATCTGGGCGGTGGACTCGGCATTTGTTATAAAGACGAACAGCCGCCTGAGCCTGCCGATTATATTCAGGCGGTTTTGGCGCGACTGGGCCAAACCTGTCCTGAGTCTGTCGAATGGACCGATTTTGAAATTTTACTGGAACCGGGCCGGGCTATCGTCGGTAATGCCGGTATTCTGGTGACCCAGGTTGAATATCTTAAACCGACGGAGCATAAAAATTTTGCGATTGTCGATGCGGCCATGAATGATTTGGTGCGGCCCTCTTTATACAGTGCCTGGCAGAATATTATTCCGGTCAACCTGAAAAGCAACGTTACGGAAACGACCTGGGATATAGTCGGCCCGGTCTGCGAAACCGGCGATTTCTTGGGTAAAGAACGTTCGCTTAAAATCGCTCAGGGCGACTTGTTGGCGATACGCTCGTCCGGTGCCTATGGTTTTACCATGAGCTCGAATTACAATTCCAGGCCGCGTCTGGCAGAGCTGATTGTCGATGGAAATCAGCTGCATGTGATCAGGGAAAGAGAAACGATTGCACAGCTTTGGGCGGGCGAGCATTTGTTGCCCTAAGACATGAATATTCACCACGAAGACACGAAGAGAAGGAATAAAACTTCGTGCCCTTCGTGTCTTCGTGGTGAACAATTAAATCCATTATATTTAACGTAAATGATCAACTTCACTAAAATGCACGGCCTCGGTAATGATTTTGTGGTCATTGACGCGATCAATCAACACATCGCCTTAACATCCGAACAAATCCAGCTGATGTCTGACCGACACTTCGGCATAGGTTTCGATCAACTGCTGCTGGTCGAAAAAGCGGCAAGCGCCAATGCCGATTTCAAATACCGGATTTTTAATGCGGACGGCGGCGAAGTTGCTCAATGCGGCAATGGCGCGCGCTGTTTTGCCCGGTTTGTCCGCGATAAAAAACTCTCGGCCAAGGATGAAATCCGCGTCGATACCGATTCCGGCCAATTGGTGCTGCGTTTTGATGAAGATAACCTGATCACTGTCAACATGGGCGTTCCAAGGCACGCACCCGAAGAAATCCCGTTGCTGGCGGAAGAAGAATCCAAGTTTTATACGGTGCAAGTTAACGATACCGAAAAAGCCTTCGGTGCCGTTTCGATGGGCAATCCGCATGCCGTTATTCAAGTCACGGATGTTAAAACCGCGCCGGTGGCCGAACTGGGCAAGGCCTTGGAAAGCCATGCCTTTTTCCCGGAACGGGTTAATGTCGGGTTTATGCAAGTCATCGATCGCCAACACATTAAGCTGCGCGTGTATGAACGCGGCGCTGCCGAAACCCTGGCTTGCGGCAGCGGCGCTTGTGCTGCCGCGGTCATCGGCATCGAGCACAATCTGCTGGATCATACGGTCAGTGTTGATTTGCCCGGCGGAACATTAACCATCAACTGGTCTGGTCGCGGCGAACCGGTTTTAATGACGGGACCTGCCATTTCTGTTTTTGAAGGACAAATAGCGTTATGAATGAAGTCACCACGGAACTCACTTCATCCCAGGTTGAAGAGTATCTCTTAAAACACCCCGAGTTCTTTCATGAACACTTGAATTTGCTGGAACGCATGAGCATTCCTCATCCTACCGGCAATGCGGTTTCGCTGATTTCCAAGCAGTTGGAGCTGTTCAGAAGCCGGCATCATGAGATGGAAAACCAGCTCACCGCGCTGATTGAGATAGCCAGGGATAACGATACCTCCCTTAACCGTATGCACAAGCTTACCTTGGCGCTACTGGACGCTACAACGCTGGAAGAAGCGGTTGCTAATCTCGATACCGTGCTGTCGGAATATTTTTTGATCGACTTTGTTGCGGTGCGCATCATCAAACACAACCCGGATGCCGCTATTACCAATCTGTTTGTTGAGCCGGACAGCAAAGACTTGGAGCCGTTTGCCGCCGAGCTGGCCGCCAATCAGCCAAAATGCGGTCGCCCGACCATGGCTCAGGCCAGGGTATTGTTTGGCGAATCGGCGTTTGAAGTGAAATCCTGCGCTATTATCCCACTGGCTTTTACCGAGTTGGAAGGCATCTTAGCGATCGGCAGCCGGGAAGAGGGCCGTTTTCATTACAGCATGGGCAATCTGTTTTTAAACCAAATGAGCGAAATTATAGGCACCCGGCTGATCACCTTGTTGCAGCAAAATTAATATGCATCCTGATGCCGAGCTGGTGTTGGCTGACTTTTTCAAGCAGCTCACCGTCGAAGTTCGCGCCTCGGAACACACCGTAAAAAATTATCAGCGGGATATTAAACAGCTATCCCGCTATTGCGCCGGCAAAGGCATAGCCCAGTGGGCCGACCTGAAACACACCGATATTCGCGGCCACATAGCAGGCCGGCACCGGAAAGGCTTGAGCAGCAAAAGCCTGCAACGCGAGCTGTCCGCGATACGCAGTTTTTATAACTACCTGTTAAAAAAAGGTCATGGCCGAGGTTAATCCGGCGCAGCATATTCAAGCGCCCAAACAGGCCAGGAAGCTTCCTAAAACCCTGGATGTCGATCAACTATCCGGTTTGCTGGAAGCCGGGGCAAGTTCGCTGCTGGAAATCCGCGATCTGGCCATGTTCGAATTATTCTATTCATCCGGCTTGCGTCTGAGTGAGCTGTCGGCGCTCGATTTAACCGACCTGGACTTGTCGGACAGCACCCTGACTGTCCGCAAGGGTAAGGGCGGTAAATCAAGAGTATTGCCGGTAGGCAGCAAAGCCGTTACCGCGATTGAAAACTGGCTGCGACAGCGAGCAACCAAAATCGCTGCCTCCGAGCCGGCTTTATTTGTTTCAGCGCGCGGAACCCGGCTCGGGCAGCGCAACATTGAATTAAGGCTGGAACAGTGGTGCATAAAAAAAGGCATAGCCGAACATATCCATCCGCATATGCTCAGACACTCCTTCGCCAGTCATTTGCTTGAATCCAGTCAGGACTTAAGAGCCGTTCAGGAATTGCTCGGGCACAGCAATATCAGTACGACTCAGATATACACCCATCTGGACTTTCAACATCTGGCTGAAATCTATGATAAAGCACATCCCAGGGCCAAAAAAAAACCGTTATAGCGGCTTGCGTCATAAGCAGAAACTTAAAAAACCTGCTACCATGCAACTAATTTTTCATATAAAAAGCAGTAGGGTGAGATATTTTTCGGCCCTACGAAAAAACCTCTTTACGGGATTTCAAAAATGGCGGCAAACGACACACTGAACGATATAAAATCTAAAGGCATACTCTGGGGCTTCGGCGTTTTTACCCTCATTGTAGTGGTCATTCTGGTTTTTCTGGGCGCCTGGTGGGGTAGAGAGCCTGGGCAGTTTAATGTTCAGGACGAAGCCGTAATACGCGCCGAAGAAACCCACTCCACCGACAGCATGCCGGTCGGCTATGTCTACACCAATACCCTGGCTCATATCGCCGAGGTTTTGCTGCATAAAAGCGGCGGCTATATTACTAACGACGTCGCGCCTCCCGGCGTATTTCTGGACAACATTTCCAACTGGGAATACGGCGCATTGGTCATGCTGCGTGATGCCACTTCGGCATTAAGAAACCACTTTGCCAGAGACCAGTCGCAATCAGCCGAAGATCCGGATCTGGCGATAGCCGAACCTTATTTCTATTATGAAAACGATTCATGGGCATTGCCGTCAACGGAAGCTGAATATCAAAAAGGCGTCGAGGCTCTGCACAAATACATGGAGCGTCTGCAAAAATACGGCGGCCCAGTAAAACAGGCACAATTTTATTCCCGTGCCGACAATTTATGGCAATACACCGAAGTTGTGATCAAACGTCTGGGCGGGCTTTCCACCCGCTTGACTGCAAACAGCTCCAGCGGCAACTACGGCCCCGGCTTAACTGAGCTTGAGCGGGAAGCGGCCGATGAAAAAGGTACAACCGTTGCCCCAGTAACTTGGCTGGAGATAGACGACGTTTTCTATGAAGCGCGCGGTGCAAGCTGGGCGTTATTGCATATTCTCAGAGCCATCAAGCATGACTTTGAGGATATTTTGTTGGATAAACGGGCCATGCGTACCGTTGATATCATGATTAAGGCGCTGGAAAACGCCTTAACTCCTATTTTAAGCCCGATGATTTTAAACGGTAGCGGCTACGGTCTTTTCGCCAACTACTCCCTGTCTATGGCAAATTATATAGCTCGCTGCAACGCTGCTGCTCTTGATTTGCGCGACATTATGAACCGAGGTTAATGACGATGGATGAACAAATCAACTACAACTTGACCCAGCTTGGCACCTGGAAAAGAATTTTCTTTATGCTGATTTTTGCGGCCATCGGCGGACTGGTTAGAATGCTGCTTTGGGCGGTTATATTATTGCAAGTGGCATCAACGTTGCTGACCGGCAAAGCTAACGTCAACATTCTTAATTTCGGCCGCAGTCTTTCCATTTATACCTACCAGATTTTGCTGTTCCTGACCTTCAATACCGAAACCATGCCGTTTCCTTTCTCCGACTGGAATATGACTACGGAACTGAATCTACCGGAATCGAAAAACTCCGCAAAATAATTCAGTAGTTAGAAAATAGAACACGGATAACACCGGTTAAGACGGATTTAAGCGGATTTTTAAAAAAGATAGAGCTAAGTTTGCTATACATTTTATTATCTTAATGATTTTATCCGTGTTTATCAGTCAAATCCGTGTCATCCGTGTTCCATTAAGTTAGCGCCTGTTGAATCGCTGCGCACGATGAACGCTACCCGCAAAATCATTCATATCGATATGGATGCGTTTTTTGCGGCCGTGGAACAACGCGATTTTCCTCAATACCGCAACAAGCCGATCATCGTCGGCGGCGCTCCCGACTCACGCGGCGTTGTCGCAACCTGTAGCTATGAAGCGAGACAATACGGCATCCATTCCGCGATGTCTTCAGCGCATGCTTATCGGCTATGTCCCCAGGCCATTTTTGTAAAACCCCGTTTCGACGCTTATCAAGAGGCGTCAACGGCGATTCGGAAAATATTCGCCGACTATACCGACCTTTTCGAACCCCTGTCCCTGGATGAGGCCTATCTGGATGTCAGTAATGCCAGTCTGTATCAAGGCTCCGCTACATTAATCGCCAAAGCCATCAAAGCTTCGATTAAGCAGGACACCGGGCTGATCGCTTCGGCCGGGGTTTCTTACAACAAATTCCTTGCCAAGATTGCCTCGGACATCAATAAACCGGACGGGCTTTATTTAATTACTCCTGAACAAGGGCCCGGCTTTGCAGAACGGCTGCCGGTCGAAAAATTTCATGGCGTAGGCAAGGCCACTTCGCTAAAAATGCACGCATTAGGCATCAAGACCGGCAAGGATTTGAAGGAACTGCCGCTGGAAACGTTGCAGCACTATTTCGGCAAGGCCGGGCTGCATTATTACAGCATTTCCAGGGGCATAGACAAACGCCCCGTCAACAACTGCCGCATCAGGAAATCGGTGGGCGTGGAAGTTACCTTTCAGCAGGATATTAAGGCTAAACAGGATGTCATTGCTCAGTTGCAAAGCCTGCTTGAAAATGCGCTAAGCAAAGTCGCAGAAAAGCAGCTGGTCGCGCGCACCCTGACCGTAAAGATTAAATATCATGATTTTGTGCAAATCACCCGCAGCCGGACGCTGCCGCAGATCATTAGCGCGGCATCGAGCATAGGCGTTATTGTTGAGGATTTAGTGAGAAACACCGACATAGGCAGGCGCAATGTCCGCTTGTTGGGTGTTACGCTATCGTCGCTGGAGAACAAGTCCGAACAGACTTGTTTTCAGCAAATGGATTTGTTTAGCGATTGTTAGACTGATGGAAGGGCTACCGCCGGTAGCTCTACTCTATCTCCTGCTCGTCCTCAAAACCGGAGTCGTCATCCAGATCGCCTTCAACCTGGAACAGCTCTTTCAAATGGCGATATAACAGACGGGAAGACTTGGGCGGCTTACCGGCCTCGGCTTCTTTTTGAGCGTTGCGTACCAGTTGCCTTAATAGCTGCCGATCGGCCTGAGGTTGTTCATCCAGCAATTCCGTCAAGGCATCATTGCCCTGAGCAATCAGCCGGTCCCGCCAACGCTCTACAATATGATGCTCCCTGACTGCATGGGCGCTTTTGTTTTTGATGCGCGCCAGTTTTTCCAAAATAGGTTCTATGTCTATCTTATGAAGTTGTCCTGCTATGAACTTCAGCAGCCGTTTTCTAGCGCCTTTATGCGCCATTCCCGATACTTCGACAACGGCTTTATTGATAACCTCTGGAAGTTCGAGAAGTTTTAACTGTCCCGCCGACAACTCGGACATTTCTTCGCTGACAACAAAAAGCGCAGCCATGTCTTTCTTTATTTGGGTTTTGTTGGGCCGGATTGCGTAATATTCTACTTCCTCGTCATCGTATTCGTATTCTTCACTCATTTCATATCAAACCGTTACGATAATTTTTGCTACAGGGTTAGATTGGCTTGCCCGATTAGGGCAAGCCAATAGCTAACTGCATTTACCCTTTAGACGCTCTCTTACGCTCGTTTTCAGTCAACAGTTTTTTGCGTAAGCGTATCGACTTTGGCGTGACTTCAACCAATTCGTCTTCGGCAGATAAATTCCAGCGCTTGCTCCAACGTCATTTTTTGAATTCTCGCCAGCACCAAGCTTTCATCGGTACCCGATGCGCGAACGTTAGTCAGCGGTTTAGGTTTGGTCGGGTTAACGGTTAAATCATTGGTGCGGGAATGCAGGCCGACTAGCATCCCTTCATAGACTTCATCGCCGTTGACCAACAACAACTCGCCGCGCTCCTGTAGCGGATGCAGCGAATAGGTGACGGCTTTGCCCGCAACCATTGAAATCATCACGCCGCGCGAACGGTTGCCCACTTCGCCGGCTTTCATCGGGCCGTAGTGATCAAAGACGTGGTATAGCAAACCGGAACCGGAAGTCGCCGTCATAAACTCGGTTTGGAAGCCGATCAAGCCGCGTGACGGCATCATGTATTCCAAACGGATACGTCCTTTGCCGTCAGGAACCATATTGGTTAAGTCGCCTTTGCGCTCGCCCAGTTTTTCCATGATCGTACCCTGGTGGATTTCTTCCACTTCAATGGTGACCATTTCAAATGGTTCGCACTTTTTACCGTCAATTTCTTTGATGATAACTTCGGGACGCGATACACCCAGTTCGAAGCCTTCGCGGCGCATGTTTTCAATCAAGACCGACAAATGCAACTCGCCACGGCCTGATACCTTGAATTTATCTGGGTCTCCGGTGTCTTCAACTTTCAGCGCGACGTTATGTTGCAATTCTTTATCTAATCTGTCGCGAATTTGACGGGTCGTGACGAATTTGCCTTCGCGTCCTGCAAACGGAGAGTTATTGACCTGAAAAGTCATGGTAACCGTAGGTTCATCAACGGTTAACGGAGTCATCACTTCCACGGCATCGGGATGGCAGATGGTGTCTGAGATTTCCAGCTTTTCAATACCGGCAAAGGCAATGATGTCGCCGGCGCGCGCTTCTTGAACCTCAACTCGATCCAAACCATGAAAGCCGTATACCTGCAACATGCGGCCCTTACGCTCAACGCCTTCCCGGTTAACGATGACCAGCGGCATGTTGGGTTTTACCGTGCCGCGCTGAATTCGGCCGATACCGATAACGCCGGTATAAGTGTTGTAATCCAGGCTGGTTACCTGCATTTGGAAAGGGCCGTCCATATCGACGGGAGGAGGGCTTACTTTAGAAACGATTGTCTCAAATAACGGCGTCATATCGCCGCCGGTGATCGTGTGTTCTAAGCCGGCATAGCCGTTGATTGCCGATGCATAAACAATAGGGAAATCCAATTGCTCATCGGTTGCGCCCAAGCGATCGAATAAATCGAAGGTTTGATCGACAACCCAATCCGGACGCGCGCCTGGGCGGTCAATTTTGTTGATGACCACGATCGGTTTCAGCCCCAAAGCAAAGGCTTTTTGGGTGACGAAACGGGTTTGCGGCATCGGGCCGTCCACCGCATCAACCAGCAGCAATACCGAATCAACCATCGATAACACCCGTTCCACTTCGCCGCCAAAGTCGGCGTGGCCTGGGGTGTCAACGATATTGATATGATAGCCGTTCCAATCCAGCGCGGTATTCTTGGCCAGAATGGTGATACCGCGTTCCTTTTCAATATCGTTGGAGTCCATAATGCGCTCAGTCACTTTAGTATGAGCGGCAAACGTGCCGGACTGTTGCAATAATTTATCAACCAGGGTCGTTTTGCCATGGTCAACGTGCGCAATAATTGCAATATTTCTTAATTTTTCGATCACTTTTATGGTCTCTAAGGTTTAAATAAACAAATGTAGAACGCGTTATGCGCATTCTTTTAAGCATGATGAGTGCGGATGATGCACCCTAATGAGTTAATTGCGGGGAAAGAAAGGACGACATGCCGTCATAACTGCTGTTTAGATTTTGTTGGACGCACCCTGCTTGGTCCAAATTTGGCGATAAGCTTAACTCTGCTCCCAAGGCAAGCCCTGAAAACGCCAGCCGCCAAGATTGCCACGATGTTTATGCCCATCCAGGGCGCCTTCAAAACCGTCAACAATATTAATCAACAACTGGTAACCGGCCTCTTCCAGCGCTTTTGCCGCATCCAGCGAACGTTGGCCGCTACGGCAAAGCAATAAGATCGGCGCATTGCGGTCAGCTACGAGTTTTTTAACGTCGGCAACAAACTGGGAATTAACCTGCCAATCGGGGGCTTCCTTCCAGGGAATAGATATGGCGCCAGGCGGGTGCCCGACAAAGGAATGTTCAATTTTTGTTCTTACATCCACCAATACCGCATCGGAATTATTCTGTAACAATTCCCAGGCTTGTTGGGGATCTAAATTTTCTATCATCGTGTTAATCTCTAGGTGCGTCTTTGGCCGCATCATGCGTTGCTCTATGAAACTTATTTATTATCTCATAAAAGCCTGATAAAACGAAAATCCATCCATTTTATAACCACTTATTACCGTGCCACCCAGGCCGGAGTCAAGAAATCGGCTCAAGACGACAGCATCTTGAGCAACCGTAATCAGCGTTTTTTCTTGGCGGGCATCGATATTGAACCTCTGCCGGTATATCAAATTCGTTACATACCCCGTTGCCAAAGACAAAATATTCAGGCGGTGATCGCCAAAAATACTCTGCCGATCAACCCTATTATTCCGTTCCCGGCAAGCTAACCCGATATTCCAGCCATTCCTGCAAAAAGTCCATAAATCCTCTGACCTTGGCAGATAAATATTTTCGATGCGGATATACGGCATGGATATCGAAGGGCGGCGAGGTGTAATTTTCCAGTACAACTTTCAGTTTACCCTTTTCAATATCCCGGCCCACAATGTAAATGGGCAGCATCACCAACCCCAAGCCGTTAATTGCGGCGATGCGTATCGGATCGGCAACATTGGCCTGCATCCGTCCCGAGACCGTTATGCCCGTATAGCCGGCTTCGCCTTTGAACAGCCATTTATTCCTCGGGGCGATAGCCCAGTTAACCAGGCAGCTGTGATCTTCCAAATCTTCCGGCGTCTGGGGAATGCCGTATTGCGCAAAGTATTCCGGCGACCCGCAAACAACCAGCGACGAACTGGCTAATTTCCGTGCGAACATGCTGGTATCGTCCAGCGCGCCTAAAGAAATAGCGACATCGATGCCTTCATCGATCAAATCGCCGGGACTGCTCTGCAAAATCATCTCGACGGTCAAATCAGGGATGTATCTTCATGAATTCCGACACCGCACGAGCGATATGCGTGGCACCGATGACCGGCGGCGCACTGATTCTTAAAACGCCTCTGGGCTCAGTCTGTAAATGCGTTACCGCCGCCTCCATCTCCTCAACCTCAAGCAACACCTGCTGGCAGCGTTCCAGATAGGATGCGCCGACATCGGTCAGGCTTAGGCTGCGTGTGGTGCGGTTGAATAATCGCGTCCCCAGCACTCCTTCAAGATGCATAATATGCTTGGTTGCCATGGCCCTGGAAATATCCAGGTCACGTGCGCCGCCGGCAAAACTTCCGGCCTTTGCGACGCGAACGAAAACATTCATGCTGGTTAGTTTGTCCATTTACAAAAAGCTCCCGGCTAAGGCGGTCCGAACGAAAATGTTCATGCTGGTGTGTTATCCATTGACGAAAAGTTCCCGGCTTTCGAGACTCCGCACGAAAACTTTCAAGCAGCTTGTCTTCTTTCCACAGCACGTCTTCAATTTCACACTGCGGCGCAAAACCGGCAACGGCGTTGGTCAAAATCTCCCTAACCCGCTCAAAATCATCATCTTCGGTTGCCTGCTCCAATGCCGCCAGCATTTTCTCCAGCTCGACCCAGGGAATAACGTGCTCCTGTGCCCGCATGATTCTTGCGTGATCTGTTTTTGAAACATTGTCGCCGATCAAAAGCTCTTCATACAGCTTTTCACCGGGCCTTAAACCGGTATAGCTGATCTCAATATCGCCGTCAGGATGTTCGGCGTCTTTGATTTCCAGGCCGCTCAAATGGATCATTCGCTTGGCCAAATCAACAATGCGAATGGGGTCGCCCATATCCAGCACGAACACATCGCCGCCTTGGCCCATTGCTCCAGCCTGAATGACCAATTGTGAGGCTTCAGGTATGGTCATAAAGTAGCGGATGATCCTTTCGTCGGTAACCGTAACCGGTCCGCCTCTTGCGATCTGTTCTTTAAACAACGGCACGACCGACCCTGAGGAGCCTAATACATTGCCGAACCGTACCATAGTAAAACGGGTAGGGTTGCCGGCAGCATTTAAACTGAGCGCCTGTAAAATCAACTCGGCAAAGCGCTTGGTGGCCCCCATGGTATTGGTTGGCCTGACGGCTTTATCCGTTGAAATGAGGACAAAGGTCTCAACGCCGGTTTTTATCGCGGCCTGCGCGGTGCGCAAAGTTCCAAAGACATTGTTCCAGACCGCTTCGCCTGGATTTTTTTCGACCATCGGCACATGCTTATAAGCCGCCGCATGATAGATCGTTTGCACCTTGAAAGCCTTGCACACTTTTTCAGTGCGGGTACCATTTGCGACCGAACCTAACACAGGGATGAGTTTGATTTCTCCAGTATTTTTTATATCGCCAGGGATGGTGTGTGTGTCGCCAGTCAGTCGGGAGCTAGTGCGGAGCTTGCTTAATAGATGCTGTAATTCTTTTTCTATCGCATAAAGTGCAAATTCACTGAGTTCAAAAAGAATCAGCGAACTCGGTTGAAGCAGGATAATTTGCCGACAAAGCTCAGAGCCGATAGACCCTCCCGCGCCGGTCACCATCACCACCTTGCCGGTAATATTTGCGTGCAGCAGCGATTGATCGGGCGGCACAGCGTCTCGGCCCAACAGATCGGTAATGTCTACCTCCTGTAGCTCGTCAACGGTGACCTTGCCTTGGGCAATATCCGACAAGCCGGGCATAGACATCACATGAACGGCGAAAGGCTCAAGCAAGCGGATGATTTCACTTTTACGCGCCCGGCTAGCCGACGGCATAGCCAGCAGAACATCTGAGACCTGATGTCTTTCTATCACGTGGCCCAGTGAATTGAGCGGATAAATCCTAAGGCCGTTGACCTTTTGCTTATGCAGCAACACGTCATCATCAATGAAAGCAACCGGCCTGAATTCACGGCCATAGCCTAACGCAGAAGCCAGCTGTACTCCGGCGCTTCCGGCGCCGTAAATCACTACATTCTTTTTGCTGTGATTTTTCATTCCCTGGCCTCTGGTCAAGTTTAAATAGAGCTCTCCCAGCCACCAGCGCGCAAGAAAACGACTGCCACCCACCAGCATCATCATATTCAACCAGTTTAGCGGCAACACTGTCCGGGGAACGCCCATGACGGCGGATTCATACAAGACAAACGCAAAAATCAGCGCATAAAGCGTAGTCGCCTGAATGATGGTCCATAACGCCCTGATTTCTATGTAACGAATAATTGCACGGTACAGGCCCATCCTGATAAAAATGGGTACTGCGATGACGGGGGCCGCAGCAAACAGATACCATATATCGTCTTTAGGGATATACAGTTCTCCCAAGCGCAAAGAAAAAGCCGCCCACAGAGCAAACATGGCAAAAAATATATCGGCACTAATCAGGATAAAGGCCTTCTTTGGTCGTGGAAGGCTGATAAACCAAGTGCGCATTTGTGATCTCATGAATTAATCCTACTTGTTTTTCGCAGCTTCTATTAAAAATTGTGTAGCTTCAACACGTTGTTGTTAATATTAAGCTGTTTAAAAAGCATGAAAGATTTATTGGCCTATCGATTTTGCTTTCGGCACAAAGAAATAAATCTATCATGAGAATGCAAAAACAAATTCACATCCAAAAGGGAATTATACAGAATTCTGCGGCGTTTCTTAATGAAATAGCCTCAATGTCCCAAATCAGAAATAATGCAGAAAGAGCCTAAGCCTTATAATATGGAGAAAGCACCCCAACCGTGCGCTTAAAATATATACTGAAACCTTGCGCAATCTGCGCGCCATGTCTCATACAGCGCCAATACAATATTATGAAATGCTGGGGACCGCGACGCAAACACCGTCCAGCATGAATTTTAAAAATGAAACCCGAACCTGATAAAAACATTTTAATCTTTCTACTGACCGCCATCGGGCTGATTGTCTTCCCGCATGTTTACCATATCCCGGCAACGGTGTTCGGCTTTTTTTGCCTGTTGCTGAGCTGGCGATTTATCGGCGTCTGGAAACAAAACTGGCTGCCGGGCACCCCGGTTATTTTGTTGCTGGCCGCCTCCGGAATCGCCCTGCTGTATAGCCTGCATCAAGGCTTGTTAGGACGCGATGCAGGAACCCATTTATTTATTATCGCCCTGGGGCTTAAATTAATGGAGATTAAAAGCGAGCGTGACCTTTACCTGATTACATTACCTGGCTTTTATCGTCGCCGCCTCCCAGTTTTTATACGAGCAAAGCATACTGATGGCGGCTTATATCCTGCTGGTTTGCTGCGTGCTGTTGGCGACGCTGGTCTATATCAACAGCTGCAAGGCGCAAACGCTCGCGGCATTTAAAACAGCGATCATTATCACCGCACAGGCGCTGCCGATTGCGGTGGCTTTATTTATTTTATTTCCCCGCGTTGAAGCGCCAAAATGGATGCTGTTTAACGATCCGCACCAAGCCAGGTCAGGCTTAAGCGACAACATGGAACCCGGCTCCATCAGCGAGCTGAGCGAGTCTGACGAACTGGTGTTTCGGGTCAAGTTTGCAGGGGCCATTCCGCCGTCCCGACAACGCTACTGGCGCGGCCCGGTTTTGTCACATACCGATGGCAAACGCTGGACTCAAACGGCTTTCAAAAAGCCCTTGGGCAGGCCTGCTGTTACCGGCCTGCCTTATCAGTACACAATCTTGATGGAACCGCAGGATAAAAACTGGGTTTTTGCGCTGGATATGCCCATCGGTTTTTCCCCGTCTTTAATTCGGAATGCCAGCTATCAGCTCATCGCGTTGGAAAGTCCCGATAAACGCGTTGAATATCAAGTGACGTCCTATCCTGGCTACAACACCGGCCCGATCGACCCTGGCGAATACACAGCGGCAACACAGCTGCCTGGCGAACCGTCGGACAAAATCAAACAGCTGGTCAGTCGGCTACAGGGTTTTGACAGTCCTCCCGATAATTTTATCAAGCAGTTGCTAAACCATTTCAGGGTGGAAGACTTTCATTACAGCTTGACCCCGCCGGTCATGGAAGAAAACCCGATAGAAAGTTTTTTATTTAAGACCCGCTACGGGTTTTGCAGCCATTACGCCTCCGCTTTTGTTTATTTAATGCGTGTCGCTCATATTCCGGCTCGCGTCGTGACCGGCTATCAGGGCGGGGAGCTGAATGAAGCCGGTAATTTTCTGGAGATAAGGCAAGCCGACGCCCATGCTTGGGCCGAAGTCTGGCTAAAGGACCGGGGCTGGGTTCGGGTTGATCCGACAGCCGCGATTGCACCGGAAAGAGTCGAGCGGGAGATTAACGTAGACCGGCAAGCTGTCTATGGTATAGCGGCGGCAAATAATTATTTGCCGCGAACCGTCTACGCTTATAACTGGCTGAGACATGCCCGGCAACTATGGGGCAACGTTGATTACAATTGGCAACGTTGGGTTATCAATTACGACAACAAGAGCCAGTCCAATTTCCTGTCGACATTCGGCATCAATGACCTAAAAACGTTGGTTTACTGGATGATTGCTGTCATCGCATCGATAACAGCCGTGCTTGGCTGGTTCCTGCTGTATCAAAAGCCGAAAAGCGCCGATAAGGTGCTGCTGATCTATAACCGGTTTTGTAAAAAACTTGCCGGACACGGGCTGGTCAGGAGCACGGGGGAGGGTGTTAAAGACTTTGCCGAAAGAGTCAAAACAAAATTGCCGGAGCAGGCAGAGGACATCGATCGGATCACCGAGGTATTTATCAAACTGCGTTACGGACGTGCTGCAACCGGTGAGGATTTACAGCAACTCAAGAGGTTAGTGGGATTATTCAGCGGTTGATTGCCGTTATTCAACCCGTTCCACATCAAACACCGTGCCGCGAATCGCAACGACTTTTACCTTGGCGTTAATATCGCAATCTTCGCCGTGAACTTTCCAGATCGAATCGTCCACTTTTATTTTGCCCTCGCCGTTTTCTATCGGTTTGTACAGGCTAAAGACCCTGCCGATGTATTGAGCGCCGCGCTTGTTCAACAACGGATGGTCTGTTGCGACGGTGTGTTTTTTGCCGTAAAGCTTCCATGCGGTGATCGCAGCAACAGACAGTACGGAAAAAATCAATATCTGCAAATCGGTGTCGATTGCGGGTATCAGCAATAACAGGCAGCCGGTTACAAAGCCTGAAGCCGCCATCCATAGGAAGAAAAAACCGGGGGCCAGCAACTCTACTACCAACAGAACGAGGGCTAATACCCACCAGTTCCAGAAAACAATCTCCAATTCAGCCATGTCAGCTCTTTTTTGGTCATGGCTTCTTTGGCCAATTCGCTAATGCCGCCGAGGGCGCCAATCACGCTTGACGAATCCAGCGGCATGAAAACCAGTTTGCTGTTGCCTGAAGCTCCTATATCTTTTAATGCCTCAATGTATTTTTGCGCGACGAAATAGTTGATGGCCTGGACGTCGCCTTTGCCGATCGCTTCCGACACCATCAGCGTCGCTCTGGCTTCAGCCTGCGCCAAACGTTCGCGGGCATCGGCATCGCGGTAAGACGCTTCTTTGCGGCCTTCGGCTTCCAGAATGGCGGCCTGTTGCGCACCTTCCGCGCGTAAAATCTCGGATTGCCTTAAACCTTCGGCCTCAAGAATGGATGCGCGTTTCAAGCGTTCGGCCTTCATTTGCCGGCCCATGGCTTCGACCAAATCTTTGGGCGGGGCAATGTCTTTTATTTCAATACGGGTCACTTTGATGCCCCACGGCGTCGTGGCATCGTCGACAACAGACAGCAGTCGTGCATTGATGTCATCCCGGCGCGACAGCAATTCGTCCAGGTCCATTGAACCCATGACGGTACGGATATTGGTCATCACCAGATTCAGGATGGCCCAACCCAGCTGGCTGACTTCATAAGCGGCTTTGGCTGCATCCATGACTTGGTAGAAAATCACCCCGTCCACGGTGACCATCGCATTGTCTTTGGTAATAACTTCCTGGGACGGCACATCCATTACCTGTTCCATCATCACCATCTTTTTGCCGATGCGATCAATAATCGGCACGATAATATTCAAGCCCGGCGTCAGCGTGTTGGTGTATTTGCCGAAGCGTTCGACCGTATATTCCATGCCCTGAGGAACCGACTTGACGCTCATAAATACCATCAAGACAGCGAAAACCAATAATGCTAAAGCAAAACCACCCATAGAACCTCCTGATTTTTGTTTGAAAACTCTATAGACGAGAGTTTTGATGTGGATGCGCGATTTCAAGTGACTGAAAAAGCAATACTGAACAATTCAGACCCTGATAAAGTAAAACCGTTAAAATAACATCGTGCGGGTTGCAAACAGCCGTGCAACTAATAATAATATAAATCTATCTAAATGTAAGTTAACGAGTAATTATAATGCTGATAACCATCGCTTTTCATACAGGGATCTGGACCCTGCTTTTTTTTATTGTCGGAATGATTAAACCGAAATGGCCTTTATTCTTTTTGAAAAAGCCGGACAGATTTTTAATTCTGGTTATATCGACTGTCTTGTTTATGATTTCCGTTACGCTGTTTGGCGAAGGCAATCGGCGTAAAGCCGAAGAGGAAAAGGCTGCTAAAGAAGTGGTATCCAAAATTGTGAATCCGGCTTCCGCTCCAACTCCGGCTCCTGTCCCGGTACCTGAGATTCCTGCGGCCAAACCAAGTTCACCGAAGAATTAACGTCGGGACGACAAGCCTGATAACGTTATTCAAGGCGCTTGCCTCGCAAGCGCTGGGCTTGGCGCTTACAATCGCTTTAGCCTGGATGTCGCCTGCGCTGTTTCACGGCGCATGGCGACTGGCGCTGATGCAAGGCGCTACGGCGGCCTTGTGGTCCCGCGTTTTGCGCCAGCCGTACTGGTGGCTTCCCATCCATTTCCTGTTTCTGCCTGCGGCTATCGCCCTGCTCACCTTGCAACTGCCTTCCTGGTTGTATCTGCTGATCGTGCTGCTGCTGGCGCTGGTGTTTTGGGGTACGGTCAAGGGTGATGTGCCGCTGTTCCTGTCTTCTTCCGCCGTAGCGGATGCGGTGGCGGTCATTGTTGAACGGGAAAATGCCGGCACGTTCGCCGATCTCGGCGCGGGAGTCGGTTCGGTTGCAGTGCCGCTGGCGCAGCATCGTGCCATGGTAGTCGATGCCTGGGAACGCGCACCGCTGCCGTGGCTGATCACCGCCTGGCGCTGCCGAAAACTCCCGAATGCGGACTGTAAAACGCGACAGCTTATGGGGCTGTGACCTTGGCCGCTATGATGTGGTGTTTGCGTTTCTTTCCCCGGCGGTCATGACAGAACTGGGCGAGAAAGTCAGGCGTGAAATGCGCCCTGGCAGCCTGTTCATTTCATCATCTTTTCCGGTACCGGATTGGCAGCCGGAATCGATCGTTCAGATTGAAGACCGACGCAGGACTAAGTTATTTTGCTACCGGGTCGTAACGACTCAGAAGAAAAAATAGAACGCTGATGACGCTGATTGCTTATGATTTAATAATATTTTTCCTGATTTTATAACGTGTTGTGTCTTTATTGCGAAGCTCAAGAACAAATCTCAACTCATAAAATTCTGCGATCATCATAATCAATCAGCGTCATCTGCGTTCCATTGCATTAGTTCTAAATAGCTATGTTTTCAGATACTTCCACCAAAACCAGCTTCGCACATGCAAATAATTGCGTATCGGCGTTTTGACCAGCAACAGCAATAAACCGATTGAATACAGACACCAGACCGCCGCCCATTCGTTGGGATTGCTGGTCGTCATCCAAGCCAGTAGCGGCCCGGTAATAATATGGTAGGTCGTCATTTTCCACGAGCCGTAGAAAATAGGCATAATAAACGCCGCTACAACATACATATTGAACAGCACCAGATTGGCTGTCGCCGGGATTTCCCAGGCGATATGCCAGTCGCCGGATGTAGAACAGATCCGCCTGCCGCAAAACGGCACGTTGAACGATTCGGCGTACAGGATAAACCGGGTTTTAACCTCGTAACAGAACGGCGCCCACTCGAACGGATACAGCCGTATCAACAAGCAGACCGTCGTCACCAGACAGATAAAATAAACCGAAGCGGCAATCTTGTCCCTGACTTTTTCAGGGATGAAATACATCGATACCGCGTTGACAAAAAACGGCTGGAACGCGATATGGATATAGCCGAGCAAGGTCGCCACCTGATTGCCGGGATTGGAGCAGTCGTCAATCACCGTATAGGTATAGGCCTGCAAGGCTTCCATCAGCGAGAAGAAGCCTAAGGCATAACAAAGCGGGGCCGGTTCTTTTTTATAGTAGAAATAAGCGGTGCTCGATAATCCGATAGTCGCTAATACAGTTGACGCTTCCCCGCTCCAGCACATAGTTTTTCCGTTGGCTTGTTAGATCTGAACCTTTATCCAGATAGCTTGATTTGTTATCCCGGCCTAGAGCAGAGGATTAATTATTGATATTAAAGGCGATTGGCTAACCTCAAACCCCTGCAATAAATCCCACCGCCTCGATGCCTGCAATCGCGCAACGCTCGTCCTGATCGGAAATATCGCCGCTGATGCCGACCGCGCCGATGACATTATTTTTGGTGTCGCGTATCAGCACGCCGCCCGGAACCGGCATGATTTTTCCATCCGCCATGTTTAGCAGGGCATTCATAAAATCGGGTCTTTCTTCCGCCACGCTGGCCAAGCTGCGCGACGATATGCCCATGCTGACCGCGCCCCAGGCTTTTGCGGTAGCGATCTGCTCTCTGATCATCGTTGCGCCGTCTTCCCGCTGCATGGCTTTTAAATGTCCTGACGCATCCAAAACCACCACGGTAATCGGCGCCATGTTTAATTTGCGGGCTTTGTTGGTCGCGGTATTGATAATGATATTGGCTTTTTCGAGTGTTAGTGTTTTCATCTAGGGTTCTCTTCTTGTTGAAGTTATTTTATTTTAATAGAGGCAGCAACTGCGGCCATACTTTATCTGCAATGAACGGCTGGCCTTTGGCATTGGGATGCAGGCCGTCCGCTTGCATCATGTCCTTGGTCAGGGCGACATCTTCCATGATAAAAGGTACATACGGGACGCGCAGCTCCTTAGCTAACTGCGGGTAAATATTGTAGAAAAGATCGATATAACGTTTGCCGTAATTGGGCGGGATTTTCATGCTCAGCAGCAAAACCTTGGCCCCGGATCGCTGCGCACGATGGGCAATTTCGGCAAGATTGCTTTTTATCAGCTCCGGCGGCAAACCGCGCAAGCCGTCATTTGCGCCCAGCTCGATAATCACGACATCCGGTTTATGCAAGGTCAAGGCCCGGTCTATCCGCGCCAAACCGCCGGCCGTCGTATCGCCGCTGATGCTTTCGTTGTGGATAATATGATCTGCACCTTTTTCATTCAGTTTTTTCTGCAATAACGTCACCCAGCCTTGCGACACTTCAATTCCGTAACCGGCACTGATACTATCTCCCAATACCACAATGGATTTGGCCGTAGCGGTCATCGACATTAACGAAATAATCACGGCAAATAAAAATCGGGTCATTATGCAAACTCAGTCATTAAACAACATTGCATTACATTCCAGCGGGCTGACGATACATCCCTGGCGATATAGTAACGGAAAACCTGGGTAAATCGGTTATTACATCCGATGGAATATTGCATATCTTGTCATCCATAGATTTGATAATCAAATCCGGTGAAAGTATTGCGATTGTCGGCGAGTCCGGTTCGGGCAAATCGACCTTAATCAGTCTGCTGGCCGGGTTGGATACGCCGACTTCCGGGAGCTATCAGCCTGAACGGCAAATCATTAACCGTGATGGACGAAGACGGCAGGGCGGCGATCCGCAATCAGCTGATAGGCTTTGTGTTCCAGTCCTTTCAACTGCTGCCAGGACTGACCGCGTTGGAAAACGTGATGCTGCCGCTGGAATTAAGCGGCGATAAAAACGCCAAAGCCGCTGCCACCGCGTTATTGGATAGAGTCGGCCTGTCGCACCGTTTATCGCATACGCCGCAGAAACTTGTCCGGCGGCGAGCAACAGCGCGTGGCCTTGGCCAGAGCCTTTGTGACCCAACCTGCGATTTTGTTTGCCGATGAACCGACCGGTAACCTGGACAGCAAAACCGGCGCGACTGTTATCGATTTGCTGTTCGAGCTTAATCAGGAAAACAACACCACGCTGATTCTGGTGACGCATGACCAAGCCTTGGCGGCTCGATGCCAGCGCACCATTAAACTGGATTCCGGGCAAATAGTCGAGTAGGGCGTGCCGTGCGCGCCAAAAAGAAGCTAAGTTTAATCGTCGATGTATTGCCCAGCGGCGAAGGCGCGCACGGCACGCCCTACGCTAGATAGTGGCTGGAGGGCGGCATCCATGTTGTTCGAGGCAGATTTTAAGCATAAATATTATGGACACACATATGACACGTTTTAATTTAGCATTGCGGCTGTTATGGCGCGACAGCCGTTCCGGCGAGTTGACCATATTGGCGCTGGCATTGATTATTGCGGTGACCAGTTCAACCGCCATATCGCTGTTTGCAGACCGTCTGCAACGCACCATGACCACGCAAGCTGCGGAATTCATGGCGGCCGATTTGGTGATCGCAAGTCCGGCTGCGATTCCTGCCGAATGGCTAACCAAAGCAACGCAACTTAATCTGGCACAGGCGCAAACACTTGAGTTTTCCAGCGTGTTGATGGAGCATGACGAGCTGTTATTGGCGGGCATCAAAGCGGTCAGCTCCGCTTACCCGTTGCGCGGTTTTTTAAAAACGACGACAGATGCGGCATCGGCTGAAACTATCGCTCACACCGGCCCAAAGCCCGGAACCGCATGGGTTGAAAAACGCATCCTGTCGGCGCTTAAGCTCAACCTCGGCGACGCGGTGCAGGTCGGCGAAAAAAAACTGACCGTCAGCGACATCATCACCTACGAACCCGACAAACGCGGCGATTTTTACAGTTTCTCCCCGCGCGTGATGATCAATGCCGACGACTTGCAGGCGACCGGCATTTTGCAGCCGGGCAGCCATGTGCATTATTTCTTCCAGTTCAGCGGCGACAGCAAAGCGTTAACCGAATTCAACCACTGGATCAAACCGCAATTGAATCCGTCCCAGCGCATCATGGACATCCATGAAGACCGCCCGGAATTGGGTTCGGCCTTGGAGCGCGCAGAACGCTATCTGGGCTTATCCAGCATTGTCGTCATCCTGATTTCCGGCGTGGCGATTGCGATGGCGACACGGCGCTATACCGAACGGCATTTTAACGCCACAGCCATCCTGCGTTGCCTGGGTTGCAAACAGAACGAAATCCTCTGGCTATACGGCAGTCAGTTCGTCATATTGGGTTTATTAGCCAGTGCTGTCGGTTGCCTGTTGGGCTGGTTTGCTCAGCAGGCATTGTTTCATTTGTTAAGATCGCTGTTGCCCCAGCAGGTCGCCAGTCCCGGATTGTTGGCGATGTTTTTCGGCTTTATCATCGGCATGGCGATTCTGTTGGGCTTCGCGCTGCCGCCGCTATTGCGCCTTAAAAAAGTCTCGCCGTTACGGGTACTGCGCCGCGAACTGGAACCCATGCCCACCAGCGCATGGCTTATTTACGGTTTGGCAATCGGCATTATCGGCGTATTGATCTGGCGCTATACCGACGATCTTAAAATGACCGCGATCATCATCGGCACCGGTTTGGGCGCCTTGATGATATTCAGTTTGTTCGTTTATGCCTTGTTGCGATTTAGCCGGAGACTGTTACCGCATCTTGGCCTGACTTGGCGTTTCGGCTTGCAGGGTTTGTTAAAAAATACCCGCGGCAGCGTTGGGCAGATACTGGCTTTTTCCATTACGCTGGTGGCGATGGTGCTCAGTTTTACCGTGCGCACCGACTTGATCGATGATTGGCAAAAACAGCTGCCGGAAAATGCGCCCAACCATTTCGCGCTGAACATTTTTCCCGACCAACAGCAAAACTTCCAAGAAGACCTGCAACAGCAACAAATCAAAGGCAGCCGGTTTTACCCGGTGGTCAGGGGGCGGCTGGTGACCATCAACAACACGCCGGTGCAGCAAATCGTCAGCAAGGACTCGCAGGGCGAAAACGCCACGCATCGGGAATTAAGCCTGACCTGGAGTAAAGAACTGCCGGAAGATAATAAAATCACCGCCGGAAGCTGGTGGCAAGATGCGCAAACCGGGCAGGTCTCCGTCGAGCAGAAACTAGCCAAAAGCCTGAAAATAAAATTAGGCGACCAGTTAACCTTTACTGTCGGCAGCGAACAGTTTACCGCTACCGTCGCCGGCATCCGCGAACTCCAGTGGGATACCATGAAGCCGAACTTTTACATGATCTTCTCGCCCGGCACGCTGGATGCATTCCCCAGCACCTTTATCACCAGCTTTTACTTGCCCGAAAGCCAAAAGAATTTCTTAAACGCGCTGGTCAAAAAATACCCCAGCACCAGCATTTTGGAAGTCGATTTAATCTTGCGCCAACTTCAAACCATTCTGGCCCAGCTGACCCAGGCCATAAACTACCTGCTGTATTTTGCGCTGATGGCCGGATTCACGGTATTGTTCGCGGCAGTCTATTCAACCTTGGATACCCGCATCCATGAAGGTGCACTGATGCGAACGCTAGGCGCCAAGCGGGCGTTTTTAAGGAAAACCCACATCATCGAATTCAGCCTGCTCGGGCTGATTGCCGGCCTGTTGGCGGTCATCATAGCGGAAGCGATGCTCTACGCTTTATACACCCATGTTATGCATATGGAGTACCGCGTTAATCTATATTTATGGGTGGTGGTGCCGCTAACGGGCGCATTATTTGTGGGCACGGCCGGATGCTGGGGCGTAAGGAATGTGGTTAATAAATCCCCATTGCAGGTTTTAAGGGAGCTGTGATCTTCAATACTAGACCTCTTGTCTAGTATTGAAGCATGAAAATGTCGGGTATAAACCACATACCCGATCTACAGGAATTATTTTTTATGAGGGTAAAGATTGTTGAAGTTGCGAAATAGCATCCAAGGCTAAATCCTCATCCACATCAAAAACGGTTTCAAGTAAACCAGAATGTCGTGGCTTTTCACTTAATCCATGGAGGCAAGCGATTTCTCGGATAAATGGATCGGAGCTTTTCATCATTCCGAGATCAGTTCCTAGCTTTGCAAAACGCAACAATTCTGATGGATTATCTTGCTCACACTGCACAGACACATCGTTAAGTAAAAAAACGGCAAATGATTGCTCTACTGCTGGTGAAAAAGGTAATAATGTTTTCACCACCTTACCTGAAGCTTTAAGAGGTTGTGCTACTGCTTGTGCAACATTAGTACCCATAGTTAAGATTTGGTCGATATCACCAGTTGCCACCGCCTGCATAACTGAAGCGTGAAATTGCAGCTCCGGCAGTTCTGTAGCTAGCGAATAAAGCGATGAAAGGGTATCTTCGGTTCCAAGATAAATAAGCCGCCCTAAGTAATAGCGAAGTTTGGGTATACAGCGTTTTCGTTCAAAGTCTTGTTTATCCTGAGTAGATTGAGCCAACTCTCTAAAAGTATCTTCGTGGTATTTTCGAAGCCAACGGGCTTGGGCCATTAGACTTTCGATAGAGACATTGGCTACATTACGTCTAAACCAAGACCGTCTCGCCCAATACTTGATTTTTTCCAAAGAACTGGATTCATAAATCGCCTTGGAATAATCCTGAACAGGTATTCGAAAATCTTCAGTCTGGAAAGCATTCTGAAGTGCTTGGCGCTTATCTGGATTGGCCAATAAAAAACGTTTGAGATCGCCAATTAAAGTCATCCATGAAATAGCGTTTTTATTGGTCTCAAAATCGTGCCGGCCTTTAAGCCAGTCCTTAGTTGAAACTTCAAAGCATTTGGAAGATTCGCCATCATGCAGTTCAAAACCCATATCCTCAATTTTGCTTCGTATCGTTTGCAAGGATTGATTAACGTCAGTTTGGCTGCCGACCAGAGTTATGTCGTCTACATAGCGGAAATATTTTGCAGATAATTCATCTGCCGCAGTGTCAAGTTCACCCATAATCAAGTTACCGATCAAATGACTGAACATAGGCCCGGTTAGAACTCCTTTATTTTCGCTACCTCCAGCAATGCCATGATCGTTAATTATTTTTTCACCAAGCTCACGATAATGATTTGGAAGCTTGGTTTGTTCGCATTTTTTACGCCATGCTGCCAACGCCAATTCTAATGAGATAGAAGGGTAGAAGCGCTTAATATCGGTGAATAGTACTACGCCGCTATCAGGACTTCTCACGCAAGCTTCTGCAATCTTGCTGTGCCTATGTTTAAGTCCATCCATGTAAGGTTTAAATATTCCCGAACGATCATTGCCACTATTCAGTTGATAACTGTATACGGATTTTGGATTGGCAAAACCAGGTCGATTGGCGCATTCATCCAATAGGACGGCTTCTGCCAAAGCCTCATTTGCTCCAGGTAGGAAAATTGGTCGATGGGTCACATCCCCCGATTCTGTTATTTCCTTATAATGTTGGGCTTGGAAGTAAGGTGTGTTAGTGCGAGTTAATACCAAGTCTGTGGCAACTTGCCTTGCCCATGTATCGCTAAGAGCAGCCGTATTTTCCAGATAGTAACGTAACCCTAAATATGCGAAGACTTCTCTGCGTCGATATTGATTAACTGCCCGCACGGCAAGAATACCTGGGCGTAAAGATTTTTTCATTCAGTTCGCTCTAGGCTAAGTGGCATCACAGCTAGGCGAACAGTAGCAGTCTCATCAAGTGCAAGGGGCAATTGAAATTCAGCAGAAGAAGTTAGAACTGGTTCGATATTATCGGAAAGCTCTTTGATAAATTTGCCCCACTTTGTATTCGCAATTTTGTTGCGTAGCCAATGGAACAAACCCCCATTACTAGTAGCACGGTTCATATCAGGTTCAATCCACAGCGCAACGCTATTTTTTCCAGAGGCATGACGAAATAATTCATTAAACTGAGGTTCTGCCTCGCTCCTTTTCTTCTCCTTTTCAAGAAAACCGTTAAAATTAGCAATAATTAATAAGCGTTGTGGGTGGGTGCCAGATGCCAATGTCATTCTTGTAATTAAATCAGTATTGCTAAGCGATTCGGTAACGTCCCAAGAAATAAATTCGGCTTCGACAAATATGGCTTGCGTTTCCAATTCAAGACAAAGTTCGTTTAACAATAATTGCGCATACACTCTCGCAGGCTCTAGAAGTTCAGCACCAATTAAACACACATCCAAAGGCTGTCTCGGTAGGACACCTTTAGCACGAAGTTCTGCGATATTTGCAAGAAAAGAAAATGCTGCTGCTCCGGCACCACACGGCGCATCAGTTAAGCTCAATTTATTGCCAGCCAAACATTGAATATAAGCATTAGATGAGGGAACTGCATCGCATTTAGGATCAAGTAACGCGAGCTGTGCTCGCGCCACAGAGCCATCAAAAGCCTGAGCGAAATGCTCATCGGTTTTCTCTTGAGTTAGCCCGCCAGTTGGAGGATTTTTCGAATCCCGCGAAACGGCTAGTTCCTGAAGATCATGGCGGTTAATCAGCGTCGCATAAGCCTTAACCAGAGAGGGCGGAAGCAACAATATAGAGTTTTCTGCATCCCACAAACTATCTGGAATAAGTTTTGTTTCAAGAAGACGGGATTTTCTCCAACTCATAAAAATAAATTCCCTATCAACTGTTCGTCGTTAATGACGAAAAAGAAAAAAGTTCCTGATCTTGCATTGTGCACCGCACTCCTTTTCGATGTTCAATCGTACTGGGAACCTTGATGTCCTGCATGGATTGCTCATCAAGCTGGATGGGGCAGCATGCACCCATCCGACTGTGAAATAAAGTGCGCCCATATAAAAGAACCTTACCAAAGCAATCAGGCCACTTTAGTCTCATGATGCAATTGTTGCTGTTCCGCCAGTTTTTTATGAATGTTGCCGGGGCTTAATTCCAAGCCGTTACGCCAACATAACGCACCCAGTTCCAAAAAAAATTGCTTAAAGTACGACTCGTCATTCAACGGGATAACTAGTTCCGTTTGTCGATCAATCAAGGGTTGCAAATCATAATCCCCCCATGAGTTATCGGAAAAATACAAACGTAAAATTTTTTGCTGCACATGCTTTGCTTGGATTATTTTAATCATTATCGGCTCCTGCAATACGTTGTAATGGTTTTAATTCAGTGGCATTTTTCCAGTTGATCAATAATTCCTGTTGATGTTCTTTCGCCCATTCGCGCACCAATTTTATTGCTTTGTTAGGCAAGGATCCTTCTAAAAGCTCACCATTTTCAATAGCCATTAACGCTTGATGGCCTTGATATTCCACATGAAAATGCGGCGGATTATGGTCATCATGGTACATACGGATATAAATGCCAAAAAATAGGAGATTACGGGCATGTTATTTCCTGATTTTTTGTTATCGTAAAAGCAGCGCTATTCATCATTACATGCCTTATTGTAGGAGGGTGGTATAAATCACCAAGCCGCTTTGATTAAGCTTATCATGTTAGCAGTACATCTAAAAATCCAGACTCCCTGATTAATTGCCGGTTAAAGCGCCCTGTAATCAGGCGCTTTAATAATCTCAAAAACAAATCACCCAGCCTCATCCTCAGGCTGATGAGTCGATTGAATCAAATCCCGTGCATCGCTTCTGCTGTGTCCTGGCGGCGCGACGATAAGGTCGGTTTTCGACAGCGCCGCCCACAGCTTTTCGTCCTGAAATGCGATTGTTCCGCCGCCGCGGTTTTCCTGCGAGACCATGCGGTTGATGTCACCGACGCAGATCCAGTCGGAATCGACGGTGATGCCCCACTTGGCATGGTCATGGGTTTCGGGCCATGCCCAGGGCGCGCCGAGTAGGCTCAGGTCGATGTATTTGACGTCGAAGGTTTTGTGGATGCCGTCGCTGTCGAGAGTCGGCGGGATTTTTCCGCGTATCCAGGTTTCCACATCTATGTCCGAGCCGAGCGTCGGGCCGACCAGGTCGTTCCAGAAATCTTTGCCCCACTTGCGATTCTTTGCGATCACTTTGAAGTTGAGTCCGCCGCGAGAAGGTGCATTCCAATACTTCCGAATCCCCTGACGCATTCGGGTTCAATTTCTGGGTGAGCAGGTATAGCGCGTCGGATTGGTCTAGCGAAGACGGGATGCGTGGTTTGTAGACTTGCGGTTCCTGATGGTTGGACATTTGTTCGGCAATCTTGCCGGCTGTTGCCATGTCCAGCGAAATACAAAGAAAAGTCTGTCCGTACATGGGCGTCGGCATGCCGTCAACGCCGGGATTGGCGTACTTGGGCCAGGAATGCAGCATCCAAAATGCGGTTTGCGAGGCGGTATCGAAGGCGATGACGCCTTTGGTATGCCCCAGGCTGCCGTCGTCCTTGCCGCCGACACTGGCTGGCATTTCGTCGTTGTAGATGATCCAGCCGGTGGTGTCGGCGGGATTGTCGAAAACGGAACTCAAGGTAAGATCGACTGCGCCTTTGCCCTCGGTCAGCAGATAAGGCGATTTGTCGACCTTACCGATTTTCGGATCGTAATAAACATACTCGTAGCCGGTGGCGCTGGGTGTGCTTGCGTCCTGGGTGAGTTTGGGGATTTTGTAGGCGAACCACCAGTCTACCGGGTTGCCGTTTTCGTCAAGTGCGCTTAATGTCATGATTTTATCCTCAGTTGGTTATTGGGCTGGACGCATGATTACGGTGGATGCAGGGCAATGATCCCTGACGCCGGTACTGCATGCCGTGGGCTGCATGGTTTTGTCGAAACAGAGCCTAACCTCTTGCAGGTATTTGCCTTTGCAGGCTACAGCCATCTGCAAGCTTGGGTTCGAGTCATGGAATTGTTGCCGAATTTGAGCAACCGAAGTTTTGACTTGCTGGTTCGGATTTGCGAAAGCAGCCGGGATTTTGATGGTCTGGAACGTACTCTGGATCAGGCCGAAGTATTCGTCGACCGTTTTGCCGCTGCATGTACCGTGTTTTTCCCATTCGTGCTGGATCAGTTTTTCGCTGGGCATGACCGGGAGCATTTCCTGCACGACCGCTTCGGGAACGGCGGGAGTCGTGGAACAGGAATCCGGGTAGCCTTTGTTGTATTGCGGCCATAACCCGTGCACGACGAATCCGTAATGCTCGCCGCCGTTGCATTGAACTTTGTCGCCCGGCACTGCCGCGCAATGCTCAGGCGACCAGGACAGGGTCAGCAGGTAATAGTCGAATTGCCCAGGCTGGCCGTCCGCATGTGCCGGAAGGCTCAAACTCAGTATTAATGCCAGGACTGTTTTGCTGATTATTTTTATATAAGTCATGATTTTTTTCATTCCAGGTCTAATTGGCGGTTGATTTTCTGTCGGAACCCGGTTTGTTGCCGGTGCTTCGCAGGTTAACCAGCTTCTGCAAAAGGTCGAACCAAAATGGCGCGCCGAATAGAGTGGCCGATGCAGTCAACAGCCAACCCGCTAATTGAGTGCCGTTTATCGGTGGAGTGCCATCCGTCCAGCCGATAGGTAAGGACATAAGCATTTTCCATGGAATGTCTGTCGAGGAGGCTGGCGGAGTGATCCCCGCTGTAATGGCAGGGTGTTGCCAAAGCGTGGTGAACAGGTGAAAACTATCGATATTGAAGAGCGCTGCAATTGCCAGGGCGATGATGAAGCAATAAAGTTGGGAGCGGCGCTTATAGCCGCCTGACAGCCGATCCATGCCGGAGTCAAACCATGTTGCCAACTCGGCATGAACGTTTTCAATCTTTCCCGAGGCGCGTGCATAGATGCTTTGCAGAAGCTGTTTTATCTGGGGATCGGGGATTGCATTGATGTCCGCGCCAAGCTGAATGAAATCACCGGTTTTGGTTTGTATGCTGTCGATAAGGGCGATGGCGAAATGCTTGGGATCGATATAAGAGGGTTTGTTGGTGAGATCTTGAGCATTTGCCGCATTCCCTTGGTCATGGGGGCTCACCAAGCCGTGGTTGTATAAATTGAGCGCAAGCCCATTAAAATTTGGATCATTGAGTAGGGACTTGACGCCGTCTAACAGTGACTTGGAGCGCAGCTTAAGGATGGAAGCAATGGCCTCGTTGATGGAGCTGACAATTAGAGCGACGGAAGCGTAACAAAAGATTAGGCCGATTGCGACTTCCAAGTTGGTGCTGTTTAACATGGTTCTCTCCTTTTTTGTTTTTCCCGGAACTTCGCCCGAGTTTTTGGTTATGGATTATTTAAAAACAATGAATCATTAGTTATTTGCGGATATTGCCCAGAAAGGTGCTTAATTTATTTCTGATGAATGGAACCGCAGTGGCAGGGGTTTTGTTATCGGGAACATCGGGCTTCTTGATCTTTTTCACCAGGTTCTCGATATGGTTCTCAATGTCGTCAAAAATATTGCCTTTTCCGAGAACGGGAAGGTGGGCGGCAGCTTCATGCATCGCCTTCTGGAAATCGTTCAGGGGCGCGTGCAATGCTTTTTCGAGATCTGTGGCACTGACAACGTAGGGCAAGGGGACGACTTTCTCCGGGCAGTCATTCCGCGGTGCGTCGAGATTCAGGACGCTTTCGAGATCCGGGGCGACGGCGTCTCGATGGCTGATAGGCGCGCCGAGAGAGAAGCATCTTCTAAGGGTGGCTATGACCGATGTATGGTCGAAGGGATAAGCCGATCCTTGCGGTGGTTTCAGAATAGTCCCGGCCTTGATGTAAGGTGAGATCAGTACCGCAGGAACCCGGACTCCGTAACGGTCGAATCCGAATGGTTGTGAATGCGAATTGTCGGGAGGGACGGCTGCTGGCGGTGTGACATGGTCGTAGATTCCGCCGTGCTCGTCGTAAATGATGATCAGCAGGGTCTTTTCCCAGGTCGGCGCGCTTCTGATCGCATTGTAGACTTCGGCGATTAAATCTTCGCCCATTCCCACATGGTGCGGTGGATGCTGGTCGTTGGGCAATTTCACGTCCGGAAAATAGCGCGGCTCGATGAAGGTATAGGATGGCAGTTTTCCGGCTGCGGCGTCCCTCGCGAAGTCCTTCTCAAAAAATCTGAACCGCTCCAGATGCGGCCACAAACGGCTCAGGGTCAGGGTTTGAGGGAAGTCATGGAAATAGATTTTCCATGAATCAGGGTGACTGAAACGGTTGAAAATCGTTTCCATCAGGTAAGGAAAATGCGTGGGCGAATTGTTTTCATAGCCCTCAGCCGTGCCGCAATGCAGGAAGAAACGGTTCGGCCATGTCTGGCAGGGCGCGGAAGCGAACCAGTTGTCGCACACCGCAAATTGCTTTGCCAGTTTGCTGATGACCGGGAGTTGTTCCTGAGTGTAGTAATGCATGATCGCTTCCGGCACATAGCTGCCGGAAGCTTTGGCGGTCTGCTGGACATAATTGTTGACGAAGCCCTTCATCGTTGGTGTTCCGCTCCCTGTTGCTATGTCCAATCCAAGCTGCATGTTGATGTCTGTCCATTTTTCGCCGGGATCCGGATCGGGAATCGACATGGATTTCTGGTCGAATTTCTTGCTGCTCCACACTTTAACGTCCGCTCCACCGTGCAGCGGATTGGTTTCATTGCCTTTCAGCCCGTTGAATCCGGGGTTGTCCGGCGGATAGAGCTGCCCAAGTATGCTGTCGAAGGAGCGGTTTTCCATCATCAGTACAACAATGTGTTCGATTTTTTCACTAAGATTTTCCATCGTTTCCCCGTTAGTCATTTGCTATAAGAGTTATTACGGCATTGCCTTTTCGCAATTCGTGTGCCTGGTTCTGGATCAGCCTATGATGTCAGGAATGTTACGCGCCGATCGGTTCGATCTAAACGCGACACAGGAGCTTGGCGGGCAATGGCGATTTGGCACGGCCGCATTGTGGCGCAAAAAATGGTCGGCGTATGTAAGCCAAAGCTGAAAATGAACCAACAGAGGGTAATTAAATTGATTTATATCTTACGGGTGATCTCCGTACCCGTTATTGTCAGGAATAATCCCGTTCGCCAAATAACGCGGTGCCGATTCTGACGATAGTCGAGCCCTCGGCAATCGCGGCTTTTAAATCCCCGGTCATGCCGAACGAGAAAGTATCCAGCTCGGGGCGTCCCAGCTTTGCAACGGCCTGATACAGCGTTTTATAAGGCTGACGCTGTTGCTCAAAATCGTCCTGCGGGGCGGGAATGGCCATGACGCCGCGCAGCTTCAGGTTGGGCAGCTTGGCGACTTGTTCGCACAGTTGCGGCAATTCGGACAGGGCAATGCCGGACTTGCTCGCTTCGTCGCTGATATTGACTTGCAGGCAAATATTGAGTGGCGGCAAATGAGCAGGGCGCTGTTCGCTCAGGCGTTTGGCTATTTTTAAGCTGTCGACGCTGTGCACCCAATCGAAATGCGTCGCCAACGGCTTGGTTTTATTGGACTGGATGGGACCGATAAAGTGCCAGGTAATAGTCATATGCGCCCAATTCCTGTTGCTTTCTCAAGGCTTCCTGCAAGTAATTTTCGCCGAAATGGCGTTGCCCGGCTTGATAAGCGGCGGCAATATCTTCGGCCGGCTTGGTTTTGCTGACGGCCAGTAACAGCACTGAGCCGGGCTGGCGGTTGCAGGCCAGTTCCGCGTCGCTGATTTGCGAACGTATGTGTTTGAGTCTTTCAGTGATGGTTGTCATGAGTTGTCCGTTTCGTCAGTTGTCGGTTATTAGACAACACAATCATTAAAAATTAACACAACAATCACATTTAAAAAATGAAAATATGAACTATGGTATAAGGATATTTTTATTTTTATCGTCAAGAGGATGTTATGGATATTGCCGAATTACTGGCCTTTTCAGCTAAAAGCAAGGCATCGGATTTACATTTGTCGGCTGGGCTACCGCCTATGATTAGGGTTGATGGCGATATTCGGCGAATTAATATTCCACCTTTGGATCATAAAGAGGTGCATGCGCTGATTTATGACATTATGAATGACAAGCAACGCAAAGATTATGAAGAATTTCTGGAAACCGATTTTTCGTTTGAATTACCCGGCGTTGCCCGGTTTCGTGTTAACGCATTTAATCAGGAGCGCGGCGCAGCCGCCGTATTCAGGACGATTCCCTCGGTCATATTGAGTCTGGAAGACCTGAAGGCGCCCAAGTTTTTTGAGGAGTTATGCCAAAAACCGCGCGGCCTGGTTCTGGTGACCGGCCCGACCGGCTCAGGCAAATCAACTACGTTGGCGGCGATGATTAATCATATCAACTGCAACGATTACGCGCACATTCTGACCGTGGAAGACCCTATCGAGTTTGTTCATGAGAGCCAAAAATCGTTGATTAACCAGCGGGAAATCAAGCGCGATACCCACGGTTTTAATGAAGCGTTGCGTTCAGCATTGCGGGAAGATCCCGATATTATCCTGGTCGGCGAAATGCGCGACCTGGAAACCATCCGGCTGGCGATGACGGCGGCGGAAACCGGTCACCTTGTGTTCGGCACACTGCATACCACCTCGGCCGCTAAAACCATCGACCGTATTATCGACGTATTTCCTGCCGCGGAAAAAGATATGGTCCGGGCTATGCTGTCTGAATCATTGCAGGCGGTTATTTCGCAAACCCTGCTGAAGAAAATCGGCGGCGGCCGTGTTGCCGCGCATGAAATCATGGTGGGTACGGCGGCTATCAGGAACCTGATTCGTGAAGCCAAAGTGGCGCAAATGTATTCTGCGATTCAAACCGGACGCAAGGACGGCATGCAGACGCTGGATCAGAATATGAAAGAACTGGTCGATAAAGGCATGATTACCGCAAAAATGGCTATGGATAAAGCGGTTAATAAGGATATGTTCCGTTGATGAGCCATGCGTTTAAAAACGCGTTGAATTGACTAACAACTGATAGAATTATCTTATTTGACACCCAGCGAGAACCTATGACCGCTCCACAAGCTCTATACCAATCAACACTGTCGTCTTTAAAGCTCCGCGCTCGCGGCAAAGTGCGGGATATTTACGACATCGACGACAAACACATGCTGATTGTGACCACCGACCGGCTGTCCGCATTCGATGTGATTTTGCCTGATCCGATTCCCGGTAAAGGCCGTGTTTTAACCAACGTGTCCAATTTTTGGTTTGAAAAAATGAAGCACGTGATGCCCAATCACCTGTCCGACATTCCGCTGGAACAGGTGGTTCCCGATGCCGCCGAACGCGCCCAGATTGAAGGCCGCGCTATCGTCGTCAAGTTGTTAAAACCGCTGCCGGTTGAAGCCATTGTGCGCGGTTATCTGATCGGTTCCGGCTGGAAAGATTACCAAAAATCCGGCGCAGTCTGCGGCATTAAACTGCCCGAAGGTTTGCAACAGGCGCAGCAATTGCCTGAACCGATTTATACGCCGTCCACCAAAGCCGAAGTGGATCAGCATGACGAAAATGTCTCTTTTGAAAAAACCGTCGAATTGATGGGGCGGGACTTGGCGGAAAAAGTGCGCGACGCCAGCCTGACACTTTACAAAGAAGCCGCCGCCTACGCCAAAGAACGGGGCATTATTATTGCCGACACCAAATTCGAATTCGGCGTCGACGATAACGGCGTTTTATACCTGATCGATGAAGCCTTGACCCCTGATTCATCACGCTTTTGGCCTGCCGATCAATATCAGGTCGGCATTAGCCCGCCCAGTTTCGACAAGCAATATATCCGTGATTACCTGGAAACGCTGGACTGGGATAAAACCGCGCCGGGACCGCATTTGCCCGCCGAAGTGGCTGAGTATTGCGCGGCGAAATACCATGAAGCGGAAGTCAGGTTGACGCAAGGTTGATTTAAGGACGAACAAGGGTAATCTTTAAATCGATATTCAAATCGGCCCAAGCGCGGTCGGCTGTCAGCACGGGTAGATTGCCCAGCACCTGCGCAGTGGCTAAACAGGCTCTGTCGCCTAGCGACAAACCGAGCTGGCGTGTTGTTAGCCGCAACATGCCGGCTTCCAACGCCATCGTTTCACTAAAATCGGCAACTTCAATCGGCAACTCGGCTTGAAAAGCTTCAATCGCAGTTTTGGGCATTCCGGTTTCAGCCAACTTGCCAATGACTTCACTTAAGTTAACCGTGGAAATCATTGCCTTGCCTTGGGTGATAGCGGCACTGACCATTTCCGCCCCCGCCTCATTCTGAATAAGTACCAGCAGTGCCGATGCATCGAGTACCACGGAGCTATTCATTAACGGCTTCTGCGCGTCGATCTGCGATAAGTGCGTCGCTTAAATTAGGGCTGCCTGCTAAATGTTTGCGAGCGATTGCGAGGGCGTTTTGCAAAGCCAGCGCTTTAGGGGTGATATGTATTTCGCCGTTGACGACCGAGATAAGCAATTCGTCGCCTTCATGGATGCCAAGGCTGGCGCGCATTTGGGCGGGAAGTACGATACGACCGCCTGCTGAAATTTTGGCTGCTTGTTGATTCATGGCAGATATTTAACCTAAGTCATTTTTACAGTAAATGACATTATAGTGTTAAATTTTGATTCGACAAGTCTGGCGCATTAACTGGTGGCTTTTGCCGGAAACATCTGTTCTCGCTGTCGCTTGAACTAACTTTACAAACTTATTTTATAAACCCGGAAGAACAATTTCCAGTATATTCTTTAACTGCATCATAGGCTTCAGAAGTACCAATAAGATGTAAGGCATTGCATGCTTCCTGTTGTACATGCAATGATTGAGCTTTAAGCAAGCCCTTCAGTGCTGGTATTGCTGCTTGTGCTGCTTGCCCTTTCAAGCCAAGTGAATAAATAGTTGATAAACGAGAAAACTCTTTTGGAAGGTTAAGATCTTCTATCAACATTGTAATGGTTTGTTCGACACCAATTTTTATATTTGCTCTTGAATCACAGGACTCAGGATATTCTTTAAGTGCATATTTGGCTTCAGAGGTACCAATATCACGTAAAGTACGACACGCTTCCTGTTGTACATTCCAAGATTGATCTTTAAGCAAACTCTTCAGTACAGGTATTGCGGGTTGTGCGACTTGCCCCATATAACCAAGTGCCAAAGCAGCCTCATAACGTGAGTACTCATTAGGAAGAGTAAGATCTTCGATCATCACGGGAACGGCTTGCTCAACGCCAATTCCAATTTTTGCCAATGCAATAGCTGCTACTTTCCGGATGTCGCAGCTGTTGTTTTCTAGCAGATTTAACAGTTCAGGTACTGCTGACGATGCTGGAGAACCGATGTCTCCGAGAGATTTAGCGGCAAATAAAACCACTTCTGAACTTTGATCATGCATCGCATGAATTAAAACAGCAACAGCTTGTTCGGCATTTAATTCGCCAAGCGCTGATGCTGCATGTACCCGAACTTGTTCGGATGGATCTTTCATGGCTTTAATAAGTGCGGCAAATGCTCCTCTTACATCTTGTTTTGGCCAGAGTAATCCCAATCTATAAGCAGCATCTATACGAATTTCTTCTTTTCCAGTCTTCAGGGACTTTATTAGAGCTGGCACTTCATCAGGTTCAGTTGTTGCAATTGTTTTTGAATAGGCGGGATAGGGAAAAAGCCAAATGCCCGCAAAAAATGCCAGGCTGGCAAGTCTGATCCGAAAGAACAACATATTTACTCCTAAATCTCAAAAGATTTGAATAACAAATATAATTGTAACCCGGTAGCGGGCGCATCGCTCAGCCTACCAAGCCTTACCCGTGCCGCTGGCCGGTCAAATGTTTTAGCCTTAACCCCGTTAACAGCAATGTTGCCGTGTAACAAACCAAACCTAGCCCTATCCATTTCACCAGATTGATGACCCGCGCTGTCGAGCTCCAGTCATTCCACCAAGCTGGATCGATAAAATAAAAGAGGCCTGCGGCCATGACTGCACCGGTCAGCGATACCCTGAAAAAAAACAGCCACCAGCCGCTTGCCGGTTGATAGATCTTGTCCTTGTGCAATTTTCTCAGCAACAAGGCAGCGTTAAAAAAAGCGCCCAAGGACGTCGCCAAAGCCAGCCCCGCATGCGCCAGCGGGAAAACTAGCGCCAGATTCAGGCCTAAGCTGACGATCATCGCGTAAACCCCGTAGCGAACCGGCGTTTTCATGTCGCCGCGCGAGGTAAAGCCCGGCACCAGCACTTTATCAGGATAAAACCCAGCAAGCCCAGCGAATACGCCTTCAAGCTCTGTCCGGCAACGACAACTTAAAAATCTGCCTGTTCAACGGCGCTTCTGTCTTGGTGCGTCAAAAAGTTTGACAATAATATCATTTAAAATGATAATACACGGCTTAATTAACTTACACCAAGAATCGAGACACTATGGCTAATACAGCACAAGCTAAAAAGCGCGCGCGACAAGCGGAAAAAAGCCGTATTCGCAACGCAGGACAACGTAGCAACTTACGCACCTTCATCAAAAAAATCATTGCCGCAGTTAAGCTTGGCGACAAAGAAAAAGCGCAAGCCGCCTATAACACTGCTGTTCCGATTATCGATTCCGCAGTTACCAAAGGCATTATTCACAAGAATAAAGCCGCACGCGGTAAAAGCAGATTGAATGCAAAAGTAAAGGCTATCGCTTAATTGCTTTAGCATTACTCAATAAAAAAGGCCGGACTCTTCGAGTTGCGGCCTTTTTTATTGCCTGTCGTTTTTAGAAGAATAAGACACGGATGGTGCTGGTTACGCAGATTTATCAACCGCAGTCATCCACGAAAGGCACAAAAGACACGAAACAAAATCAGTGCGTCTTGTTGGCTTAAATATTCGGGGGAGAGCTTAGCGTCTCTTTCGAATATTTTTCGTGCTTTTTGTGTTTTTCGTGGACGAAATAATTTTTCAAGGCAACAAATCCAGCTAAATCATCACCAAATTATCCCGATGTATCAGTTCTGAATCGTCAAAATAGCCCAAGATGCTTTCAAATTCCGAGCTGCTCTTGCCCGCTGATTAGCTGGGTATCGGCATTGCCGTAATTAATCAGTCCGCGCGCAATTTCCAAGCCGCTTTCGTCGATGCAGGAGACCAGCTCGCCGCGCTCAAACCGGCCTGATACCGCTTTAACGCCGACGGCCAGACAGGCTTTTGCCTTCGTTTTGCAGCATCCTGACTGCGCCCGCATCCAGCATCAATTGCCCCTTGATCTGCAATTGCCCGGCGAGCCAACGTTTTCTCGCTACCAATGGTTCAATGTCCGGCAATAAGTGGGTGCCCAAATTAGCCCCGGCAATGACCGTAGTAATGACGTTATCGACTGCGCCTGCGGCAATGACGGTGGCTGCGCCGGATCTCGATGCCAGCCGCGCCGCCCGCACTTTGGTGCACATGCCGCCTCGGCCTAAGCCGCTGCGGCTGTCGCCTGCCATGATGTCCAGGCGATCATCGTTAACGCTGATTTCGGAAATTAATTCAGCATCGGGATTTAAGCCGGGATCGGCCGTAAACAGGCCTTGCTGATCGGTCAAGATAATCAATAAATCGGCTTCGACCAGATTGGCGACCAATGCTGCCAGCGTATCATTGTCGCCAAAGCGTATCTCTTCGGTCGCCACTGCATCATTTTCATTAATAACCGGCACCACGCCAAGCTTGAGCAATGTCAGCAGTGTGCTTCTGGCGTTTAAATAGCGCTGCCTGTCGGACAGGTCGTCGTGCGTTAACAGCACCTGTGCTGCATGCAGGCGATGCTGCTGAAAGTTGTCATCAAAAACGCGCACCAAGCCCATTTGGCCGACAGATGCCGCTGCCTGTAATTCGTGTAATGTCTTGGGGCGTGCTTTCATGCCTAGGCGGCACATGCCTTCGGCGACGGAACCTGAGGAAACCAGGATCACGTCGATAGATTGCCGCCTTAAGCCGGCCATTTGCTCAACCCAGGCAGCTATGGAGGTTTTATCAAGTCCTTGCCCGCCTTTGGTTAATAAAGAGCTGCCTATTTTGACGACGACCCGCTTAACTTTGGCAAAATCAGTCCTGCTCACTTTTTTCCCGCCGTTGCTGTTCCAAAAAGTTCATGATGGCGAACATCAGCTCTCTTGTGCCGTCGCCGTTAATTGCTGCAATTTTAAAGACCGGCCCTGTCCATTCCAGCTCGTCGACAATCGCTTGGCAGCGCTGATCGACTTCGTCGGCAGGCAGGCGGTCGATCTTGTTCAGCACCAACCAGCGCGGTTTGGCGGCCAGTTCATCGCTCCATTTTTCGACTTCGTGGATGATTTTTCTAGCTGCCTGCACTGGCGATTCTGCGCTTTCGTAGGGCTCAACATCAATTACATGCAGCAGCAAGCCGGTACGCAGCAAATGCTTCAGGAATTGCAAACCAAGGCCTGCGCCTTCTGCCGCGCCCTCAATAACGCCGGGAATATCGGCAATGACAAAGCTGCGCAAATCATCGACGCTGACCACGCCCAGATTGGGATGCAAGGTCGTAAAAGGGTAGTCGGCAACTTTGGGTGTGGCGGCCGATACCGAACGAATCAGGCTGGATTTTCCTGCATTGGGCATGCCCAGTAGGCCGACATCGGCGATCAGTGTCAGCTCCAGGTTAAGTCTGCGGTGTTCGCCTTCGCTGCCTTTGCTGGCTTTTTGCGGTGCCCGGTTAACGCTACTTTTAAAGCGTGTATTGCCCAGGCCATGAAAACCGCCTTGAGCGACCAACAAGGTTTGTCCGATTTTAGTTAAATCTCCGATGACCTCGCCCGTTTCTGCATCGGAAACCAGTGTTCCCGAGCGGCACCGGCACATAGCAATCTTCGCCTTTTCGGCCGGTGCAATTACGGCTCATGCCGTTTTGTCCGCGCTGTGCCCGGTGTACGGCATGATAGCGAAAATCCACCAGCGTATTTACGTTCTCTGCGGCAATCAGGTAAACGCTGCCGCCGTCGCCGCCATCGCCGCCATCCGGACCGCCCATAGGAATGTATTTCTCGCGCCGAAAGCCGATAGTACCATTGCCGCCATCGCCCGCTTCTACGCGAACTTCCGCCTCGTCAACAAATCTCATAAATCACATGCCGCCAAACTTCAAACTCAACCGATAAAAACAAAAAAAGCCCCGCCATAACAACGGCGGAGCTTTTTTAAAGTTGCCGGGCTATACTACCCGGCCCAACTGTCCCGCCATGTTATAGCGCGATACAGTCGTGTGTCTTATGCAGCAACAATACTGATAAATTTGCGGTTCTGAGGTCCTTTAACCTGAAAAACCACTTTGCCATCAGCTGTTGCAAACAATGTATGATCTTTTCCGCAACCTACGTTATCGCCTGCGTGAAACTGGGTTCCGCGTTGACGAACGATGATGTTGCCTGCTGTTACACTTTCTCCGCCGTAACGTTTAACACCTAATCTTTTCGCATTAGAGTCGCGTCCGTTACGGGTACTACCACCAGCTTTCTTATGAGCCATCTGTAACTCCTAATATCTTAAGCAGAAATGCCAGTAATCTGGACTTCTGTATAGTACTGACGATGCCCCATTTGTTTCATATGGTGCTTACGTCTTCTGAATTTAATAATTTTGACTTTTGCATGTCTGCCTTGAGACAAGACAGTCGCTGTAACTTTGCCGCCTTCGATAAAAGGCATGCCGACCTTAACAGCATCGTCAGACTGAATCATCAGTACTTTATCGAATTCAATGCTGTCGCCTTCGCCTAGCTCCAGTTTTTCTATTTTTAAGTAAGTACCTTCTTCTACGCGGTACTGTTTACCACCTGTTTGAATTACCGCATACATCGGCGCAAGCTCCATCAAGCATTAATCTGTTTAAAGTGAACAAAAAATTATATTTTTAAATCAAGGTCAAGTCAATCTAAATTAAACTGACCGCCTAAATATCTTATCAAAATAGCACGAATAAACCGCCGTTATCAACCTGTCCAATCAATAGCATGGGCGATTAACGTTTTATTAAGTTATAATAGTCTAACAGACTTTGATTTTCATGGCTATCATCCTGAAAAGTAACCCAAACATATCGCAGCACTACATAATGGCATCGCATTTACAATCTCCCGCTCCCGCCCCCATTGATTTTGATTCAATCAAGAAATTAACCACCGCTGAGGCAAAAGCCGTCGATCAGCTGATTATTAACGAGTTAAGTTCCGATGTTGTCCTGATCAACCAGATGGGGCATTATATAGTCGGCAGCGGCGGCAAACGATTGCGCCCGATGCTGCTGCTACTGGCGGCCAAGGCGCTGGGAGGTGCCAGCGACAACCATCTGCTGATGGCTGCGGTTATTGAATTCATTCACACCGCCACGCTGTTGCATGACGACGTTGTTGACGATTCCGACCTCAGACGCGGCAAAGAATCCGCCAATGCGGTCTGGGGCAACGCGGCCAGCGTATTGGTCGGCGATTATCTTTATTCCAGCGCGTTTGAAATGATGGTGCGCACCAGCAATATGCGGGTGATGGAAATCCTGTCGAAAACCACCACCGCCATTGCCGAAGGCGAAGTGCTGCAACTTTTGAACTGCAACAATCCCGAAACGACTGAGCAAAAATATCTCGAAGTTATTGCCAGAAAAACCGCTATTTTATTCAGTGCCGCGACCAAATTGGCCGCCGTTATCGCCGGCGCATCAGCCGAAACCGAACATGGCTTGGCGCTATACGGTCAGCATCTGGGCGTCGCTTTTCAACTGATTGATGATGCGCTCGATTACAAAGCCAGCCAGGACGAACTGGGCAAAAATCTCGGCGACGATCTTGCCGAAGGCAAGCCGACCTTGCCGCTGATATACGCGATACAAAACAGCAACGAAACCGAGGCCAAAATCATTGTCGATGCGATCAAAAATGGCGATCGCGATGCCTTCAACGAAGTTTACGCCATCGTGCAACGCACAAAAGCCATTGATTACACTGAGCAGCGCGCTGACGAAGAAGCTCAAAAAGCGATAAACGCATTAAGCGTGCTGCCTGATTCCGAGTACAAGCAGGCGTTGACCTTATTGGCGAAGTTTTCCGTTCAGCGCAATTATTAAGGTTGCACAGGTCTTAATCTTTAAGCAGTGCATTATAGGCATGCGCTTTTTCAAGCAGCCGATTGTATTTAAGTTCAACCTTGTCCATAACCTCGGTTAAAAACTGCGTGACCTCGGCATCTTCAATGCCTTCTGCCGCGGACAGCATATAAGATTCCAGTTCGCTAACCGCATCGGCATCGACAATCTCGTCAAGCAGCGTTGCGGCTTCGGTAGCACTAAGCGCCTTAACCAACTTATTGGCAGTCAAGCCCTCTTGCAACAGTTGCTGCAACTCATCAACCGCTTGCGCCATCTCCTGTGCTTTTTCATTAATCGCTTGAAACAGCGTTAAATTTTCGGTGAAATCAAGAAACTCGTTCACTGCTTTTTTAAGCTCATACAAGCGCAGCTCGTGTTTCGCCTTAATTGTCTGCCGCATAGTTATTCCAGTTCGCCAAAAAATACAGCAATTATAATTCAGATTTGGATTTGTCGAGCAGTTCGGTGATTTTATCAATTTCTTGGTTGATTGCAGGCGTTCACAGGATCCGAACGGTGCAGTTCAGCCGTGCAAAGATTCGTAGACAAGGTTTTGTAACATCACATGATTCATAGAATCAAGTTGGTGAAATGAAGTCCCGTGCAGAAATTTGGGTGATGAATGTTTTATTTTAACCGGCAATTGTTTAACACTACGAATCGTCGCTTTGAGTTCAATTTGTAAATTTTGATTAGTCGGTTTTATAAAGAACATGAGCGAAATTACAATTTCTTCATCAACATTCCCCAGCTGACTATCAGAAACAATCCCGGCGCCTGCAACGCTGATGTCAGTAATGACCCCTGCCTTGGGTATTCCATTGATCTGTGCCGGTAAATCTACTTTGACCCTAATGACGTTACGTAGTGCTTGGGTTTTAATTTCTTTTGGGTAACTAAGGTGCATAAAAGAATGCGGACTTCTAAAAATAGTCAGCACATTACTGTTGAATATGATGACGCTCTTTCCGCAAAATACCCGTAAAATCACCAGTTCATTGACATGCAATTTAATAGTAAGCCCATTCTCAACGGGTGTTCTTACTATTAAAAACTCTCCATCTGCGTAACCCAGCATCTCGGTGTAATAAATTAGTTGCTGCGGTCCAGTCCGCACAGCCATTTGTATCCGTGTGCCAACTTGTAGGTTGATGTCTTTAAAAGTTGTTATCGGCATTTTTTAAATGTAGAAATTAGGCATTGGTAAAGCAATTGTCCTGCAAAGCCTATTTGAAAAATAATGTTCAGACATATAAACATATAGTTGCCCGCAAAGCCTCAGTCCTTTTTAAGCACACGATAGCTACTCATATTAATAATAACACAGGGACACAAAGTATTGGGGTTGCATATCGCCGATAAAAAACATACACGATTCGCCCGCTCTCTTTTGCCATGTAAAGCGCTTTATTTGCCTCATCATTTAGCGTTGTAGGCAAAAGCCACCCATTTCAGGCATGTGCATGTCCATCAATCGAGCGCGACTTGCAACTGCTGGCCGGTTTCACCAAGTACCAAGCGCTCGTCATCAACCAATAAAAGGCTGTGTTTGCCGTTGGCGTTAGAGTTCATGTGAGTGTAATGTGGCTTTGAGTGACGGCAATGCTGCAAGCCAACTGCTGCTTCGATTCGCGGGGCAACTATAGAGATATTTATCTGAAAAACTAGAATTGTTAGAGTGGATTTCGGGCCGGTTATTCCAGATACAATGCGCTCAAATCATGCCTTTATTGATGTATACGGTATAGAATGGAATTTAATCTAAGTGCCAAACGTAACCGTGTTCCCATAAAAGAGAGGGATAGCGTTAAGACGTTTGCGTAAAAGAACAAGCGAAAACTGGAGTGGAATCGGTTAATTTTTAGATTAAATCTTGGCAGGATTTATTCGGTGCAAGTCACACCTATTGACGCAGAGTTACTGTTCGGACGATGGCGAGCGCAGGCTTTTCGGTATGCGATGCATGATTAGCATCTTGGTGCCGGCTTCGAAAGAGATGACAATTGATTAATGCGTTGACTGTTGGCAGCAGAAAAGCCCCAAACTCGCTAGCCGGTAGCCCAACATTTTTTATGGAGCGCTTATGAACCCTAAAGACTTTTTGACTTCCGCTTACGGCGTACGGATGCCCCGGATTATTTACGGCACGGCCTGGAAGAAAGAGCGCACGGCGGCGCTGGTAGAGCAGGCTATCGGACTGGGTTTTCGCGGCATCGATACCGCCTGCCAGCCCAAGCATTACAACGAAGCGGGTGTCGGCGACGGCGTGGCCGCCTGTCTGCAACGCGGGATAAATCGCAGTGAGCTTTACCTGCAAAGCAAATTCACGCCGCCCAGCGGCCAGGCCCCGATGCAGGTACCTTACGATCCCAATGCAAGCCTCAGCGATCAAGTCGCGCAATCATTCCAGACCTCGCTGAAAAACCTGCAAACCACTTATCTGGATTGTCTGGTGCTGCACTCGCCGCTGGCAAACCCGCAGCAGACAATGGAAGTGTGGCAGGCGATGGAGCAAATCTTTCATAGCGGCGGCGTCAAGCAACTAGGGATCAGCAATTGCTACGATCCCCAGCAGTTTGAGCTGTTGTACCGAAATGCCGCGATCAAACCGGCCGTCATCCAGAACCGCTTTCATGCCGAGACCGGGTATGATCGCGCCATCCGCGATTTTTGCCGGGAACACAGGATCATTTACCAAAGCTTCTGGACGCTGACCGCCAATCCCCATGTCCTGGCGCATTCGACGCTTGCAAACTCTGGCGGCGAAATACCGGCGCAGCGCCGCCCAAGTATTTTTCCGCTATCTGAGCCAAATCGGCATTATTCCGTTAACCGGCACCACATCGGAAAGCCACATGCGCGACGACTTGGCTATTTTCGATTTTGAACTGACCGCCGACGAGTGCGATGCGGTGGAACGGCTGCTTTGATGCCACTCGATATTCAAGGCTGAAAAACAGCATGTCGGGCAGATTGCCGCTCTGGTTAATTCGGCTTATCGCGGCGAATCCAGCAAACAAGGCTGGACCACGGAAGCTGATTTACTGGCAGGCCGCAGAACCGACATTGAAGAGATCCTGCGCTTGATTTCAACTGACGAATCGATGTTTCTGCTGTGCAAAGCTAAGGCGGGACTGATCGGGTCGGTGCATTTGCACAAACAGGCGGAACAGGTTTATCTCGGCATGCTGGCAGTAAGTCCGTCGTTACAGGGAAAAGGCATAGGCAAGCAGTTGCTGGAAGCCGCAGAGCAAGCCGCGCAGGAAACTTGGGCCGTCAATAAATCGGTTATGACCGTCATCGCATGCAGGAACGAACTGATTGCATTTTATGAGCGGTGCGGTTACCGGTGCACCGGTGTCAACAAGGAGTTTCCGGCGAATCCGGAGCTATGGACGCCTAAAGTTGCAGATTTGCGGCTGGAGATATTGGAAAAAGTGCTGTCGTGACGTAGGGCGCGCGGTGCGCCCTCTACCTAACTTGGAGACCAGTTGGTTTATTGGGTTGCCTTGTCTAAGCGGTTTTCCCATAGTTTGGCAATCGGCGCGTTCGAGATCGCAACCTTGCCGATAAACGGGCGATCGACAGCAATGATGGAAAACATCATCGATCCGATCATCACCCCGAACAGGACGGCCATAATGCGGGCGGCAGCCCTATCATGCTGGTGAGCAAATGCCGAGAAGGACACCACCACCAATGCTGTCAACACTACGGTCAACCATACTTCGCCGGGAATGTTATCGGTCGCGGCCATCAGCCTGTTTTGCCGGGCTATTTCGACATCCTTCAAGGTGGCGATCAGCGTTTTGCGCATTTCGTCGGGCAGACCAGGTAGACCGGTCAGCACAGTCCGGTGCAAGTTATCGAGTATCTGCCGGGCGCTAGCATTTTCGATCCCGTCCGACATGGTTTGCCACTCTTGCTGCGTCACTGTCTTGGCATAGGCGGCAATCGACAAGCCCAATTCGGGATAACGTTGCGCATCAACTATCCTGGCCGCGAAGCCGAGTGAGCGCGCTTCCTGGTGCACGGCCAGCAGGGCGAATTCCTTGTCACGCCAGATGCTGTTGGCGACCAAGGCAGAAAAAATCACGTAGCCAGCCATCATGGCGCCGCCCAAGGTGGGCAGCATGTTGCAAAAGGATGGTTTGAGTTTCGCCAAGGGAAAGCTGTGGACCATTTCAGCGATCGACCAGGCCACGACAACCGTTGTTCCGATTATTAACAACGCCATCGCCACACTTGGCAATTCAAGCAAGAAAAGTATCATTTATTACATCTCCAATTAATGGATCCTAGGCAAGCGAAACATCCCGACGCAGGAAGGATGCGGATAATTTGTTCCATCGGTGTAAGGAGCAATGTACTTCGTTTAATGTTCCCTACGAGCTACGCTCACTTACAGCCGGACGGGCTATATTGCCCCGTTCGAAAGGTTTTGCGTTGGTTAAGTATAGCCATTAGGCACAGAGATAACAAAACGTAAGGAACGGGGTTACAAACTCCGTCCCGCTTGAAATAATTAAAATCGATCTGTGCGACTTCACACATAGCCAACGTCCTTGTGGCTGCCAAAAACCCAAAACTTTAATAATCGCGTAATTTCTGCACAACCCTGCTTAATTGCGTCCGAAAGAGTATTGACACATCACACGACCAACTCGTTTTATGTGTGCCACCGTACCGACTTAACTCAATTGTGCAATTTATAATTATTTCGGCTTAATGAATTATTTTTTTGTGTCAGCGCTTGAATCGAACAGAGTGATTTTATTAATTCATCATTAGCTGTCCAGAAGCTTTGGATCAGTAGTAACGCTCATCCAAAGCAGGCAAGTAACACGATATTCCTGTTGAACCATTTTCAAGATAAAACCGGATCTACTTAACCTCTAACCCTGTGAGACTATTATGAAAACTATTCGAGAAACACCCCATAACGCCAATCAGTTTTTTAAAATCATCAAGGTAGCTGTTGTTATGAGTATCGGCCTTGGCTCTGTTACCCAGCCTGTATGGGCTGAAAACCAAACTCCAGACGTTCAAAATGCACAAGCTGATCCTGCCAAAAAACCTGGAAATGGCCAGGGAAAATTACCCACATTTGCCCAGGCTGACGTCAACGGCGATCACTACGTTACTAAAAGTGAATTACAAAATTTCCCTTATTTACTGCAAGTATTCGACAAGGTGGATGCAGGTCATGACGGTAAGCTGGAACAACATGAATACCAAAACCTGGAAATGGAAACCAAACGGGAAGGGGAAGTCAAGTAAATGGGGGCATTACCGAGAAGGACTCTATTGCTGCAAAAACGACAATAATCATAATTGGAATGATGCCACCCTTCCAGACAATAACGAGGTGCCCTATGGCTAGAACCCGCCGTATCCATCTGATCAATCCGAGGGCCGACACGTTCGCAACCCGGCCTTTATTCTTCGGCAAGGCGCTCTACTCGCCGGTCGCCGGACTCCTCGCTATCGCTGCGCTGATCCCGGAAGACGAGTACGAAATCATCCTGACCGACGAAAATATCGAGCCTATCGATTTCGATTTGAATGTCGATATGGTAGGCATCTCATCAATGACTTCCTATGTCAACCGGGGTTACGAGATTGCCGATGCTTTCCGGGCTCGCGGCGTTCCCGTCATCATGGGCGGCGTACACGTCAGCTATCTGCCGCAGGAGGCGCTCAAACACGCCGACGCGGTAGTGGTCGGAGAAGCAGAGCTGATCATGGACAAGGTTCTCGACGACCTGCTCCACAACCGGTTAAATGGCATCTACAAGGCCGAAAGCCTGCACTCGATGATAGGCATGCCGAAACCACGACAAGGACTACTGAAGAGCAACCGCTACATCAACAAGGGATTCGTCCAGACTTCCCGCGGCTGCCATCACGGCTGCACGTTTTGCGCCGAACCCACGATGTATGGCTTGCGCTTTCGCTACCGCCCCATCGAAGACATCATCGCCGAGATCGAACACATCGAAGAGCGCGTAATCCTGCTTAACGATTCCGATTTTTTCGGTACGCCGAGCCGAGCGATGGAAGTCATGAAAGCCTTTAAGGGGCGGGGGCTGAAATGGCAGGCGGCAGTGAACAGTCGCGATGCCAACGATGACCGCCTGCTGGAATTGGCGGCGGAGAGCGGGTGCTTCATGTTGTCCATCGGCTTCGAGTCCATCTCCAGGCAAACCCTGCGCAACGTGCACAAGTGTCAGAACGACCCTGATTCGTATCGCGAGCTGGTCGAAAAGTTGCACCGATACGGCATCATGGTGCTCGGCCTGTTCATGTTCGGCTTTGAAGGCGACGAACCGACGGTGTTCGACGAAACCTTGAAGTTCAACATCGACGCCAAGTTCGACATGTGCGGCTATTCGCTCTTGACGCCCTATCCCGGCACCATAAACTGGTTCGAGATGATGCGCCGCAAGCAGGTCGTGTCCTTCGATTGGGACAAATACGACCAATCCCACATCGTCTTCAAACCGGCCGGGCTGTCGTCTGACCAGCTCTATCGTGGTTATTTGGACACCTATGACGGCTTTTATACGGCGACTTCGATGTTGCACCGCTTTCCGTGGGACGGCTCCCGCAACCGCACAAACTGGACTGTTTACAATGCTTTCTTTCGCAAAGGCGGCGTCGTGATCCGCGACCCTGAGCTGCTGGTCGCAAGGCCGACGCCCGAACCCGAATTCGCGGCCATGCCGCCGCTGATCCCGCAAAAGGCCGCGTGGCGGGAATTGGTGATGGGAGTGAGTGAAACAGGGGGATAGCTGCAGCTTCCGAATAACACGGAAAACTGCATGTTCCGGTTCCGGCGGTGTAGAGCCAATGGAAGATGGGCATGTTGCCCATTTCGAAAGATTTTGCGTTGGTTAAGTGTAGCCATTAGGCATAACACGCCCAACGCCGATGACAGCCTGTCGCAGTTGCGGCGGATTGCCAGCGATCCAGTCTACAAATAATGCGTCTTACAGCGTTACTGGGCTAGCCAACTAGCTGGACGAAGGAATGTCAAGAGACGATTCGAGCGTCCGACCACAGCCTTCGGAGGGCTAACTGATGCGTGCTTTTATATGGCAACAATACACATTAATTTTCTTAATTTATTGATATTTATATAGATATTGTTTTTTATTCGGCACTCTGATATCAATTTACACGCTTTAACCTTACTTAATATTTACCATAGTTGTCCACAAGTCGTCACTGTAATAGAAGACATATTTGACCGTCCCCCCGCTTCTTAAAAGCAAAAAACGAATTTTTTTTGTTTCATGCCGACCTATCTATAGATGGGTATTAAGTTACTAAATTTGTTAATTAGAGCCTAATAGTGGTTAGGGTTATTGTTCGCAAATGATATGCGCCCGCTTGAAATAACAACTATGTAAAGCCAACTCGCTGGCTGTTCGATTGAAACCGGCACAAGTCCCGTACAATCAGCAAACAAACATTACTTAAAACAATAAATTAACTTCATTTCTACAATCGGCAAAAAAATCGGCAAAATTAGAAATAAATAGTATACTTTATCTTCTAAAAACAATATCTTGTAATATTAAAAGATCGGCATGCTACTACCCATTGAAACGCCTTACCGAATCGAACCCTGCCTGCTTGAAAACATTCCGATCGGAATTACAGATCTAATCGCGAATCTAACAACGTCGACAGAAAGAATTGCTGGCCGGTTACATCCGCGCACGGCCGCTAGTCTAGCTGAGCTGGTTCGGATTATGAACTGCTATTACTCGAACCTTATCGAAGGGCATAATACCAAACCAAAGGATATTGAGCGGGCATTGGCGGATGATATGGAAAAAGACGAATTGCGCCGTAATTTCCAACTCGAAGCACGTGCTCATGTCAGGTTACAACGAACGATTGATCGACTCTATGTGGAAGGACATCTGCCAGAACCGGCGTCGACCGAGTTCTTGTGCTGGTTGCACAGTGAGTTTTACCGTGATGCGTCAGAGTCCATGCTTTGGATTATGAATGGAGATCGTGGATTTCGAATGGAGCCTGGGGTGTTTCGTTTCCGGTCTGAACACGATGTCTCGGTAGGAAGGCATATTCCGCCTCGCAGCGACCGAGTTGATGAGTTTATGCGCTACTTCGAGCAACGCTATCGATTAGCCTCGAAGGGCAAGGGAGAGCAGATTATCACCATGGCCGCCTCGCACCATCGCCTAGCCTATATTCACCCATTTCCTGACGGAAATGGTCGCGTCAGTCGGTTAATGAGCCATGCGATGGGACTGACCGCCGGAATCGGCGCATCAGGACTTTGGTCAGTATCACGCGGCCTCGCTCGTGGTTTGGAAAGCCGACAAGATTACAAAAATAAGATGGATTATGCCGATACGCCGCGCCAAGGCGACTTGGATGGTCGCGGAAACTTATCCCAAAAAGCGTTGATTGAGTTCATACACTGGTTTTTAGAAGTGTGTCTGGATCAGGTGAAATTCATGACGGGACTATTCGAATTTGACCGATTAGCTGAGCGTCTTAAAAGCTATGTGGAAAGTCAGGGTTTAAAACCAGAGGCCTTTTTTATTTTGGAAAGGGTGCTCATTCAGGGCGAGATGCCTCGTGGCGAAGCCGAACGCATCACTGGATTGAAAGAGCGCAGTGCCCGCATGGTTCTTGCAAGTTTAATGAATGATGGAATCCTACAGTCTGAAACACCTAAAGGCCCCGTATCGCTCCATTTCGGTAGTGAATCTGTCGAATTCCTATTTCCAAAGCTATTTGCAGAAAGCTAAGCCTGAGACTTTAGGAATTTCTTTTCTATTCGTCTATTAGCAAAGTGTCCGGAAAATCGGGGTAAGATCATAAGCTGTTGTTGAAGTTTGCGGAACATTTACTTGATAAGCCTCCGGCCATCCGCGGAGATTGTACAGGGTATATTTGCCACGCTGGATTTACCTATTTTTCAGTAGACCCTATGGGGGACGTTTATCCCTGTTCGGATATGACCTTCGCAAAGAGAGGGCTGTCGTTGGGGAGCGTTCTTGATGGAGGATTTGATTCAAATCATGTTAAGGCAGTATTAAAGCGTTTTCATGACAAAGGATCATGGTGGACTAATTGCCAAGTCTGTCCAGCTACAGTTATATGCGACTTTGGTTGTCCAGCGCTAACACCTGACGCAGCAATAGTTGGCAATCCTGAATGCTTGTCTACTAAAAAATTTTGGCAATATCTTAACAGGCGCAAAGATGAGGTCATTACTTGGTTTAGAGAGGGGCAAGTCACCTCGGGGGGAGCTTAGTAGAACGTTTTCTTCGCCTGCAGACCCACGAATTGACCGTAAAAAACCTCATGACTAAATTGATCTAACCGGCAAACCTAAAGCTTTCAATAAATTGCCTTCTCAATAATATCGTCAAGCGGCTGGGATGGTAAAAATGATACTTCTCTATTGAACTTATCTGTCACCATAAATGATCTCGACTGTGGCAACCGAAGTTCGTCACTTTCTGTAATTGCGTCCTTACCAACCCGATAACGTACTGTCTTTCCGACTCGGGTACCAATCTTTTCAAGTAAATCTTTCCACGTGCTAAATCCGCCAGAAATATTGAACGGGCCACTAGCTTTCAGCGACAATGAATGAAGAATGCTTCGAGAAAGATCTATCTCTCCAATATAGGACGTACCGTAAGTAAATAATGCTTCTTCGTCGCGAAAAATGAAGGTTCTTTCCGAAGTAACTGCGTCAATAAGGTATTGCAAATACTGCGGCTTAGTATCACCTTTCCGAGCCGACAATAGAAGCGCCATTCGCAGTGAAATGCCGATTAGATCAGGACATATGGATGAAGTTTCAGCAAGTTGGACTTCATTAGCAATCTTGGCTATGTCATACCAGCAGCTTGGCGCAAATCCTGTATTCTCGTGCAAATCACCTTGAGGTATCCCGTAAACGGTTTGGCTGCTGGTATAGATGAATGGCCCTTGCTTACGCATCTCTGTCAATGCCGCCATACCAAGAATATCCTCACGAATCGCAACATCCCTGTTGTTACTGCGTGGACTAGCTAGGTGTATTAATGCATCCGCAGCTTCAATTGCATCTTTTGCTTTGCGGCACTCCTGCAATGAGCCATAAATAATATTGTATCCCTTGGGTTTTGCCTTCAGAGCGAAGTCCATGCTCAAGGGAAGATTGATTGTTTGCGGCCGGAGCAAAATAGTGACGTCATGTCCTTCTTTAACGAGTAGTTTGAGTAAAGGCGTGCCGACGTGGCCGCTTGCACCAGTTAAAAATATCCTCATCAGTGAGATTCTGCGGCAAACAGCCAATTTGAAGCTTTCATGATAGCGCCATGACCACCACCAAGATAAAAACTGGCTGCGAGTCGCCCTGCCTCAGTACTGGGCAAGCTATTGACAGATGATGCGGCGAGCAATTTTTGTTCAAAGCGTGGAATATCGGCAATGGCGGCCATTGTCTGCTTCACTATCGATGGGTCAAGTTTAAATGGGTAAGCGGACGGCATATCTCCTATAATATCATATGGCTCAACGCCAAACTTAGAAGGATTAAGTTGAATTGGAGTGTTCGGATAAAGCACAAACTTGTTAAGTGTATAAGTGGCTCCCCAACTCGACGCTAATATGTCGGCAGTAAAATCAACAGTGGCTTCAGCCTCCGCGGCAGTGTCACCTGGAAATCCAACAATCAGATTGATATGAGGTGCAATAGAGGCCTCGTGCATATTATGAAACACTCTTCTTAACACCTGTGGCGTTAGTCCATTGGTGTACTTCCCCATCAGTCCGAGCATTCTGTCGGAGGTCGTCTCTATGCCAAAAAGTATTTCGTAGCAACCAGCTTGCCGCATCAGTTTGAATAGAGCTTCGTTGTGGGTTAGCTCAACTTTACTCCGACATGCCCATCGAAATCGTAGTCCTTGGGCTATGATGGTCTCCGACAGGACTTCAGTAACGAAGGAGAGAGTGCTTCATCTGTAAAAATGAAATCCTCTATTCCAGATGTGAGTAGAGGCATTAATCGAAAAAGTGCGGCAGCGATCTCCGATTTTTCGGGCGCACGTTTACCCACATGTTTGCTATTCTGTGCACAAAAAGTACAACGGTTCCAATAGCATCGATTGACGGAAATGCGTGTCGAATACACTGGACGCGGCGTAAAACTTTCGAAAATCGAGATTGAGTTTGGTGACTCCATTGAAGTCGTGTAATGAGTTGGAATGGGTGCTCTTGACGGCGAAATATCCAAGTAGCCTTGAGGGGGATTTTTTGCGCGAATGTCGTAGATCAAGTATTTGAGCACGGTATCGATGTCGCTTTTTGATTCAATTATAGTATCAAAAAAATCCAGGAAAGCTGCTTTAGCCTTGAGCGCATTCATGTGCGGTTGGAGAGAATAGTTTTCGTAGCCGTGATCAGCCAGGCAAATATGTACAGCAGGAGCAATGTAACGTATGCGGCGTGCAGCGATCATCGCTGCAAGTAAATCTTGAGGTGAGGTAATGTTAAAAGTTACAAGCCCAACTTGTGCTGGAAAATCATCAAGGGCAAGTGCAATTAGGCGCGATAGGAATGACTCTTTGAGTGCGAATTTTGTCAGAGAACAGCTACTTGAATAGTCAACCGAACGCACGTCTGCACCCTTTTCAAACGATAGTGTACATTCACTCTGTAGCCGATTAAGCAAGTCAAGCTGCGTAAATATTTTTTCAAACGCATCAAGGTATTTGTGGTTTTGATAAAAGGTTGCTTCTTGTCGAAAAGATTCCAGCGATGCGCCCGCAAGGCGAGCGATCTCGATAGCATTAATTCCTTCCGCGCCAAGTTCTATACGCCGTCTAAAAGCTACAGTCGCCGGTAAGGATCGAAATGCGATACGCATCGCTTCTACCCCACATAAAACTCGCCACCAACGTACATTGAGATCATATGCGACAGCTCGTGTATCTGGATCATTCTCTAGCTTTGCCCACCAATTCCCTATTTCAGTTATAGTCGTAGGGAATCTACCTGGCGCACGAGCTGCAACAATTAGCATCTTTATTAGCCACGGACACCCATGGATACCCTACATGAGTGGTCGTGACAATCCCAAATGACGCGCTTGCTGTCAATCGAGAGATTTTCAGCAATATCGGGTTTTACCGATTCCGAAGTAGCTATAGGGGATATAGGTGCATTTTCTGAAGCCGCAGCAAACACACCAATACTAAATAGGTTAAGTGCCAAGAGTGAGATTTTATAAGCTATCTTTTTCATTTTTTATCCAATTAAGTGAAGTGATCAAAAGTCTTTTAACAAACACGGAAAATTAATTAAAAAACTGGCTCAGTGTGATTAGCAAAAGTTAGTGTTTATTGCATCCCAGGCAATACATAGCCAGGCCGCGCTTCCGGAGGAACCATGTAAGAGTTTCTGATGTTATTCTGTATTTGATTAGCTTCCATTTGAATTCTTTGGTCTCTTTCCAGTGTATTACCGTCTCTTTCGCTTCGGTAGCTTTCTCTGACTTCTTTACGTTCCCTACAGGCTGCTCTCTCATCGCTGCTGCTATAATCCGAACAATCAGCAAGAGCATTTCCAGAGACCAATAAAGTGAGAGCTAATAATTTTTTCATTTTAATACCCTTAAATGTTTTAATTTTCTTCACTGCCGTCGCTACGGGACAGGAGCCGAGTAGTCCCCAAAAGCGATAGCGCATCTTTACAAACAAGCGCCATAAAAGCTTTTGTAAAAACTGGTTGGCTGACGCTGAATATAGAATATCAACTTAAAAAAACTTGTAATCACCCATATGAGTGATTGCAAGGTTTATTGTGGTTAATTTGATTTGAATTAAACGGCTCTTTTAAAATTGCTCAATTAAAGTACTTATGTCTGATAAACAACTGGATCATTTAATTGGCGTACTTTACGAAACGGTACTGGACCCCAGTCGCTGGAGCGAGGCGATAGGACTTTGCGAGTAATATGGGGCGGTGTTTATGCTCAGTTGCTGACCATAAACTAAAAGACGGGGACACTAATTCCTGGCGTTTTGGTGGGAACCCATTTTTCAGACCAAGAGAATATCGATTATGTTAATTATTACGGTACCATCGATCCAAGAATCAAGTTTTTAGAACAGAGCTCCATGCATGAATGGCGGTGCTGCTATAAAGTGAATAATCAGCATTTTGTCGAGTGCAATGAATTTCATCAGAATTTTTTAATTGCTCATGGCTCACGCTATTAAAGTACTTATGTCTGACGCTATGTAATGGCGGGGGAATGTATTCAAGCCGAACCCCCGTTGCCCCGCCCACTTTTGCTGGACGGTGTTAATGTATTCCGGGCCATTGTCACATCGAATGGCATCGGGCTTGGCGCGCCATTCGATGATCTGCTCTAAGCTGCGCACGACACGCGAGGCGGGTAACGAAAAGTCGATTTTGATCCCAAGCCTTCCCGATTAAAATCATCTATCACGTTTAACAACCTGAACGACCGGTCATCCGCCAATTGGTCATGCAAAGAGTCCATCGACCAGACCGCATTAATCCGCTCTGGGATGATCAAGGGCTGTGGCGTTTCACGTACCAGGCGTTCTTCCGCATACATCTTCTTGAGCCTACGGTTTTCGTCCTCCAGATCTTTGAGGCGTGCCATCAGCGGCGCGTCCATACCCACCGTATTTCGAACGCTATTTGTAGAAGGTGGTCGAACTGATGCCTGTTCACGGCATATCTCAGGCACCGGTGTGCCCGCTTCCGCTTGTTTAAGGCTTGTCAGGATCTGGCTGTCCGTGAATCGTGATTGCTTCATGTAAAACTTCCTAGGTTTGTTAAGAGAAAATTCTACTTCTAAATGCAGTTATTTTTCAGTAGTATTACCTTATAGCTGCGTCAAAAATATTAATAAGTAAGCGATTATTATTCCTTTATGTAACCATTATCAATACTAGTTACCATTATCGATCAGATACTGCTTATATTTTTTAATTAATTCTTCCCGGCTCCTGCGGCTTTCCTCCTCCAGCTCTTCGGCCTTTTGCTGCAAAAGCTGGTCTCTTTTTTTACTTTCTGCTTGTCTTTTTTGATCAGCAATGACTAACTCTTCACATATTACTGGACGTTCTTGAATTTCTTTAACACGATTATTGTATGATGTTTCGTAATATGGCGTAAATTGAGATCTTGCATCTGGTAACTTACTTTCTTTTATGGTGGTTTTTAACGCTTCCAAAGCATCTTGGTGCTTATCTTCATATCCTATAAATTGACAGGTAGTATATTCAGCATCAGTGTTGCCATATAAATATAACCTTGCCGCAGCTTGTTGATCCCGTGTGTAACTTTCTTGTTCTTGTAATCCATTTGGAAAGATATCATCTGCATACGCAGGTAAAGCTAATCCATATATTAACGCTATCATTATTCTTTTCATTTCATATTCCTATATTTATATATTGTTTCATAAACTTTATTGTACTTCTGGGGGCTTTATTTCGCCAATCGCATCGCTTCTTGCGGTAGATTCAACGATGCAAGTTTATCAAGATGATTTTTTGACATTAATGATCTGTATGTCTTTTTAATATCAGTATCACTATCTTTATATTCAACACCTAATATATTATATCTACCAAGTTTATTACGATATTGGCTATCACTTAGAAACTGTTTGAAAACTACCCTTTTCGGACAACAGCCACATTTAAGCTACTTCTTATCCACGATTGCCTTAGCTGGATCGTAGCCTTGCCCTGCGGCTTTTTTAAACCACGATGCGGCCACAGTGGTATCTTTGGCGACTCCGCGGCCTTCCGCAAACATCCGCCCCAGATTGTATTGCGCTTCGGCGTAGCCGCTTTCCGCCGCTTTCTGATATAGAAAGACAGCATCCTCGTCGTTCTTCGGTACGCCCTTGCCTTCGGCGTACATGTTGCCCAGGTTGTTCCGGGCGCGGTCATCGCCCTGCTGGGCCGCCTTTCCGTACCACCAGACAGCTTCGGCATTACTTTTTTGTACGGTTCTGCCCTGCTCATACATTTCGCCGATGTTGTTTTGCGCTCTCGCGTTATTCTGCGCCGCAGCTGTGCGGTAGAGCGCCATGGCCTCTTGATCGTCGCGTTTAATCGCCCGGCCATTGGCCAGCATTTCCCCCAAGCCGACCTGACCGCGGGCGTCGCCCTGGGCTGCGGCTTTCTGGAACAATTCTAGGGCAGCGGCATCATCCTGCGCCGTGCCACGGCCTTCCATATACATTTCGGCCAGCGCACTCTGTCCATTTTGGTCTTCCTGCTCAGCAGATTTGCGGAACCACGCTACAGCTTCAGTTTCATCTTTAGCTACTCCTTGTCCATGCCGGTATTTTGTTCCAAGATTATGCTGTGCAAGACTATCGCCTTGCTCGGCGGCCTTGCGGTACCACTTGACGGCTTCGCCATGATCCGTAGTGACTCCCGTACCGTTTTCCAACATAAATCCAAGGTTAACCTGAGCATCCACTGAGCCTTGTTCAGCCGCCTTACGATACAGGGCTACGGCGGTGGTAGGGTCTGGTTTCATTCCCAGACCGACAACATGAATGATCGCCAAGCTGAATTGCGCGGGCGCGTTACCTTGTTCTGCATCATGCTGATAGATGGCGGTGAGTTCAACTACCTGAGGAAGTGCAGCGTTTTTTTTCAGGCTTTTTGCCGCTGCCGTGTAAAGCACTGGTAGGCCGGAAACAGTCTTGTCGTCCTGGGGTGTTGCCGGGTGGGGGTGCGCCTCGATTAGTTGCACCAGTATATTGAGGTGCGACATGGCAGTCTGGTAAGTATCTGCCTGGACAACTTCCATGGAAAGCAAACCATACAAAATACCAGTGTGTAACAGTATGCGGAGTGTTTTATTCATGTTTTATTCCTCTCAGTGTTAGGATGTTAATAGTTGCAATCATGCATTAGTCAGCTTGTTGAACACTTGGCTGACTTGGCACTCTAGATGCGCACGCCTGCTGCCCCAATAACACTCAGCATATTTTGAAAAACTTTTGCGACCGACTCGGCCGCCTTAGCGCCTTGGGTTGATTTAACTGAGCTAATTTCCCCTTTTTCATCATATTCAACGGTGATCTTGCCCGTGCCGACCAGGGTAACTTCTACTGGGTGGCTGTCGGCGTTGTATTTAATTTTCAGTTCGTGCCGGGTCTTGTCTTTACGGTTGATCTCGACTATGCGCTGGATTTGCGGGGTGGAGCGGTAATAAAGATTAATTGCTTGGCCGTTGTTGTTTTCGGCGCGGACCAGATCGCCTTGCTTGTTGTAGCTGAATTCGGTTTTAAGATTGTTACTCGAGACCAGAACAATTTTGCCGTTTTGAGGGTGATAAGCGTATTTTACGACATCCCCGCTGGCATCCACTTTGCGAATAACGCGCCCCTGGCTATCGTATTTCGTTTCTTTCGAATTACCACCGCCCGTCTGTACGGTTCTGGCAAGTTCAGTGGCGCCTGTACTGCTGACCTGGTTTTCAAATTCGTATTCCTTGGAAGTTGTTTGGCCTGTTTGAGAGATTACGGTTTTTTTAGTCCACATGTGATTGGGATTGCCAGGATCGGTGCGGTAAACAAAGGTTTGCTGGTCGCCATTGCGATCGGTTACGGCATCCACCATCCCGATCTTTCTGGGCGAATATGAGATAAACATGCTGCTATCGTCCGCGTAGGTAATGCGCGTCAAGTCATGGTTGTGGTCATAACTATAGCGAAAGCTGTTGCCGCCCTTGACGACGAACTCTATCAAATCCTGGTTGGCATCATAAGCATAACTTCCCTCCTCCTTATCTGTTTTTACGCTGGCAACACGGCCTTCGGCTGTCCATGTTAGCGAGATGCTTTGACCCAGCGTGTCGCGGATTTCGGCAGAACCTGCATCGGCGTAATGGATAGTTACAGCGTAACCATCGGCCAATTCATGCCGGATTAGCCGCCCCTGCAAATCAAAAGTGTCCGTTGCAGGTTCGCTATCGCCAAAACGGTTGCAATCAATGCGCCGGTAGCCTTCGGTCACGCGAGTGAGGGTCGCTTTGCCGCAGACGTCATCGAGTGCGGTATCCTTGGGCAATTCAACATGGATTCCATAGCTGATAACTTTTCTCAGCCGCAACTCTTCATCGCCCAGCAATTGTGTAGCCAGTTCATTGGCGGCGGACGAAGTAAGTTTATCGTGCTCGGTCCCAGCCGCCACAATGCTCTGGATGCCGGATTTGATGGAGGTTTCACTCTGAGTGCGGTAATACGTGATGCGACCATTGCCGCTTTCCTTAATGGCGGCAGAGCCATCAGGCAACGCGACTAGCCGCGTTTCATACCGCGACCCCCAACCATAGCCAAACCAACCAATATCCAGAGATAGGGAGTTGTAAGTCCGCGTAATATCCAATTCATGGTCATTATTTTTCAGCGACACATCGGTGTAGGTGATATAGAAATCACCATTTTTTGGGTTGACGCCAGCGCTGGTTATCATGGGTACTGCCAGCAAAGTTGCGAGTATGATTTTTAGATTCATTGAGTATCTACCTAATTGATGGAATGAAGGGATCCAGCATGGAATGGTTGTTCGCGGGTAACCCGCATCACTGCGGTTCCAGGTTCGCACTGTGCCTGAACACGGCGTCGAGCGCATCGATATGGATGAGTTGCAGATGACTTTCGTGATTGCTTGAAGTGAGCCGTAAATCCAGCGCATTGTTTTGGTTGGACACGCTGATGGTCGGAAAGCCGATCAGTCGCGCGGAGTGCGAAGAAAGCACAACACCACTGCTGATTAGTTTGCCGTCTATCGCCAGCACGAAACAGCGGTCATGCAGCTTCGCATGAGCATCGCCACTGGCGAATCGAACGGGGTTCAAAGTCCAGCGTCCGTTGTCGGCGTTCCAGGCGATGACATCACCTTCAGTCAGAGTAGGCTGTATTGTCGGCAGACGTGGCGCAGCAACGGTAGATTCCGGCAGTTGGCACCGGCTGCCGCTGGTCGCGCCGATCGGGTCTGTGATCCACAGCATCAGGCGCGCGGGAGGCTCAGCAGTAGCGGAAAAGGCTAAACTAGCCAGTAATAAGGTCACAATCTTCATGATGCCTCCTGCCGGACAGACGGTAATGAGTCGCCCACCAAAGGCGCTGGTTCAACAGGTAAAACGTCGAAATGGATTGTATTCACTTTGGCTTAGCTTCAAATTCCGTTTTAGGCATTTTGTCTGTGGTGATATCGAAACTGTATTCGATGCCGTCGATTGTTTTTAGGTGAAACACATTGTCGTAGTCGATGAGTGGTAACGACGCCTGCCACTTCTTGCATGCTTAATGTGCTGTCGTTTTTGTCCTTCTCAATAATCGCCGCAAAGTGCCAAACATCTTTTTGTTGATTACCACCAATAATCACGGTTCATAGGTGGATAACTGTATGCTGTCCTCAGCTCATAATCACAATAAGGTTCATATCTTCCGATTGAAGAGTGATATGTACTGCGCAATCTTTCCTGTTCATTTGCGTGTTGGTAATTTAGCCTGTCAGCAGCTTCATCCGCCAATTCATCAGTGAATTTGTAATAGCCTGATAGTTTCCAGCTTCGATGATAGTCCTTTCTCATGTAGCGTTGTGGGGGCTCAAGCACTGGGGGCGTGTCTCGATACAACCCCGCTGGAGCGGGAATCAATTCTATAGAATGAGGTGGCGGAACGGGAAGCTTTCCACCTGCCGACACTGGCATTGGAAGCAAAACTCCAGCCATACAAATTAATCGAACGATTTTCATGGCGACTCCACGATCACAGATTTCTACCCAATTCACGCATTACTTCCAGACCCAAGCTATGGGCGATGTCCTGCAACCGGGGGCGAGGAGCGGCTGCGCGCTCAAAACCATGTCCGGGTACAGCGACAAATGGCTGTTTCCCCGGCAGTGGAAGCAAAGCCTGCGTATAAAATTCGGTTATTACCGTACTGTTTTTTATACCTTTAACCGTGACGCGAAAACCATAACCCAGCGGCGCATCGTTGTCTCTAACCAGCAGTAACTCCATCAGCCAATCGGCTTTGCCGACCAAGCCCTTGGTTTCCGAAATTTGAGCGTCACTCGACTGGTTGTCTGCCGCTGTTGTGCGTAACATCATCGTACGGTCGACAAAACGTACACCGGCAGATGCCAGCACATCCCGAAACGTACTGCGCAAAATGACATCGCCTTTTTCGTTAAGGCCGCTACGATGATTGTCATCTTTCTCGGTTTCCGTCTGCGTAGTAACTGTCTCTTTGAAGCCATCAGCTTCCAGCAAAGTATGGGTACCTTCGTAATCGCTGGCAGTATCCTCTGTTCCTGTCTCATTCAGCCGCTGGGTGGTACGGGAGACTTTTTCCCGTTGCCGAACCAAAACATCGGTTTGTTCCCGGTTCCAAAACAACGCAATTCTCGGGCTGCCTTTGCCTTTGTAGCGGGAAATAAAGGTATTAATCAGCGGTCTGTCATCTTGTTCTTTTTGTATGGGGGCGGTGAGCACTGGCGGTTCATCTTCCCGGTAGCCAACGGCAAATGTCTCTACGGCTGTGAGCGACATAACGCATAACAAGGCTATTTGTGTTAAATGTACGTTCATAATTTAACTATCCATTTAATAAGTTCATGTCTTTCCAGGCCGCATCATGAGTATGCTGTGGCGGCCAAAGTATCCTCAGTAGTTTTTTAAGCAATCGCCAATAAAGTTATGCTTTTCCCCTATGCCCAGTTTTGCAGCGCCAATAGCTACCTTGCATCCCTGATTTCCAGCAAATAATTCGCTACGCTTGCTGTCAAGGACGATTCGCTGTATTGGCCTAATGCATGAGGTTGGATAACGACATTGCGCCAAGCGGTTTCTTTTTCTGTGGACATTTGATCTTTATCCAGGAAATGCGTGCGGACGCCGACAACTAATGGAGCATCGCCGCAATTAATCATGCGGGCCTGAACCTTCACGGTGTTGGTCGGTGTTCGGCTGGCTCTAAGCGATTGCACAACCAGTTGTTCGGTTATCGAATAATCGACAAATTGAACGGCGTTGAGCGGTATCGGACTGATTTCGCCATATTCTTGAGCGACCAGTGCCGGACCATGCGGGGCGCCTTCGGTTGGGAATTTACATTCCACAACCATTTTGCGGGTTTCTGCGCAGCCGGTGAGCCATAGCGCAGAGATAAGAACGAATAGATATTGATATTTCATTGATTGGCTTCCTCGAAATAGGCTTTGTTTACTTACCGGCGTTTGGTTAGTCACAGCGCTATCGCACGAGAAGTTCGTTTTTACTAACGAACTTCTCGCTCTGTTTAAATTAAAATTGAGTCTTTAACTGATTGCGATAGGCTAGGTTCTTCGGGCCTCTGTCATCATCGGTATCTGCCTCGATTAATGTTGTTCTTGGCACTAACTTATGCGCGGAAGGTGCGTGAGCCCAGGAAAAGCCACAGCCTCCATTTTGTGCATGCAATGGAAACGAGACGGGGGCGCCTGCCGGATCCAGCTTCATTGACAATGTGGACGGGTCAGCTGGCGGTGTGTCAATATTCGCCAGGTAGATCTGTTTGGGTAAGCCTTCCCAAACTCTTGCGTCGGCGGCTGGGGTTGTAGATGATGCCACACCTCCAGACACTAAGCTGACTACACTACTACCCAGGCTGATATAACCGCTAAACGGAACATACGACGACATAACAGCACTGGCTGCGGCAATACCGGCACCTACCATTGCGATGGTTTCGGAAGTTTCTTTGAACTCGGCTTTACCTGCATTGATAGAATCGACAACCCGCCCGCCCCGTGTTGTTGCTTGGAAAAGGATATCGCTGGCCAATACGGGACTGACTTCCGTATCAGCCATAAACAAATGCGGTTGAATTTTTAAATTGGCAGGGTTGTCGGTAAATTTCAGTATCTCACTGTACTTGCCGGCGAGCATCTTTAGTGGGGCGTAACCCGTTTCCATGATAACCAGGTGCTTAGGCGGATTAGTGGCAAGCGGCGCTAAGCCGGGGTTTATGGTTGAGGCTCTGCGCAAATGGTCGTCTGCTGCGGTTTTATCACCCATGCACATAGATGCCCAGCCTGCCAGATAATCCATCACCGCAAAGTCTTGGTTGTAGGTTTGGTCTTCTGAAAACTTATCCTGGAGACTTGCGCCCAGAAATGCGGCTCTGGCGTTGTCGTATTCGCCTGTACGCAAATAGAGTAGTCCGCGGTAGTAATAGGTCATTGCCCGTTCATAGGCTTCGCCTTTGAAGTCTTTGACTTTTTCTTCATTAAATTTTGACCGGGCGTTCTCGGCGGCAGCATTGTCCGAATAAATTGCATCAATACTGGAAATGGCATTGTCAAGTACGCGTGCTGCCAGATCATAATTTTTAGTTTCTATCGCCGCCAAGCCTAGCCTGTCCTGATTGAGAACGGCGTTGCGTTCGCCCTCTTCGAACAATGTTCTTAAAAAAGGCTGCAATTCAGCCGGTTTGTTACCCACAAAGGCCTGGGTATCTTCAGGTGCAGCGACATATTCTTGGTTGATTGAAGCGCAGCCGGACATTGTTGTCGCAACCATGATTGAAAGTGCCAGTTGATTTTTTTTCATTTGTTTTTTCTTCTTGTTATTTAGATAAAAAAGTAATTAACGATATACGGCATCATCCGCAGCCGCCCGTTCAAATTCGTAGTTATTGCTCCAGACTATTTCGCTGGTTTCCAGATCAAGCATTTCAAACGTAACCTGGGTGTAACGTTGATGCAGGCCGGAACTTCCAGCAAAACTATCAAGCGTTCCTATGCTGCCCACCAGTTTGAAATCAGCCCCCGCTTGCGCCTTTGTCAGCCCTGTGGTTCCGGTATCAGTTACCCCCTCGCGTTTGAGGTTACGCTCCTTGTCCACGGCTGACGCGTATTCGCGGCCAATAAATTTGATTTTTCCAGTCGCTGAGCGGTTGAGATCTACTCTTAAGCGGTTGATGATCAGTTTCTTATTGATGGGTTGAGAACCCTCGTTCCTAAAATCAGAATCATCGATAATGATGCGGGGAGATTTTTGGCGAGCAGCAATGACAGGGGTCGCAAGAATATCTCTGAGCATTTTATCCGTCATGGAAACGATGTCTTGAGATTCAATACCTACGCCGGAAACAGGTCCTCTTACAGTATGATCAACGTCGATAGACGGTACACCGGCCATGTTCCTGATGTTTTTCTCCCCACTACAACCTGTAATGCTAAGACACAGAATTGTACAAACTAGGATTTTTGGTGTTTCTTTGATATTTCTTAGTAGCATAAGCTTTACTCAGTTTTGTTAATCGTATGAAATCATTAGAAAAATAGATAAAAAACGCTTGAGCCACTTATCTTTGAATAAGTTGAATTTTTTTATCGATCACAAATGACCGTTGACCAAATGCCGGAAAAAACAGCCGTCCCTGGCCATCCTATCGTTTCAAGCAGCTTTACCGTCAGCGACAGGATTCCAAAAGACGAAAATATCACCCTTAAAACGGTCCTGTAATCACCCATATAGGTGATTGTACGTAAATAATTACGGTTTTTTCTTGACGGAAAACGCCCTCTGCTTCTATTTTAATGCCTACGCTTTAGTGGCTATTGGACTGAAACCTCTTGACATGACGGACGATAAACAGCTTGATCATTTAATTGGCGTGCTTTACGAAAGCGCACTGGATCCCAGCCGCTGGCGAGAGGCAGTGGGGCTTTGCGGCCAATATGCGGGCGGAGTTGATGCCCATTTTCTGACGCTAGACAAAAAACACAATATCCCGATAGCTTCCGTGATGGCGGGAACATCGTTTTCCCTGCAAATTAGCGACGATTATGCGAATCACTACATCGCCATCGACCCGCGCCAAAATATTATCCGAGGTGCAGCTGTCAACGAATGGCTATGCTGCCATCATACCCACGATCAAAAATTTGTAGCTCGCAACGAGTTTTACCAGGATTTTTTTATTCGTCATGGCGCTCGCTATCTGATGGCCGCATGTGTTGATGACAACGTGTATGATCATAGTGTCCTGGGTGTGGTACGCGCAGTAGGCCAGCAGCCATTCGGGCCTGCCGAACAGTTGGCCGCTCGGAGCTTCAGCGGCCATTTGCAAAGAGCCTTGCGTCTGCAAAAACATACCCAAGACCTGCACACCAAGGCTGAACTGGGCGCCAGAGCGATTGATGCGCTGGCGTTGTCGATGCTGATTGTCGACGGCAGGGGCGTCATCCTGCATTTGAACATGGGGGCTGAGCGTTTATTGACTAGCCCGATTAGCGGCCTGGCCTGCAAGGATGGCCGTTTGACAGCTGCTCATCCGGTCAACAAAAACAGACTGACGGTGTTAATCGCCGAAGCTACCGGCTATCCTGCCGTGGGCGGTGCGATGTTTTTGAGCGGCCGGGAGACCCGGCAAGTGTTTGTGACGCCGTTACCGGCGGCGTCGGTGTTTACCCGAGACTGGCAAACGCCGTTGGCGTTGGTTTTGGTGATGGAAGCCGGTAAAAATCTGTCGGCATTACAGTTGATGGGCCAACTATACGATTTGTCGCCTGCGGAGTTGCGGGTGGCCTCGGCTTTGCTGTCAGGCAAAGCGCCGGAAGAATACGCCCAAGAGGCTGGCGTGACGCTGAATACTGTGCGCAGTCAGTTGAAAAATCTGTTCAGCAAAACCGGCACTCATAGACAATCGGAGCTGGTAGCCTTGTTAAGCAAAGTACCGCCGCTGCAATACTGATCGGCCGGTTTCATTCATAATAATAAAAATAAAACATCCCCATGATTACCCGATTATTCGCATTTAAGGCGCTCGCTGCTGCACTGTTGTTTTCATCCCTCGCGATAGCCGAGGATAGTATGCAGTACCGACTCTGATCATTAAGTCCAACAAAAATCCGGCTTCGACGCTGTTCTGAGTGCGACGCACCTCGCTCAGGAAGACTTGCAGCGCTCCGGCCAACGAGAACGATCGCAACTATTGTGGGCCACGCCCGACCTCAGTATTTTGTAATCATTTATATCAGTGATTGTCCGTTAATAATTTAATATTGTAAGTATTTATACCTGCGCGGTATTATTCAACCCGACTATTTGACCTGACACATATCAGCATGCCTGACGACAAACAGCTTGATCATTTAATTGGAGTGCTTTACGAAACCGCGCTGGATCCCGGCCGCTGGAGTGAGGCAGTGGGGCTTTGCGGGCGCTATGCAGGCGGTGTTGACGCCCAGTTGCTGACGCTAGACAAAAAACACAATACCCCAATAGCGGCTGTGATGGCGGCAACGGCACTTCCTCTGGACGGTGGAACCGATTATGCGAATCACTACATCAATATCGATCCGCGCATAAATTTTCTTCGTGCCGCAGCTGTCGACGAATGGCTATGCTGCCATCACTTGCATGATCAGCATTTCGTTGCTCGCAACGAGTTTTATCAGGATTTTTTTATTAACAATGGCGCCCGTTATGCTTTGAGCGCCAGGGTTGATGACAACGAGGATGATCATAGTGTTTTGGCCGTGTTGCGCGCAGTAGGCCAACAGCCGTTCGGGCCTGCCGAACAGCTGGCTGCCCAGCGCTTCAGCGGCCATTTGCAAAGAGCCTTGCGCCTGCAAAAACATACCCAAAACCTGCACACCAAGGCCGAGCTGGGCGCCAGGGCGATTGACGCGCTGGCGTTGTCGATGCTGATCGTCGATGGCACGGGTGTCATCCTGCATTTGAACATAGGGGCCGAGCGGTTGCTGAACAGCCGGACTAGCGGCTTAATCTGCAAGGACAGTCGTTTGTCCGCCGCTCATCCGGTCAACAAGCACAGGCTGGCAGCCTTAACCGCCGATGCCACCGGCTATCCAGCCGTGGGCGGGGCGATGTTTTTGAGCGGCGACGAGACCCGGCAAGTGTTTGTGACGCCGTTACCGGCGGCGTCGCCGTTTACCCGAGACTGGCAAATGCCGTTGGCGCTGGTTTTGGTGATGGATGCCGGTAAAAACCTGTCGACATTACATATACAGGGTCAATTGTACGGTTTGTCGCCTGCCGAGTTGCGGATAGCCTCGGCGTTATTGGCAGGAAAATCGCCGGAAGAATACGCCCAAGAAGCTGGCGTGACGCTGAATACCGTGCGCAGCCAGTTGAAAAACCTGTTCAGCAAAACCGGCACCCACAGACAGTCGGAACTGGTGGCTGTGCTGAGCCAGGTACCGCCGCTGCAATACTGATCGCCCCGTTTCATTCATAATAATAAAAACAAAGCATCCACCATGAATACCCCATTATTTACGCTTAAAGCGCTCCTTGCTGCGCTGTCGTTTTCGTCCCTCGCAATGGCCGAGGGCAGTCTCCAGTTGCCGACTTTCGTCGTTAATTCCAAACAGGAACCCGGCTTCGACACCGCACTGAATGCGACGCATCTGGATGAGGAAGATTTGCAGCGCTCCGGCCAGCGCGAACTATCGCAAGTCTTGCGGGCCACGCCCGGCCTGAGCATTGTTCAAGGCATGAAAGGCGCGCCTAGCGGCCTGAGTCTGCGCGGCGCATCCGGCGGTATGGGGCTGGTCAATATCGACGGCATTCCGCTGCATGATGCCCCACCTGGCGCAATCCCCCTTGATTTATTCCCCGCCGAGACTTTCGGCAGCAGCGACATTCAGCGCGGTTCCGCCGCAATACTGGACTTTGGCCGCAGTCTGGGCGGCTCGATCAATTTGCACAGCCGGGATCGCCGTGAGCATGGTGCTCGCCTGCATCTGGAAGGCGGCAGTTTCGGCAGCCTGCGCGAAAGCGCTACCGCTGATCTGGGTAATGCGAATCATAGCCTGAACCTCACCGCAGGGCGCGACGATCTGTTCGACGGCACCCATTGGGCAGATTCAAAGCAAGGCAATAGCGAACGCGACGACTTCCATGCCCATCAACTGGCGATGCATCTGCGCGACCGGTTTTCCGAGCGCGTGCAGCTCGACAGCTCGGTTTATTACGTCAATAGTGACAACGGCGTCGACAAGATAGGACTGATTCAGCCAACGCCGGAGTTTGCCTTCGTCGACGATCCCGGCCGTTTAAAGCAGGAAATCTGGCTGGCGCAAAGCACCGCCGGTATCACGTTGCACCCGCAATGGCATAGCGAGTTGCAACTCGGGTTTACCGAGCACCGTGTTAATGCTGACATCGGCGGCGTGCTGCCCGGCTCGACGCAAAATCCAATTGGCTTTGACAATCAATTATTGCTGGCACGATGGAAAAACAGCCACCGTATTTTTTTCGATAAGCAACAAAAACGTGGTTTTCAGTTCAACTGGGGCGGTGAAGGTCTGTATGAGCAGGGGCGTAGTTTCAGCACCGGCACAGGCGGGCAACGCGGCACCGGCAGCGGCTTTGCCAATCTGCAGGGCGATTGGGACGACTGGCAAAGCACGCTGGCGGTACGCGCCGATCATTTCGACGATTATGGCGCGCATGCCGTTTATCATGCCGGGCTGAACTGGCGGATGACCAGGCAGTTGCACTGGTTTATCAGCGGCGGTACCGGCTATCGTCCGCCCAGTTTTAATGAAATGCTGATGTGGCCGTTCGGTAATACGCAACTCAAGCCAGAGCAAAGCGTCGGCGGCGAAGGCGGCTTGCGTTGGCTACCCAGCGAAGATACGCAATTTAGCGTCAATTATTTTCATAGCCGTTATACCGGCTTAATTAAGGTGGAGCGCTCTGCCGTACCGCTGGGGTTATATCTGATCAACAACATTCCGCACGCACAGATTCAGGGTCTGGAAACGCAATGGAGTACGCACTGGAACGCGCAGCTGACGACCGGCATCGATCACACCTGGACCGACAGCAAAAACCGTGATACCAACCAGCCCTTGCCCCGGCAGCCGGAACATATTGCCCGTTTATGGGGCGAATGGGCTTGGCAGACCGTCCCGCTCAAACTGTGGACGCAAGGCATTTATCGGGGCAAAAGCTTCGATACCGGCGGCGCCACGGCAATCGACGACAGCTTTCATCTTGACATGCAACTGAGTTATCAAGTCAGCACACCGCTCAATTTATACCTGCGCGGCGAAAACCTGACCGATAATAGACAGCCGCAAATTATCGGCTGGGGTATGCCCGGAGCGGCGGTTTATGGCGGCTTTAAGTTAATGATTCTGTAGATACGCTAAATAGTTTCGCTAAAACAAGCATATTAGCGACTCCATTATAATAGAGTCGAAAGCGCCCAACTGGATCCAGATATTCTGCAAGGAATTGCTACGCATAATTTTCAGCTTTTGGAAGTCCGTTAGATGGACTCATGGACCGGTATATCAAAGAAGTGTTGAATCTGCTTAAAAGACTCTCATGGCACTATCATGTTGATATTATTACGCATGAAAATTTTTTGCCTGGAAAATTCAACGCTGATTGGTGGCAAATATTGAAAGCTGTTTTTCATCCGATGAGCCCAAAAAGTTAAATGAGAGCTAAGGTCAGAATCTTTATTGGACGCTAAGTGATTTTAAATACGTGGGCACATACAGGGCACAGAGCCAAGTATGTGGTTTTGGAAGTGAGGCAGAATGGCGCGCCCGAGACGATTCGAACGTCCGACCACAGCCTTCGGAGGGCTGTACTCTATCCAGCTGAGCTACGGGCGCGTAGCGTGTATTCTAACCGATCGGCGCTGCAATTACGACAACATTGTTTTCAAGTGCGCCAGACTCGCTTTGCCGCGCTCTTTGATCACTTCCGGGGCCAGCTGTTTTTTGTTGACCCATTCCAGGTCGTCTTCGGGCAGTTCGCTTAAAAACCGGCTGGGTTCGCATTCGGCGACTTCGCCGTAACGTTTGCGGTGGGTGCAGTAGCTGAACGTGCAGGTGCGCTGGGCGCGGGTGATGCCGACGTAGGCCAGGCGGCGCTCTTCTTCTATGTTGTCGGTTTCGATGCTGTTTTGATGGGGCAGGATGTTTTCTTCGATGCCGATCAAAAACACATGCGGAAATTCCAGTCCCTTCGCGGCATGCAGGGTCATCAGGCTGACCTGGTCGCTGGCTTCTTCTTCCTGGTTGCGTTCCATGATATCCATCAGCATGATTTTGGAGACGATTTCCGCCAGCGGTTTTTGGCCGTCCGTCTCCTTGTCGGCGATGCGTCTTAGCCATTCGATCAGTTCGTAGACATTTTTCAGTTTGCGGTCGGCGGATTCCTTGGTTTTGCTTTCTTCCTGCAAATGCTGCGAATAGCCGATCTGGTCGATGAACTGTTCGATGACCGCGAAGGTATCGCCCCGCTCGATGCGGTCTGCGGTATCGATGACCCAGTCGCGGAATTTTGTCAGCCGGTGCATGGCTTTTTCGGACAGCTTTTGGCTCAGGCCGAACTCGGTGCTGGCCGCAAACAGGCTGATATGGCGCTCGTTGGCATAGGCGCCGAGCTTTTCCAGCGTGTTCGGGCCGATTTCCCGTTTGGGGGTGTTGATCACGCGCAAAAACGCCGCGTCGTCGTCCTGGTTAACAAACAGGCGCAGGTAGCCGAGGATGTCCTTGATTTCCGAATAAGCAAAAAACGAGGTGCTGCCGCTGATGAAATACGGGATGTTGTTTTCCCGAAGGCCTTTCTCGAACAAGCGGGACTGATGGTTGCCGCGATATAAAATCGCATAATCCTGATAATTGCTGCCGGTCTTGAATTTGTGATGGATGATCTCGGACACGATCTGCTGGGCTTCGATCTGCTCGTCCTTATGGCTCAAAACCCGCAACGGATCGCCGTAACCCAGCTCGCTCCACAGGCGTTTTTCAAAGGCATGGGGATTGTTGGCGATCAGCTGGTTGGCGACTTTCAGGATGCGCCCGGTGGAGCGGTAATTCTGCTCCAGCTTGATGACTTGCAGGCGGGCGTAGTCTTTTTGCAATTGCGCCAGATTTTCCGGCTGCGCGCCGCGCCAGGCATAAATCGACTGGTCGTCATCGCCGACCACGGTAAACCGGCCCAGGTTACCGGCGATCAAGCGCACCAGCTGGTATTGGGTGATATTGGTGTCCTGGTATTCATCGACCAGCAAGTAGCGGATCTTGTTTTGCCACTTTTCCAGGATGGCCGGATGTTGTTGAAACAGCAGCACCGGCAGCAGAATCAGGTCGTCGAAATCGACCGCATTGTAGGCTTTCAGGCTGCGGGTGTAGTCGATGTACAGATTGGCCGCCGGGTATTCGTTGGCTTTAGCGATGGTCACGGATTGTTCCGGCGTGACGAAGGCGTTTTTCCATTGGCCGATTTGCCGGGCATAACTATCGATGTTGTCGATGTCGCAATCTTTCGCGCCGTGGCTGATCAGGTTGCGCAGCAGCGTGTACTTGTCCTGCTCGTCAAACAGGGTAATCCCGGCTTTATAGCCCAGCGTCTTGGATTCCGCCCGCAATATATCCAGTCCCAATGAATGGAACGTCGATACCCGCAGGCCGCGCTGTTGCTTGTCATCCAGCAGTTTGGACACCCGGCTTTTCATTTCCCGCGCGGCCTTGTTGGTGAAAGTCACCGCCGCAATATGCCGCGCAGGCAGGCCTTGCTTGACCAGGTAGGCGATTTTTTCGGTAATCACCCGCGTCTTGCCGCTGCCCGCTCCGGCCAGCACCAATAAGGGATGATCAATCGCTTTAACAGCGGCTTGTTGTTGGGGGTTTAGTTTGGACATTGATGCCTATATTAAAAAATTCACCACGAAGTCACGAAGGGCACGAAGAAAAGATATAAAACTTTGTGACTTCGCAGTTTTTTTGCGAATTACGTTACTGGTTATTTGCAGACCGATTGCGCCAATATCCCGGTTTACGGTGGCAGTGCATGACAGAAAGAATGAGCACGTAATCCTTTTCAATTGAGTAAAGAACGGCATAAGGAAAAACACGGGTTAAACATCGGCGAATGTCATCTTCAATGATCGGCCAACGTTCAGGAGTTTCAATTATTTGTTGGATGACATGCTCGACCGCCGACATGAAGCGCAGCTCCAATCCAGGCTGACAACTTGCATAATATCGAGCGGCATCTTCATATTCTGCAAGCGCCTCTGGATGAAACTCAAACCTCATTTCGCAACAGATTTCCGCACACGCTCCAAAGCATCCTGTCCAGGGATGGTCGTAACTGCACCGCTCCTGACATCATCACGACGAGTGCGGGCTTCAGCCGCCCAAAGCTGTCGGATATAAACATCCTCCAAAGGATCAAGACTCTCAACCAAACGATCGGCAAGCAATGCGCGAGCATCGCTAGGAAGAGCAAGTGCTTCTTCGGCTATTTGTTCAATAGTGAAACTCATGTTCGGGACTCCTATTCTGAAGTTCAACTAGTGCCCAAGCTCAAGCTTGGGAATTCGGTTTTGGAAGCCTGCCCTGAGCCTTGTCGAAGGGCTCCAGCTTCCTGTAAACGCGAAGCTGGAGCTTCGCGTTCTGGATTCCCAATCTGGAGATTGGGAACCAGCAATATATACACATTCTACACAGCACAGCGCATTAAACACTACGATCCAGCTTGCGATAACTAATCGCTTCGCTTAAATGGACAGTTTCTATATTTTCCGATTGGGCGAGGTCGGCAATAGTCCGCGCCAATTTCAAAATCCGATGATAAGCCCGGTGCGACAGGCCGAATTTATCCATCGCCTGCTCTAAAATCTGATGGCTTTGTTCGGACAGTATACATAACATTTTAACTTCTTTGGCCGTCAATGCCGAATTGGCTTTGCCGCTACGCGCCACGGCCAAGTTGCGAGCCGCAACCACGCGCGCCCTGATTGTCTCGCTGCTTTCTTCGCCGTCCGGCGAGCCTTTGCGCAACACTTCATGTGAGATTCTGGGCACTTCCAGATGCATGTCGATACGGTCCAGCAACGGGCCGGATACTCTGGCCCGATAGCGCATGACTTGCTCGGACGTGCAATGACATCGCCCCGAAGCATCGCCCAGAAAGCCGCAAGGGCAGGGGTTCATCGCCGCTATCAGCTGGAAGCGGGCGGGGAAATCGACTTGCCGTGCGGCGCGGGAAATGGTGATGTGACCGGTCTCCAGCGGCTCCCTTAACACTTCCAGAACCTTGCGGTCGAACTCCGGGCAATTCGTCCAAGAAATAAGGTTCCGTTATGTGCCAGCGAAATTTCACCGGGCCTTGGATTACTTCCGCCGCCAACCAACGCCGCAGCTGATGCGGTATGATGCGGTGCACGGTAGGGTGGTTTCAGCCAATTGGCGACATCCAGTCCCTGATCGCTGATCGATGCGATGGCGGCGGTTTCCTGCGCCTGTTGTTCCGTCAATTGCGGCAGGATGGTCGGCAAGCGCGATGCAATCATCGATTTGCCGGTGCCGGGCGGGCCCAGCATAATCAGGTTATGCGCGCCGGCGGCGGCAATCTCGAAAGCCCGTTTGACATGATATTGACCGTGCACATCGGCAAAGTCTACATCGGTTTCCTTGACGGGTTGTTCTTCCTGCTGAAACTCGGCCTGTATCAGGTGCTGCCCGGTCAGATGGGAGCATACTTCCAGCAAATGCATGGCCGGGATGATTTCAATATCCTTGACCAGCGCCGCTTCGGCGGTGTTTTCCTTGGGCAGGATTAGTTTCCGGTGGTTATTCCTGGCTTGTATCGCGATCGGCAACACGCCGTTGATAGCCCTCAGTTCGCCGCCCAGCGACAGCTCGCCGACACACTCGTAATGATGAAGGTGAGCCATCGGAATCTGGCCGGATGCCGCGAGAATACCTAACGCGATAGCCATATCAAAACGCCCGCCTTCCTTGGGTAAGTCGGCGGGAGCCAGGTTGACGGTTATGCGCTGCATCGGAAACTCAAACTTGGAGTTTAATATCGCGCCGCGAACCCGGTCCTTGCTTTCCTTAACCGCTGTTTCCGGCAAGCCGACGATATTTAGCGCAGGCAAGCCGTTGGAAATGTGAACCTCAACGGTGACCAACGGCGCTTCGATGCCGGAGCGGCCGCGACTGTAGATTACCGCTAAGGAGGACATGGCCGTTTACATTTCTTCTTTGCTGAGCACTTGCTGTTCCATCTCGGCGACGCGCTTTTCCAGGTCTTCAAGTTTTGAGCGGGTTTTTGCCAACACCAGCTTTTGCACTTCAAACTCTTCGCGTGTCACCAAGTCCAGCTTGCCTAACGCGCCCTGCAAAATGGCATGGAAGCTTTTTTCAAGATCGTCTTTCAGGCTGCTCAAGCCGGGAGGTATGGCGCCTGCCAAACGGTTGGCAATATCGTCAAGGGATTTAGGATCAAACATTATGGAAATCTCGTATTATAAAGGGTTGTACTCGGACTAACTATAGAGTACGCATCGCGTACCATTCAAAGTACACGCAAGATCAAGCAAGGTACGCAATGCGTACCCTACTACCTGTGTCGTCCGTGGTAAAAATTATTATAAATTAAACGCTTTTTTAAAAAACTCAGGCTGCGCCAAAGACGCTTTGTGTATATCGACGTTGTAGTAAGTCGTGTCGAACGGCTTGTTCGCGCAATCCGCTTCCCTGAACTTGTTCAAATCGCCTTTGCTTGCAATCGTCGCGCTCCACCAGCCGGACGGATACAGGCATTGCGGGAAGAACAGCGTCTGCAAATGCTGAAAGCCGGCGCTGCTCATCGCATCGCGCATTTCGCCGATCAGCTTCATGTGGTACAGCGCCGATTCGCTTTGCTGTACGATCATGCCGTTTTCAGACAGGCAGTTAAAGCAATTGCGGTAAAAATCGATCGCTGAACAAGCCTAAAGCCGGGCCAACCGGGTCGGTGCTGTCAACGATAATAATGTCCACCGAATTCGGTTCGGCGTCCTTGACCCATTTGATGCCGTCGATAAATTTCAATTCGGCTCTGGGATCATTATTGGATTCGCACAGCTCGGGAAAATAAATTTCCGAAAGGCGCGTTACCCGCTCATCAATATCGATCTGCACCGCTTGCTCCACCGATGGATGCTTTAACACCTCTCTTAACGTGCCGCAATCACCGCCGCCGATAATCCAAACTCTTTTCGGATCGGGATGAGTAATACAAAGCCGGATGGCTCATCATTTCGTGATAAAAAAAGTTGTCGCGGGTCGATACCATCGTGCAACCGTCAATCACCATCAAATTACCGAAAGTTTCGGTTTCATAGATTTCATGGTGTTGAAACTCGGATTGCTCCTCGTGCAACTTCTTTTTGATTTTTAACGAAAAGGCCGAGCCGGCGTCTGCGTGCTGCTCGGTAAACCATTCGGATGGGTTCATAGTGTGGATTCCTGGAAAAATAAACGCATAAAGATTTGATCATTATATTAGAATTTGGCAATCTCACGGCACAACGGAGTTAATAAAGTTGAATTTAAGTCAAAGCAAAACCTGGACGACCCAGCAATCCGCACAAACCTATGCGATAGATAATTGGGGGCAAGGCTATTTTTCGATCAACGCCGACGGGCATGTCGCGGTAAAGCCCAGTTCCGATAAGGACGTGGTGCTGGATTTGTACGAAATCGCCCAATCGCTAAACGACAAAAAGCTGTCCTTGCCGGTACTGGTGCGCTTTACCGATATTTTAAAAGACCGCGTTAGCCAACTGTCCAACGCATTCCAAAAAGCCTGTATTAATAACGATTACCAGGGCAGCTACACGCCGGTTTATCCGATCAAGGTCAATCAGCAACGCAAGGTGGTTGAAGGCATTTTGGCGGCCGACAACATCGGCCTCGAAGCGGGCAGCAAGCCGGAACTGCTGGCGATCATGGCGCTGTCCAATAAAGGCGTGGTGGTCTGCAACGGCTACAAAGACCGCGCTTATATCCGTCTGGCGCTGATCGGCCTGAAAATGGGCTTGAACCTTTATCTGGTCATTGAAAAGCCGCTGGAGCTGGAACTGATTATCGAGGAAGCGGCGCGTCTTAACATCAAGCCGCAACTGGGCGTCAGGATCAGGCTGTCCAGCATCAGCGCCGGGAAATGGCAAAACAGCGGCGGTGAAAAATCCAAATTCGGTCTTCATGCCCATGAATTGCTGCTACTGGTCGAGCGCCTCAAGCAAGCCGGTTTGCTGGATACCCTGAAACTGATGCACTTTCACATGGGTTCGCAAATCGCCAACATTCACGACATCAAAATAGCCTTGAAAGAAGCCGGGCAGTTTTACGTCGAGCTGCACCGTTTGGGCGCAAATGATGAAAATTGTCGATGCAGGCGGCGGGCTGGGCGTGGATTATGACGGCAGCCATTCGCGGCGCGAATCGTCAATCAACTACAGCCTGGATGAATACGCCCAAAATATCGTGCGCAGTTTTGCCGATATTTGCGCGGAAAAACAGGTGCCGCAGCCGGACATCATCACCGAATCGGGCCGCGCGCTGACCGCTCATCATGCGGTATTGATCACCAATGTGACCGATATTGAATCGGTTTATACCAATCACACCGAACTGCAAGCCTTGCCGGAGCCGGGCAACCTGGTCGAGCATTATCCATGATGCGCAATTCGATTTGTCGGAAGCCCGTGCCCAATTTACCCAGGATAAACTGAGCATCACCGGGCTGGCCGAGGCGGAAAACAACTATGCGCTGCTGTGCCGCCAGCTCCAGCACAAGCTCAATCCCAACAATCAAAGCGAAGCCGTTATCTTAAAGGAGCTGAACGAGAAATTGGCCGACAAGGTGTTTTGCAATTTCTCGCTGTTCCAGTCCATGCCCGACATCTGGGGCATCGACCAAATCTTCCCGATCATGCCAATCCACCGGCTGGACGAACAGCCCACGCGCCGCGCCGTTATCCAAGATTTAACCTGCGATTCCGACGGCCGCATCGACCAATATATCGACGGGCAAAACATCGAACACACCCTGCCGGTGCATGAAATCGACAGCAAGCAGCCGTACCTGATCGGCTTTTTCATGCTCGGCGCGTACCAGGAAATATTGGGCGACATGCACAACCTGTTCGGCGACACTCATTCGATCAACATCGAACTCGACGACCAGGGTTACCATTTTTACGACCTGCACGAAGGCGAGCATGTCTCTGAGTTGCTCGATTATGTGCATATTAACAGCGAAGATCTGAAAACCGCCTACCGGGCAAAGCTGGCTAACAGCGATCTTAGCGAACAGCAGCGGCAGGACTATGAGCGGGAGCTGATCGCCGGGTTGACGTCTTATACGTATCTGGAAAAATAGTGTCCGTACCTTCCAATTGAGGATGATTATGAAAGTTATAGCCAGAGGGTCGATTATCGTTTTAATGCTGCTTGCAGCCAATATCGCCCATGCCGGAAAGCTGAGCGATGATAATTTGAATGAATTTTTGCTGAAGTACGGGGCTGATTTCACGGCGCATACCGAGCGGCTGTTTCTTGGCTTCGTCAAATACAGGGCTCATGATGACTATCAGGGCTTTGGTTCATTCAAGGATAAAGAATGGCTGCCGGATTACGACAGGGATCGGCGTGTATATGAGGATATTCTTGCCGAGAACCGGGGTTATCTGACTGACAATGGTTTAACCTGGCTGTTCGACGACTTTTCCGAGCTGACTTCAGCCGCCAATGCCCTGTGGAACGATATAAAGCTTAAGGACAAGACCATACGCCGTGCGCAGCATGAAAAACTGAAAACGCACCTACTCCGGGTGCAGGAGTTGTTTGCAAAAAGAGGCTTAAAGACGAGGAGCCGTTTTGTTTTTTGAAAGTTTGTTTTGCCGCCTCTTCATGGTCTTTAATTCTGAGTACACTGAATAAATAATAATTTGGTTCTATGTGAAGTAGAGTGGGTGTGAATTTTCACCTGAGCATTATAAAGAGTAAATCCGTTCGTCCTGAGCTTGTCGAAGGATGGACGGATTTACTCCACCAATTAGACAAGGCCGCTTTTTTTTTATTATAAAAAATTGCTAATTGTTACTGGTAGCATCGTTTAGAGAGAGTCTGTCATCTTTTTCCATTCATCCTTCGACAAGCTCAGGACGAACGGAAAAAGATGACAAGCTTAATATCACATAGAGCTAATAATTTTAACAAGGCACGTTGATTATGACGACCCACACCGCGCAACCCAACCGCCAGACACTCTATGTCGCCATAGCGCTGATACTCGGCATCATCGCCGGCGAACTGCTCAACCTGACGCTGGGCGGAACCGAGGCCATGAAGCCGATTATCGGCATTTTCGCCGCGCTGACCGATATTTTCCTGCGGCTGGTCAAGATGATCATCGCGCCTTTGGTTTTTTCCACGCTGGTGGTGGGCATGGCCAAAATGGGCGACATCCACACCGTCGGGCGGGTCGGCATCAAGGCGATGCTGTGGTTTTTTTCGGCGTCGATTTTCAGCCTGCTGCTGGGCATGTTGCTGGTGAACGGCTTTGAGCCGGGCAGTTCCCTGCATATGGCGCTGCCCGAGGTCGGGGCAAAAACCGGGCTACCGGAAACTGCGCCGACACTGAGCAATTTCGTCTCGCACATGTTCCCGAAAAGCATCATCGAAGCGATGGCGGCCAACGAGATTTTGCAGATCGTGGTGTTCTCGATGTTCTTCGGCGTGGCCTGCGCCTCGCTGGGCGAACTCGCTCACCCGACCGTCAAATTGCTCGACTCATTAACGCACATCATGCTGAAAGTCACCGGCTATGTGATGCATACCGCGCCAGTTGCAGTGTTTTCGGCGGTGGCCTCGGTCATCGCGCAAAACGGCATCGGCGTGTTGCTGTCTTACGGTCAATTTATCGGCGAGTTTTATTTAGGTTTGCTGCTGCTGTGCGCTACGCTGGGCTGCGTCGGCTTCTTGATTCTGGGGCGCAAAATCCTGTCCCTGATCCGCCACATCCGCGAACCGATGCTGCTGGCTTTCGGCACGGCCAGCAGCGAGAGCGCATACCCGAAACTGTTGCAGCAACTCGAACGCTTCGGTTGCGACGAGGAAGTCTGCGGCTTGGTGCTGCCGCTGGGTTATTCGTTCAACCTCGACGGCAGCATGATGTACATGACTTTTGCCGTGCTGTTCATCGCCCAGGCCTACGGCATCGACATGGCGTTGGGCGACCAGCTGATCATGCTGTTGACGCTGCTGTTCACCAGCAAAGGCGTAGCCGGCGTGCCCCGAGCTTCGTTGATCGTCATTGCCGCCACGCTGTCGATGTTCCATATCCCCGAGGCCGGTTTATTGCTACTACTGGCCGTCGATCAGGTTCTGGATATGGGCCGCAGTGCGACCAATGTGTTCGGCAACAGCATTGCTGCCGCAGTGGTAAGCCGTTGGGAAAAGGCCTTGCGTTAGGGATTTTGGTTTTTGGCGAAAGCTGTCTGCAATGAAGCGTTGCAATATGACATATTATTGCGCTTATATTCCTACTCAATCGTTTTAACTAAGCTGCTTTTTTATGTAGGTATTCCGCCACCTTTTGGGGAGTGTCTATGATTTCGCAACGAATATTTCTTTTTGAAGCTTCAGATTTAGCTTGCTGCATCAGGTCGGCTTGAGTCTGTCTGACCTGATCATTAATGAGCGCATTATCGATAAAACCGATTGGGGGGGCGACAATCATGTCCAGATTTTCGTGATTATAAAAATTATCTAACACTAAATCTTCCAGATCCATGATTCTAACCAGTGCCGTATTAAGCGAAGCGCCAAAGGCGATGGCTGAATAATTGGCTATATAGTTTTTTGAGGCAAAGCCGTAATAACGCTCACGAGTGTCGTTGAGCATGATTTTTTTATTGATACAGTCCTTGTAGTTCGAATTAATGTCCAGCAGTGCATTACGTACGGCATTGTAAAACGTTTCTTGCACAACGACGGGTTCCTCGGCATCGTCGCTATCAATGATGGATGCCAAGCTTGCCACCATGCGAATACCCTGATTAATAATCCCTTCAATGTTACTGGAGCGGGAGGGGTTTATTTTGCCCGTGTAAATACCGGTTGTTCCAGGGTTCCAGTTTTCCAATGAGCCAGTATTATGCAGGTGCAGTCTGATTGAATCCAATGTCCAGGTAATTATGCCGTTGATGTTTTGCCAAGAGGAACCGTATAAGCATTTCATTTGCACGGTGCTAATGGTCTGAACAATTTTATAGATGTTGTCATGCCCAATGGCGGCAATGCAGATAGTAACGCGTTCGCCCGATAAAGGGATGGGCTCAAGAAAAACAGGCATCCATTCACCCTTATAGGTGGGGGATTGTTTAATGAAGTTACCAAGTGCCGTATTCATTGTAGTTTTCCGGTTTAAAACCTAGTTGAGTGAAAACAATGTCAGTAATATATTCTATCCTTTTTCGATAAGTTTCAATCATCTTCTGCCCAAGTCCAGGGTCATCAGCATATTTTTCAAACAAGCTAAATTCATAGGCCTTGCTAATATCAATACGGCCTAACTGAGCTAAAAGGGGCTTAATTTGGTTTTGACTCCGTTTTCTGGATATTTCGTCCTGCTGTGCCAATATTTGCAAAAATGAGTTATCGGGAATGGGACTGTCTATAGTTATTGCTTCGTTAAACAGTATGTACATTGCCAACCCATGATCGATTAAATGAAATGTCTTACCGTCAAACAAATAATTACCGCTATTTCGATCGCAGTTGGCGATCTGCTCATCAAATAGAGCCGCATCGGCTAACTGTTTCCATGCGCTGATTTTATCAATAAAAAGTTGGTAGAAATGAGGATCGATGTCCCCATCGGGGCAAACAAACCGTCTGACGCTGGGATGCTGTATTTCTTCGCAGCCAAATAACGGTTTGCGCAAGTCATGGCCGGGTGGGCAACTGTCAGGCTTTACAATGACCAGTAACGGCTTTGGGATAGGTAGTTTAAGGGCTCGTCCAACCAATGCGCAGATACATTCCATGAGCAATTCATGATCAGGTATCGACTTAACAAAGGCACTAATTTCACCTTGGTCGTCGGTGTGTACCTGTGCTTTGTAAACCGAATTTACGTTTTTTTCATGATAAGGTTCATAGCCGGGCAGTAATTCAGCGATTGTGATGGGTTCCATTGGCTGTTCATCCTGAGCAGGTTTAAGTTTGGTTTTATGCGTCGGCAATGTTTTCTTTTTGATCAGGCGGGAGCGATCAGTAATCAGTTTAGTTATTAATCGCCAAGAATACAAAGTTTTATGATTTTACGTTGGGTATTCTCTAGCTTGGTAAGCCAGTCTTGGAAGCTCTAGTTTTCCGCATACGTCTCAACATGTCGGAATCACCTCTATCCAACAATACCGCGCCAATTCACATCGCCGCGGGTTCCTCTGCACATCATAAAAATGGCTGCTTGTAAGTAGTCGTACGGATTGCTCATGTCTCGCAAACAAGAGACATTCCATCTTCAACTTCTTGATGTTCTTTTTATAAAGAGCCACAAATGACCGTCGACTTTGCAAAAAGATCATCGTTCTTACCGCCATTTGAGGTGAATTATGATCGACATGAAAGCTTCTTCCCACGGCGCCGTTCGCGGCTCCGATTTCGACCGGCGTTCTTCCCAATTTGAAGGGCGCTTCGGCCGTATATTCCGCAGCTTGCCCGCTGCCACTTGGTCGGAAGCAGCATTGCATAAGCTTGCTGGCGACGGGCACAAGGAAGGCCGAATGTCGTCCGAACCGGAGCGGGACGAGACCAATCCCGATTTGCCCTCCGCGCCGCGCGAAGATAACCAGACCAGCCGCCTGCATGACGACGAGGAGAACAGCGGTATTGATGCCGGTTATACCTACCTTGGGCAGTTTATCGATCACGACATTACCTTCGACCCGGCGAGCAGCCTGCAACAGCGTAACGATGTCGATGCGTTGGTGGATTTCCGTACGCCGAGGCTTGACCTTGATTGCCTTTATGGGCGGGGCCCCGACGACCAGCCCTATATGTATGACGGCAAGGGGCGCAAGTTTCAACTCGGCCGTAATTTGCTTGAGGGGCCGAGCGGAAAGGTCATTGCGCATGACTTGCCGCGCCATAGCTGGACGGATCCTGACGGGAAAGTTAATCACCGCGCATTGATCGGGGATAAGCGTAACGATGAAAACGTCATCGTCAGCCAGCTGCACTCGGTTTTCTTGCAGTTCCACAACCGGCTCGCCGATGACCACCAGAATTTGGATTTTAGCGAGATTCAGCGGAAAGTGCGTTGGCATTATCAATATGTCGTGTTGCATGATTTTTTGTACAAGATTGCGCGTCGGGACGTGATTGAGAGCGTGCTGCCGCATTTGCACAGCGGCAAGTCGATTTTCGAAGATGCCCCAAGACTGCTGTTCTACAAGCCAAGGCAAGACGCGTTTATGCCGATCGAGTTTTCGACGGCCGCCTACCGGTTCGGGCATTCGATGGTGCGTCCAATCTATCGCTTAAATACGCGGTTGAGCGGTGGCAACCAACCCGACAACACTAATCCCAATGAACGTGAGCGCGGTATCGATGGGCGGCAATTCATTTTTGCCGGACTCAAGGAGCGCGGGTTGAATGGATTTGATGAGTTTCCGCAGGAATGGGGCATTGATTGGAATTTGTTTTTCGATATTACCTGCGACAAGGATGAGCGGATCGGCAAGGATCGTACGCAACCGGCGTATAAAATCGATACCTCGTTGGTGAACCCGTTAGCGTTCTTGCCGGAATTTTCTCAGGTTAATGCGGTTAAACCGGCGCCGCCACTGGCCCATATTTCTCAACTTCAGCCCCCTGCCATTCCTCACCAATTACCTAATTTGGCGTTGCGTAACTTGCTGCGCGGCATGGCAATGGGCTTGCCTTCCGGGCAAGATGTGGCGCGAGCGATGGGCGTTGAGCCTCTGGATGACGAGTTGCTGAAAGTCGGCAAGGCTACTACCGCCGAGGAATACGACAAGCTTGATACGTTGAAGAGTATCGATCCGGGTTTCAAGGGTAAGGCTCCTTTGTGGTATTACGTGCTTGCTGAGGCACAGAATCAGTGGATGGAGCACGGCGGTCGCAGTGCAACACCTGTGCAGCTAGGCGTGGTGGGCAGCCGTATCGTTGTTGAAACTCTTGTCGGGCTGTTGCTGTGCGATGGTCATTCTGTTCTGCGTCAAGCGCCGGCATGGAGGCCTTGTATTGGCAAGGGTCAGGACTTTGATATGCCTGATTTTATAAGCTACGCGCTTGGAAAGTAGTCTTTTAGAGGGCACTGCTATTGAGTTAAGCCGTTCGTGGTGAGCTTGTCGAACCATGAATGGCTTAACGACTTGTTCCGCTCACCCTTCGACAAGCTCAGGGCGAACGGAACAAGTCTTAACTTAATGGTAGTGCTTTTAGACGGTACCTATTTTGAACCATTCAGGAGTGGCGGCATGCGATTAACAACCGTTAGTTTCATTTTCTTCCTGATCGCTCCGTTGGGCGTTCAGGCAGTCAGTATTAACGAAAGGGCAGGGAATCATTTCCGGACGGCCGCGAACAATCAGGAATTTATGCTCAATAAAAGCAACGTCAATGCCGGGCAATTCGGCCTGCTTCGTGTCCATGACTTTGATGCAAAGGTGGAGACCCAGCCTTTAGTGGTGGAGAACGGTGCCGGCGGCGGCGATGATTTGGTGATCATCACCACGATGCGCAATAAGGTCATCGGCGTTAACGCCCGCACTAACGCCAGAGTGTATGAGGTAAAGCTCGGCCCTGAAATTGATTGGGGAAGCGGTGCTCAGGACATGGATAGATGGGGGCACACGCCGACCTGGGGCATCTCGGCAACGCCGATCATCGATCCTGCGACCGACACCTTGTTCGTAGCCGCCTGGGTGCAAAAAAATAAAGGCGACAACCGTTTCCGCGATTATCTGGTGTTCGCCCTCAATCCCAAGAACGGCAAGCAGAAGGCGTCGCCGGTACGCATTTTCGGCCAATCGCAGGAAGGCAACGGGTGCTGGTTCAATGATGCCGACGCGGTATTTAAAAACGACAAGGGCGAAAATGAGCAGTTTACCTATCCGAAACTCCGTGCCGGGCTGGCGCTGACCGGCAACCACGGTTTGGTTCTGGCGTTTGCGGCAAATGGAGAAGAATTTAAAGGCGGTCGCAAAAATCCGCACGGTTTTGTTGTCGCTTACGATACGCGCGGGTTGCTGAAAGAGAGCGGCTTTTCCCGAGATCCCGGCATGTTTTGCGCCACCGCTTTCGATTCTTGGGGCGGCGGCATTTGGCAGGCCGGCGGTGCACCGGCGACCGATGGCGACATGATTTACGTCGCCACCTCAAACGGAACCTCATCAAATAAAAGCGACAGCAAAGGCGATATTAACCTTACCGAAAGCATGATCAAACTGCGCTTTACCCCAAGCAGTGGCGGTAGCCGTCCGGTATTAAGCAAGGTGGATTTCTACAAGGCATTCCTGGACGAGCGCAAGTCCGGAGCCCCATGTCTGTGGAGCGATAATACGTCGGAAGTGTCTTGCGGTCGCGCTGTCCCTCCAAGCAGCGGCACGACCCTGGCGGCTACCGATTGGGATTTCGGCGCTTCCGGGCCGATGCTGCTTCCAGGCTCCGATCTCCTGCTGCAAGGCACCAAAGACGGTATTATCTACTCCCTGGATAAAAGCAATCTTGGTCAGCATGACCGCTTTAACCAACTCATGTCAAAACCGCCGTTGGTCGCATCTTATTTCGGCGGCGATATAAATCAAAACTGGGACCGCGCCAATCACTTGAACAGGAGCATCCCGTGTCCAAGCCTTAATGATGTCGATGCCGGAACCTTCAGCTGGTTCCAACCCTGCGGCGATGTGGAAAACAACAAGATGCACCATATCCATGCCCTGGCGTTGGCGCAACGCGACCCGTCCGGCGGCACTGTTTTCGTATGGGGTGAAAACGCGAAACTTAAGGCTTACGATTTCTCGACCAAGCGCGGCGACTTCCCGAAATTTCTTGCCGAGGCTGACGAGCTGGCATCCAAGGACCAAAAATCTCCGGGCGGCATGCCTGGCGGTTTGTTGATGGTGTCCGGCAAACCGTCTGCGTTACCCGGCAACCCGCACGGCATCGATCCCGGCACTGCGGTCCTGTGGGCCGTATATGCCATGAAAGGCGATGCCAACAAACATTTAGCCGAAGGCCAGCTCGTCGCCTATGATGCCACGACTGTTCTTCCCGGAAATAAGTTGAAGCGCCTTTACCGGACGGGGGGCGATAACAACGGCGGCCTCGGAACAATGACGCGCATGGCTCCGCCGGTCGTTGCGAACGGCAGGGTGTATGTCATGATTTACCGGCTCGGTCAGCACGCCAAGATTATTGGCAGCCAGCTAAAAGTGTTCGGTTTGAAGTGATGCTCCATGTCGTTTCAATGGCGGATACCCCCGGCGCAGCCCGTTAACTTAAGCCGATTGAGATGGCGATTTGAAAGTCGCAGTTATGTCCCTGAGGGAGATGGATCACCATTAGGACTGATTCCAATGCAAGCATGGATTTAATGGTCAATCCGCAATCTCCCAATTATCCGGCTGCTTTGGCAAGGTAAGGTAACCCTAAGCTAAAAACGGGTCTAAAAATCATAAATGCAGGAGTTCAAAGCTTGCTTTGCAACTCAAAAATTATGTTCTGCGGCAAAGAGCGTGGGGTCGGCGATAGATTGATGCGGCAGATTTCCCCAAGTAACAGCCAATAAGCCAAAGAATATCTTTGTCCAAATAACAAAAAATAGTTACCATCAACCTAATATCAACTTTGTAGTGAAAAAATATGCCGCATAGAAGTTTTAAGACCAGTAAACCAGCATCCACGATAACTGTGCTTCCTGAATTGGGTATGGGTGAGCAGGATTTTGTCGCCGATTTCAAACGTTATTACGGCCATCGTCTGGGGCGGGATGAAAACAATACGTCACCGCATTATGCCTATGAGGCGCTGTCGATGGCTATCAGCGACCGGCTGATAGAGCGCTGGAAAAGAACTTTCAATACTTACAAAGAGACGGATTGCAAGCGAGCCTATTACCTGTCGATGGAATTTCTAATGGGCCGTACTTTAAGCAATGCGATGCTGAATCTGGGCATTACCGAAGAGGTTGAACGGGCCATGTACGATTTGGGCCTGGAGATTGAAGAGCTGATTGAAAGCGAGCCCGATGCCGGCCTGGGTAACGGCGGCTTGGGCCGTTTGGCCGCCTGTTTTATCGATAGTTGCGCAACCTTGCAGCTGCCGGTCACGGGCTACGGTTTGCGTTATGAATATGGGATGTTCTCGCAGGATATTATCAATGGCGAGCAGGTGGAAAACCCCGATCATTGGCTGCGTAACGGTAATGTCTGGGAAATTGAACGCCCGGAATATACGCACCGGATTAAATTCGGGGGGAGTACAAAATCCCATATCGATGAGTTCGGCAATAAGCGGACCAGCTGGGTGGATACGCAGGATGTGCTCGCCGTTCCATACGATACGCCGATTCCGGGTTACCGGAACGGCACGGTGAATACCTTGCGCTTGTGGAAAGCCACGGCGACCGAAGAATTTAATCTGCAGGAGTTTAATGCCGGCGATTATGCGGAATCGGTCGCGGCAAAAAATACCGCCGAAAATATAACGATGGTGCTGTACCCGAACGACGCCAACGAGAACGGCAAGGCGTTGCGCCTGCGCCAGCAATACCTGCTGGCTTCGGCTAGTTTGCAGGATGTGATCGGCACCTGGGTCGGCCGTCACGGCAACAATTTTTCCGAGTTTGCGGCGAAAAATACCTTCCAGTTAAACGACACCCACCCGAGCATAGCGGTTGCGGAATTGATGCGCTTGCTGCTAGATGTACACGGCTTGGTTTGGGACGATGCCTGGGCGATTACCCGCAAGACGATGGCCTACACCAACCATACTTTGTTGCCGGAAGCGCTGGAACGCTGGTCGGTCAACCTGTTCAAGCAGCTGTTGCCAAGGCTGATGGAGATCATTTTCGATATTAACGCCCATTTTATGGCCGAGGTCTCTGCGCATTGGCCGGGCGATACAGCCCGGTTAACCCGCATGTCCATTATTGAAGAAGGCGGCGAGCAATACGTCAGGATGGCTTATCTGGCTATCGTCGGCAGCTATTCGGTCAACGGTGTTGCCGCGTTGCATTCGAAGTTATTGCAGCAAGGCTTGTTCCGTGATTTTTACGAGTTATGGCCGGGCAAGTTCAATAACAAAACCAACGGCGTGACTCCGCGCCGGTGGCTGGCGGCGTGTAACACGGAGCTGGCTGAGCTGATCACTGCGAGTATAGGCAACGGCTGGCTGACCGACTTGTCGTTGTTAAAGAAGCTGGAACCCTTTGCCGAGGACAAGAAATTCCGCCAGCGCTGGCGATGAAATCAAGCAAGGCGCAAAGCAAAAACTGATCGATTACAAGAAGCATGACCATGATGTCGATTTTAATGTCGACGCGATTTTCGATGTGCAGGTCAAGCGCGTTCATGAATATAAACGGCAACTGCTGAATGTGCTGCATGTGGTTCATCTGTACGACCGCATTAAGCGCGGCGACACGGCGAACTGGACGGATCGTTGCGTATTGATCGGCGGTAAGGCTGCGCCGGGCTATTACATGGCGAAAAAGATCATCAAGCTGATCAATAATGTCTCGAGCGTCGTCAATGCCGATCCCGATGTGGGCAGAAAATTGAAGCTGGTTTTCCTGCCGAATTACCGGGTTTCCGCGATGGAAAAAATCTGTCCGGGCGCCGATCTTTCCGAGCAAATTTCAACCGCCGGCAAGGAAGCGTCGGGCACCGGCAATATGAAGTTTATGATGAACGGCGCGTTGACTATCGGTACGCTGGACGGGGCCAATATTGAGATTCGCGAAGAAGTCGGCGATGAGAATTTTTTCCTGTTCGGCCTGACCGAAGAACAGGTTGAAGAGATGAGCCATCACTATGATCCTGTTGCGATCATCAATCAGGATGAGGATCTGCGCAGGGTCATGGGGCTGCTTGAGTGCGGGCATTTTAACCAGTTCGAGCCGGGGCTGTTTGACGATATTTTGGCGTCGATAAAAAGCCCGCACGATCCCTGGATGACGGCGGCGGATTTCCGCAGCTTTATCGATGCGCAAAAACGCGTGGAAACGGCTTATCAGGATCAGGACAGCTGGACCAAAATGAGTATTTTAAACTGCGCCGGCAGCGGCAAGTTTTCTACCGACAGGACCATCACCGATTACAACAACGAGATCTGGAAACTGACGCCGGTCAGCATCAAGCTCTGAGCGTGTTTCATATCGTTTTGTTTGAGCCGGAAATTCCCGCCAACACCGGGAATATTATCCGGCTCTGCGCCAATACCGGCATGCAGCTGCATTTGATCAAGCCCTTGGGTTTTGAATTGGATGACAAGAAACTGCGCAGGGCAGGGCTGGATTACCATGAATGGGTGGCGGTAAAAGAGCACGATTCATTGGCCGGTTTTGTCGACAGCATTAAGCCGGGGCGGATGTTTGCGCTGACCACCAAAGGCACGAAGATTTACAGCGAGGTGAGTTTTCAGTCTCGAGGATGCTTTTTTGTTCGGCCCCGAGACGCGCGGCTTGCCTGCGATGTGTTGGCGGATTTGGGTGCCGAGCGCTGCTTGTATTTGCCGATGCAGGCGGAAAGCCGGAGCTTGAATTTGTCCAATACCGTTTCGATTGTCCTGTACGAGGCCTGGCGGCAGAGGGTTTTGCGGGGGCGGCGATAAAGATAAGGTAACTATTTAGGTTAGAAAATAGAACGCGGATGACACTGATGAGACGGGTTTAAACGGATTTGATTTTCTATAAATAGTTTTTCCGTATAAATTTTTATCTGTGTTTATCAGTCAAATCCGTGTCATCCGTGTTCTATTGTAAATTACGACTCGGCTTTTTGCTCCCGAGCCAGCAGGTTTTGTACAGCCGCCAGCGGAGCCAAGCCTTCATATAAGACCTTATAGGTTTGTTCGGTAATCGGCATGTCGATGCCGTATTTTTTAGCGAGTAAAAAGGTTTCTTTTGCGGCTGAAATGCCTTCGATTTCCTGGCCGATTTCCTTGGATAACCGCTGTTCGGTCTTTGCCTTGTCCCAACGCTAAACCAAAACGCCGGTTTCTGGACTGGTTGTCGGTGCAGGTCAGTATCAGGTCGCCGAGGCCTGCCAAGCCCATAAAGGTTTCCTGTTTTCCGCCAAGTTTGACACCCAAGCGAATCATTTCATTTAGCCCGCGGGTAATCAGTGCTGCGCGGGTGTTGGCGCCAAAGCCAAGCCCATCGGCGATGCCGGCTGCTATTGCCATGACGTTTTTGACTGCGCCGCCGACTTCGACGCCAATCAAATCCGAGTTGGTGTAAGTCCTGAAAGCGCTCGCTGTGCAGGATGTCGGCCAGAAGGGCGGCAAAATCCGGCTGGGATGAGGCAATGGTGATGGCTGTCGGGAGTTCGGCCGCTACTTCTTTTGCAAAGCTGGGGCCTGAAAGCAAGGCTGCCGGGGTTTGTGCGGAAAATATGTCGGCCACAACTTCGTGTAGCAGGGAGCCGTCATCAGGATTAAAGCCTTTGGTCGCCCACGCTATTTGTACGTCACCGGTTAAATGCGCTTTCAGCTTAAGCAGGGTATCTTTAAATGCGTGACTGGGTACGGAAACCAGCATCAGGCTGCAAAAGCCCGCGACGGCAGTCAAGTCGGAGGTGACGGTGAGGTTGTCGGGAAAAGCCAAGCCGGGCAGATAGCGTTTGTTCTCGCGATCTTGTGCAAGCAGCGCCATGTGTGCTTGGTTATGGCCCCATAACAGTGTCTGGCAGCCATTTCTGGCTGCCAGAATTGCCAAGGCCGTTCCCCATGAACCTGAGCCCAGGATGGCTAGTTTTTTATTCATCAAGCCGTTGGTTAATTGATCGCGTCGGAACCGGGCATTGGCTTGTTGCAGATGCTGTGAGTATAAAGCATCAAAATTGACCGGTGCTAACAGCATCTGCGGAAAGCCGCCTTTGGTGACGAGGTCGGAAATGGCTTCTCTTGCGTAAGGAAACAGAATATTGGGGCAGAAGCTGCCGACCATCGGGCCCATTTCCGCATCGGTAAAGCCGCCTAAAGAGAAAATACCAGCCTGGTTGACTTCAACAAGATAGGCCGTTGCGTCGCCATTTTTAACGGTGATGGTTATCGTGAGCGCAACTTCATACATGGAGCTTTCTAAAGGCAGTACATGGGTGCCCAGATTAAAGTCGACAGTAGGCTCCCATTTTTCGGTGAAGACTTTGGGCGAGTTGGGCGTCTCAAAAGACATGTCCTTGGTATAAATTTTCTGGATGGAAAATTGTTTTTCGACTGCGTTGGTTTCTTCGCTCATGTGAGTTTCTAAGATTAGGATTTAATGTGAGGGTTGCTTCAAAGCGCTGATTTAGCCTTTGGATTTGCCGGCTGATTTTATCGGTAATTTGTAGTCGCTTTCCCAGGCTTGCATGCCGCCGGTAATGACGAAAACTTGTTCGAATCCTGCTTTGGTCAATATCTTTCCTGCCGATGCGGAGCGTGTTCCGTTTTGGCAGGCAATCAGGACGGGTTTGTTTTTGTGTGTTTCCAGCTTGGATAGATGGGCGGGCAAGTTGCCCAGCGGGGTGCTGACGGCGTTTTCAATGTGGCCTTTAAGAAACTCGTCTGGTTCGCGTACATCGATAACCATGGTGTCGCTGTCGTTCATTTTTGCGACCGCCAGCAAAGGCGAAACGGCGCCGAATTTTTTGGTTGCGGCGTCGAATAATTCCTGGATTAACAGGTAAGTAACGACTGCCATGGCGAGAGATAAGATGTAGTGGTTTAAGATAAATTCTAGGTAACGTTCCATGGATAAATTTGTAAGGTTAAGTGAAAAGATAAGTTAGTGATTCACATCAGGCTGTCCTGCCTGACGCCCTTCGGGTAAATGCAAATCTGTTCCAGACAGATTTGTGGTGCAGAAAACATCCTGCATCATCTAGGCAGTGATTCGCTTTGGCTATGCCGGTCTCATTGTGCTTGTATGCCGGCCTTGCGTTTCATAATGTTTCCGGTTTATTGAATCTAATTAAAAAACACCGGGAACAATTATTTATACACAACTGTTGCCAACGTGTATTAATATATTGGCTATTTGATCGCGTAACGGCGTGTCGCCAAAATGCAGGGCCAGTAAATCTGGCAAAATAATACATCACTACGACCATTTTGGGTAATGAAGAATCAAATTGCTTTATTTTGTAAGGGCAGTAGTGATGCGGATTTTTTTTAGTATCGGGAGTTAAAGATAAAGATGTTGAATCGGCCAAAGCCTGTGGTATTACTGATCCTTGACGGATTCGGTTACACGTTGGACAAAGAAAATAATGCCATTGCCATGGCTGACACACCTTGTTGGGACCAGTTGCAGAAAGACTGTCCGATGACGCTGCTGAGCTGTTCCGGTCATGTCGTAGGATTGCCCAGCGGACAAATGGGTAATTCGGAAGTGGGCCATGTTCATATAGGCACCGGCCGTTATGTTCCGCAGGATTTTTCTAAGGTCAACGACGCAATCGTTGACGGCAGTTTCTATTCCAACCCGGTTCTTTGCCGAGCCGTGGATTTGGCTAAAGAAAAGAATAAAGCCGTACATATCATGGGATTGCTGTCACCTGGCGGCGTGCATAGCCATGAAGAGCAGATTATGGCGATGGTCGAGTTGGCCGCGAAACGCGGACTCGATAAAATTTACTTGCATGCCTTTTTGGATGGCCGGGATGTGCCGCCCAAGAGCGCAAAGGCTTCCCTTGAGTTGCTGGAGGCAAAATTTGCGGCATTAGGCGTCGGCCGCATTGCTTCAATTGTCGGACGTTTCTATGCGATGGACAGGGACAATCGCTGGGATCGGGTAAAACAGGGCTACGACCTGATTACAAAAGGCGAGGGCGCGTTTAACGCGGACTCTGCTCTACAGGGTTTGGAAGCGGCTTATGAACGGGGCGAAACGGATGAGTTTGTGCTGCCGACGGCTATTTTGGATGCCGAGCATCACTCAGTCGCGCTTGATCCCGAAGACTCCGTGGTGTTCATGAATTTCAGGGCCGATCGTGCCCGCGAGATTTCCGTGGCAATAACGTCGCCGACATTCGACGGATTCGACAGAAACCGTGCGCCCCATAAAGGCTATTACTGCACGCTGACGGAATACCAGCAGGATTTCGATTATGACGTCGCCTTCCCGCCGACCGATTTAAAAAATTGTTTGGGCGAGTATTTGTCTTCATTGGGCATGACTCAATTGCGGCTGGCGGAAACTGAAAAATATGCCCATGTCACGTTTTTCCTTAATGGCGGTCAAGATACCGCTTTTCCAGGAGAAGACCGGATACTGGTGCCGTCGCCGAAGGTCAGAACCTACGATTTGCAGCCGGAAATGAATGCGGGAGAGGTGACCGACCATTTGGTTGCTGCGATTACCGGCGGTAAATACGATGTCATCATATGTAATTATGCTAATTGCGACATGGTCGGGCATACCGGCATAATGGATGCGGCGATTTTGGCCGTGGAAGCGGTTGATGCCTCATTGCAGCGCGTCGTTGACGCGTTAAAGTCGGTGGGCGGGCAGATGCTGATTACCGCCGATCACGGCAATATTGAGCAAATGGTCGATAAGGAAACCGGGCAGCCGCATACTGCGCACACTACCAATCCCGTGCCTTTGGTTTATGTTGGCGGTGACAAGCCATTAGACGAGGGCGGCAGTTTGTCGGATTTGGCTCCCACGGTGCTGGCAATGTTAGGGGTTGAACAACCTGTTGAAATGACGGGCCGGTCACTTATTAAGCTTGTTTAATTTGTGGATGAGAAAGAAGCTAGTTTTTTGTTTTTTGCTGAGTGTATTTGCCCAGCAGGGCAGGGCGGAAGACCCGGAAAAAAACCAGCAGTTAAATGAAGTTCAGTCGGGTATTAACGCAGCCAGCGAAAATATCCGGCGTATTCAGCAGAAAAAAAATACCTTAAACACGCAGTTGGGTGAAGTTGAAAAACTCTATGGACGGACGGCCGCTTTATTAAGGACATTGCAAGGCCAGGTTGAACAAAAACGCCAGAATCTGAATAAGATTCAGCAGGAAAAGCAGGAACTTCAGAATGAAGTCGCCAAGCAAAACAAAGAATTAGCCGGTCAAATAAAGGCCGCCCACGCAATGGGGCAAAAAGAAAAGTTGAAGTTGTTGCTCAACCAGCAAGATCCCGCCTTATCCAGCCGGATGCTGGTGTATTACGACTATTTGAATAAGGCTCGCCTGACCAAGCTGGCCGGCATTTCGGAGTCTATGCAGCGTCTGGATCGGTTGGGTAAGCAACAGCAGCAGGAGACCGAGCTTTTAGAGAAAGATCTTGAGCAAAAGAAATCGGAGCAGGTAGCTGCGGACGGTGTTAGAAAACGAAGGGCTGAATTGCTGACGCAGTTAAAAAGCGATTATTCCTCAAATGAGCAACAAATAATTCACTTGAAAGAAAGTGAAAATAAGCTGAAAAATCTGGTATCGTCATTGCACCGGTCGACTAATGATCTTAATTTTGAGGTTGAGCAAACAAGAAAATTGCACAAGGCTGCCGAGGTTCCGTCCGAGCCCGCCAAAGAAGACACTGCTAAAGATTTGCCGGTTTCCGGGGATGATTCTGCTCCTAGCCCTGCTTTGCAAAGGGCGGGATTTTTCTTCGCTTAAGGGACAGCTGGCTTGGCCGGTCAAAGGGCGGCTGAGCAATAAATTCGGCAGTGCGCGAGCCGAAAGCGCGGAGAGCACTTGGGATGGGGTGTTAATTGACGCCGGCGAGGGAACCGAGATACATGCGGTTACCAGCGGTAAAGTGGTGTTTTCCGATTGGCTACGCGGTTACGGCTTGTTGATTATTATTGATCACGGCAAGGGCTACATGACTCTTTATGCGTTTAATCAGAGTTTATATCGGCAAGTGGGTGAATGGGTGGATGCTGGCGAAGTCATTGCTTCCGTTGGGCAAAGCGGTGGTCGTAGCCATTCCGGGTTGTATTTTGGAATACGCAACAAAGGTAAGCCGGTTGATCCGCTTGAGTGGTGCCGAAAGTAATCGGGATCAAGTTAATCAACTGGTGTGGCCATGTTTTGGGAAATCGAGCGTTTGGAGTTGTAAGATACATGTTAAAAAAGAAAAATATTTTCATTTTGTCCTTAGGGATTATGTTGGGTGTTTTTATGGGCATCTGCGGCAGTGTCTTTGCCGAGCGTGATAATGCAAAGCCTGTAGCGGATACAGAAGAAGCTCTGCCCTATGAGGACTTGCGCACATTCACGGAAATTTTCGGCCGAATTAAAAGGGATTATGTAGAGCCCGTTTCCGACAAAAAATTACTGGAAGATGCTATTCGCGGCATGTTGAGCGGGCTTGATCCTCATTCGGCTTATTTGATTGCCTGAGGAGTATCAGGAATTAAAAGAAGGCACAACCGGGCAGTTCGGCGGCCTGGGCATCGAAGTTACGATGGAAAACGGCTTTGTTAAAGTGGTTTCCCCCATTGATGATACCCCCGCCCAAAGAGCAGGCATTAAAACCGGCGACCTGATTGTCAGGCTTGACGATCAGCCGGTAAAAGGCATGACCTTGGCTGATGCGGTCAAGCTGATGCGTGGCGAACCGGGCAGCAAGATTTTGCTGACGGTAGTTCGTGAAGGTGTGGAAGCGCCTTTAAAACTGACCATAACCCGAGACATCATCAAAGTTAAAAGCGTGAAAAACCGGATGCTGGAAAAAGGCTACGGCTATGTGCGCATCAGCAGTTTTCAATCAGGAACCGGTGAAAGCCTGAAAGACGCTTTAGCCGCGCTGAAAAAGGAAAACGCAGGCAATCTGAAAGGCTTGGTGCTGGATTTACGGAATAATCCGGGCGGCGTGTTGAATGCGGCAGTCGAAGTGAGTGACGCGTTCATCAAGAGCGGTCTGATTGTTTACACCGAAGGCCGTATTGAAAACTCGGAAATGCGCTTTAATGCCGCTCCCGACGATCTGATTGACGGTGCGGCGATGGTCGTGTTGATTAATGCCGGTTCCGCGTCAGCCTCTGAGATTGTGGCCGGAGCCTTGCAGGATCAAAAACGCGCGGTGATCATGGGCGAGAAATCGTTCGGTAAAGGTTCGGTGCAGACCATATTGCCAACCAGTAATGGTTCGGCAGTCAAGCTGACCACAGCCAGATACTACACGCCTTCAGGACGTTCTATCCAGGCCGAGGGTATCGAGCCGGATATCGCCTTGCCTCGCGTCAAGCTGGAGGAGTTGGAAAAAACCGAGTTCAAGCCGGTCAAGGAAGCCGATTTGTCGCGTCATTTGCAAAACGGCAAAGGCAAAGAGACTCTGGAGGAAGTGCAGGAGAAAGAGAAGGAGACCTTGGAAAAAGATTATCCTTTGTATCAGGCGCTGACTTTGCTGAAAGGCATCAGTATTATGAAAAAATAAGCTTTAGCTTATAGCGGTAATCGAAAACCCGGATTTTGGCAGGCAGGGATGTTTGCTGGGATCCGGGTTTTTTTATGTGTTGAATTTGTTGGGGCGAGATTGTGGGTTGGGTTTGTTTGAAGGGTTGCTAATAAATGGCGGCTATAGCATCATGACTAACGGGTTTTTGGGGTGGCTTTTTGCTCTGGATTGAAAATTAATAGGCATCTAAAAAGGTGCCTGCTTTATGTTAGGCAGGAGAATTCATGGCGATCCATCTTAGTTTCCCTAAAGACGAAAAGAAATATTTATGGTTGTCGAATCTCTTAGATACCTATTACGTTAGCGATCAACTTGTCGAAGATTATCTCAATGCTATTGCCAAAAAAGGCACGTCATCTGCGTGTCATAAAGGTTGTCATGCTTGTTGCCTCAACCCAGTAGTACCGCTTACAGAACCAGAGTTAATTGGCATTTCTTGGTATGCCAGTGAGATATTGTCTGGGGATATTCGCAAAATCGTTAAACTGCGTTTATATAGCCACGAGTCTACGGCAGAATGTCCATTCCTAGTCGATAAATCATGTTCAATACATCCAATGCGTCCATTAATATGTAGGCAATTCTACGTTAGTTCTCGTGCGTGCGAGCCTAGGGAAGATATTTTATCTGCAAGACCAAATGACATTGTTCCTATTCCTCAATCTGTCATCCAACCAATTGCAATTAAGTTACTTAATTATTACGGATTTAAAACTCAATTAAAGAAAATTCAAGCTTTTAAATCTGGCTTCATCCCAGAAAACGCAAGACCCATGCACTTGTATGACTGGAGTAACATCGCCAAAACTATGGAACGTTTTGACAATGTAGCGAGGTAGGATGAGTAGAGCAAAGCGAAACCCATCACATAGGTGAAGATGTGCATGATGAGTTCCGGCTAGCGCCTCTACCCATCCTACCTTGTCCTCATATTAATGTAGTTCTGTAGATTAGGCTGAATGCAATGAAGCTCAACCTTAATAATGTGTCGCTACCGCGACGATTGATTTAATCGGGTTCTCGCACCCGACGGCGAGATACTTTCTTTTGCGTCGCTAAAAGAAAGTATCCAAAGAAAAGGCGACCCGGTTGCCGCTTATTTCCTCCGTTCCTCACTTTCGACGAGGGTTGACGAAAGGGGCTCCTGCCCCTTCGTCAACGTGCGGCATCCCTGCGGGCTGTTCCCGCCGAAAGCTCCGGTACTCGGCGCGGCATACGGGATTAAATCCGTACTATTGGCAAATTTTCTGCGCTCTCACGCGCTGTGCTTATCGTTATACACAAGAGTCTGGTACACCGTCATTCCGGCAGGGATTGCCGGAATCCAGAAGCCATGGATGGCAATACCAAAACAAACAGCAAATATCACTATATGGGTTGCTGAGTAAAATCAAACATTCACATCCCTGTGCTCTGGATCCCGGCAATCCCTGCCGGGAAGACGAGCTTAAAAATACTTGTGTGTAACGATAAGCATGGCGCGTGGGAATAGGGCGTGGCTTCGTGTTCTTCGTGCCTTTGTGGTGAACTAATGCGGATTATACGCTGGTTCCCAAGCTCCAGCTTGGGAACCCAGAAGACGAAGCTCTAGCTTCGCGAGACGGGAAGCTAGAGCTTCCCACACCGAATTCCCAAGTTGGAGCTTGGGAACTAGCGCTCACTAAAATCCTTAACTTAATGGCAGTGATTCGCTACGTAGGAACTAGGCATAGCTTCGTGCTCTTCGTGTCTTCGTGGTGATTTAACGCGAATTAACGAATCGATTTTTGATAATTGACGCTAAAGTCATTTAGGTTATGCTGGTTCCCAAGCTCCAGCTTGGGAACCCAGAAGACGAAGCTCTAGCTTCGCGAGACGGGAAGCTAGAGCTTCCTACACCGAATTCCCAAGCTGGAGCTTGGGAACCAGCGCTCACTAAAATCCTTAACTTAATGGCAGTGATTCGCTACGTAGGAACTAGGCGATGGCTTCGTGTTCTTCGTACCTTCGTGGTGAGCTAACGCGAATTAACAAATCGATTTTTGATAATTGACGCTAAAGTCATTCAGGTTGGACAGCGCCACAGGCAGGTCTTCGGTTTTTCCAAGGCTGAACGCATTAACGCCGACGCGCGACAAATAATAGACCTGATCCCGCATGAAATGGCCTGTCGCCCTGATTTCGCCTTGATAGTTGTAGCGGCCTCTGAGCAGCCAGGCGTGGGAAAATATGCGGCCGTCGGCAAAGGCTGGGAAATCCAGCTCGATTAACTGGATGTCTTTCAAGTCGGCGGCGATGTCTTCAACCGAATCGGCGGGACCGATTCTGACGCCTATCTTGCCGCTAGTCTTAAGCAATTGCTGCTTGTCTTTTTTCCAACGGGCTAATGAGACGCTGATGTCGCCGTTTTTCAGTTCGGCATCGTCGGCGACATAACTCCAGCTGTCGTCAACAATCTGTTTGTCTTTAATTATTTGCATAGACTTGCTCTTTGAATGGGTTGATGCCGACGCGCTTTACCATGTCCAGGAAGGATTCTTCATCCAGGCGTTGCTTGATGTAAACATCCAGTATGGTGGTGACGGCTTTGGTGACTTGGTCTTTGGCAATGGAAGGTCCTAGTCGTTCGCCGATAGCCGCCTCGTTTTCCGAGGAGCCGCCCAAGGTCAGCTGATACCATTCGACGCCTTTTTTATCGACGCCCAGTATGCCGATGTGGCCGACGCTTTGGTGCGCGCAGCCGTTCATGCAGCCGGACATGTTGATTTTTACATCGCCGATGTCATGGAGGTAATCCAAGTCATCCAGCGCTTCGTTGATTTCTTTGGCGATACTAATCGTTCCGGCATTGGCGAGCGAACAAAAATCGAGGCCTGGGCAGCAAATCATGTCGGTTGCGGTGCCGTTATTGGGCGTAGCCAGTTTCAGCGCATCGAGCTGTTGCCACAGATGCGAACAGATCGGCCTGTTTGACGTCGGCAAAAATCAGATTTTGCCGGTGCGTGCTTCTGATCTCGCCAAAGCTGTATCGGTCGGCCAGATCGGCGACGGCGTCAAGTTGTGTATCGGTCATGTCGCCCGGAGGTGAGTCCGGCGCTTTTAACGACAGGAATGCGGCGCGATAGCCGGGCACTTTGTGATCGGCGGTATTGTATTTTACCCAGGTGGCAAAGGCCTTGTTTTCGAGCAGGTGCTGGGCAAAGCTGGTGTCTTGCGCGGCATCTGCCTCGTAGGCAGGCGGTGCGAACTGGGCTTTGATGGCGTCAATGCGATCGGGAGCCAAGCTCCAGATCGTCACGGATCAGCAGCCATTCTTTTTCGACCAATTCGGAGAATTTCTCCATGCCGGATTCTTTGACCAGGATTTTAATACGCGCTTTGTATTTGTTGTCGCGGCGTCCGAACAGGTTGTAAATCCGCAGTATGGCTTCCAGATAAGACAGCAGATGTTTCTTTTCCAGATAGGGTTTGATGACTTGGCCTATGATCGGGGTGCGTCCCAAACCGCCGCCGACCAGCACTCTAAATCCGATTTCTCCGGCATCATTTTTAACCAGATGCAGGCCGATGTCATGAAGCTGGGTGGCGGCGCGATCATGCGTTGCGCCGCTGACTGCAATCTTGAATTTGCGCGGCAAGTAGGCGAATTCAGGATGCAGCGTTGTCCATTGCCGGATAATCTCGCAATATGGGCGGGGATCTTCAATTTCATCGATACAAACGCCGGCCAAGTGATCGGTTGAGGTGTTTCTAAGGCAATTGCCGCTGGTTTGGATGGCGTGCATCTGGACGCTGGCCAATTCTTCAAGAATATCGGGAACTCTTTCCAGCTGGGGCCAGTTAAACTGGATGTTTTGCCGGGTCGTAAAATGACAGTAGTTTTTGTCGTAAGTACGGGCAATATGCGCCAGTTTCCTGATTTGTTTGGAGTTAATCAGGCCGTAAGGGCCGGCAATCCGCAACATCGGGGCGTGAGTCTGAATGTAAAGACCATTCATTAAGCGCAAGGCGCGAAATTGGTCGTCTGAAATTTCGCCTTTTAAAAAGCTTTCAGTTTGCCTTCTAAATTGGGCTACCCGTTGTTCAATGAGTGTTTGGTCGTTGTCGTTATACTGGTACATAAATGAGCGTTTGAGTGCTTGTCCAGGCGAGTAATTACAACCAATAATCATATACTGTGGGTCATAAAATGACAAAGGTTATTGTATGATGCTAATATTGTCCGCTAAATTTTGGGTGTTTTTGGTTAATTTTTTTGAAATAAAAGTTAGGGGGTTATTTTGGTGCGGTCATTGTTAGTCTTGTTGTCTCTATTGCTGTTGCCTGGAATGGCGATGGCGGGCGGTTTTGAAAGTCTCGGTCTGACGGGAACAGAGCGGGGTATTTATACGGTTCTGATCTTTATCATTGCTTATGGCTTTGTTATGGCAGAAGAATTTACTCATCTGCGTAAATCCAAGCCGGTTATTCTGGCGGCGGGTATTATTTGGGCGAATGCCGCTGTTTTAGCCGCTCAAGCAGGTGTTTCTGTCGAAGATATGCATGAGGCTTTCGAATACAATTTAAAAGAATATGCGGAGTTAATGTTATTCCTGCTGGTTGCCATGACTTATATCAACTCAATGGCTGAACGTAATGTGTTTGAGGCCTTGCGTTCCTGGCTGGTAAGAAAGCAGTTTGGCTATCGTAAACTGTTTTTGATTACCGGTATTATTACGTTCTTCTTGTCCGCTGTAGCTGATAACCTGACGGCGGCTTTATTGGTCGGCGCGGTGGTTATGGCGGTAGGAGCGGATAATCCTAAATTTGTCAGTATCGGTTTTGTTAATTTAGTGGTTGCCGCTAATGCGGGCGGTGCGTTCTGTCCTTTTGGCGACATTACAACCTTGATGGTTTGGCAGGCTGAGTACGCTGAGTTTTTTGATTTCTTCAAGTTGTTTATTCCATCGGCGGTGAATTACGGTGTGCCGGCAGCGGTGATGTATTTTGCAGTACCTGATGAGCAACCTAAAGCCTCATCTGAAGAGGCCGTGCAGTTAAAGCCGGGTGCAATTCAAATTTGTGTAATGTTTTTGTTGACTATCGTTACGGCGGTAAGTTTTAAGCAAGCTCTGCATTTGCCGCCGTTTATGGGCATGATGGTCGGTCTTTCTGTGTTGATGCTTTATGGTTATCGTTTGAAAACATATTATTGCGTTGAAGGCGAAGATGGCTTTGATATTTTCAACAAAGTGCGTCATGCAGAATGGGATACCTTGTTGTTTTTCTTCGGCGTGGTGTTTGCGGTCGGCGGTTTAGGTTATATCGGTTATCTTGAGTTGCTGTCCGGCGCTATGTACGATGGCTTGGGTGCGACAACGGCCAATATTTTAGTGGGTGTGATTTCGGCGATTGTTGATAACATTCCTGTTATGTTTGCGGTACTGAATATGAATCTGGACATGGATTTATATCAATGGTTGTTGGTGACATTAACTGCCGGTGTTGGTGGATCGCTATTATCAGTTGGTTCGGCTGCTGGTGTGGCTTTAATGGGGCAATCTGACCATAAATATACCTTTTTCAGTCACTTAAAATGGACGCCTGCAATTGCTGGTGGTTACGTAGGCAAGTATTGTTGTTCACTATCTGATTAATGGTTGATAGCTTGCTTAAAGCACCGCACTGTTCAGTGCGGTGCTGTTGTTCGATAAGGTCGATGGCTCGCTAGTGCGTCTCGGCCTTTTTCATTTTGTTTTTTTAGCCTAATATTTCGGGCATGAAGTTTTCAGTGACAAATAATACGAACATCAAACAGGTGCTCTTCAATAAGCGTATGCTCATTTGCATCTTCACAGGTTTCAGCTCAGGTTTGCCTCTGTATATTCTGATTGCTCTGTTACCTGCATGGTTACGCTCTGAAGGCGTGGATTTAAAAGCCATAGGCTTATTCGCACTAATTCAATTGCCGTTTACCTGGAAATTTCTTTGGGCGCCGCTGTTTGATCGCTATATTCCACCGCTTGGACGGCGGCGCGGTTGGCTCTTTATCACGCAAATGGCATTGCTGTTATCCATTCCGGCATTTGGTGCGCTGCATCCTGATCTGGATTTATGGACAATTGCCTATCTGGCAGGTGTGGTGGCATTTTTCAGTGCTTCGCAAGATATTGTGCTGGATGCCTATCGACGTGAATTATTGCTGGATACTGAACTGGGTCTGGGTAATGCTATACATGTTAATGCGTACAAAATTGCCAGCTTGATACCGGGGTCTTTATCTCTTATTCTGGCCGATCATTTGCCGTGGAGCAGTGTGTTTTTTATTACCGCTTTGTTCATGTTGATGGGTATTGCAATGACGCTTTTCGTGAGTGAGCCGGCGCTTAAAAATGGTGCGCCAAAAACACTCAGAGCCGCAGTGGTTGAGCCATTTCAAGAATTCATCAGTCGCAATGGTTTAAAATCAGCGGGTCTGGTGCTCGCTTTCATCTTTTTTTACAAGTTGGGCGATAGCATGGCTACCGCGCTGGCTACGCCGTTTTACCTCGATATGGGCTTTAGCAAAACAGAGATTGGACTCATCGCTAAAAATGCCGGTTTGTGGCCAAGTGTCTATTGGTGGATTGCTCGGTGGTATTTGGATGATCAAGCTCGGTATCAACCGTGCCCTGTGGATTTTTGGTATGGTACAGATGGTAGCTATTTTGGGCTTCGCCTGGCTTGCGACGGTAGGTCATAGTCTGCTCTGGCTGGCCATGGTCATCGGTATTGAAGCCTTAGGGGTAGGGTTGGGCACTGCGGCCTTTGTCGCCTTTATCGCCCACACTACGCATCCACTTTACACCGCCACTCAATTTGCTTTATTCACTAGCCTGGCAGCAGTGCCGCGCACCTTTGCCAATGCAGCTACGGGTTATTTGGTTGAATGGTTCGGGTGGATGACTTTTTTCCTGTTTTGCTTTGTCATTGCGATTCCGGGTATGTTGCTTTTGTTTAAAGTCGCGCCATGGAATGGGCAGCAGAATGCGGAATAGTCTGAGTCGTTAATTAGTTAGTTGGTTGAGAAGTATCTATTAATGCCAGTCTACAAGTCGTAATCCATAATGAACGAGGCGCGATCGGAAAAACGCTCGATTTTATGATTTTATAGGTGGATGTCGCTGTAACTTTATCTTTGAGCATTATTTTATTTAATGCGTGCCGACTTTTTTGCTATTGTTTGATAAGTTTGACGGCGAATAAAGCGACCTCGCTACATCTTTTTTGTATATGCGGTAAAGGTGGCGGTAATTCGAGGGGTAAAAGGAGTGAAACTAAGCGGCTGATGTAGCGGGCTTTTGTTTCCTGCTTGCAAATAATGTCACTGTTTTGTTGCTGCATCCAGATAAAAAACTTTGTGCCCTGTGGAGCTGATTTAAAGTAATAGTACGCATAAATATAAATTGAGTTGCGAACTTTTAATGAAATACGTATTATATGGGGTTCTTTAATAAAGTATGTGGCCCTTTCGGGTAATGTGAAAGTGATATGAAACCAGAAATTCATCCAGAATATAAGCAAATTACTGTGACTTGCGGTTGCGGTAATAAATTTGAGACCGGTTCTGTATTGGGTAAGGATTTGCAGGTTGAGGTTTGTTCTTCATGCCATCCTTTTTATACAGGAAAACAGCGTGTTGTTGATACAGCGGGTCGTGTTGATAAATTCCGTAAAAAATACGGCAAATAAAGCTTTGTGGCTTTGTGCTCGGATGTAGTCATGGCGCGCGCAAAAAAGTCTTAGTTGTATGGCAAATAAAGAGGTTGGTAGGGTTTGATGGTGTAGGCAGAAAGACGCATAACCGGTTTTTATTTTGCACAGCAGCCATAAAACAAAAAAGCCAGTGCAACATGTTGCACTGGCTTTTTTGTTTTATGGCTGCTGGATGCTGCGATCTTGAAATCCCTGGGTTGTTTTAAAAAGATGCGTTGATCATTTTTTAAAGTCGCAAGCAATACTCTAAATAGAATCTAGTCCAGACAATCCCTCAATGGACCAATTGGCGAAATCAAGAGCCCCTTCTTCGTTGTCGCCGTTTTTGTAATTGATGCGGCAGACATATTTTTTTGTGATTGGGCTTGCTGTGGTGCTGGTGATGTCGATTTCGGCGTTAATAACAAACTGGTAGTTTCCCAGGCTCCAGGCATTAAGGGGTTTTTCAGGGAATCTGATGGACACATCAGGCCCAAGCTTGGATTTGATGTAGTTATTGCAATGCATGTAGGCGAGTCCGGTTAATGGCGTGGAGATAGATGTTTGTCCGCCTTGGTCTTTGCTGTCAACAAGAAATAGGTCTGATTGAACTACTTTGTAAACGAAAGGCATGACGACCTCTTTTTGAATTAAAAGCAGGGTTGTTAGGCCGACGATAAAAATTAAGATGGAATATTTCTTCATGTGTTTAAGATAATTGGGTTAAAAAAACTATAGTGAAATCAAAATTAATTCTAACAGGAATCAATGTTTTAAGTGTAGATGAATTTAGTTGGTAAAACCTGAATTCAATGAAATGTATTTAGTGTTTGTTTTTGACTTGACAAGGCTAATTGAACTGGTAGACTGGCAGTTCGCTAAATTGACTTGGTGGCACTTGGTTCTTGGGTTTGTGCTGAGAATGGGTGGGAAAATGGAGTTGTAACTATAGCCCCTGGCCATAACAAGTTGGGGATTTGATAATTTTTGGAGGTAGAAATGGCAGCTACAACTGAATCAGTGAGAGCTGATGCTGCGGAAGCACCGCTGTTAAATAAGAAAAATATGATCCTTGGATCACTGCTATATGTAGTGTTCTATGCTTGGGTTCGTTGGTATGAAGGTATCTATGGCTGGTCAGCTGGTCTGGATTCATTCGCACCTGAATTCGAAACATATTGGATGAACTTTCTTTATATTGAGTTTGTTTTGGAAGTTTCAACTGCAGGTATCCTGTGGGGCTACATCTGGAAAACTCGTGATCGTAAAGTAATGTCAATCACACCAAGAGAAGAGTTAAGAAGACACTTTACTCATTGGACATGGTTGGTAATGTATGCTTTCGCTATCTATTACGGCGCTAGCTACTTTACAGAGCAAGATGGAACATGGCATCAAACTATCGTTCGTGATACTGACTTTACACCAAGTCACATCATCGAATTCTACTTGAGCTATCCAATCTACATCATCACTGGTGGCGCTTGCTTCTTATATGCAAAAACAAGACTTCCTACTTATCAGCAAGGTCTGCACCTTCAATATATGGTTGCAGTTGTTGGTCCTTTCATGATTCTGCCAAATGTTGGTTTGAACGAATGGGGTCACACTTTCTGGTTTATGGAAGAGTTGTTTGTTGCTCCTTTACACTACGGTTTCGTATTCTTCGGATGGGCTGCTTTAGGTGTAATGGGTGTTGTGAACACAGAAGTTGCAGCTATTGCTAAACTTCTGAAAAAAGACTTAGCTTAATATAAGTCTTTGGTTGTAATTACTATCTCCTCGGCTGTTTCGCTTTTTTTCAGGGCGAAACAGCTAAAGTTGAAGATAGTCATTAATAAAAATAATTTAAATCCTTTAGGAGGTAAGCTAATGAGCGCATCTCAATCAGCTGTACGTTCACGCGCTGAAGCAGTTAAAGTTTCACGCACGTTCGACTGGCTAATTCTGTTTACATTGTTCTTCGTTGTACTTGGTGGTTATCACATTCACTACATGTTAACTGGTGGTGACTGGGATTTCTGGACTGACTGGAAAGATAGACGTCTATGGGTAACTGTAGCTCCAATCGTTTCAATCACTTTCCCAGCAGCTGTTCAAGCTGTGTTGTGGTGGCGTTACCGTTTGCCTTTTGGCGCGGTAGTTTGTATCTTAGGTCTTCTTTTAGGTGAGTGGATCAACAGATATATGAATTTCTGGGGTTGGACTTATTTCCCAGTAAATTTCTGCTTCCCTTCAAACCTGATGCCAGGTGCTATCGTTCTTGATGTTGTGTTAATGCTGACAAACAGCATGACAGTTACAGCAGTACTCGGCGGTATGGCTTGGGGTCTGTTGTTCTATCCAGGCAACTGGCCAGTTATGGCTCCATTACATGTTCCTGTTGAATACAATGGCATGATGATGACACTAGCTGATTTACAAGGTTACCACTACGTAAGAACTGGTACACCTGAGTACATCAGAATGGTTGAAAAAGGTACATTAAGAACTTTCGGTAAAGACGTTGCTCCAGTATCAGCGTTCTTCTCTGCTTTCGTGAGTATCTTGATTTACTTCTTGTGGCATTTCTTCGGTAAATGGTTCGGTGGTACTTCATTCACCCAAAGTTCTTAAGAACTTGGTTGTAGGAAATCACACAAAAAGACTGGTGTTAGCAATAGAAAAATTAGCTGTTGACACTAGATACTCTGAAAACTATAGATTCTCTATTATAGAGGAGGATATATGAAATTAATAAAAGACAAGGTTGCTAAATTATCCTTTGTCGCACTGCTGGTAACTGTTACAGCAGCGATGTTTTACGCACCAACTGCATCTGCTCATGGTGAAAAGTCGCAAGCTGCATTTATGCGTATGCGTACAATTCACTGGTTTGACCTGAACTGGTCAAAAGATACAGTGCCTGTTAACGATACTATGACAATTTCTGGTAAATTCCACGTTTTCGCAGGATGGCCTGAAACTGTTGATATACCTGAAATCTCATTTTTGAACATCGGTATTCCAGGACCTGTATTTATTCGTCAAGGTTCATGGATCGGTGGTCAATTGGTTCCTCGTTCAGTTTCTCTGGAACTGGGTGAAACTTATGAGTTCAAAGTATTGTTAAAAGCACGTCGTCCAGGTGACTGGCACGTACACACTATGATGAACGTTAAAGGCGGTGGTCCAATCATCGGTCCAGGTAAATGGGTAACTGTTACTGGTACTATGGGATCATTTGTTAACCCAGTTACTACGTTGTTAGGTGATACTATCAACCTGGAAACGTATAATCTGAGCAACACTTACTTCTGGCACGCTTTCTGGTATGCCTTAGGTTTGGCTTGGTTGGGATATTGGGCTCGTAAACCAATCTTCGTTCCACGTCACCTTGCTGTTGAAGCAGGCAAAGCAGATTCTTTGATTACTGCTGGTGACAAGAAAGTTGCTTTGGGTTTTGCAGTTGGTACTATTGCGATTGTTGCTTTCGGTATGAGCAGCACAAACGCAGCGTATCCTGTAACAACTCCTTTGCAAGCTGGTTTGTTGCGTGGCATGAAACCAATTGAACTTCCTGCAAGAACTGTTAACGTTAAAGTTGAAGATGCAACTTATCGTGTACCAGGTCGTGCAATGCAAATGACACTGACTATCACTAACAATGGTGATTCTGCAGTGCGTTTGGGCGAGTTCAACACTGCTGGTGTTCGTTTCTTAGATCCTAAAGTTCATGTAGATGAAACAGGCTATCCAGATGACTTGTTGGCTGAAGAAGGTTTGACTGTTAGCGATAACAGCCCAATCGCTCCAGGTACTTCAAGAACTGTACAAGTTACTGCTTCTGACGCTGCTTGGGAAGTTTACCGTTTAGCTGACTTGATCTATGATCCAGACAGTCGTTTTGCTGGTTTGTTATTCTTCTTTGATGAAGCTGGCAACCGTCAAATGGTTATGGTAGATGCTCCATTAATTCCATCTTTCATCTAATGAAATAATTAGCTGATAACTTTTGTTATCAGTTAAGGAATTGAAACCCTCGCCACCTATGGTGGCGAGGGTTTTTTTTTGAAGGCGATCAAGTTGAACTGCTAAGTGGTGTAACGTATTCTTAGTCTTAGATGTCTAAACTTGGTTCAGGCGATCTTGACTGTCTCAGATTTCTCAAATCGTTATTTTCTTATATTGCAGAGATGCGAAATAAATAGTTACTTGTGTGATTACGGGCAAGATAGCTTTTTTACCATTGCCGAAAGTAATACATGTGGCAGCTTTACAAGTGTGTGTCAAAGCTTTAGTTCCTCGGTATAGTCCTTACAATATGCTATATGATTGACTTATTGGCCTTCTTTTTGTCGATGACGATTTCGGTCTTCCAATTACCGATTCATGACTTTTGATCAAGGTTATCAGCGCTGCGCATCTATTGATTGTACTGTGCCTAATAATATTGCTGTGTTTGCGATGTGGCTTTTTACGCTGTCGCTAGTGTATTCGCTTTGGTCGATATTTCATTGATTTAACGATCCCTAGTCCTGCCTTCGCTCATTCGATGAGGATTGCTAGTAGCTGATATGTAGTGGCTTGCGCCCCCCCATTACACAAAGATTGCACTTGTTTGATCCCTAGTGTATAGGTCTTTTTTGTAATCTCTTGTGAAATTATGGATTTGTTCGTGCCAATTTTATGCGCATTTAAATTCTTTCGGCTACGCTTGTTTTGGCGGTAAATCTGGAGTGGTTGCTCAAATTTTCTCATTTTGGATTCGGCTTTAAAGGCTGCTTTGATATTTACTCTGCGTAACCTAAATTTCCTTATAAAAGTGAATCAGCTGAAGAGGGAATTGAGCATTAAGAAATAGAGCTGGAGCTCATGAAGACACACATAAACAAGTTATGCGTGGAAAGCGCAAAGGATTTTATTGCTGATGGATGCCCCGCCAAAAAAAATGACCTGAAAGTATGTTAAGCTTTCAGGCCATTCATGAAGATGAGATACATATTTGGCAGAGTAATTCTCGGTAGAGAGTTCTCTATCTATTTAGTCGTCAATGAAGATTTAATGCGTTAAGTCATTTCCAACAGTGATAACTTTCAATGCATTAGTGCCGCCAGGGATGCCTTCCAGATCGCCTTGAGTGATGATGAATGTATCGCCATCAACAGCAACGCCGCGCCTTTTCAATTCCGCTATGATAGCCCTGTTTACTTCAGCATGATCGCTAAGATCATGAATAAAAAGTACCGGAAAAACACCCCGGTATAGGGTGACTTTGCCAAGTGTTTCTTGGTGAGGGCTCAGGGCAAAAATTGGAATGCCCGAGCTGATTCTGGACATCCATAAGGGTGTAGAACCTGACTCGGTCAACGCAGCAATGCCATGAATTTTTGTATGGTTAGCCATATACATGGCAGACATTGCAATCGCTTCATCGACGCGTTCAAATTGCAGATCAACGCGATGTCTGGATACACGAACTATCGGTTGTTTTTCCGCTTCAACACAAACGCGATTCATTGCTTCAATGGCTTTAACCGGATATTTGCCCGATGCCGTTTCCGCAGACAGCATGATCACGTCGGTGCCGTCATAAACTGCATTGGCAACGTCAAAAACTTCAGCGCGAGTAGGAATCGGATTGTCGATCATTGATTCCATCATTTGTGTGGCGGTAATCGCAACACGATTGAGATCGCGGGAGCGGCTAATCAACATTTTTTGCACGGCAGGCAGGTTGGCATCGCCAATTTCGACGCCGAGATCGCCGCGAGCGACCATAACGGCATCCGATGCCAGAATGATTTCATCCATGACATCTATGGCTTCTGCCCGCTCGACTTTTGCCACGATACCGGCATGACAGCCTTCGGCAACCAACAGGCGGCGCGCTTCATGAAGATCTTCGGCGGTGCGCGGAAAAGAAATGGCGACATAATCGCATTTCATTATCGCAATCGTTTTAATATCTTCTTTGTCTTTGTCGGTTAATGCGGCCGCAGAAAGACCGCCGCCCAGCAGGTTGATGCCTTTGTTATTAGACAGATCGCCGCCAACGATAACAGTACAGTTAACGCGCATGTTTTCAACATTAACTACATCAAGCACGATACGACCATCATCCAGCAGCAGTCTGCTGCCTGGTTTAACTTCTAGAGCTAAAGGTTCGTAAGTAATGCCAACTTGAGTATTATCGCCAGCCATCGGATCAAGATTGATATCCAGGGCAAAATTCTGTCCTTCGTTTAAAAATACCTTGGTATCTTTAAATCGGGCAATACGAATTTTAGGACCTTGCAAATCAGCCAAAATGCCAACCAGCCTGCCGGTTTTTAGGCTAAGTTCACGGACAGCGTTGGCTCTGTTGATATGGTCTTGAGCAGAACCATGTGAAAAGTTCATGCGAACAAAGTCAAGGCCTGCTGCAAACATGCCTTCAAGTACACCGGGCTTATCCGTAGCGGGGCCTAGTGTTGCTAAAATTTTGGTTCTTCTTAACATTATGTGGGAAATCCGTTATTTTGCGTTGACTAAAGCAATTGTCGTATCCAGCATACGGTTTGAGAAGCCCCATTCGTTGTCATACCAGGACAGAACCTTTACAAGGTTGCCATTCATGACTTTGGTCAATGCTGCGTCATAAATTGACGACGCAGGGTTATGATTAAAGTCGATTGAAACCAGTGGTAAGCTGTTGAAGTCCAGAATGCCTTTTAATGAGCCTTCGGAGGCTGTTTTCAGGATTTGGTCGATTTCTTCTTTGCTGGTATTTCTGGCTGCTTGGAAGGTTAAATCGACAACAGAAACGTTGATAGTCGGTACGCGCATCGCGAAACCGTCCATTTTTCCAACCAGCTCAGGCAATACCAAGCCAACAGCCGCAGCCGCGCCGGTTTTTGTAGGGATCATTGATTGTGTGGCTGAGCGGGCGCGGTGTAAATCGCTGTGATAAACGTCAGTCAGAACTTGGTCGTTGGTGTAAGAGTGAATAGTGGTCATCAACCCATGTACAACGCCAACGGTGTCGAGCAAAGGCTTAACTAATGGCGATAAGCAGTTGGTTGTGCATGATGCATTAGAAATGACGGTGTCTGAGGCTTTCAGAACATCATGATTTACGCCGTAAACGATGGTTGCATCGACATCGTTGCCGCCGGGTGCTGAAATAATAACTTTTTTTGCGCCGGCAGCAATATGAGCTGATGCCTTGGCTTTGCTGGTGAATAAACCGGTGCATTCGTGAACGGCATCAATACCCAGTTCTCCCCATGGCAGTTTTGATGGGTCTCTTTCTGAGAAAACCTTGATTTTATCGCCGTTGATAACGATGTAATCGCCATCAACACTCACTTCGAAAGGAAATTTTCCATGCACTGAATCATATTGAGTCAGGTGAGCATTGGTTTTAGCGTCGCCTAAATCATTGATTGCAACAATTTGAATTTCATTGGTACGGCCTGCTTCGTATAATGCGCGAACGATATTACGTCCAATACGACCATAACCATTGATTGCAACTTTAATTGGCATAGATTTTCTCCAGAGTGATGAAAATGAAAACTTACAAAAACGGATAACCCTAAAGTTTCCGAGAAATCCATTTAATTGTATCAAAAATTAAGATGATTAGTCTATTGACGTGGAAAACGAAGCTGTACATTTAGCAGGCGTTTAGTCTAATGCAGGCGGTTGCGGAGGGAAGCGCGAGTTGTTTGGTAATCGATTGTAGCCATCTGACGCAACGAAGTGTTTGCGCAAATAGGCCGTTAAATATTAAATTTGTCTTCTATTTTTTGTTTGTAGTTTAAATAATGGATGGTTTGCAATTGCTCTGGGTTGTCGATGCGGAATGCAGAAAGGGGTAAGTCTATATCCGTAATATGAATCGGATAATTAATCTTGCCGTTCCTGAATTGGAGTATATGTTGATACGCGGCATAAAAGACTTGATTGCCGTGGTCTAGCGAGGAAAATTCTTTTTCATTACAGTAGATCGTATAGACAATACCTTTGTTGGAGTATCTTCTCCGGTGATGCGTAAGCTTAATTCCTGATTTGAGGACGTGGTCTCCAGTTGCACCGGATTATAAGAAAAGACGCCGGCAGAACTTTTCGTGATTTCGTAATATTCAATGGTCAAGAATGGTTTCAAAAAGATTGCGATTGATGATCGATTCTAAAAAAATGGAGTATTGCTTTAGCAGATGGCTAGGGTTTGCTTTGTTATGCTGCTGGGTATATAAGGCTCCTTTTTCATCAACAATATAAACACTGGTGTCCGTCTTGCTTTCATAATAAAAAAGCTGAATCACTTGCGGCTTATTCAGGGAGTAAATAAGACTGGATAGGAGTATTTTCGAGGACGGCTTGGTCAAAATGAATGGTGCTGAACTGTTCCTGAGGGCTGGCTAATTCGTTTAACAATAGTTTTTTTGTCGACAGCTCTTTGTAACTTAAGGTTTTATTTTCAGATTGGAAGACGTAAAACGAAGTTCCGCCAGGTAAAATATAACGAGGTGATGATTATGATGCTGTTTGGAAAAAAGTTTAACCAAGGTGTTAAATACTGCCTCAACGCGGAAGATAATGCCTCTGGCCCGATTCGGCGTGTGGCAAACAAACTTCAGGCTGTTCGGAGACAGCGGTTTTTTGTTGTTATTGATGATATCCGTTAAACAGTTAAATAGCCCTTCTATGCCATCATCCTGGCTGGTTGTGATTTCGCCCCAGCTGGACAGTGAAATCCTGTTTATAGTTTGAATAAAACACTGGCGGTTCATGCCGTAACTCAGCGCATCAGAGCGCTCACTCATAACGCACTAGGCGCTCGTTATCCGAGATTCCCATATTGATAATAATCAATGAATTCAGCGGGAGTCTTGAGGGTTTGGTAGGTTTCCAGCGGGGGGTCGTAGTTAAAGTTATGGCTTAAAAAAAGATTGATCTGCCTCAGGATTGAATGCAGCTCTTCATTCGATATTTTGAGTGAATGTGAACTGAAATTGGAGCTGTAGGTGTTTGTGATAGAGCCCATTGATGATCAGCCAGCAAAGAATTTCGATTAAAGTCCGGCATTTTTGTATGGGCTCAAAATCTGCGAGCATTAGTCGTCTGTACGTTTTTCAGATATAAAGCCCATCCATCGTTGCCGCCGGGAAGGCGGTTTTCTACGATAGATAATGTAGTTTTCTTTTGAGTGAACTTCTGAGCGCGTAGTAATGATTTCAATCTTGCCCGGCTTTTTTTCCAAAAATGAATGAAGCTTTCTGCCGATCAATTTCAGGTCATTACTGTTTTCCTGGTTTTGGGCGACATGGTCTCTGGCGAAGCCCATGATCATGCGGTAGCAGTGGGTCAATTGCTGCACAATAACGGCATGTTCGGACGTTGCTTTTTTTATATTCCAGAGCCGCAGATATTTAAGGTTATCAATAGTGGATGCGGGCCAATTCCAGTGTTTAGCAATCTGATTGGATGTATTTTTCTCTGATGCTCGGGTCGGGGAATCCATAGTGTTGTCGGATGACCCCATTACTTTTAAATAAAAGCATTGACGAGCCAAGGCTAATCTTCCATGGCTATGAGCTTTTTGCAGATATTTTTCGACTTTTTGGTAAATGAGCAAATACGGGTCGAGATCGGTCGTCATGAAATCGCCCTGATAAACGGCCTTTTTTATGTCCTGGCAAAGCCATTCAGTCTTGAGGATATTCGCTGGCATAGCATTCCATTAATAACAGTTTCAATAACGATTTGTGCGGTGAATGCAGGGCTTTATAAAGGTGCCAAAGGGTTGCGCTGGTAAATTCTTCAGCCGGAACTGCATCGAAGCCGCCAAAATCGATAAGTTCATGCTCGGGAATGAATAGATTATCTATCAAATGTTTGATATAGCCAGTGTAATTGCCTTCTTCATGAGGAGGGACCAGCCACCATGCAGGGCTTTTCCCCGCAATATAAATTGCTGTCCGGTAAAATTCCTCAAGCAGCAGATAATGCTGTGTTTGACCGCTGCTTTCTGTAGAAATCGGAGTATTTTCGCCGAGTCGGAATTGTCTGCTGTCCATTAGGAAGAAATGCACTTCCAGTCCTAACGATGTGGCCCAATTTTCTATTGCAGTGGCTTTTTTTTGCAGCTCATCAATGGCGCTCAGGCGACAAGTCGGATTGATGGCATAACCAGATATCCATGTCGCTGGTTTTGGAAAATGCAATACTGCCGACACTACCCATTAAAAACAATCCTTCAATAGGGTAAAGAGGTTGATGCCGTACGGGTATAGTTGAAGTTTCTTGCAAGTTGCCTGGCGGCCTTTATGTGTCTGGTCGCTAGGATTGTATTCAGGTATTCCTGCGGGTGTCGTCGAGGAAATAAATCCCGGTAACATGGGGAAGTTGCCATGAAAAAGCAAAGGCAATAAATCTAAAAATACTTGTTGGCGAGGCTGTAGAAACTCCTGAACACGCTGTTCGCGAAGCTGATTCAAGCGTTTAAAACGATGTTTGATCGTTTGAAGATCTTGTATGCTGATTTCTTCGCCGGGCGAACCTAAATGGATGGCGCGCTCTTGGTGTAGTCTAGTCATGGTAAGGCGTTATTTTTATACTGAAGTTATGCTTTGTCGCGCTGTCTGGATGGCAAGTCTGACCGTATCGGGAGCCGTGCCGCCAATGTGTTTACGGGCCGCAACCGAGCCTTCCAGTGTCAAATAATCGAAAACATCATCAGTAATCAAGCCGGAAAAATGCTGTAGCTCCGACAGGGACAATTCCGATAAATCGCGTTGGCTTTCCAGCCCTAAGCGCACTGCCAGACCCACGACTTCATGGGCATCGCGAAAAGCCATGCCTTTGCGTACCAGATAATCGGCAAGATCGGTGGCCGTGGCAAAGCCGCGTTTGGCCGAGTTATACATATTGGCTTTTCTTGGCTTCGATATGGGGAACCATGTCGGCATAAGCCCGCAAGCAATTAATTAACGTGTCGGCAGTATCGAAAAGCGGTTCTTTGTCTTCCTGATTGTCTTTGTTGTAAGCCAGCGGCTGGCTTTTCATCAGCATCAGCAGCGAAACCAAGTGTCCGGTTACCCGGCCTGATTTGCCGCGTACCAGTTCGGGTACGTCGGGGTTTTTCTTTTGCGGCATGATCGAGGAACCGGTGCAAAAGGCATCGGGCATCTCGATAAAGTCAAACTGGGCGCTGGACCACAAGATCAATTCTTCGGAAAAACGCGATAAATGCATCATGATCAAGCTGCCGGCCGCCGCAAACTCAATCGCAAAATCACGGTCACTGACCGAGTCCAGCGAGTTGGCCGAAGGCCGGCTAAAGCCGAGCAAATCAGAAGTCATCTGGCGGTCAATCGGGATAACTGGTTCCTGCTAATGCCGCGGCTCCCAAGGGCATGATATTGATGCGTTTACAGCAATCCTGCAATCTTTCCCGGTCGCGGCTGAGCATTTCAAACCAGGCCATCAGGTGATGGCCGAAAGTAATCGGCTGGGCGACCTGCAAATGCGTAAAGCCCGGCATGATGGTGTCGGCATGCTGTTCCGCCAAATCCAGAATGGCTGTTTGCAGGCGCGTGAGCTGGCCTAAAATCTGATTGATTTCACTGCGCAGATAAAGACGAATATCCGTCGCCACCTGATCATTACGGGAGCGTCCGGTATGCAGTTTTTTTCCGGCAATGCCGATTAAATCAGTCAGGCGGGCTTCAATGTTCATATGAACATCTTCCTGCTTGATCGACCAGACAAATTCGCCGTTAATGATTTCCTGGCTGATTTGGCTCAGGCCGCTCAATAATAGCGTCGCGTTCCTGTTCGGTCAGAATGCCGCAAGAGCAAAGCATTTTGGCATGGGCGATTGATCCCTCAATGTCCTGCTGCGCCATGCGCTGGTCAAAATCGACAGAAGCGGTAAATACCTCGACAAAGGCATCGGTTGCCTGGGCAAAACGGGCGCTGGAAAGTTTATCGGAATTAACGTTGGTCATGGTGGTTTTTGGCGAATTGACTTAAATTGATCAAATTATACAGCTAAAGCTTACACTCCTGCTAACGCTCCTTATCTATATTCCTGTCGGCGAAGTTTTCGCTTCATGCGTTACTTTATCCCCTGTATTCATCCAGTCATGCTCTCGCCCTTTGCCTGCATCCCTGCAGGCAAAGAATTCAAGTTCGATTAACCGTCATCAACTTACACGGGTTACAATACGGCCATTTATTGTTGAAAATGAATGGTGTTCTTTTGACTGAAAAAATTATTCGTATTGCAACGCGCAAGAGTCCTTTGGCGTTGTGGCAGGCAGAACATGTTGCAGAACGTTTGGAGCGGACATTTCCAGGATGCAGGACTGAGCTGGTTAAAATGACCACGCAGGGCGATAAGATCCTTGATGCGCCTTTAGCCAAGATTGGCGGCAAAGGTCTGTTTGTCAAAGAGCTGGAGCAAGGCATGTTGGAAGGTTTGGCCGATATTGCCGTGCATTCGATGAAAGATGTGCCGGTAGAGTTTCCGGACGGTTTGCATTTGGCGGCCATTTTAACCCGCGAAGATCCGACCGATGCCTTTGTCTCCAATCGTTATGCAACGTTACATGATTTGCCGGCAAATGCCAGAATCGGCACGTCCAGCTTGCGCAGACAATGCCAGATTAAAGAGCTTTATCCCGATGCGGAAATTTTGTCGTTAAGGGGTAATGTCAACACCCGCCTGTCCAAGCTGGATAGCGGTGAATACGATGCCGTTATTCTGGCTTCAGCCGGTTTAAAAAGATTGGGCATGGCCGAGCGCATTACCCAATGCCTGGATACCGAAGTCAGTCTGCCCGCGATCGGTCAGGGCGCTATCGGCATAGAATGTCGGAGTGACGATCAGCAAATCAACGAGATGTTGAGCTGTGTTGCACGATAGCGAAACCGGGCTGTGTGTGACCGCAGAAAGAGCAATGAACGCGCGTTTGAATGGCGGCTGCCAAGTACCGATTGCCGGTTTTGCACAGTTGCAGGGCGGACAACTGTTCATGCGCGGATTGGTCGGCAGTCCTGACGGCAGCGTGATTTACCGGGCTGAACGGACAGGCGGCCTGGACAGGCTGAAGCTATCGGCAAAATGATTGCTGAAGACTTATTAGCTCAAGGCGCAGATAAAATTCTGCAAGCGCTGTTTCATTGAAATGCAGGGATGTGTAGGTAAGGGGCGGAGCTTTGAATAAAGTGTTGAGCGGCGTACGTGTTTTAGTGACGCGGCCTGAGCATCAGGCGGAAAATCTGAGCCGTTTAATTGAAGAGCGGGGCGGGATAGCCGTTCGGTTTCCCACCTTGGATATCGTTTCGCGGGATGACGGCGAGATAAAATATAGCCTGACGAATCTGGACAGGCTTCCAATGGGTTATTTTTATCAGCGCCAATGCAGTAAATTTTGCTCTAAAGGCGAATAGTGGCAAAATAGGCCGCACGGAATCTGTGCGTTTTGCCGCAGTGGGGCAAGCAACGGCGCAAGCCATGAAAATGGCCGGGTTACCCGTCGATTTAATGCCTGAAAATGGCTATAACAGTGAAGCATTGCTGGCGATGCCTCAGCTACAGCAAGTCGAAGGGCAGAATTTTTTAATCGTTCGCGGTGAAGGCGGACGAGAACAGCTGGCAACTACGTTACGCAGCAGAGGCGCAGAAGTTAATTATCTGGAAGTATATAAAAGAATAATCCCCCGTATTGATAGTTCACCAGTTGTCGAGTTGCTTGCACAGCACCGCCTGGATGTCATTACCGTGACCAGTGCCGAAGCATTGCAAAACTTAAGTTTAATGCTGGGTGAAAAAAATAATAAGCTATTGTCATTAATACCCCTGGTGGTAGTTAGCGATAGAATCAGGTGTATAGCTGCCGATATGGGGTTTAATCGAATTACTGTGACGGATAGTCCTATCGATACAGCAATTCTTGAGACAGTAATAACGTGTGTGACAGGGGAATAGAGTGACCGAGTTGAGTGAAAAACAAGAACAGCATGTGAGCGAAAATAGCAAAGCTCACAGGTCGCGTAGCGGACTCTGGTTTGGCATCATTATGCTGCTCATTATTATAAGTGTGGCGGGCGTTGGTTTTTATCTTTTTCAGCAATTGCGCTCTCAACAGGATAATTTAGGCGGAGAAGTTAATAAGGGCGACATGCAGCTGATCGAGTTGTCAAAACAGATCAGCGGTTATCAGGCGCAACTTGCAGCCATTCAATCCCAACTGGCAACCGTAGAAGCCGATGTTGCCGGAAAGGAGTCCCATTTTACCAAAACCTTGGCGGATTTTTCCAAGTTACATAACGAAAAACTGGACAGCACTCGGAACGAATTAAATACCGCAATTTCGCAGGTACAACGTCAATTAGGCAAGACCCGCGGCGACTGGTTAATTGCCGATGCCGAATACCTGTTAAGCATAGCCAATCAACGCCTGTATTTAATGGGCGATGTAAATACCACCCGTGAAGCGCTGGAAGCGGCGGATCAACGCCTCAGAGAAAGCGGGGACGCAGGAGCGTTTAAAATACGCGAACAAATCGCCAAGGATATTACCGCCATCCGTAATGTTGCAGTTGCCGATATTGTCGGCATGTATGCCTCGATTCAAGCGCTGCAAGATCAGGTCGATAAATTAGCCTTGTATTTGCCTTATACGGGAAAGACATTGACTCAACCGAAGCCAGCTCAGGAGCCGACCGATAAGGAAGGTCACAACCTGCTCGATTCTGCATTGGGACAACTGGAAGGGATGGTGACCATCAGGCACACCGAACACCCGATCAAGGAAATATTAACGCCGGAAGAAGCCCAGTTTATTCGTGAGCAGTTAAGAGTAAAGCTGGAAATGGTCAAAATCGCCCTGGTTCAGCAAAACGAGCAGCTTTATCAATCCAGTCTGGCCGATGCAAAAAAATGGACCGAACAAAACTTTGCCAAGAACGCCGAGACGAACAGTTTCATTGCCGAGCTGGACAGATTTAATGCCATTAAAATCCGCAGCCATTTCCCCGACATCAGCCTGTCGTTGAAAATGCTCAGAGACATTACCAAGCTGAGGCTGGAAGCCGATAAAGCCATGCCGCCTGCTGAAAAAGCCAAAACGGCTGAAACAGGAAAGCCTGCTGAATCAGAAAAACCAGCGGAAGCCGTTAATCCGGCCGAATCGATTCGACCAGAGACAGCGCCCCCCGCTGAGCCAGCAAAACCGGTTGAAGCAGCACCTGCCGCACATTAATCCAGAGAGTACATGATGAAAAATATAATGTATTTTCTGGGTTCGCTGCTTCTTGCCGTTGCCGCCGCTTTTGTCGCTTACAAATGGCTGGGCGGATTCGAGAATCCCGGTTATGTGCTGATAGGTATCGGCTATTGGTCCCTTGAAACATCGTTAATCGTTTTTACGGTTAGCCTGATCATGGGATTTTTTGTATTTTATATCTTCTTCAGGTTTTTAGGCTGGTTGCTCAGATTGCCGGGCCAAATTAAAAATCGCGGCAAAAGCATTAAATTCAACCGTTCCCAGGAAGCCCTGATTGCAGGTCTGGTCGATTCCGCCGAAGGCAACTGGGAAAAAGCCGAAAAAGTATTGATCAAGCATGCCTCGCACAGTGGCGCGCCGTTGATCCACTATTTGACCGCGGCAAGAGCTGCGCAATCCCGTGGCGCCTATGACAAAAGGGATGAATACCTAAAAAAAGCCGCCGACCAAGCGCCGGGTTCCGATGTGGCGATAGGCCTGACTCAGGCGGAATTGCATTTATCGGAAAAACAGTTCGAACAAGCCCTGGAAACGCTGACACGTCTGCATTCCATCGATCCTACCCATGCCAACGTTTTAAAATTACTGCACCAAGCCTATCAACAGGCCGGCGATTGGGAAGGCCTCCGCAAACTGATTCCGTCATTGAACAACAATAAAGTGTTGATGGAAGCCGAGATAAAACTGCTGGAAACCGAAACATTCAGCAAATTGTTAAGAGCAGGCGGCCGAGCGCGGCAACGTTGACGAAATTGAAACATTGTGGTCGGAAATCCCCGATTACATCAGAAACATGAAAGGCGTTTCGGCGATCTATTTTGCCGCGATGATTGATGCCGGAGCAGGCGCGAAGGTCGAAGGCGGCTTGTCAAGAGCCTTGTCGACAACCTGGGATCAAACGCTGGTGGTATTGTTCGGCAATGTCCAGTCGATTGATGTCGCAAGACAGCTTGAAACGGCAGAGCAATGGCTGCCTATGCATCCACGGGATGCCGTGTTCCTGACCGTATTGGGCAAGTTGAGCATGAAATGCGGCGATAACCAAAAGGCGACAACCTACCTGACTAAAAGCCTATCGATAGAGCCTACAGTTTCGGCTTATCAATTATTCGGCGATTTATTATCCGCACAAGGCGATAAGGACAGGGCCAGCGAATGTTACAAGCAGGGTCTGGAGTTGGCATCCAGCGAGATTGTCAGCCGGATTGATTTAATATCCTGATAGTTTGGAAGTTGTCGTTCAACAGCCTTATTCACCACGATTTTTATTCGTGGTGAATAAGGATGCCGTCTATGGCATCTAGGTTTCGGCAATTCCTACCGGAACGACAGTTTTGGAATTAGCTGAAGTCCCTTACTAATCGGGTTACTTTATGGAGATAGCACATGCTTGTATTTAGCATGACAATTATCACATTAAGCCCACAAAGTCTTATGCAATCCCTATGAATATCTTCGGCACTTGGACGTGGAAAGGCTTAGGCGATGCGCTCTTCAATCCCAAAGCGACCGGCATAGAATCCAAAATTAGCGAAGTTAAGCAGCGCTTGCCGATTCCTGTTTTTTGGCTACTGGGCAAAACACAATCCGGTAAAACATCGCTGATTCGCGCATTAACAGGCAGCGATGCGGCGGAAATCGGCAATGGCTTTCAGGCTTGTACCCAAAGATCGCGATTTTACGATTTTCCATCATCCTCTCATCCGATGATGCGCTTTCTGGATACCCGAGGCTTGGGCGAAGCGGCTTACAATCCTGAAGAAGACTTGCTTTGGTGCGCCAATCAGGCGCATTTATTAATCGTGGTGTTACGGGCTTTGGACATGAATCAAGCGGAGGTGGTCGATACCGTGCTGGCCATTCATAAGCAGCACCCGGATTGGCCTATCATCGTGGTGCAAACCGCTTTGCACGAAGGCTATGCTAGTGATGCCGAGCATATTCAACCCTATCCTTACCGACAAACACCCTTTCCGCCGCAAGTGCCTCATGCCTTGGCACAAGTGCTGTTGCATCAACGCGACTGGTTTAAGTCGGTGCCCGTACATTTTGTGCCGGTTGATTTCACCCTGCCGGAAGACGGTTTTGAGCCTGTCGATTACGGGCTGGATGCGTTATGGAGCACCATTGAAAGCGTGTTGCCGGCGGGCGTGATCGGTTTATTACGCGGTACCGAGCAGCACAAAGAATTACTGGATTTTCATGCTAGGCAAGCTCATCCGCACCTGATCGGTTATGCAGTGCTTAATGTCGGCATGGGTGCGATTCCGTTGGCAGGTTTGCCGTTAGTGCTGGCTGTGCAAGCCAAGCTATTTCATAGTATCGCTTCAATTTATGGCCTGGAGCTGACCCGGAGATTGTATGCCGAATTTACCAGCCTCATCGGCGTCAGTGTCGGTGTAGGATTATTAGGACGGGAATTGCTGAAATTGGTCCCTGTTTACGGTTCGGCGGTGGCGGGTGTTTATTCGGGAGCGATGACGTATGCACTGGGCAAGGCTTTTTGCGTGTATTTGCATGGTGTTAAACGAGGCGCTCTACCTGACCATGCGACGTTAAAACAAGCCTACGACGAAGCCTTCGCCCATGCGCGTCAATTTCTGAAAAATAAGGAAACCTAGCTTATGCCGATGCTCGTAACGCGCTTTGGAATTATGTTGGCTGTAGTGTTTTTAATACCCTGGCTGGCGTTAATAGGCTTAGGCGGTTACTGGTTATGGCAACACGGCTGGCTTTATCAGGGCATGGGTATCTTGTCGGCCAACATCGCACTGGTCTATGGCCTGCTGCACTGGCGCAGGCACAGCGCAAAGCCGCTGTTTGTAGAGACCATCGAGATTCCGCCCAATCCCAACTGGCCGGATAAAGCGCAACTGGCGTGGCGAGAACTCAAGCCATTAACCGAACGCTGGCAGACAGAATCGGATGTATTGACGGACTCAGGCAAAGCCCTAAAACTGACCAATGAAGTATTAACGCTGGTTGCGAGACACTTTCATGCCGATTCCAAATACCCGATCTTAGAATTTCCGCTGCCGTATTTGCTCAAGCTGATTGTGTTGGTCTGTGAGGATATTCAGCACGACGTATTAGACAAAATTCCCGGCAGCCATGCGGTCAGAGTAGGCGATTTATTGCGCGCCAAGCAGGCCGTCGATACCTTTAATAAACTTAAATCGGTTTTCGATGTCGGGAATTGGCTGTTTAATTGGGCGGGTGCGGCGCTGGCTAAAGCGCGCAGTGTATTGATCGGCAAAGGGCTGAATACAGTTACCAATGAAATATCGCAACGCTTGATCAGCGCCTATATCAACAAGCTCGGCTATTACGCAATTCAACTCTACAGCGGTCAATTAACCTTGGACGATATTGTGCCGACCGAGGTATTAACCGCCGCCTCAAAAGAAGACATTGCGGAAAGTAAAGCGCATGACCAGTCGATAGAGCCGCTACGGCTACTTGTTTTAGGCCAAGTCAGCAGCGGTAAATCCAGTTTGATTAACGCCTTATTTGGCGAAATAAAAAGCGCGGAAGGATTCTTGCCCACTACCGCAGAAATTACCCCTTACCTGCTCGAACGCGACGGCCTGCAACAAGCCATCATACTGGACAGCGCCGGTTACGGCGGCTTAATGCACGGACAAGCACCCGAGGCATTAAAGCGGGAATGGGCAAAAGTCGATGTGATTTTAATGGTTTGCAATGCCGCGCAAGCTGCCCGCCAAGCCGATACGCAGCAACTGAATGCCATTCGCCGCTATTTTCAAGAACAATGCCCCAACCAAGCCTTGCCGGTGATCATTGCGGTGGCTACGCATTGCGACCGTTTACGCCCGGTCCGTGAATGGAATCCCCCATACAATATACAGCAGCCGGACAACGCCAAAGCACACAGTATTCGACAGGCTTGTATAGCGATGGCCCAAGATTTGAGTTTGCCGCTGGATTGCATCGTCCCCGTTTGTCTGGCCCCCGAAAAACCTGCTTACAACATCGAAGACGGATTGATGCCGCTGATTCACGAACATCTTAACGCTGCCCAACGGGTGCGATATTTGCGCTGTTTACGTCATCAGCAAGCAGAAAGCTACTGGCGACAGTGGCGAAAACAGGCGTTACGAGCGGGGCAAGTTATTTTTAAACTTTGAGTAGAGAAACTACAATTTAGAAATTAGCTTCCAGCAATCGGCAAAACGCGGGGCAGTTTCTAATGATTTTGTGAACTTTCTGATGGCCGGTAGTTGGCCGGTTTCAGATAGTCACGACTGCATCTAATTGACCCAAGCCAGCCTATTAGATCGGATCCTTAAACGGTAAATGTCGGATTAGGGTATTATTTCGGTCATTCGAAATTTCAGTTCCTTTATTACTCAACTCATAATAAAGGCTTTTCCAAAGCGCGGTTAAATAGGCCGGATACGAAGATGAACACCCTTACCCAACTCCATGCTGATATTGATGAGCGCGTACGAATTATCCGTGACGACAATCTCGATTGGTTATGCCGTCAGGGCTGCGACGGCTGTTGCCGACGGCTCGCCGAAGTACCCCGGCTCACTGCGGCGGAATGGGGTTGGCTGCGGGACGGACTGGCCGCGCTGCCTCCAGAGCAGTTTCGGGAAATTGGCCAGGACATCGCAGCGCTGGCCGAGCAGACATCACGCCCCATCGTCTGCCCGATGTTGGACCGATCGGCGGGGGCCTGCCTGGTCTACGCCCACCGCCCGGTGGCTTGCCGCACGTACGGGTTTTATGTCCAGCGCGACCTGGGGCTTTACTGTAAGGACATCGAATCGCGCGTGGCCGGTGGAGCCTTGGCCGGGGTGGTATGGGGCAACCAGGCCGCCATCGATCGCCGTCTCGGCGGTCTGGGCGACACCCGTGATTTGACCGAGTGGTTCGCGAGCTGGAAGGAGGGCGGGGATGTGGCTTGAAATGTGTAGCTCGCAGGATATGCTGAGGTATGAGCGCATCAATCGCGAAGATGCGCTGCACTGCGTTTAACACATCCTACGCATGGGAGACCCTACATGATTAAAACAATGTATCCCACATCTCATCCACTTTCTTGACCACCTCCGGCGACATCACGATAGTCCTGCCCCATTCCCGGTTGGTTTCCCCCGGCCATTTATTGGTCGCGTCGAATCCCACCTTGGAGCCTAAGCCTGAAACCGGCGAGGCGAAATCGAGATAATCAATCGGCGTGTTTTCCAGTATGGTCAAATCCCTGGCGGGGTCCATGCGGGTGGTCATCGCCCAGATCACATCCTGCCAGTTGCGGACATCGACATCGTCATCGACGACGATCACAAACTTGGTGTACATGAACTGGCGCAGGAACGACCAAGTGCCCAGCATCACGCGTTTGGCGTGACCGGCGTACTGCTTTTTCATGCTGATCACGGCCATGCGGTAGGAGCAGCCTTCCGGCGGCAGGTAAAAATCGACGATTTCCGGGAATTGCTTTTGCAAAATGGGTACGAAGACCTCGTTTAACGCAACGCCCAGGATGGCCGGTTCGTCGGGCGGTCTGCCGGTGTAGGTGCTGTGATAGATCGGCGCCTGGCGCTGGGTGATCCGTTCGATGGTGAACACCGGAAAATCGGCGACTTCGTTGTAATAGCCGGTATGGTCGCCGTAAGGGCCTTCCGCGGCGAATTCGCCGGGATAGATAAAGCCTTCCAGCACGATTTCAGCGCTGGCCGGTACCTGCAAATCGTTAATCAGCGATTTGGCGACTTCGGTTTTGCTGCCGCGCAATAAACCGGCAAACGCGTATTCGGACAGGGAGTCCGGCACCGGCGTGACGGCGGCCAGTATGGTTGCGGGGTCTGCGCCCAAAGCCACGGAAACCGGGAACGGCTGGCCGGGATGGGCGGCCTGGAATTCCTTGAAATCCAATGCGCCGCCACGATGCGCCAGCCAGCGCATGATGACTTTGTTTTTGCCGATGACCTGCATGCGGTAGATGCCGAGGTTCTGCCGTTCCTTGTTCGGGCCTTTGGTGATGACCAGCGGCCAGGTAATCAACGGCGCGGCATCTTCCGGCCAGCAGGTCTGGATAGGGTAATCGCCAAGATCGATCTCGTCGCCTTGCCGAACCAGTTCCTGGCACGGCGGGGAACTGATTACTTTAGGCGCCATGTTCAGCACTTGCTTGAACACCGGGAATTTCTCCCAGGCGTCCTTCATGCCTTTGGGCGGCTCGGGTTCTTTCAGGTAAGCCAGCAGCTCGCCGATGCCGCGCAATTCGGTGACGGAATCTGCGCCCATGCCCATCGCGACGCGGCGCGGCGTGCCGAACAGGTTGGCCAGCACCGGAATATTGGCGCCTTTGGGGTTTTCAAACAGCAGCGCGGGGCCGCCCCGTTTCAGGGTGCGGTCGCAAATTTCGGTCATTTCCAGGTACGGATCGACTTCAACGGTAATGCGCTTTAGTTCGCCCTGTTTTTCCAGTTGTTTGATGAAGTCGCGCAGGTCTTTGTAGATCATGCCGCAATGCCGTTATGTCTGAGCAACGCATCGATGGTGGGTTTGCGGCCGCGGAAGTTGATAAATAATTCCATCGCGTTTTGGCTGCCGCCTTTTTCAAGGACGTTGGTCAAAAAGGCGTTGCCGGTTTCCTGGTCGAAAATGCCTTTTTCTTCAAACAGCGAGAAAGCGTCGCTGGACAAGACTTCCGCCCATTTGTAGCTGTAATAACCCGCCGCGTAACCTCCGGCAAAGATATGCGAGAAGCTGTGCGCAAAACGGTTGAATTTGGGCGGGCGAACAACGGCGACCTGTTCCCTGACCTGTTCCAGCGTTTCATAGATGCGGCCGCCTTTTTCGGGATCGTAGTCCCGGTGAATCCTGAAATCGAACAGGCTGAATTCCAGCTGACGTACCATGATCATGCCGGCCTGAAAGTTTTTTGCCGCGATCATTTTGTCAAACAAGGCATCCGGCAATTTCTCGTCGGTTTGATAATGGCCTGACATCAGCGCCAGCGCTTCCTTTTCCCAGCACCAGTTTTCCATGAACTGGCTGGGCAGTTCGACCGCATCCCATTCCACGCCGTTAATGCCGGAGACGCCGAGATGATCGACCTGCGTCAGCATGTGGTGCAAGCCGTGGCCGAATTCATGGAACAGCGTGGTCACCTCGTCATGGGTCAGCAATGCCGGTGTATCGCCGGCTGGCGGGGTAAAGTTGCAGGTCAGGTAGGCGACCGGCGTTTGAATGGTGTCGTCGAATCGCTTGCGGCTGACGCAATCGTCCATCCAGGCGCCGCCGCGTTTTTTGGCGCGGGCGTAAAGATCGAGATAAAACTGGCCGCGCAGCTGAACCGGTCTGGTCATGAATCTCGAAAAAACGCACGTCGGGATGCCAGCTGTCGAAATCGCTGATCTCGGATATTTGCAAGCCGTACAGTTTTTCTACGATCGCAAACAGGCCGGGCAGGACGCGGGTGATCGGAAAGTAGGTTTTAACTTCTTCCTGCGACAGCTGGTAAAAATGCTGGCGCATTTTTTCCGAATAATAGGCCATATCCCAGGATTGCAGGTCATGAACGCCGTAATGTGTTTGGCAAATTCGCGCAATTCGGCCAAGTCCTTGCGTGCATGTCGCCAGGATCGGTCAGCCAAATCTTCCAGAAAATCGGTGACGTCATCCGGCTTTTCAGCCATTTTGGTCGCCAGCGACAATTCCGCGTAATTGTTGAAACCCAGCAAACGGGCTTTTTCATGGCGCAAGGCCAGGATTTTTTCCATGTTTTCGCTGTTGTCCCACTGTTCGGCATGCGGGCCCTGATCGGAAGCGCGGGTTGCGAAAGCTTCGTAGTGTTCGCGGCGCAATTCGCGGTTGTCGGCGTAAGTCATGACCGAAATGTAGGACGGAAATTGCAGGGTGATCATCCAGCCGTCTTCATTATGGCTTTCGGCGGTCTGTCTGGCTTGGGCCAAAGCGGATTCAGGCAATCCGGCCAAATCCTCTTCGTCTCTGATCAGCTTGCTCCAGGCATTGGTTGCATCCAGCAGGTTTTCTTCGTAGTTGCTGGCAAGCGCGGATAATTCCTGGCTGATTTCTTTGTAGCGCTGTTTTTTCTCGTCATCCAGGTCGATGCCGGACAATTTGAAATCTCTTAAGGCATTGCGGATGATTTTTTGCTGGGCGGTATCCAGCGTCGCAAATTCATCGCTTTCGGCAATAAAGCGATAAGCCTTAAACAGGGCTTCGTTTTGCCCCATTTCAGTCGAGTAGGCGCTGAGCTTGGGCAGGCAGGCGTTGTAGGCGTCGCGCAGCTCGTCGCTGTTGACCACTGAATTCATGTGGCTGACCGGGGACCAGGCTTTGCTGAGCTTATCGTCCACATCTTCCAGGGGCTCGATCAGGTTTTCCCAGGTGTAGTGTTGCGTGGCCTGGAGATGCTGTTCGACAGACGAACGGGCTTCGCTCAATAACTGATCGATGGCAGGTACGACGTGTTCCGGTTTAATCTGGGAAAACAACGGCAGTGTGGAGTTGGCTAATAAAGGATTATTCATAGTGGTATCAGGAAAGAAAGTTCATGGCTGCTTTGATGCGATGTTTGCGCTTTGTGCAGTACATCCAAGGAAAAGTCGGCGGTCAGTTTGCCGTTTTTAAGTTTAGTGTAGGCGGGTATGGAGTTCAGGTACGGTATTTCCTTTGCCCGGCTGGTGCCGAAATAACTGTGTAATTTGGCCAGAATGACGATATCAATCAGATTTAATTTATCGCTCTCGCTTTCATAGAACCAGTCTTCGGCATACTTGGGGATGCAGGCTAATTCCGGAGTAAAGCCCAAGGTGTGCAGCACCAGGGAGCCGACCGGCGGGCTCAGAAACGGGATGGCCGAGTCCAATACGTCTAAATTCGGGTATTCATCCGGATTTTGTTCGGCAAAATGCAATATCGGTATCGTACCGATGTCACAGACCAAACCGGCTAATAAGGCATCTTCCGGGTTAACCGTGCCGTTTTCCTGGGCAAGTACAAAACTCAGGCTGGATACGTAGAGGCTGTTTTTCCACAAGTGTTGCATTTTTTCCATCAGTTGCGGATTCTTGCAGCGGAATAATTGTTTTAGACTGATGCCCATAACCAGTTTTCGCGTTTGATCCAGGCCGATTCGGGTAACCGCCGCATGGCAGTTGGTAATCGGTGATATGGGCGAGTATAGCGGGCTGTTGGCAAGTTGGATCAGCTTGGCTACGATGGATATATCTACCTCGATAATTTTGACAGCCTCACTGATGCCTAAATCTTTTTCCATCGCTTCTTTCAATTTTAACGCGACATTGGGTAATGAGGGCAGGCTTAATTTATTTTCCCGGTAGGCTCGCCGCAAAACTGGTAAAGAAACGGTTGTCGGCAATTTGTTCGGGCAATTCAATATCAATGAGCTCAACGGCAACAGACTGTTGGATATCTTTACCGGACCATCGGCAGATAAACTCTCCTGAAATTGCCAAGATGGTGACGTCTGTTTTAGCGAATAGCCGTTGCTCCGCATAGCTTGCCGCTATTGAGCGGCAGATTGGCCAGCGATGATTCGGCCGACAGGGTGTAGCGGTTGTCGCTATCCGGCTGAAGTTCAACGCTTCCATTCAAGCAGATAAAAAACCGAATTGGTTTTTTGGCCGAGCCTGAAAATGACCGAACCTGCGTTATAGCTTAGCGTGGTGTGAACCAGTTGCTCAACATAGGCATCTTCCATGTCTCGAAGTGGAGCCAGTTTTTTTAGTGTGGCCAACGGTAGTTTTTTATGTTCGGTGGAGACAGGTTCCGAACAGGTAAGTGGGGTATTTGGAGCGGCGGGGGCAGGGGTGGGGATGTCTGGTTTTTTTTCCGGGGAGATGCTTTTGGGGCTGTTTGGAAAATAATTTAGTAAACCAATTCATGATGACATCACTGATAAATATATTGTTTGGGAGGTATGATGGTTTCAGCGGCTTTGTAATGATGTGTGTCGTGAGTGTCAAAAAAAACGGCTGTTTTGGATAGATGATCGTGCCAGCTGCGTTGGTTTTTATCAATAAGAATCCACAAGAAGCCCAGTCCGAAAAATCCCCATGATACGATGGCGGCTATGAAACGGAGCAAAGCCTGTTTCCAGCTGATGGGTTTCATATCCAACGTGAGCACTTTTATTTTCCACGCGCGCAGGCCCAATGTTTGACCGCCATGAGTCCAAAACCAGGCGTAAAAGAAGAAGCTGACCAGCAGGAGATACAGGGGGAAAAAGAATTGTTGGGCAGTGAAAGCCTCGCCTGCATTTAAAGGGAGCAACAGTGCAGTCGCGACAAATAAAACGGCGATCAGTAACAGGAGGTCGTAAACTATTGCTGCCAGGCGACGCAAAAAACCAGGCTTTGGAAATGGGGGTCATTGCCTGGTTTTTGCCGTATATTCTTTGTTGATCTGACCAATTAAATTTTAAATAAGGCTAGTTTTTGACCAAAATACATGCACATCGCCATTAGCGCTCCCAGCATTACGAGAGAAAACAAGAATGGCGGTCTATGAAACAGAAGAATGAAAAAATCTGTTGCAAAAAGGCTGGTTAACAAAGGTTGGTCAATTAAGCTATTAAGAATCTTTTTGAACATAACAAATTCCAGTCAAGCACGCTAATGTTTGTGCGAGTGTTTAAAAAATGGTTGTCTGATCTTTTATCTGGTGTGTGCAATAGAGATCTAATCTAGAATTGCGGGTAAAAATCAGAGTGATGATTCTACTCCATTCAAAAGGGGAATGTAAAAGAAACTTGCCGATTGGGTTAGAATTCATTACCAATGATATAATCAAAAAAATTAGAAAAATAAACAAGGTGTGAAGACTATTTTAAACTTCTTTAAAAAAATTATTAAGCCCGCGCTGAGCAGGGCCGAAGTATCAGCCAGGAATGATGCTGGGTCATCGGACGCAAACGTCAAAATATATTCGCGTGCGGAACATAATATTTCACGATCCCAGATCAGTGAGAATGCGCTGAAGGTTTTGTATCGTCTGCAAAAAGAGGGTTTCGATGCTTATCTTGTCGGCGGCTGCGTGCGTGATTTGTTGTTGGGGCGGGAACCCAAGGATTTTGACGTCGTCACCAATGCCGATCCTGATCAAGTCAGAAAAGTATTCCGCAACTGCCGGTTAATCGGGCGCAGGTTTCGTTTGGCGCATGTGCATTTTGGCCGTGAAATTATTGAAGTTGCGACTTTTCGGGGCGCGGGAGAAGAGCAAAACGACAAGCAGATGCTCAACAAGGAAGGGCGATTATTGCGGGATAATGTCTACGGCACGATTGAGGAAGATGTTTGGCGCAGGGATTTTACCGTTAATGCGCTCTATTACAATATTAAGGATTTTTCGGTAGTGGATTATGTCGGCGGCATGGCTGATCATAAAACCGGGACGCTTAGGCTGATCGGCGATCCCGAAATGCGCTTTCGTGAAGATCCGGTGCGCATGCTGAGGGCGGTGCGTTTTGCCGTTAAACTCGGCTTCAAGCTGGATCCTGAATGCGAAAAAGCGATACACAACGACGCCCAGTTACTGGCCGATATACCGTCCGCCCGGCTTTACGACGAAGCGATAAAGCTGTTTTTATCCGGCTATGCGCTGCAAACGTTTGAAATGCTCAGGCATTACGGTCTTTTTCAAGTGCTGTTTCCTGCCACGGAAAACAGTTTGGCGGTTGAGGAAAACGGTTTCCCCCGATTGTTATTGATTAAAGCGCTTGGAAAATTCGGACAACCGAATAGCGGAAGGCAAAACGGTTACCGCTTACTTTTTATTGGCAGCCTTTTTGTGGGAGCCGGTGCGGATGCTGGCCAAAGCAAAAATGGCGAAAGGCGAGGTTGAATATATTGCCTATCAGGATGCCGCCAGTGAAGTTATCGCCAGGCAGATCAGAAGTACAGCCCTGCCGCGCCATATCAGCATGGCGATGCGTGAGGTCTGGAATATGCAGCCCAAATTTAATGCGCGTATCGGCTCCAAACCCAGCCGTTTGATCGGGCATCCCCGCTTTAGGGCGGGCTACGATTTTTTGCTGTTGCGTTCCGAGACCGGAGGCGCCGATCCCGAGTTAGCCGAGTGGTGGGCCAAGTATCAGAATGCCGATGAGAATGAGCAAAGAAAAATGACCCAGCCCCCGCGGAATTCCCAAAATAAAAAGCCTGGACGCAAAAGAAGTTATCATCAGAAAAGGTAAAGAGAGTGCTCCAAAAACAGAGTCGTAAAGTATTTGGCTATGAAAAATTCGGAAACTGATTGGGTAACGGCTTATATAGGCTTAGGCAGTAACCTTGAAAACCCTGCCCTGCAAATAAAATCAGCGCGCGCGGCAATAACGCAAATAGCCGGAGTCAAGGAGCTGGCGTTTTCCAGTTTGTATCATAGTCCGCCCATGGGGCCGCAGGATCAGCCTGACTATGTTAACGCGGTGATGTGTGTTGCGACCGAGTTGCCGCCGATGGATTTTCTGCGCTGCCTGCAACGCATCGAAAACGATCAGGGCCGGGTCAGAAAAGATCGAGCGCTGGGGCGCAAGAACGCTGGACTTGGATGTGTTGATCTATGGCGATCAGATTATCGAGTTGCCTGATTTAATCGTACCGCACACGGGTTTGGCTGAGCGGGCTTTTGTCCTGTATCCCCTGCACGAGATCGCGCCGCAGTTGTTGGTGCCGGGAAAAGGCCATATTGCCGATCTGCTTGCCAAGTGTCCCATGAATGGGCTGAAGCGGCTGGATTGATTCCCGCCTTAGCAAAGCCCACATCCATCTGAATACAATGAATCAATATTCTTCCACCGCTACGCTAAAACCGTTGTCGATTACCGATCTGGCCGCCATGAAACAGCGCGGCGAGAAAATATCGTGCTTAACCGCCTATGATGCCGCATTTAGCGCATTAATCGACAAGGCAGGCGTCGATATGATGCTGGTTGGGGATTCGCTGGGCATGGTTATCCAGGGGCATGCTACAACGCTTCCGGTCACCATCAGGGATATGGTTTATCATACAAGGTGCGTCAGTCAGTGCCAGGCAGCGGGCGTTTATCATCGCCGATTTGCCGTTTATGACGTATCCCACGCCTGTCATTGCGGCCAAAAATGCGGCCAAATTAATGCAGCTTGGCGGTGCGCAAATGGTTAAGCTGGAAGGGCCGAGAATCGACTGCGTCAGTTTTCTTGTCGATCAGGGCATTCCTGTTTGCGGGCATTTGGGCTTGTTGCCGCAGTCGATTAATCAATTGGGCAGTTATAAGGTTCAGGGCAAGGAGCAGGCGGCGGCTGAACAAATGCTTGCCGATGCGCTAAAATTACAGCAAGCGGGCGCAGGGCTGCTGGTGTTGGAATGCGTTCCGGCAAGCTTGGCCAAAGACATCAGCTCACAGTTAACGATTCCCGTGATAGGCATCGGCGCCGGCGTGGATTGCGACGGACAGGTGCTGGTACTTTACGACATGCTCAATATCGGCACCGGCAAGCGTCCGCGTTTTTCCAGGAATTTCATGAGTGGCGCGGCGAATATCGAGGAAGCCATTAATGCCTACCATCAAGCGGTCAAGCAGTCCCTGTTTCCAGCGGCCGAACATAGTTTTTAATGCTTATGCAGCATAGTTAACACCGTATCGGAATTACGCGACGCCGTTAGAGCGTGGCGTTCGGCAGGTCAGAGCGTTGCATTGGTGCCGACGATGGGCAATCTGCACGCGGGGCATCTGGCTCTGGTCAATGAAGCTCGAAAAAAAGCGGATCGGGTGGTGGTCAGTATTTTTGTCAATCCGACCCAGTTTGGTGTCGGCGAGGATTTTGAGACTTATCCCCGTACTGAGCAGGAAGATCAGCAAAAGCTTGATGCCATCGGTACAGATTTGTTGTTTCTGCCGGCTGTTTCCGAGGTTTATGCGCCGGATGCCAAAACGATCGTGTCGGTAACGGGTTTGTCCGAATGGTATTGCGGCGCGTTCAGGCCGGGGCATTTTGACGGGGTTGCGACCGTTGTTTGCAAGCTATTCAATATGGTGCAGCCGGATATTGCCTTGTTCGGCTTAAAAGATTTTCAGCAGTTGACGGTGATACGGACGATGGTCAGGGATCTGAATATTCCTGTCGAAATAATCGGTGTCGAAACGGTCAGGGAGGCAAGCGGTTTGGCGATGAGTTCCAGGAACGGTTATTTAACCGCCGCGGAAAAAACGGTCGCAGCAAAACTGTATCAAGCCTTGTGCGCCGCGCGTGATGCCGTTTTGGCAGGGCAGTCTTACCCGGAAATAGAACTCACGGCGTTGCAGTTTTTGCGGGAATCCGGTTTTACGCCGGATTATTTTAGCGTGTGCAGGGCGAGTGATTTAAAAAAAGCGGATGCGGATGATGTGGAGCTGGTTTTGTTGGCGGCGGCGCGTTTAAGCAAAACCCGGTTAATCGATAATATTTGTTTCTCCAAATAGGCTATAGCAGGATTTGTATGGTTTGGGAAATGCTAAAAGTTGATGCATTGTTGCTAATTAATGGATAATGCGCGGTTCTCAAAGGTATTTATAGTGTTTTATTATGCAAATCACGATGCTTAAAGCGAAATTACATAGAGCCACGGTAACCCATTCGGAATTGGGTTATGAGGGGTCTTGTGCGATTGACAGCAATATTCTCGATTTATCGGGTATCAGGGAATACGAGCAGATACAGATTTACAATATCAACAATGGCGCCCGTTTTACGACTTACGCTATTCGCGCCGAAGCAGGATCGGGATTGTTTTCAGTTAATGGTGCGGCTGCCCGTCTGGCGTGTCCCGGCGACTTGATTATTGTTTGTGCATTTGCAATATTGGACCAAAAGGAAGCGGAAAGTCATAAACCTACCTTGGTTTATTTTAATGAAAAGAACGAGGTTCAGCGTTCAGCCAGTTCCATTCCCGTTCAGGCCGCTTGATTGCCTGTCTTACCCGTGCGGTTTATGAGCATGAATTCAAGGAAGCTGTAGAGCCTTTAATAGCTGGATGCTAAGTTTGGTTATCCTCAATCTCCCACATCCCTGTAGGCAAAGCTTCCGCTCCTGCTCACGCTCCTTGCCTACATCCTTGTCGGCAAAACTGCCGCTAAAAAGCGGCAGTACTAGGGGTAGCTTCCTAAGTCTGCGGCTAAAAACCAAGTAATGCGTTTTAAGCAGCTTCAGTCAGTGTTATGTTTTGCACTATTTGAGTAAGCACTTTTTGCAAGCCTATTCTTTTTGTGCTGTTAATTACCAGCGGAGCTTGAATAACGCCTTTAATGGCAGGTTGATCGGATGTGGCTCCAAGAAGCGATAGTACGTTTGTTTTTAGTGACTTAATGGCGCTGTGCTGATCGGATGCGTCTTTATGCAGGATTATCAGCAGAAGTATGTCGGCTTCATCTTCAATTCCCAGTGCGGCTTCTTCGGCATCGTTTAACACGAAGCTGTAATTGATATTGAAAATAGACGGCTGCGCTACTGAAAAGGCTAGGTTTTCGTCATCCAAAGATTGCAGCCAGAAGACAAGAGGGCTGTCGCCTTCCTGATGAAACAGTTTGAAACGGGTTTGATCTTCAAAGCCTGGGATTCCGTTCGGAAAGCTAATGATGGTGCTGGGATCGATAGATTGTTCGCCGAAAAAGCTTGATTTGATTTCCATAATGAACTCGGGTGAAAGTGGATATAAAGTTAGATATATAGCCTATAGCTGCCAGTATGGCAAGGCTGGTTTGCAATAAGCTCTTTACCAGGATTTTACCCAGTCGCCAACCTTGAGACCCAATTCGCGGGCAGGCGCTTCCAAACTGCCTACGGCGTAACGGGGCGCGATACTGCGGATGGTTAATACGCCGGCCGGTTGTTTGTCCTTGCCTACAAAGCTGTAGCCGCCATCGAGATTTAAATCATCGCCGCCTGAGCTATAAGCCACCAGTTGATCGCCGACATTGAGCTTTTCCTGGGCACCCGCATCAATAACCACTCTGTCGCCCTTAATTTCAATAATGCGCGTTGCAAACGGGTAACAATTTAAGGATTGGCGAATGTCAGCGCCGGCTTGATCTATAATTTGAGCTATTTTTCCGCCGGTTGAGGTGGCATTAAAGCGCTCGCTGCCTACCGTATAAGTCGCCGGTATCCACACATCGCCGAGAACAGTATCCACATAACGCTGCTGGAACAGCAATGCGCCGGTATATCCGTCATGCACATAAACATCAATGCCAATTCCGCGTCTGGCGACAACATCGCGCGCCATGCTTCTGACGAATGCCAGAGGTCCTGCGCCTCTCATGTATTCAGTGGATTCAACCTCCAGATCCCTGATTACGCCCGACAATACAAATTGCGCCCCGTTTGACGCCGCTATCTGCATGACTTTTGATGGGCGATAGGCGGTGCGGTCTTGTAATTCCGGGGCCAAGTCGGGCCTTGGGTATAAATTGATATTGGTGACGTTGCTGCCGATAAAGTCGCCGGACTCTATTAAAAGATTATTAAGCTCGCGAGGAATGCCGCTATATAAATCCTGTGTTTCGTAGCCGGTCACCTGTTCTTGCTTAGCTAAAGGAAAGGCGGTTGCGATAATGCGTTTACGATAGTGGGGCGTACAGGAACTGTCCGCCGCTAACTCCACCTGGGCCATAACATGATAGATATTATCGGCAGTCCATTCCTTGATGACCTTGGTATTGCTCACGGCAGCAGCCGTGCGCATGGACATCGTGTCCAGTGAAACGTTATTTTGATCGACTAGAGTCCGGCTGTGAATATCGACAGACGATTGCAGGGATGCTTGGCGGATGGCATCCTGCAAGGCCTGCTTTTTGGCCAATAGCGGCATGCCTTTGCTAATGGCCGCCTGACCTTCAACAGTCACGGCATTAGAGCCCATGCCGGTTTGGCGTTGAACACTGCTGCACGATAGCGTTAATAAAACTAGCGAGATTCCTATGCATTTAAATAATATTTTTGCCATTTATCAAACCGGTTTGTTGCTGTGAAAAATCGCGACGATACCCTACATTCGCCATTAAATACTATTTTTAATTAGTTAGCACATAGAAATGGAATGCAGATGATACGGATTAAAGAGCGTAACAATTATTCGGCTTCGGTTTTAAAAATCCGTTTAAACCCGATCCAATCCGTGCCATCTTTGCGCTATTTTTCTGCCAGGCTCCGGGTTATTTTCGATTGAATCCCTTGGTAGTCGGGTAGCTGTAGCAATCAATCGCGTTGCAGCCGGGATTAATGCTGGATACAGTGGCTGGTTTAGGGTCGAAACTGGGAGCCGGAATTTCCGGGTTTTGTTGAAGACACTGATTAACCAATTCGCTGGAGCCATTCATGCATTCGTAGAATCTGGGCGTCAAATCAAGCTCCACAACCGTTTCAAACGTATCATCGCCTGCGTAGAGGTCGCTACCGATAGCCGAGGTTCTTTTTACCCTTGCGCCGCGCAAATAAGCATTAAGATAAACCTGATAACTGTCGTGGGTGACTTCCATATCTTTCGACCGCAGTCTGGCCGCGCAATTGAATGCCGTTAAGTTGCTCGGCCAGGCTTCTGTATGCATCCATTTTGGACGCCCGCATGGCCATTAATTTAATTTGCGAACGCGAATACCGATCGCTTTTTTCCACGGTGCCGTAGCCTATCGCACTTATGGTCTTGTGCGGTAATAAGTCATACGGCGGCGCTTTGGCAGTCGTGCAGGCGGTCGTCAATAAGCTGATGACTAATAACCCGGTTATCGCCAGGGATGGTGTGTATGCCGCAAGCCTGCCGGGAGCAGGCGCGGTGAATACGGGCTTTAAATGTTTAATGTTCACGGTACTCACTCCTGTGTCGGTTTGCCGATTGTAGCGGCTGATAAACCTATTACTTAAGCTTTTTAGCCAGCTATTTTTATTGCAGGATGTGACCGCTATTCGACCGCATTGCATCACCAGCCTGTTCTCCTGTATCCTGCACCGCATGCAAATAAATCTGATTTCAGTAGGAAACCGCATGCCGGGATGGGTGCAGCAGGGCTACGACGAGTATGCCAAACGCTTGCCCCGCGAATGCGAATTGGTGCTTAAGGAAATTGCGCCGGGTAAGCGCACCAAAAACAGCGATGTCGCCAGAATTGTCAAAGAGGAAGGCGAGCGGATGATCGCGGCAATCCCTCAAAGTTCGCATATTGTAACGCTGGACATTCCCGGCAAGCCCTGGACGACGCCCGAATTGGCAGCAGGCGATGCAACGCTGGCTGGAAAGCGGCCAACATGTTTCGTTATTAATTGGGCGGGCCGGAAGGCCTGGCCGATTCCGCCAAACAGCTGGCGCGGGAATCATGGAGTTTGTCGAAACTGACCTTCCCTCATCCGCTGGTGCGCATCGTTGTGGCCGAGCAGCTTTACCGCGCCTGGAGTATTCTCCACAATCATCCCTATCATCGCTAATGACTGCACAGATTATTCTTGCCTCAGCCTCGCCCCGCCGCCGGGAATTGCTGGATCAGATCAAGGTTGCTTACCGCGTTCATCCGGTCGACCTGGATGAGACGCCTTTGCCCAATGAAGCGCCGCTGGACTATGTGCAGCGGCTGGCTGCCGAAAAATCTGCGGCCTGTCTAGCGCAACTGGGTGACGGCTTACCGGTTCTGGCTGCCGATACCGCTGTGGTTTTGGACGGCCTGATTATGGGCAAGCCTAAAGATCGGGATGATGCGCTTGCCATGTTAAGGCAGTTATCCGGTAAAATGCACCGGGTTTACAGTGCAATTTCGCTTGAGGGGCCGTGAGCATGGTCAGGCGGTCAGCATTACCGAGGTGACTTTCAGATCGTTGACGGAAGCCGAAATAGAGGCCTACTGGCAAAGCGGCGAACCGGTCGATAAAGCCGGCAGTTATGCCATTCAAGGCCTGGGCGGTATATTTGTCGAGTCGATTAGCGGCAGTTTTTCCGGCGTGGTCGGTTTGCCGTTGTTTGAAACCGCGGAACTTTTATCCAGGCAAGGCATCGGGTTGTTCAAATGAGTGAAGAAATTTTAATCAACGTTACCCCGCCCGAGACGCGCGTTGCGGTTATCGAAAACGGCGTCCTGCAGGAATTGATCATTGAACGAACCCGGCAGCGGGGCTTGGTCGGTAACATCTATAAAGGTGAAGTGTGCCGGGTTCTGCCCGGTATGCAGGCGGCTTTTGTCGATATTGGCCTGCCCAGGGCGGCGTTTTTGCATCTTTCCGATTTATGCGCCAAGGATCTGGAAAAAAAGGGTTCGGAAAATATCGAGCATTACCTGCATGAAGGCCAGCATATTATCGTGCAGGTGGTCAAAGATCCGTTGGGCAGCAAAGGCGCACGGTTGACCACGGAAATATCGATACCGTCGCGGTTTCAGGTCTATATGCCTTATGCGCAAAATTCCGGCGTGTCCCAGCGGATTGAATGCGAGACCGAACGAGTCCGGTTAAGAGCCTGTCTCGACGCGTTCAGGCTGGAGCACAAATGCGGCGGCTTTATCGCAAGAACCGCGGCAGAATGCGTGGATGAGACGGTATTGATTGCCGATATGACGTTTTTGCTGAAACTGTGGGAGTCGATAGCCGCCAAGATCGCCGCCGCCAAGCCCAAGCAGTTTATCCATAAGGATTTGCCGCTGAGCATCAGAACCTTGAGGGACTTGTACCGGGAAGGCATCGAAAGAGTCCGGGTGGATTCAAGGGAAACCTATCATCGTCTGGTTGAATTTGCGGAGATTTTTGTGCCGGAAATCGTGCCGGTTATCGAGCATTACACCGGCGAGTGTCCGGTGTTCGATATTTACAGCGTCGAAGATGAAATCCAAAAAGCGCTGGACCGCAAAGTCAACCTGAAATCGGGCGGGCATCTGGTATTCGACCAGACCGAATCGATGACCACCGTCGATGTGAATACCGGCGGCTATGTCGGCGGCCGCAATCTGGAAGAGACGATATTTAAAACCAATCTCGAAGCGGCGCAGACGATTTCCAGGCAGCTCAGGCTTCGGAATCTCGGCGGCATCATCATTATCGATTTTATCGATATGCAAAGCGAGGATCATAAAAAACAGGTGTTGCAGGCGTTCGAGCGGCATCTTGGAAAAAGATCACGCGAAAACCAATATCACCGAAGTCTCGGTGCTGGGATTGGTGGAAATGACCCGCAAAAGAACCCGGGAAAGTCTGGAGCATATACTTTGCGAACCTTGCAGCGCCTGCGGCGGCCGGGGCGTTTTGAAAACCGCGGAATCGATGTGCCTGGAAATATTCCGGGAGATTATTCGCGAAGTCAGGCAGTACAAGGTTAAGAAAATATTGGTTCTGGCCTCCAATGAAGTCGTGGAAATGCTGCTTGATGAGGAAGCCGATATGCTGGCCGAACTGGAAGTCTTTTTGAGCGTGCGCATCAAGTTCAGGGCCGAGGCTGAATATAATCAGGAGCAGTATGATGTGGTGTTGCTTTAAGGCGAAGGGCATCAACTTAAATAAATATCACCTCGAAGAACACGAAGTGATAAAGTCTGATGAAATATCTCAGGCTATTGGTTGTGGAATTGAAGTACCCGGAATATTAGGTGTCGACAGCTTGTAAAGCCCCTTAAGTGGCGTATTGATCTTTAAATCTTCGTGCTCTTCGTGTCTTCGCGGTGAAAATTTCTTAGCCTTGTTTTTTCTGACAGATACGAAATACTTTTATTACTTTTTGTAACCTTTTTAGTGATCCATCATATTACGCGTGCAACGCGGCATCTCATTTTCTGGTCTTTGATCTCGGCGGCTATCGGCTTGACCGGCGTACGCCTGCTATTGTCCGGGATTGAACACTATAAGTCCGATTTGGCGGCCCATATCGGCGCCTTGGTCGGTACGCCGGTAACCATAGGCCGTCTGGGCGCAAAAATGCGCGGTTTTAATCCTCAGTTGGTGTTAAAAGACATCTCCATTTCATCCCAGACTGTCTCTGCCGTCCCACTTCGGGCGCTACACCTGCAAATCCGCTCCAGGCGGATTTGTCATCCGTCGCCTCGACCGGAAACGAAAAACCCGCTATCGAGTTTAACGAAATACGTCTGGGTATTAATTTGCTGGATATGCTGGTCAGCGGGATTTATTGTCATCGTCCTGGGTTACCTTGGTGGGCGCCAAGCTGTCCATTAAACGGCAACAGGACGGCAGTATTGTTATTGTCGGCTTAAAAGCCAGCGACGGGCAGCCGCAATGGCTGTTGCAGGGCGGAAAATACGAAGTCTTGCAAAGCGAAATCACCTGGCAGGATGAAACAAGCCATAGCCGGCCGCTGTTGTTCAATGGGGTGGATCTGGCGATCCGCAATGACGGCGAGCGCCACCGGCTTAATATGCTGATGAAGTTGCCGGAAAAAAGTCGGCGATACATTAAGAGTATCGATGGATTTTGAAGGCAATGTTTTTGAGCCTTCAACCATCCAAGGGCGCGTTTATATAGATGGCAAAGCCGTCAATTGCCTGAATTGGCGGCGCTTGGATTGTCTCAGCTTCATCCATCGGCTTTGGACCGGATCAACATCAATGCCGGTACCGGCGATTTTAAAATCTGGGGCGATTGGCGGCAATCGCAACTGGCGTCGATGGATGTGGAGCGCAACATTCAACAGATGGCACTGGTTCGGCAGGATAAGCAGGAATTTTTTGTCAAACAGCTGAAAACCCGGCTTGCACTGGGGATTAAATGAGGCTCCTCAACGGCGCAAGCAATCAGTGGCAACTCGATGTAAACGAGTTTTCGCTGGAAACCAAGGACAAGTCCAACGGCGCTGTTAAAGCATGGCCTGCCGCCGTGTTCAGCGCTTCCGGCCAGCGCATCGACGATAATGCCTTGTCTAAATTAGCGCTGTTTGTCGAACGGCTGGACTTGCAGGAAGCATCCGGGCTGGCGCAGTTTTTCGTCCCGTTGCCGGATGAGCAGGCCAAATTGCTGTCGCAGGCCCAGCTAAAAGGAACGCTGGAGAATTTTTCCTTGTTCGCCGACCTGGATGCAAAGTCGGTGGCGATGAACGGCCGCTTTGCCAACATCGGAGTCGCTTCGTTGTCGTCGGTTCCGGGCATAGAGAATCTGACCGGACGAATAAAGGGCAGCGAAAAGCAGGGCACTATCACTCTTGCGACTAAAGATGCCTGGCTGACCGGGCCGGATTTGTTCCGCGAACCATTGCCGGTCAAGCGGCTTCAAGGGACGCTAGATTGGCAGCAATCTGCCGAACATGCCTGGTCGATGTCCAGCCAATCGATTGAACTGGATTCCTTGAGTTTCCAGAGCACAACCCGGTTTCGTGTCGATATTCCCGAAGCAGGCAAGCCTGTGTTTATGGATCTGCAAAGTGCATTTGCCGGCGAAGACGCAAGCGAGGTTAAGCATTATCTGCCGATGGGCATTATGGATGAAGAAGTCGTTGCCTGGCTGGATCGTGCTTTTGTTAGCGGGCGCATGACCAACGGCGGCTTGCTGGTCTACGGCAATTTGGACGATTTCCCGTTTACCACTGCAGCCGGGCGTCTTTGAAGCGGTATTTAACGGCGAACAGTTTGATCTGTCATACGATCCCGAATGGCCTCGATATAACCGGCATGAATGCCGAGGTCATGTTCTCACAGGGCGGCCTCAAGGTGAATGTCCTGCAAGGGCATTCCGATGTCGCCAGGGATGGTGTGTATGCCGCAGGCCAGCCAGGAACTGGCGCGGCAAGCGTGGTCATCAAGCAAGCCGAAGTCACCATTCCTTCGCTGAATAAAAGCAAACAATTGCTGATTCAGGGCGAGGCCGAAGGCGGGTATTGACCAGGTTTTGGCTTTTATGCAGCATACGCCGCTCAGCTCGCCGGTGGATTCGGTGCTGGAAGCCATTACCCCGCAAGGCAATACCCAGGTGGCGCTGGATCTTAAAATTCCTTTGGTTGACGGTGCGCCTACCAAGGTCGATGGGACGGCGCAGTTGAAAGATGCCAAACTGACGGTCAAATCGCTGGCCTTGCCGGTCAGTAAAATTAACGGCGAACTCAAGTTCAATGAACAGGGCGTTTATAGCGATACCATTCATGCTTCGGCCTTGGGTCATCCGATACAAATCGACATTAAAAGTTCGGACAGCCAAACCACCGTCAATGTGGCAGGGCCGTGCCGGGGTTGGCGATCTAAAGGCGCACTTTGACACTGCCCTGGTGGAAAATCGCTCAAGGTGCGACAGACTATCAGTTAACGCTGGAGTTGCCTTATGGGGATACGGCTCCAACGCTGGTTGTGGAATCGATGCTGTCCGGCGTATCGCTGGATTTGCCGGAGTCATTGGCCAAAACACAAGAACAAAGCGTACCGTTGTCGCTGACGTTTAATCTGGGCGACAAGCAGTTATTGCCGGTGCTGTTAAATTACGACAATAAACTGAAAGCGGCGATTCTGTTGGATACCACAGCAAAAGACCATTTATTCGGGACATGTCCTGATGGGGCCGGCGAGGTCGCCCAGACCCAGGACGCAGGATTAAAGCTGGAGATCAACCGCGATCGGCTGGCGCTGCAAGACTGGTTAGGAGTGGCTGTGGCCCAAGGCGCGGGGGATGGCGTTAGGGAACTGAAGATTCATAGCGATCATGCCTTGTGGAAGAATACCGATATAGGTGTTTTCGATCTGGCCTTGAAGCACGCCGGCAACTATTGGGCCGGGACGATAGACAGCCCGATCGCAAAGGGAACAATCGAGATTCCTGCCGACTTCACCAATCCAGCGGAAGCTGATTTGCACGGGCAGTCGGGCATGACAGGTATGGGTAGAATCAGTTTGGACATGGCGTTACTGGATCTTTCGGCATTAAAACAGGCGGGCGGCTCGAAAGAAGCTTCGACGTCGCAGACCATATCGCCGGAACTTATGCCGTTGCTGAGCGTTACCAGCCAAAAAACGCTGTGGCAGGCGGTTGATCTGGGCCGGTTATCATTGGAAGCCGAGCGCATACCGGGCGGCATGGGTTTTAACAACGTGGAACTGTCCGGAGAAAATCAAAAACTGGTCTTGTCGGGCCAACTGGAAAGCAAGCGGCGGGCGATCGGTCACGCATACCGAAGGCCATCTGGAAGTGCCTCGCGCCGGGCAGCTGCTGGCCCAGCTTGGCATTACCAAGGATTTAACCGATACCGAGCGCAGCCGTTGATTTCAGCGTGGTATGGGGCGGGGCTCCGTACCAGTTCTCGCTGGCCGGATTTGAAAGGCCAGGTGGACGTTAATTTTAAAAACGGGCGCATTCTAAGCATAGAGCCCGGATTCGGCAGGATACTGGGCATGCTGGCGTTGGCTCAGTGGATAAAGCGGGCGCAGCTGGACTTTAGCGATATTTATCAGGAAGGTTTGACGTTTAACAGTATCAAGGGGCATTTTAATTTGGCGGGCGGAATCGCCTCGACTCATGATTTGGTCGTCGATGCCGTTCCTGCAAAAATTGCCATCAGCGGGGATACCGATCTTGTTAGTCAAACCGTTGACCACATTGTCGATGTCACGCCTAAAAGTGCCGATGCCGTGCCTATTGCTGGTACAATTATGGGTAAAGTAGCGGCCTTGGTTGGGCGGTCTTTGACGGGTAAAGATCAGGAAGGATTTTTCTTCGGCTCCCAGTATCTGGTAAAAGGCGCCTGGGGGAACGCCGAAATCATTCCGATGCATAAAAATGATGGATTGTTACAAAAAACCTGGAACGGCATTACTGACTTTCCATGGTTAAGACAACAAGAATGAGCAATAAAGAGAGACAAATATGAATAGATGTGCGGCCATACAAATGGCATCAAGTCCCAGTATCAGCGCCAATTTGCTGGAAGCCGAAAAGCTGATAGCGGAAGCGGTCAAAGCGGGCGCAAAACTGGTGGCGTTGCCGGAAAACTTTGCCTTGATGGGCGATCATGAACTGGACAAAATCAAGGCAAAAGAAGTCGACGGTTCAGGGCCTATCCAGAATTTTTTGTCGTCGGTTGCTAAAAAATATGGGGTCTGGGTGGTTGGCGGCACCATTCCGATCGCGGGTGACGCTGACAATAAAGTGCGGGCGGCATGCCTGGTTTATAACGACCAAGGCGAACGGGTTGCGCGTTACGATAAAGTGCATTTATTTGATGTCAACGTTCCGGGCAGCAACGACGTTTACCGGGAATCCGACTCTATTGAGCCGGGTGCTGAGATGCTGGTGATTGACACGCCTTTTGGCAGGCTGGGCGTCGCGGTTTGTTACGACCTGCGATTTCCTGAGTTTTTCCGCAAGATGGGCATGGACATACTGGTCATTCCTTCTGCATTTACCGCAGAAACGGGAGCCGCGCACTGGGAATTGCTGCTGCGTGCGCGTGCCGTGGAAAACCTATGTTATGTGATTGCGCCGAATCAGGGCGGCTTCCATCTTAATGGCCGTAAAACTTTCGGCCACAGCATGGTTATCGATCCGTGGGGCGTGGTGCTGGATTGCTACAAAACAGGCGGCGGCTTTGTTTCCGCTGAAATAGATATGGAACGTCTGGAAAAAGTGCGAGGCGCATTTCCGGCGCTGAATCATCGTCGTTTTTTTTGAGGAAGCTATGCGCGTAATAGTTAAAAGTTTATTGCTGATTGGTTTTTTGGTTTCCTGCGGAACAACCGCAGAAGAAAGTCGATACCGCGACACCGAAGATCTTGAGCGTCCGCCAACGGTGGCTAACAGCAGTCCGACCACAGGAGCAGCGCACTGTCGATAACAGCTCGATTCCGAAGAAAAAAGACAGCACCGGCCTGGGCTCGGACGTTTACCAGAGTTCGCCAACGCAGCTGACGATCAAGCAGCCTTTTGGCGAGGCATGGAACACCTTAAGCCGGGCATTGAAGCAAAGCGGCATCAAAATAACCGATCATGAGCGCGATAAGGGGCTGTATTACGTTACTCAGGATACAGCAGACAGAACCAGTTTTTTTGCAAAAGCGACGGCGTTTTTAAGCGATGACCCGACCATTTATCTGCTGACCGTCAAGGACGAGGGCGAAGAAACAACGGTGACCGCGACCGTAGCCAATGCGACCGAACAAAGCAGTGCGGCTAAAGACGGTACATCGAGTCCCTCTGCCGAAGGCGCGGAAGACTTGTTGCAGACACTGTTTAAAACTTTGCGCGATAAGCTGGAAGAAGAATGACGAAAAGGCGAAAGGCAAAGGGCGAAAAATACATCGTTCTGCTTCTTTCGCCCTTCGCCTTTAGCCCTGTGCCTTTTACCTTAAACTTTTATTTTTGATTAATTGATGGAAATACTAAACCTTGCAAGACAAGCTATCTTAATGCCTGCTGGCATCCAGGATGGCGACATTGAAAAGATTATGGGCCGGTTGCTCAGTTCGCCGGTTGATGCGGCGGATATTTATTTTCAATCCAGCCATTTTGAATCTTGGGTCATGGAAGGCGGCATCATTAAAGAAGGCAGTCATAGTATCGAGCAGGGTGCCGGAGTGCGTGCGGTATTCGGCGAAAAAACCGGCTTTGCCTACAGCGACCGGATTGAACTGCCGGTGCTGCTGGAAGCGGCTAATAATGTCAAAGCCATCGTCCGGCAAGGCCAGGACGCAGATCCCTTGCATTGCAAGGTTTCTACAAAAGCCGCCGATTGGCCGAAGTATTACCCGACGCAAAACCCGTTAAAATCGCTGGAAGATCAGCAGAAAATCGATTTATTGCGCCGGGTGGACAGCGAAACCCGCAAACTGGACAGCCGGATTGAAGAAGTCATCGTCAGCCTGGTCGGCGTGCATGAACATATCCTGGTAGCCACGACAAGACGGCTCTTTGGTTGCCGATGTGCGGCCTTTGGTGCGGATGAATGTAACGGTCATCGTCGAGCAAAACGGCCAGCGCGAACAGGGCAGCATGGGCGGCGGCGGGCGCAGCGATTACAATTATTTTATCGACCAGGATACCGCGCTGGGCTATGGCCGCGAAGCCGTCAGGCAAGCGTTGGTCAATCTGGAAGCCGTCGAAGCGCCTGCCGGCAATATGACCGTAGTGCTGGGTTCGGGTTGGCCGGGCATCTTGCTGCATGAGGCCATCGGTCACGGTCTGGAAGGCGACTTTAACCGCAAAGGCACGTCGGCGTTCAGCGGACGGGTCGGCGAGCGGGTGGCATCCGATTTATGCACCGTAGTCGATGACGGCACCTTGCCGGGACGGCGCGGCTCGTTAAGCATCGACGATGAAGGCACGCCGACCGAAAAAACCGTATTGATCGAAAACGGCATACTCAAAGGCTACATGCAGGACAACCTCAATGCCCGGTTAATGGGCGTCAAGCCTACCGGTAACGGCCGGCGCGAATCCTATGCCCATCTGCCGATGCCGCGCATGACCAATACCTATATGTTGCCGGGGCAGCACGATCCCGAAGAAATTATCAAATCGGTAAAAAACGGTTTGTATGCCAAAAATTTCGGCGGCGGGCAGGTCGACATTACTTCCGGTAAATTCGTGTTTTCCGCCAGCGAAGCCTACCTGATCGAAAACGGCAAAATCACCCGTGCCGTCAAAGGCGCGACGCTGATAGGCAACGGGCCTGATGTGCTGACCAAGGTATCGATGGTCGGCACCGACTTGGCGTTGGATAGCGGCGTCGGCACCTGCGGCAAGGACGGGCAAAGCGTGCCGGTCGGTGTCGGCCAGCCTACGTTGAAGATTGACGGGTTGACGGTTGGCGGAACGAGCGTTTAGGTGAAATTCACTCAGTATTTTCTTTATACCAGGAACAGGATGGATAGGTCGCCCATAAAACTTGAATGGATTGAGAATGTTGTTGCCTACCCGATTAAGACCCAAAGACAAGCAGATGGACGCTTTAAAAAGTGGGGATTTATTCAGGAAGAAGGAAAATATTTACGGGTTATTGTGCTGGAAGATGAAGAGACGGTACATAATGCTTTCTTCGATAGAGGATTTAAAGAGGTGGACAATGAAAATTAAATATTTTGAAGATACCGATACCGCATTGCTGGAGTTCTCAGAACATCCTGTTTTCGAGACCAAAGAAATCAATGAAAATATTTATCTGGACTTGGACAAAGATGGAAATTTGATTGGAATGACCATTGAGCATGCAATGTCGCAAGCAAATATTAATGAAGTTTCATTCCAGCAGATAAATCGTCAAGTCGCATAAAAGCAAATTAAGAGAACACAGTGCAAAATCACGAACAAATCAACCGCTTAAAAAACACCGTTCAGGACATCTTGGACGAGGCCGTAAAACAGGGCGCCAGCGCCGCAGAAGCGGGCTTGAGCCAGGAAAACGGCTTGTCCGTATCGGTGCGCCTGGGCGATGTCGAAACCATTGAGCATCATTGCGACCAGGGGCTGGGCGTGACGGTTTATTTCGGCAAGCGCAAAGGCTCTGCCAGCACCACGGATTTGTCGGCGGCTTCGATCAAGGAAACGGTCAGCGCGGCATGCAGCATTGCCCGCTATACCAGTGAAGACGAGTTTTCAGGTCTGCCGGAACCGGAACTGCTGGCTACCGAATTCCCCGATCTTGATCTTAACCATCCGTGGGATGTCGGCGTCGATGGGTCGATTACTTTAGCCATTGAATGCGAAGATGCGGCGCGCTCTTATCATGAAGAAATCAGCAATTCCGAAGGCGCTTCGGTCGATACGCACCAAGGCATTCGGGTGATGGGCAATTCGCTGGGTTTCCTTCAGGGCTATGCCTCAACACGCCATTCCTTGAGCTGCTCGGTATTGGCGCAACGCGGCGACAGCATGCAGCGCGATTACTGGTACACCGTGGCAAGAAATGCGCGCGATTTGGAGTCCGCAACCAACGTGGGCAACAAAGCGGCAGAACGAACACTTCGCCGTTTAGAGGGGCGCAGTCTAAGCACGCGGCAGTGTCCGGTGCTGTATTGCGCGGAAACCGCTTCGGGCTTGCTCAGTTCGTTTATCGGCGCAATCAGCGGCGGCAATCTATACCGCAAATCGTCATTTTTGCTGGACGCACTGGATACCCAGGTTTTCCCAGAATTCGTCCGCATCCATGAGCAGCCATTTTTGAAAGGCGCTTTGGGCAGCGGCGCGTATGACGGCGAAGGCGTTGCCACCCAAACGCGCGATATCGTCAGCGAGGGCATTTTGCGTGGCTATGTGCTGAGCACTTATTCCGCCCGCAAATTGGGACTGCACAGCACGGGCAATGCCGGCGGCGTGCATAATTTAACCATCGATCCGGGCAAGATGGATTATCAGGGGCTGTTAAAAGAACTGGGCACCGGTTTGCTGGTCACCGAGTTGATGGGGCAGGGTGTCAATATGGTGACCGGCGATTATTCTCGCGGAGCCGCAGGGTTCTGGCTGGAAAACGGCGAAATCCAATATCCCGTTGAGGAAATCACCATCGCAGGCAACCTGAAAGACATGCTGAAAAATATCGTTGCGGTGGGCAATGACATTGATTATCGCGGCAATATCCGCACCGGTTCCATACTGGTCGAGCGGATGTCGATTGCAGGGGAATAGGCAACGCCTTTGTGTTGCTTTGGTCTGTTTGGGAAAGGTTCTATCTCCTCGAGCCTTACCCTAAAAACGCAGTTGAACATTTCAAAATCCCGCTTACCCTTCGACAAGCTCAGGGCGAACGGAATTTTAGAATGCTTATCAAAAGGAGGAGGGTGTGTGAAAGCCACCCATGCTTCGACAAGCTCAGCACGAACGGCTTCCACACGCTCCAACTGCGGCATTTAGAATTAACCCTTCAAAAACCGCAACGTCTCATGCTCAACATCAACCTTGATGGTATCCCCAGCGACAAAGTCCCCCGCCAGTATTTTTTGAGCCAGCGGGTTTTCAAGCTGTTGCTGGATAGCCCGCTTCATCGGCCTTGCTCCGTAAACCGGGTCAAAGCCAGCCTCACCTAACAAATCCAGCGCATCTTCCGAAATTTCAAAACCGATTTCGCGATCCTGCAAACGTCTACGCAAGTAATCGATTTGAATGCCGGAAATAGCCCGAATTTGTCCGCGACCCAAGGAATGAAACACCACCGCCTCATCGATCCTGTTGATGAATTCGGGGCGGAACTTGGTGCTGACAATTTCCATGACCGACGTTTTCATCACCGAATAAAGCGCTTCGCCCGACAGCGATTGAATAATGTCCGAGCCCAGGTTGGAGGTCATCACGATGATGGTGTTCCTGAAATCGACCGTTCGACCCTGTCCGTCGGTCAAGCGGCCGTCATCCAACACTTGCAACAGGATGTTGAACACATCGGGATGGGCTTTTTCGATTTCATCCAGCAAGATGACCGAATACGGTTTGCGCCGGACCAGCTCGGTCAGGTAGCCGCCTTCTTCATAGCCGACATAGCCTGGAGGCGCACCGATTAGACGCGCAACCGAATGTTTTTCCATAAACTCGGACATGTCGATGCGCACCATCGCATCGGGCGTGTCGAACATGAACTCGGCCAGCGCCTTGCACAGCTCGGTTTTACCGACGCCGGTCGGCCCCAAAAACAGGAACGAACCGTTGGGACGGTTGGGGTCGGACAATCCTGCACGGGAACGGCGGATCGCATTGCTGACCGCTTTCAGCGCTTCTTCCTGGCCGATCACCCGTTTACCGAGCTGTTCTTCCATGCGCAATAGTTTGTCGCGCTCGCCCTCCATCATTTTCGATACCGGGATACCGGTCCATTTCGACACCACCTCGGCGATTTCCTCTTCGGTGACTTTATTGCGCAACAGAGTCATTTTCGGCGCTTCAGCCGGTACATCTGAATGCAGTTGCTTTTCCAGCGCGGGAATAATGCCGTACTGCAACTCGGACATCTTTGCCAGATCACCGGCGCGGCTGGCCGCTTCCAGCTCGGTTCTGGCCTGCTCCAGTTTTTCCTTAATCGATGCCGAGCCCTGCAACGAGGCTTTTTCGGCCTTCCATATTTCTTCCAGATCGGAATATTCTTTTTCCAGATCGGCGATTTCTTCTTCCAGAATTTCCAGGCGTTTTTTGGACGCAGCGTCGGATTCTTTTTGCAAGGCAACCTGCTCGATTTTTAACTGGATCAAACGCCGGTACAGCTTGTCCATTTCCTCAGGCTTGGAGTCGATTTCCATACGGATACGGCTGGCCGCCTCGTCGATCAGGTCGATAGCCTTGTCCGGCAACTGGCGGTCGGCGATGTAACGGTAGGACAGGTTGGCCGCCGCGATGATGGCCGGGTCGGTAATATCGACGCCGTGATGCACCTCGTATTTTTCCTTCAGGCCGCGCAAAATCGCGACCGTATCTTCAACGGACGGTTCATCGACCAGCACCTTTTGGAAGCGGCGTTCCAGAGCCGCATCTTTTTCGACATACTTGCGGTATTCATCCAGCGTCGTTGCGCCCACGCAATGCAATTCGCCGCGCGCCAGAGCCGGTTTCAGCATGTTGCCCGCATCCATTGCGCCTTCGGCCTTGCCCGCGCCGACCATGGTGTGCAGCTCGTCGATAAACAAAATCACCTGACCTTCCTGCTTGGCAAGATCGTTTAACACCGCTTTCAGGCGCTCCTCGAATTCGCCGCGAAACTTGGCGCCGGCAATCAACGCCGCCATATCCAGCGCCAATACCTGCTTGCCCTTGATGCCTTCCGGCACTTCGCCGTTGACGATGCGTTGCGCCAAGACCTTCGACAATCGCGGTCTTGCCCACGCCCGGCTCGCCGATTAACACCGGATTGTTTTTGGTGCGCCGCTGTAAAACCTGGATCGTCCGGCGGATTTCATCATCCCGTCCAATCACCGGGATCAAGCTTGCCTTGTTCCGCACGTTCGGTCAGATCAATGGTGTATTTTTTCAAGGCCTGACGCTGCTCTTCGGCATTGGGATCGTCGATCGGCTGGCCGCCGCGCATCGCGTCGATGGCTTTTTCCACCGCTTGTTTGGTGACTCCGGCTTTTTTAAGCAGATCCTGAAGCAGGCCTTTTTCATCAAAAGCCGCCAGCAAAAACAGCTCGCTGGAAATGAACTTGTCGTTGCGCTTTTGCGCCAGCTTGTCGGTCAAGTTCAGCAAGCGCGATAATTCATTGGAAATCTGCACATCGCCGCCGGAGCCGCTGACCGTTGCAATACGTTCCAGTTCTCTAACCAGCTCGGTACGCAGTAACTGCGTGTTGGTACCCATCTGGGCCAGCAACGGCCGGATGCTGCCGCCCTGCTGATCCAGCAAGGCCAGCATCAAATGGGTCGGCTCGATGAATTGATGGTCTTTGCCCAAGGCCATGCTCTGCGCATCCGCCAAAGCCGTTTGAAACATGCTGGTTAATTTGTCCATACGCATAATAGTTTCCTCATCTAGGAGTTTTTTAAGTTACCGCTAACATGGGGGGTAGTCAGACTTTTTTCAAGCGGGAGGTTTGGACAACGCAAATAACGAATGGAAGTACGGTAGGATCAGGTTCGCAAACTCGCCGCATCCTACGGATCTAAAGTTTTTGGATCGGTTATTCGTATGTGATTGCTTAATATTTAAGTGTCACTTACCGAATAGTTGTTAACGCGGATTTAATTTCCGTAACGTTTTTACCTGACAATTATTTTTTTAACAAAAGGAAATATAGAATTGCTATAGAATAAGCCTGGACTGTAGACATAGGAAGTTAAGTGAAGATCAGTTGTATGATAAAAAGTCTCAAAAATGAGACTAAAGGACAGTATTACTTACCCCTGTCCTCGAATTTTTGCGAACTGTTTGTTCTTATTTAGAAACAAACAACAGATATAATTAAACAAGGTGATCCATGGAACACAAAAAAATGCCAATACAACTATGGGAAAAGGTAAAGGCAATATCAACACTTATTTTAGTCATTGTATTTGCGGTCAAAATATACAAAATGGAAGCCCCGCAAAACGTAGATTTACCTACACTGCTATCGTTGTTATTGGCACTATTCTCAGTAGCACTATCTACGCTTTTCTATTTCAAAGCAACGGAAACAAGCAATGCATTTTATGACAACACTTACAAATTCACTAAAGACATTGCGGAGCTATTGGTAAGGATTGAAAGTGGTTTTGGCGAACGGTTAAAGCATCTTGATGAAAATTACACATCAATGCAAAGTTACATTCGAAGCGTTCCCACTAGACAAACAGACAATGTCGAAAAAACAAAGGAAGAGTTAAAAACAGAAAAACAAGAAATTGAAAAAGTAACAGCGGAAAGGGATAAAATAATTAAAGAGTTATTTGAAAAATCACAAATCCAAGAAGAAGAAAAAAACCGAATTAAGGCAGAGCTCGAAAACAAAGAGAAAGAACTCTTAAAATATCAAAGTGAAATACAGAAACTGGACAAGCGCTTAATGGTAGAAAAGCTGCAAAAACGTAAAGAACGTGTTCTACCAGCCATGCAAAACGAGGCTTTAGTTCATTTCACACTAAACAATGTAATCAAAAAAATGGGTAGAATTGTAGTGCGAGAGGCTCCAACAAAATTCATACAATTAAGATTTAAAAAACTATTGGATGAGCTGCCGATGGATTACATTGAGGATTTGAGAAACAATGGGTTCTATGATGAAGAATTAACTAATTCAGGAATTAATTTCCTCAGAGAAGTTGCACATGTTATTTGAAATGAAATGTAAGTAACTTCGCATAATGCGCTCCATGCAAAAAAGCCTCGGAGGCATAGCCGAAACCCACTCTAATCAAACGCCGATGCGATGGGGGGGTTAAACCAACATCAACTCCTGCAACACCTTAATCTCATCCCTGATCTTAGCCGCCTGCTCGAATTCAAGATTTTTCGCATGTTGATACATCGCGTCTTCCAGTTGTTTCAGTTTCTTGCTCGCCTGCTTGGGCGTCATGGCCGCTTTATAGTCGGCCGGAAATTCAGCTACTTTGTCCAGCAGCTTATTGGCGCTGGTCATGCCTGCGCCGGGTATCGATACTTGCATAATATCGGTGACCGACTTGAAGATGGTCTTCGGTTCGATATGATGCTCGATATTGAACTGGTGCTGTTTTTCACGGCGACGCTCGGTTTCGTCGATCGCCTGCTGCATCGATTTGGTGATTTTATCGCCGTACAGAATCGCCTTGCCGTTGACGTTTCTCGCCGCCCGGCCGATGGTTTGCACCAGCGACACGACCGAACGCAGGAAGCCTTCCTTGTCGGCATCCAGTATCGCAACCAACGACACTTCCGGTATGTCCAGCCCTTCGCGCAACAGGTTGATGCCGACCAGCACGTCGAACTGCCCCAGCCGCAAATCGCGGATGATCTCGACCCGTTCCACGGTATCGATGTCGGAATGCAGGTAACGCACCCGCACCCCGTGTTCCATCAAATACTCGGTCAAATCTTCCGACATCCGTTTGGTTAAGCGTGGTCACCAGCACCCGCTCTTTTACGACAACGCGCTTGTTGATTTCCGATAACAAATCATCGACCTGGGTGGTGGCCGGACGCACTTCCACGACCGGATCAAGCAAGCCGGTCGGCCTGACCACCTGCTCGGCAAAAACGCCGGAATGCTCCCGTTCGTAAGGCCCCGGCGTTGCCGATACATAAATCCGTTGCGGCGCTCTCAACTCAAATTCATCGAACATCAACGGGCGGTTATCCAGCGCGGAAGGCAGCCTGAAGCCGTATTCGACCAGCGTTTCCTTGCGCGACCGGTCGCCTTTATACATCGCGCCGATCTGCGGCACGGCGACATGGCTTTCATCGATAATTACCAGCGCATTGTCGCGCAAGTAATCGAACATCGTCGGCGGCGATTCGCCCGCGCTTCTGCCGGACAAATAGCGGGAATAGTTTTCGATGCCGGAGCAATAGCCGACTTCCAAAATCATCTCAATATCGAACAGCGTCCGTTGCTCCAGCCGTTGCGCTTCGACCAGTTTATCCAGCGAGCGCAATTGTTCCAGGCGCTCCTTGAGTTCCACCTTGATCGTTTCAACCGCTTCCAATAACTGCTCTCGCGGCGTGACGTAATGGCTTTTCGGATAAATCGTATAACGCGCCAGCCGCCGGATGATTTCGCCGGTCAGCGGGTCGAATAACGACAAGCGCTCCACTTCGTCGTCGAACAGTTCTATCCGTAACGCTTCGCTGTCCGATTCGGCCGGGAACACATCGATCACCTCGCCGCGCACCCGGTAGGTCGCTCGGCGCAGGTCGATGTCGTTGCGGGTGTATTGCATTTCCGCCAGCCGCCGCAGGATGTCGCGCTGGTTGATCATGTCGCCCTTGACCAGATGCAACACCATTTTGAAGTACGATTCCGGCTCGCCCAAACCGTAAATTGCCGAAACCGTGGCGACGACGATGGTATCGTCCCGCTCGATTAACGCCTTGGTCGCCGATAAGCGCATCTGTTCGATATGCTCGTTGATCGCCGCATCCTTGTCGATGAAGGTGTCGGAGGCCGGAACATAAGCTTCCGGCTGGTAATAGTCGTAATACGAGACGAAATACTCGACGCTGTTTTCCGGGAAAAACTCTTTCATCTCGCCGTAGAGTTGCGCGGCCAGGGTTTTATTGGGCGCCATAATCATCGCCGGGCGCTGCACCTGATTGATCACATTGGCGATGGTGAAGGTTTTGCCGGAACCGGTCACGCCCAGCAAAGTCTGATGCACTTCGCCGTCACTCAAGCCCTCGACCAAGGCTTGTATCGCGGTAGGCTGATCGCCGGCTGGCTGGAAACGGCTGTGGAGTTTGAACTTCTTTTTCACTTGGATTTCTCAATAAACGCAGCTGATTTATCGTTGCCGAACGCGACGCTGGAGCGTCTCTGCCTGCATTCCCACGCCGGAGCGTGGGAACGATACTGTTTTTTAACACCTGATTGTTAGTAAGCCATTATACATAAGGTATAATCCCCTCCATCTTTGACATTGATTTTACACGGGGAAACATGAGCATCAAACTTTCTAACAGAGTCCAGGCAGTTAAACCATCACCTACTTTGGCGATTACCGCCAGAGCCGCGCAAATGCGTGCTGCGGGCAAAGACATTATCGGCCTTGGCGCCGGTGAGCCGGATTTCGATACCCCGGATCATATCAAGGCTGCGGCGGTTAAGGCTATTGAAAATGGTTACACCAAATACACCGCAGTCGACGGCATAGCCAGCCTGAAAAAAGCCATTATCGCCAAGTACAAGAACGATAACGGTCTTGATTACCAGGCCAACCAGGTCCTGGTTTCCTGCGGCGGCAAGCAAAGCTCATTCAACCTGACCCAGGCCCTGCTTAACGCGGGCGACGAGGTCATTATTCCTGCGCCATTCTGGGTTTCCTATCCCGACATGGTGTTATTGGCCGACGGCGTGCCGGTGATTATCGAAACCACCCAGGCGCAGAACTTTAAAATAACGCCCGAACAATTGCGCGCAGCCATCACCGATAAAACGCGGTTGATCTTTATCAACAGCCCGTCCAACCCGTCCGGCGTTGCGTATAATCTGGAAGAACTTAAAGCGCTGGGCGACGTGCTTAAGGATTTCCCCAACATCATCATCGCCACCGATGATATGTACGAGCACATCCTTTGGAAGAAAGGCACGTTTGTTAATATTTTAAACGCGCATCCCGAATTTTATGACCGCACCGTGGTCATGAACGGCGTATCCAAAGCCTATTCGATGACCGGCTGGCGTATCGGCTATGCCGCAGGCCCTGCGGATTTGATCGAGGCGATGACTACTATCCAGTCGCAAAGCACCTCCAACCCGACCTCGATTTCGCAACATGCCGCCGAAGCCGCGTTAACCGGCGATCAAAGCTTTATCGACGACATGTGCGTTGAATTTAAAAAGCGCCACGATTATGTCGTTAGCGAACTCAACAGCATCGACGGCGTTGAATGCCTGGAAACCGACGGCACGTTTTACGTGTTCCCTAACGTGGAAAAACTGATTGCCAGGCTGGACAACATCGACGACGATCTTGGCTTTTCCGAATATTTGATCGAAGAAGCAGGCGTTGCGTTAGTGCCGGGTTCAGCGTTTGGTACGCCTGGGCATATCAGGATTTCGATAGCCACCAGCATGGCGAATCTGCAAAAGGCTATGGAGCGGATTAAGAAGGCGATTTAAATTTAAGTAGGGTACGCTCCGAGTACCTTTTCGATTTTTTTGAAAATGGTAAGCGTACGTACCCTACATGACTTGAGGTATTGAAAATGAAATATACCGTTATTTTTCACCGTACCGAAGAAGGTATTAGTGTGTCGGTTCCAGGGCTTCCTGGATGCTGGTCTGAAGGTGATACCGATGAAGAAGCCTTGGAAAATATTCAGGATGCTATTCATGAATACTTGGCGGCGGTGGCAGAAATGAGCCGGGATCAGGAAACACACGAAATTGAAATCGCGGCTTAGTCGTGTCGAAACTTCCAGGAGTTAACCATCTTGACGCAGTACGCGCCCTTGAAAAAGCCGGTTTTCGAATAGTCAGACAAGGCAAACACATCGTCATGAGTAACGGGGAACGGCTTCTGACCATCCCTCGCCATAATCCCGTCAAGGCGTTCACTATGGGCGGCATTGTGAAAGATGCCGGTCTTTCGATTGAACAGTTTAAGGCATTGCTCTGAGGTTGCGCGTCCAGGCCGGAGATTCAAACCATGAAGCTGAGCTACGATAAAGAAACCGATTCGCTGTACATTCACCTGTCCAATATACCAGCAGTGGATTCCTACGAAGTCGCCGATGGCATAGTGCTGGATTTTGACGGCAATGGCACACTGGTTGGAATTGATGTGCAGCACGCCAGCGAGAAGACCGATATTCAATCCGTGCCATTATTGCATCTGCCTTTGCCTTTGCATGATTTGCAGGCGGCTTGAGGCTAAAAGGTACGCACGGCGTACCCTACTTGACTTAACGCCCCTTACAAAACGTTGAAGTAATGCTCTTAATTAGTTTTATTTTTAAGAATAATCCTGGTGATATTTGATGGACAAAGAAATCTATAATGGTGATACATTCGAATGTATGGATACAGAAGAGACTGCATCACGGCTATATACACATTACAAAAAAAGCGACTTCCTTTATAAGCAGAAAAATCAGCTATGGAGATGTAAAGTTAAATCCAGTGGTGAACTCAAAATAAAAAATTGTGTACGGCATACCCTAAATTTGCAAAAGCAGTAAACCAAGGAACTGACAAAAAACCAAATTGGCATTATTTGTTTAAAGTGTATTCTATTTTTACAGAGGAAGAGCATGAAATTCTCATGTCCTCCAAGAACTTAAGTTCAAATTTAACCTTTAAGCGCGCACTAAGTAATGTTCCTGGAGCATTGTTTACTGGCTCAAAAGATGATTTTGATATGTTTATACGGACGGTGTTTAATGAAAATAGCGATTATCTGTCAAAAGTGACATCGGCATCTAGCTGACCATCCTGTAGATATAGGGTTGGACATGCTGTTTATGCCCAACAAATATGGCTGCGCAATTTAGAATTTTATTCCAAAGCAGCCAAAGCAGCCAAAGCCGCTTCAGGCACCTTATCGAGAATTTTTAACAATGCTTTCGCCGCGCCTGTTGGACAGCGCTTTCCTTGCTCCCAATTGCGGATAGTCTCAAGCGATACGTCAATCCGCTGAGAAAATTCAGCCTGACTTAAACCCAGCCGCGTTCGTACTCGACGAGCAAATTTAGCGGCATCTAACATGGCATTGGTTTCATCGATGTGTTGCTGAGCGGCAATATCCCGTTCGGTAGTGGCGTCTAAACGATTGAAATCCACTCTACCTTCGGGCAGCGATACGGGATTTTCAGGGCCAATACTAATTCTTACTGTTTTCATAGCGATTCACCTCGCGCTGGTTAGCCTTGCGTGCTGAAATAATCCGAATGGTTGAGCCGCGTAACGTGTAGACAACACAGAATACCCGCTGAGCAATTGAGTCTAAGAGTTGATAACGTTCTTCACCATAATCCCAGCGCGTATCTTTTTTAATAAGGCGATTGGAGTCAATGAACGCCCGAATCACATAGGCAAAGTCAAACCCGCGTTGATCAAAACAGGTTTCGCTTTTGTTTTCATCCCATTCAAAATTCATAGGCATAGTATAGGCCACTGACCTACCGGCAACAAGTCGATACGATCCAGTTTACCAACTCCCCCTATTCTCCATAGAAAGCCACGGCTCGGCTGGAACAAGCGCCCCGCCTTTTTGCAACAACTCAATGGAAATCTTATCCGGTGAACGTATAAACGCCATATGCCCGTCACGCGGCGGACGGTTGATGACCACGCCGGCATCCATCAATTTTTGGCAGGTTTCGTAAATATTATCGACTTCATAAGCCAAGTGGCCGAAGTTGCGCCCGCCCTGGTAATCTTCGGTATCCCAGTTATAAGTCAGTTCCAGCAACGGTGCGTGTGTTTTTTTGGCCTGATCGGCATCCTGCGGTGCATGCAGATAGACCAGCGTAAAACGCCCGGCTTCGCTGTCCATCCTGTGGCTTTCGACCAGCCCCAGTTTGTTGCAATAAAAATCGAGAGATTCGTTCAGGTCACGGACCCGAACCATAGTGTGTAGATAACGCATAGCGATGGACTCCTTCAAGATAGAATTAAATAACTCCAGCCGCGCCGGTTAATCTTCCAATGCATGGCCGCAGTGTTTGCAATAATCGGCATCGAAATCATGCCCGGTCTTGCCGCAAGCGGGACAGGCGTCATTCCTGACTTTTCCCGCTGTGTACGTCCTGATCAACTCGGCGCTATAGATGCCGGTGGGTACCGCGATAATGCCATAGCCCATAATCATGATCGCCGAAGCGAGCAGTTGGCCCAGCGGCGTTTGCGGCGAAATATCGCCATAGCCAACCGTCGTTAGCGTCACAATGGCCCAGTAGACCGATCTTGGAATACTGGTAAAGCCGGCTTCTCGGCTTTCCACGACATACACTAGCGAGCCGAATACAATCACGAGCATGAGTACCGCATAAAGGAACACCATGATTTTGCGCGAGCTTTTATGCAATGCCGCCATCATGACCTGAGCTTCGTTCATGTAAGCCGACAGTTTAAGAATACGAAAAACCCGCAACAGCCGTAAAATGCGTATCGCGAGCATGGCCTGTGCGCCGGGGAACAGCAGGATCAGGTAGCTGGGCAGTATCGAGATCAAATCGACCAGGCCAAAGAAGCTTTTGAAATACAGCCAGGGCCGGCGAACACTGATCAAGCGCAAGCCGTACTCCAGTGTAAACAGCAGCGTAAATAGCCATTCAATGATATATAAGGCTTGTGCATACCGGCTTTGGATCGCTTCGACGCTATCGAGCATGATCACAATCACGCTGAGCACGATGCTGATGCTCAAAACGACATCGAACGCCTTGCCCATCGGCGTCTCGGAGCCGAAAATAACGGTATTGAGCGATTCCCGCCACGGCGACAGCGTTTCGCCGTCGTTATAATAAGGGTCTGTCGTGGTTGGTGCTTCTTGTGTACGCATGACTTTTTAGATTTGCCCGTATCTGAAACAATCGATTGTATGATCATTGACCATGCCGGTCGCCTGCATGTAAGCATAACAAATGGTGCTGCCGACAAATTTAAAGCCGCGCTTGTTTAAGGTCTTTGCTCATCGCATCGGATTCCGGCGTAGAAGCGGGGAGGTCTGCGTGAGTTTTGCGTGCATTGTGTAGCGGCTTGCCGCCGACAAACTGCCAGATATAGCTATCGAAACTTCGCAAATTCCCGCTGAACTTTTAAAAAAGCCTGCGCGTTGATGACGGCCGCATTGACCTTCAGTTTGTTTCTTACGATGGCCGGGTTAGCCAGCAGTTCGTTGATTTTTTGGTCATCGTAACCTGCAACCCTTTCGACATCAAAATTATCGAAGGCTATTCTGTAGCCGTCGCGTTTGTTCAAAATGGTTGACCAGCTCAAACCAGCCTGTGCGCCTTCAAGAATCAGGAACTCAAACAGCAGCCGGTCGTCATGCACCGGCACGCCCCATTCGAGATCGTGATATTGCTCCTCATTAGGGCTGGACAGCGCCCATGTGCATTTTTTCATTGCTGTTCCCTGCATAATTGCTCACAGGCTGATGCAGGCTTCACCGCGTGCAGCACTGCACTCCATACAGTTATGCCGCGGTTGACAATACTCACCTCAAACCGCATCATCGATCCAGTTTATCTACTAGCCATTTTATCCCATGAGTAATGACAACCTGCAAATCCGCCGTATCGCTATCGATACCTATCATGAAAACGTCGCTTATATGCATCGTGAGTGCGGCATTTACCGGGCTGAGGGTTTTCAGGCGCTGTCCAAAATTCTGGTCAGCACCAACGGTTCCAAGGTGCTTGCGGTTCTTAACGTAGTCGATGACAGTTCCATTGTTCTGCCGGGAGAACTGGGCCTGTCCGAGCAGGCATTCGCGCAGTTCAATGTCGCTGAAGGCATGTCTGGTCACCGTCAATCATGCGGAAACATCCAAAGTCGATGGATGCGGTGCGCCGCAAAATCAACGGCGAACGGCTCAGTCAGGACGACTTTAACAGTATAACCAACGATATTGTCGAAACCCGTTACTCGAAAATGGAAATGGCGGCATTCCTGGTCGCGACCGGGCAAAACAATCTTGACCGCGACGAGCTGTTTTTTCTTACCCGCGCGATGCTGCAATCCGGCGACACGATGAACTGGCATGAATCGCTGGTTGCCGACAAGCATTGCATCGGCGGCATTCCCGGCAACCGCACGTCGATGCTGGTCGTGCCTATCGTTGCCGCGCACGGCATGTTGATACCGAAAACCTCCAGCCGCGCGATCACCTCGCCGGCGGGCACGGCCGACACGATGGAAGTGCTGGCCGAGGTCAATCTGACGCCGGATCAACTGCACGACATCGTGCGCCAGGAACGCGGCTGTCTGGCCTGGGGCGGCACGGCCAGGCTCGCGCCGGTCGATGATATGCTGATTTCCGTTGAACGTCCGCTGGGCATCGATTCGCAGGGACAAATGGTGGCATCGATCCTGTCCAAAAAACTGGCCGCCGGTTCCACGCATTTGCTTGATCGATATTCCGGTCGGCCCCACCGCTAAAGTGCGGCACATGAATCAGGCGCTGGCCTTGCGTAAACTGTTTGAATTTGTCGGCGACCGGCTCAACATTCATCTGGAAGTGATGATTACCGACGGCCGCCAGCCGATAGGGCGGGGCATAGGCCCGGTACTGGAAGCCCGGGACATTATGCAGGTGTTGCAAAACGATCCTGATGCGCCGTTCGATTTACGCCAGAAATCCTTGCAGCTGGCCGGCAGGATCATTGAATTCGATCCCGACGTACGCGGCGGCCAAGGCTATGCCATTGCCCGCGACATACTCGAATCGGGCCGGGCCGGGGCCAAAATGAATGCGCTGATTCAGGCGCAAGGCGCAAAAACGATCGACCTGCATCCCGGCAGTCTTTGCCATGAGGTTGTGGCCGATTGCGACGGCGTAGTCACCAGTATCGACAACTTTCAAATGGCAAAAATTGCCCGGCTTGCCGGTGCGCCGAAGGTGAAAAAAGCGGGCGTCGATTTATTAAAAAAACTGGGCAATCCGGTAAAAAAAGGCGAAACTCTTATATCGCATCTATGCCGAATTTCCGACCGATTTTAAATTTGCGCAAGAATTTGGCCGCCCAAAATAACGGCTACACGATAGGCAGCGAAGAGCAAATTATTAAGTCGCTGATCGCTTTTTAATTCGGAATAATTCCAGCCATGATGATACTCGCCTTCCCCGACTACTTAAGCCAGGCACAACGCCTGGCTGCCCGTCTTGATGTGCCGCTGGTCGAAGTATGCTCTGCATCATTTTCCTGACGGCGAAAGCTTGATCCGACTGCCGCCGTCATTGCCGGAGCATGTTATCGTCTGCCGCAGTCTTAATCAGCCCAACGACAAGCTGATCGAACTGTTGCTGTGCGCGACGACCGCGCGGGAATTAGGCGCTAAACGGCTGACCCTGGTCGCGCCTTATTTAAGCTATATGCGCCAGGACATCGCCAACCAGCCCGGCGAGGCGGTCAGTCAGCGCATTGTCGGTAAACTGCTGGCAGAGCTGTTCGACGATGTGCTGACCGTAGACCCGCATTTGCACCGCATCTCGTCACTTGACCCAGGCGATCCCGATAAGAAACGCGATCAGTCTTACCGCCGCCGATCAAATCGGGATTTTTCTAAAACAACAATTCAAACATGCGTTGCTGCTCGGGCCGGACAGCGAATCGAAACAATGGGTTTCAGCTATCGCAAGCAACATCGGTTTCGATTACGCGATTGCCGATAAAAGCCGGCTCGGCGATAAACAGGTTGAAATGATCTTGCCGGATTGCGATTTTGGCAACCAACCTGTGGTGATCGTCGACGACATGGCCAGCACCGGCAGGACGCTCGCTAAAGCAGCCGGACTGCTGCAAGCCGCGAGGCTGCCAGGATATTTACGTCGTTGTCACCCACGCCCTGTTTTGCGGCGATGCCTACGACTCATATCCTTAATGCCGGCGTCAAAACCATCTGGAGCACCGACAGCATCGATCATCCGAGTTCCTGCATCAAACTCGACGCCTTGCTGGCGGAAGCGATTAAGGCAATTGCTTGATAAAGCGTTGACAGAGCTCAGGCCAGTTAATAGACTGGGTTCTTTTTTAACCGCAATGATAGCCCGCAAGCTTGCAAAACATTGTTGACTGATTTAACAACTTTAAGAGGACTCACTTTATGCGCATTAAAAACTGGCTGATTGCCGCCTTATGTCTCGTATCACCCTCGCTTTATCGCACACACCGGAGGACATGTTGAGCACAGCTTGATCAGCGGTTTACTGCATCCTTTAACCGGCATCGATCATTTGCTGGTGTTAATTGCGGTGGGCTTGATTGCCGCCAAACAGGGCGGCAAAGCGATGTTTGCATTTCCAGCTGTTTTTCTGGCACTGATGGCTGCCGGAGCTTTACTTAATGCTTATGGGTTGCAAATTCCGTTTGTTGAATCGTTAATCGCCTTATCCTTGGTGGCATTTGGTTTGCTGCTCACCATCAGCCAAAAACAGCGCTCTAAAATACTGTTTCTGGGCGTATCGTTTTTTGCCGTATTCCACGGCTATGTCCATGCCGCGGAAATTCCGGCCGATTCCAGCGCTGTGCAGTATTTCTCGTCGTTAATGCTGATGAGTCTTGGTCATTTGCTTGGCTGGCTGCGTCATTGGGTTAACTACAGGTAAGCGCATCAACTACCCTGTTCTCATTGGTATGCTTAAGTAGCGGCTTGTATTATTTAGCTGCCGGCTAATGAACAAGACTGTGCTCCGCTAAATTAAAGAGCCGTTCAATAAGTCATCCGGTAAAAGCCATTTTCACTGCGGCAGTCGAAAGAAATAATCCCGCATAAATCGGGGCGGCTTGTCCGCCCCGCCATTTCCTGAAGCAGGATAAGTAACATTGTGTAACACCAATAAAGCAATTGTACCGCCAAGAATCGATTATATCGATGCCTGGCGGTTTCTGGCCGTTGTCATGGTCATTCAGTCGCATATTTTTGTTTATAGCGGCTTAAAGATAACTTTCTTAGCCCCTTATTTAGACCCGCTGGATCGGCTCGGTGAGCTGGGGGTTTTGATCTTTTTTGTGATCAGCGGTTTTGTGATTTGTTCCGGTCTTGTCGCCGAAAAAAGCAGGACGGGCACGATTTGTTTGTCCGCATTTTATGTGCGCCGGTTTTATCGGATCATTCCGCCGCTTTGGCTGTATCTATCCAGTCTTTTGGTGCTTAGTCTGGCGGGTGTCATTGAAATATCGCCGCAACAAGCGCTCACCTCAGCCTCGTTCTTATGCAATATGCCGTTTCCTGATGGCTGCTCTTGGTTTGCAGGACACACCTGGACGCTGGCTTATGAAGAGCAGTTCTACCTGCTTTTTCCGCTGCTGATGCTGTTTGTGCCGCTGATTAACAACAGCTTGCGCTTTGGTTTGGCAATTGGCGGACTGGTCATCGCTTCGGTGCTGTTAGACAGGGCGGGGCACCTGTTTATCAGCGAATATTTGATGTACTTTATTTTTCTGCTTACCGGCTGCTGCTCAGCACTGCTGCCTGAAAATATCATCAACCGTATTCGTCAGATGCATGTAGCAGCATGGTTAATCGTTGTTGCGTTGCTGCTTATTTGCCTAGGCTATGTGCCGGCGGAAATCGAAAAACAGGTTAAGGCGGTTTGTTATCCTGTGCTGATTCTACTGATGGTGTTGGGCACGCCTACGCAGGTTAAAGCGATTGCCGTTGTTTTTAAAAACAGGGAGCTATGCTATTTGGGGAGAATTTCCTACACGGTGTATTTGTGGCAGGAATTGGTGACCGGGAATTACGTCGGCTGGTTAACTTTCGTTTACATTGCTGCTGTTTTTGCATTCGCCATGATTTCGTACCGGTACATTGAGTTGCCGTTCCAAAGAACGGCTACGTTAATGTCCGATGGCTTGAAGGCAAGGACTGTCAGCGTTTCTTTAACCGAGTGTAAAGAAAATCAACAATAAACAAGCCCTCGCCCGGAAAAGGCGAGGGGGATTCGCTTAACTAAGCTGTTTTCGCCGCGAAACTATGCACCCATACCAGGGCGTCTTCATTCCAGGTCATCCCGGCATGCATTTTCAAGATAATATCCCGGTACATATCAAGACTGGGATAGCCCTCCGCCTTGGCATCGGCATCGGTCATATCGCCTAAACGCTGACGTTTTAAATCGGTAACAACAAAAGTCATCCCGTCCAGGTCGAAGGTTTCGCCGGGCAAGCCATATACGCCGTCACGACGTTGCTGTGTTTTCATTCCTGCTTTTGTCGCTTCTACCAGTTTTGCATGAGTGACCAGTCGGTCTATCGAACAGGTTTTCTCGGGGTAAGCTTCCATGGTTGATCCTAATCTGAATAAAAAATCTTATTGTACACCAAGCAATCCGGTCTTGTAGCCGCTGGAGGCAGCCATTTTTCCTGTCGCCTAAACTAATTTTGAGGTTGGTCGATAACAAGATATAAAAACTTTATTTAGGGGCAAAGCTAATGATCATAAAAAGTTCCGCCATCCAGTTAAATAGCCAACATCAATTTCTAAAGAGTTTTCAAGAGTCCGAGTCGCTGCGAGTCTGGAAAACCCCAGAGCAGAGCAGGGCGAATACTGAAGGGCAGCAGGGAGACACGGTTAGCCTAAGCGATATGGCTAAAACGCTGAAAACCGATACACAATCATTGGATGTTAGCAACGCGCTTGATGCCAATCAAAGCGTTCAATTGCTCATTGTAAAACACCTGGTTAAATTAATAACCGGGCGGGATTTTAAACTGTTTTCGCCGGCTGAATTGACTGCCAGTACCGGCAATGAAAGCACAAACATCGAGATAACAATAACGCCCCCTCCGCCTGCAAATCAACCGCCGTCAGCGGGATTCGGCCTTGTTTACGAGCATCATACTGCTTATCAGGAATATGAAAGCACCAGCTTTTCTGCAACCGGCTCAATCAAGACACAAGATGGAAAAAGTATCGATTTTTCCGTTCAATTGAACATGAGTCGCGAATTTAGTATGGAAACAAATCTTTCCATCACTGCTGGCGATCCCGAAAAGAAAGTAGATCCTCTAGTGATCAATTTTGACGGCAATGCAGCGGAACTGTCGCAAACACGCTTTGCATTCGATATTGATGCCAACGGTACGCCTGAACAAATCGCCACGCTAAAACCGGGCAGCGGCTTCTTGGCATTGGATAAAAATAAGGACGGCGTTATTAACAACGGTTCTGAACTGTTCGGCCCGAATTCCGGCAACGGCTTTGCAGAGCTGGCTAAGTATGACAGCGACAACAATGGTTTTATCGACCAGGCCGACCCGATCTATAACAGTTTAAGAATCTGGCAGCGGCACGAAGACGGTAGTCAGCAGCTTATTGCGTTGGGAGATAAAAACATAGGCGCTATCTATCTGGGGCACGCCACTACGCCGTTTCAGTTGCGCACCGCCGATAACAAATCATTGGGGGAAGTCACCGATACCGGCGTTTATTTAACTGAAGGTGGTCAAACCGGAACTATTCAGCAAATTAATTTGAGTGCATAAAGTTGTTGAGGTAGGTATTCGTACTGATAAACCTGATAGGCATATTTTGTTAATCTATAGGTGACAAGAAGGGCTGGATGCCATGTTTTGTCGCATTATCTCTCTTATAAAGACCACCTGGGCTTAATCCCCCTTTCTCTCTGAGGTGGTCTCTTTTTTTTGATGGCTATCCTGCTTGGGATCATCACCCGATTGCTTTCCTTATTTCCGCAACCCCATCCCTTATTGCCTGTGTTTTTTACGATCAGAACGGGATGTCGTCATCGTACGGCGCATCAAAATTATCATGGCTAGGCGCTTGTTGGGCGGATGGTTGGCTTTGTGCTTGATAGCTTTGCTGCGACGGCTGACTTGACTCGTTTCTTTTGCCGACCAAGTCGATAATGTTGGCGTTAAGTTCCAAGCTGGTTTTAGTGGAGCCGTCTTGTGCCCGATATTCGCTTTGACTCAGTTCACCCGAAACAAACACCTGTTGGCCTTTTTTTAGGTAATTTTGCAGCTGTCCTTCGGCGCGCTTGCCCCACATTGCACATCTGATCCATAGTGTTTGCTGCTTGTCGCCAAAGCCGATATTGTTGGCTACGGTAACGTTCAATACTGCCTGACCTGACGGCAAATACCTGACTTCTGCATCACGGCCGACTGTGCCGGTAAAACTAAATACATTGCTCATTTTTGTTCCATTCAAGGTTAAATAAATAATAGGGCTATTATCGACGGGTTCCAGCAAAAAGAAAATGCCAAACCTCGGATCGGTTCTAATTATTGCCTGGCAAGATCCAGTTGCTTAACAGAATAGTGCGACGCGCACCGCTTCGTTGAGATTAGGAGCGAGGATAAGGATTTTTGCATCCCAATCTTGCGCTTCGGTTAATGAAAGAAAGTGTCGTCTTCGCTATCGCTGTCCGGCAAGGGGTCACCCGGAATCCTCTTTTCTTCCATTGCCCATTCTCCCAGGTCAATCAACTTACAGCGTTCGGAGCAGAAGGGTTTGGATAATTGTTCGGGAACCCAGGGTACAGGGCAGCCGCAGTTAGGGCACTTTACAATCAGCGGTTTGTCGGATGCCGGCATCAGAACAGGCAGCAGGTTAAGGAAAAAGGAATGTCGTCAGGACTTTGCGAGGGGCGTTTGTTGTCGGAAGACGGCACCATGAATCGGATGGTGCAACGGTGTTTGCCGCCGCTGATTTCTGCAAAGCAGTGGATGGACTTATCCAGGGTTACTTTAAGCAATTGGTGAGGCTGATTGGTGTCCAGCAGAAATTGAAAAAAACCGGCTTCAGCAACCTCTTGAGTAGGCGAGCTGCAATTACGTATAAAATTAAGAATCAGGTCAATTGCGGTACGAATGTCGGCAAATGGGCTGATCCAATGTTCCATATCTCTTAACCGGATGGCTTCATCCTGCTCCAGCCAGTAATGAAATTCGGGTAAGTCGAATGAACAGGTTCCTCCAGGGATGGAGCTGCGTTGGGCTATACTCTGGAATAAGTCGCTTTCCATGACATGGGTGCCGATTTTTCCGTTGGTGGCATAGAGTTTTTTGCTGGTTTGATTTAATTGGCTAAGCAGTTCTTCCAGTTTTTGGGTGTCGACGCTCTGGTTGTTGGCGATTTTATTCAGCACGTTGGCATGGCGATCCAGCTCTTTCAGTATTTCCGATTTCAGGTCATTGCGTCTGAAAATTGTCATGATGTCGAGCAGTGCGCTAAGTGCGGCGCGTTTATCGGCGACCGTCTCTCCTGTTAAGAAATGGTTGAATTGCTGGAAAAGCTGTTCTAGCCGTATGAAAACCCGAATGCGTTCATTGAGTGGAAATTCATAGGTAATGTGGTATTCACAGACAAATTAATCCCGGCAAGCGCTGATTGAAAGATACAAATTGTGCAGTTTTTTTACCTGTTCTGCAAGTCTATAATCAGTAGTCCGAGTTATCAATCAGGTCATCGGCTTGTGCTTTTCTGAAAGCGCGCGATACCTGGCTGTCGATTATGGATTGTATTCTTTCAAGGGAGAGGCTATCCCGCACCTTAACGCGTTCAATCTGTGTTTCAACAGGGCAGTCGATAACCAGTATCCGGTCAACAAAATGCGTCATGCCGGTTTCGAATAATAATGGAATACTGATAATGCAATAGGGAGCGGCGGGCAGCTGTTCGAGTTCAGCTTGCAGGGTTTTATAGATTAAGGGGTGAAGTATCGATTCAAGTTTTTGCTTCTGCTTCAGGTCCGAAAAAACGAGTTCCCTGAGATTTTTTCTATTCAACGAGCCATCCGGATTGAGGATGGCAGTGCCAAACGCCTGTTGTATGTGCGTCAGTGCAGGGTGTCCTTTTTCGACCAGCCGATGGGCTATTTTGTCGGCATCCAGCACCGGGACATTCAGGTCGGCGAAAATCCTGGCAACCGTCGATTTTCCACAGCCTATGCCGCCGGTGAGACCGACTTTCAGCATGATCTTACAGGCCTACGGTTGCCAAATAAAGTTGGTTGAGGTCATTTCCCCATAACAGCGCGATCCAGCCGGCGGCGGCTAAGTAGGGTCCGAAAGGGATAGGTACGTTATGGTCGTGTTTGACAAAAACGATCATACCTACCCCAATGACCGCTCCGACCAGTGACGATAATAAAATAATAATCGGCAGGTATTGCCAGCCCAGCCATGCGCCGAATAAAGCCAGCAATTTGAAATCGCCATAACCCATGCCTTCTTTGCCGGTCGCCAGTTTAAACAGATGAAAAACGGCCCAAAGAGCCAGATAGCCGGCAACAGCGCCGATGATGCTGGCGTGGGCGTCAGTATAGACATTAAACAGGCTCAGGCACATGCCTAACCAAAGCATGGGTAGGGTGATGGAGTCGGGCAGTAACTGATGGTCGATATCAATGAAGATTAACGCAATCAACGACCAAGTCAGCAGCAGGGCAAAAACGGCTTGAGGCGTGTAGCCGAAATGCCAGGCCACTATGAATGAGCTTACCGCGGTGAAAGCTTCTATGATCGGATAGCGCATTGAAATGTCGCAGCCGCATGTTGCGCACCGACCTCTTAAAAAAAGATAACTGATGACCGGAATGTTCTGGTAAGGCTTGATAGGGGTATTGCAGCCGGGGCAGCGGGATAAAGGCAAAATCAGGTTGAAGGGTTCTTCTTCCTGCGCAGTTTCCGGATTGAGTTGTAGATATTCCGTGCATTCCTTGCGCCATCCGCGCTGCATCATGATCGGCAATCTATAGATGACAACATTGAGAAAGCTGCCGACAAGCAAACCTGTGACACCGGCTAGAGTTGAAAACAGAGCGGGTATATTTAAAAGTAAACTAAGCTGCTGCATCTATGTGTTTTTGAGAGTTGATATTCTAGGGCACTTTTGTAAGTGGCTTAAGCGACAGTCTTCCTAAGCTGACTTGAAACAAGACAGCTTGAGTCGTTAGTGGCATTTATTAAATTTGCGTTACCTTTAGCCGACTGCCGCGCCCATTTTGAAAATGGGTAAATACATCGCTACAACCAGGCCGCCGACTAAAATGCCTAAAATAGCCATAATAATAGGCTCCATTAAGCTGCTCAAATTGTCGACAAGATTGTCGACTTCTTCGTCAAAAAAATCGGCAACTTTCAATAGCATGGAGTCCATTGATCCTGACTCCTCGCCGATAGCCACCATTTGTATCACCATGTTCGGCCAAAGATCTGCCTGCTGCATGGCAAACTGGAGTCTTTGCCCGGTTGCCACCTCTTCGCGCATTTTCAAAACGGCTTCGGTGTAGATAATGTTGCCGCAGGCACCGGCAACAGATTCCAAGGCTTCTACCAAGGGCACCCCCGCTGCGGACATGGTGGCTAAAGTTCTGGCAAAACGCGCAACGGCAGACTTGTTTAAAATCATCCCGACTATTGGTAGTTTTAACAAAGCTTTATCCAGAAAATGATTAAATGGTCTGGAGCGTTTTTTAAAATAGCTAAATGTGTAAACGGTGCCGACAACAACACCAACAACAACGTACCACCATGCTTGCATCCATTCGGACATGGCTACAACCATCTTAGTGAAGGCGGGCAAATCTGCGCCAAAGCTTTTGAACATGTCGGCAAATACCGGTACCACAAAAATAAGCAAGATAGTGGTGACGATAAAGGCCACGACGATGACGGCGATCGGATAGGTCAGCGCCTTTTTGATCTTTTTCTTCATCGACTCGGTTTTTTCTTTGTAGGTGGCGATTTTATCCAGCAGGGTTTCCAATACCCCTGCCTGTTCGCCAGCTTCGACCAAGTTACAAAATAACTCATCAAAATACAGCGGTCTTTTGTTAAGAGCTTCGGCTAAGGTGTCACCGCCCTCAATGTCCGCTTTAATGCCCAATAGTAGGCTCTCCATGCTTGCATTGTCGTGGCCTTTGCCGACAATATCGAAGGACTGAACTAAAGGAACCCCCGCTTTTAGCATGGTGGCTAATTGTCGGGCAAAAATAGCGATATCGCCCGGAGTGATGGCTTGGACTTTTTCGGAGAACAGCGGTTTGGGTTTTTTCTTGAATTTAATAACACGATAGCCTTGTCGCCGCAGTTCAGCTTTTGCAATAGCTTCGCTTTTTGCCGAGATTATGCCTCCGGCTTTCTTTTTGGTTTTGTCGGTTCCGGCCCAGACGAAATCGATCTGATCAGCTTGTTCTGCCATCTTTATTCCTTAGTGATACGGTCAATTTCTTCCAGGCTGGTCATACCCATGCGCACTTTATTTAATCCTGACCTGCGCAAATCATTGAAACCTTCGGCCAGGGCGCACTCCGCCAGTTGATCGGTATTGCCCCCGTTGAGTATAAGAGTGCGCATTTTATCGGTCAGCGTCAGGACTTGGTAAACACCGACCCGGCCTTTATAGCCATTGGTGCAATGTTCGCAGCCCACCGCTCTGAATATTTTAAGGTCGCGCAACTCTTCTTGTTTAAAACCTGCATCAAGGAGGACTTTATCGGGAAAGTCGGCTGGGACTTTGCAGTGTTCACAGAGCCGTCGGCCCAAACGTTGCGCCATAATCAAGTTGACCGCAGAAACAATGTTGAACGGCGGTATGCCCATTTGCAGGAGCCGGTTTAAGGTTTGCGGCGCATCATTGGTATGCAGGGTTGATAACACCAAATGTCCCGTTTGTGCGGCTTTAACGGCGATTTCGGCGGTTTCCAAATCACGGATCTCACCCACCATGATGATGTCAGGATCCTGCCGTAAAAAAGCGCGTAAGGCACTGGCAAAGGTCAGGCCTGCTTTAGGATTCATATTGACCTGATTGATGCCCTCTACGGTAATTTCCACAGGGTCTTCGGCCGTGGAGATATTGCGCTCCATGGTATTGAGAATATTTAAGCCCGTATACAGCGAAACCGTTTTACCGCTACCCGTTGGCCCCGTTACCAGCACTAAACCGTAGGGCTTATTAATAGCCTCAAGGAAAATCCGTTGTTGTTCCGGTTCAAAACCCAGTTTTTCGATACCCAACTGGGCGCTGGTAGGATCCAAAATACGCAATACGACTTTTTCGCCGAACAGGGTAGGGCAGGTATTTACCCGGAAATCAATTGCACGATTTTTGGATAAGGTCATTTTGATACGACCGTCCTGCGGAACCCTGCGTTCGGCAATATCCATTTTGGACATGACCTTCAGACGGGAGACGAGTCTGCCGGCGATGCTGGGTGGAGGAGAGGCAACTTGGCGGAGTATGCCGTCCGATCTATAGCGGATGCGGAAAGTTTTTTCGTAGGGCTCCATGTGTATATCGGATACCCCTTGTTTTATGGAGTCCAGCAGTATTTTATTAACGTAACGAACAATAGGCGCATCATCAATATCCGAGTGATAACATCGGCTTTAGTGGTATCTTCTTCGCCTCCGGTGATATCCAGGTTTTCCAGATCCTCATCAGCATATCAGTCATTGATGTATCGGCGGCCTCTAAGGCGGCTTCAATGGCTTTGATAAGCTTGTCTTCTTCAACCAGAATAGCTTCGGGATTAAGGCGGCTGTGGAACTTGATGTCATCCAGCGCGTGAAAGTCGGTCGGGTCGGAAACTGCGACAAACAGCGTCTTGCCCCGCACGAACAGGGGGAGCGCATGGCATTTGCGGATCAGTTTTTCATTGACCAGATTGATAGGGAGTCTACGGTAGTCAATGGCATCCAGGTCAAAAAAAGGTACGCCAAATTCTTTTGAGGCTTGGGACGCCAATGCTTTGCTGTTAATGAGCTTATTGGCAACCAAGTAGCGTATTAACGGGATTTGATCTTTTTGTGCTTCCTGGCTATGGATTTGCGCATCGGCCTCAGTTAGCAAACCTTTCTCAATCAAGCACCGTGTAAGTCCACTAAATTGTAAATCTGTTGATGCGGTATTCATAGGATGATTGCGTTGTCAGTTGTTTATGCAAATATAGATGAAAAAGGGGGAAGGTACAAGGAAGGCTAAAGGGCGTCTCCGTTTTCGCCTTTAGCCTTGTGCCTTTTGTCGGCCTTTCTTATAACGCCCTGATTTTACGCTGCTGCTCTTCAAGATTGTTCAGCATTGAGCGCAAATCGGACAGCTTGGCTTTTTCTTTATCGATAACTTCCGGCGGTGCTTTATCGACAAACGCCGGGTTATTCAACTTGCCTTCGACTCTGGGCAGGTCGTTATTGATTTTTTGTATTTCCTTTTCCAGTCGTGCCAGTTCCGCTTCCTTGTCGATTAAGCCCGCCATTGGGATCAGGATTTTCATCTCGCCGACTAAGGCCATCGCTGATTCCGGCGCGGCTTCGGTGCAGGTTAACCAGATGATCGATTCCAGCTTGCCCATTTTCCGTAAATAAAGCTGGTTGTTGTTCAAGCTTTGCTGGTCGGCATACGTGCCGTTTTGCAGTAACACCGGCAGCGGCTTGCTGGGGGCGATATTCATTTCGCCGCGAATCCGGCGCACACCCAGAATAAAACTCATCACCCAGTTGATTTCGTTGATAGCGTTGCTGTCGATTTGCGCTTCATCGGCAATCGGGTATGGTTGCAGCATAATGGTATCTGCGTTGTTGCCTGCCAACGGCGCGACTCGTTGCCAGATTTCTTCGGTGATAAACGGCATGATCGGATGCGCCAAGCGTAAAATCGACTCCAAAACCGTCAGCAGGGTTTTGCGCGTGCCGCGTTGCAGCGCGGCATTATCTGATTGCAGGGATATTTTCGCCAGCTCCAGATACCAGTCGCAGTACTCATTCCAGGTAAATTCATAAATGGCCTGCGCCGCCAGATCGAAGCGGTAGTTTTCAATGGCGTTGCTGGTTACAGCCGTTACCTGATGCAGCCGGGAGGTAATCCAGCGATCCACCTGGCTGTATTGGCAAGGGTCGCCGGATAAGCCGTTATCCTGCTCTTCAGTATTCATCAACACATAGCGCGCCGCGTTCCACAGTTTGTTGCAGAAATTGCGATAGCCTTCGGTACGGGCAAGATCGAAACGAATATCCCGCCCAGTCGATGCCAGCGAGGCAAAGGTAAAACGCAATGCATCGGTACCGTAAGACTGGATGCCGTCCGGAAAATGTTTGCGCGTATCCTGCTCGATTTTCTTTGCCAAATGCGGCTGCATCATGCCTGAAATACGTTTTGCTACCAAAGCTTCCAATTCTATGCCGTCGATGATGTCAATCGGGTCGAGCACGTTGCCTTTGGATTTGGACATTTTTTGTCCTTCCGCATCGCGCACCAAGCCGTGGATGTAGACTTCCTTAAACGGCACCTCGCCCTGGAATTTCAGTCCCATCATGATCATACGGGCGACCCAGAAGAAAATGATGTCAAAGCCCGTCACCAGCACACTGGTCGGGTAATGCTTGGCCAATTCCGGGGTTTGCTCCGGCCAGCCCAACGTGGAAAAAGGCCATAACGCCGATGAAAACCAAGTATCCAGCACATCCTCGTCTTGCTTAAGCGCATAGTCGTCGGGCAGCTTATGCTTGGCGCGAACGGCCTGTTCAGAGTTGCCGACATAAACATTGCCCAGCTCGTCATACCAGGCCGGGATACGATGGCCCCACCAGATTTGCCGGGAGATGCACCAGTCCTGGATATTGCGCATCCATTCAAAATAGGTGTTTTTCCAGTTGTCCGGCACAAACTTGATGTCGCCGTTTTCAACGGCGGCAATCGCAGGTTCGGCCAACGGCGCGACCTTGACATACCATTGGTCGGTCAGCAGCGGTTCGATAACGCTGTTGGTGCGGTCGCCGCGCGGCACCATCAGCTTATGATCGGCGATTTTTTCCAGCAAGCCTGCCGCATCGAGATCGGCGACGATCTGTTTGCGCGCTTCAAAGCGGTCCAGGCCGCAGTATTTGACCGGAATCAGGTCATTTCGCCTTCATCGTTGCTGCGTATCGCTGCGTCAACGGTAAAAAGGTTAATCAAGCCGCCATGCGGCAAGTCCTGAATAACCGAGTTATGACGGTGGCGCGTCCAAACCTCGTAATCGTTAAAATCGTGGGCCGGGGTGATCTTGACGCAACCGGTGCCGAATTCAGGATCGACATACTCGTCGGCAATAATCGGAATGCGGCGGCCGGTCAGCGGCAGTTCCACGAACTCGCCGAGCAGATGTTTATAGCGCTCGTCATTGGGATGTATCGCGACCGCCGCATCGCCGAGCATGGTTTCAGGGCGGGTAGTCGCAACGATCAAATGCCCCTGTCCATTAGACAGCGGATAACGCAAATGCCACATCGAGCCGTTTTCTTCTTCCGACAACACTTCCAGATCGGAAACGGCGGTATGCAAAACCGGATCCCAGTTGACCAACCGCTTGCCGCGATAAATCAGGCCTTCTTCATACAAGCGGATAAACACTTCCTGCACCGCATCGGACATGCCCTCGTCCATCGTGAACCGCTCTTTATCCCAGTCCAGCGAAGAACCCATGCGCCGCAATTGGCGAGTAATCGTGCCGCCCGATTCTTCTTTCCATTGCCAGACTTTTTCCAGGAATTTTTCGCGGCCGAGATCATGACGGGTCTTGCCTTCCGCGTTACATAAACGCTCCACCACCATTTGTGTGGCGATGCCCGCATGGTCGGTACCCGGCTGCCACAAAGTGCTGTAGCCTTTCATCCGGTGATAGCGGGTCAGCGCATCCATGATGGTATCCTGAAACGCATGGCCCATATGCAAACTGCCGGTGACATTGGGCGGTGGAATCATGATGCAATAGGATTCACCTTCCGGTTTGGCCGCAAAATAGCCTTTTTCTTCCCAGGTTTGATACCAGCGTTGTTCGATTGAATGCGGGGCGTATGTTTTTTCCATGGATGGGGCGCTCTGTTTTTATAAGAAGTTGATGCGTAAGGTACTTTAATTTTATTGCCAATCTTTATGCGTAGTAATCTTCATGCCTGACTGTTGATACTGGCGATAACGGTTCCTGCCCGCTGCTTTGGTTGTTTCGCTATTATCCAGTATTTCAAGAATGCGCTCGGTTTGCGGTCCTAGGTCAGGATAACGTGAAGACAGATTGAACAGGGTTTTTTGCCAGTGCTCGGGCGCATTCAGTGAACCGATCAAGATGACTTTTTCAATCGCCGCACCAGTTCCCGACTGGTTTGCGGCATACACACCATCCTTGGCGATATCAGGCGGCTCGCCGGTATATATCTGGTGCGGAATAAAACTGCCTGCCCTGAAAGTCCAGAGCAGGTCGTCTATGATTCGGCTTTGTTCGGCATCATCGGTGAGCACATAACAAAAACTGCCGCTACGATAGGCTTTCTCGATCAGTTTGCAGGCAAACAGATACCTGTCTTCTAGCGATTCTGTCGGCAGTATGTAAAAGCTGACTTCAGCCACTTACGCTATGCGCCCGGCTAATCAGATATTGCAGTAATAACGGCACAGGGCGGCCGGTTGCGCCTTTGGTTGGGCCGGTGCGCCAAGCGGTGGCGGCGATGTCCAGATGCGCCCAGCGGAATTTTTCGGCAAATCGCGCCAGAAAGCAGGCCGCAGTAATGGTGCCTGCGTCCTTGCCGCCGACATTGCTCATGTCGGCGAAATTGGATTTAAGCTGTTCCTGGTATTCTTCCCAGAGCGGCAAGCGCCAAGCGCTGTCGTTGGCGATTTCGCCGGCCGCAATCAGCTCGTTGCATAAGGCATCGTCATTGCCGAGCACGCCCCTGGCGACGCGGCCCAAAGCGACGCCAACCGCGCCGGTCAGCGTGGCAATGTCTATCACCACCTCGGGGTTGTAGCGTTCCGCATAGGTTAATGTGTCGCAAAGCAGCAGGCGGCCTTCGGCATCGGTATTAACGATTTCAATGGTTTTTCCGGACATGCTGGTCACAATATCGCCCGGCTTATTGGCGTCGCCATCGGGCATATTTTCCGATGACGGAATCAGGCCGACAATATTCAGCGGCAGTTGCAGTTGCGCTACGGCGAGCAAGGTGCCCAGAACAGATGCGCCGCCGCACATGTCGTATTTCATTTCATCCATGCCGGCAGCCGGTTTTAATGAAATGCCGCCCGCATCGAAGGTCAGGCCTTTGCCGATCAGCACGATAGGCTTGGCGTTTTTATCGCCGCCTTGATAACTCAGAGTGATTAATTTTGCCGGCTGGCGACTGCCGCGCGAGACCGACAGAAAAGAGCCCATGCCCAAAGACGCCATGTCGGATTCTTCCAGAATTTTAACGTCCAGGCTGGCGTATTTTTTACTCAGAGTTATCGCCTGTTCGGCAAGATAGGTCGGCGTACAGATATTGCCCGGCAAATCGCCCAGGTATTTGGTTAAATCCATGCCCTCGGCAACAGCCTTGCCTTGCAGCAATCCGGCCTGGGCTGAAGCGCGTTCGGTTTCCGGCGCGGCAATGGCGATTTTTTGCAGCTTGCTTTCGGTTTCTTTATCGGACTTGGTGTGGGTGAACTGATAGGCGGCATCGCTAAAAACTTCGATGATATGCCGGGATTTCCATTGCCAGTCGCGGTCTGTCACAGCGCATTCCGCCAAGCAGCAGACCACCGATTTGATTTGCGGCTTTTTCAGGCTGTTGACGGCGGCCAGCAGAGCTTTTTTGTAATTTTTGCCGGATAAAGGCTTGTTTTCGCCCAGTCCGACCAACAAAATGCGTTCAATCTTGCTGCCCGGAACCGCGTTGATCAACACGGTTTCGCCGTTTTTGCCGCTCAGGTCGCCGCGGCTGACGATGTTGTTAATCAGCCCGTTGGTGCTGTTGTTAAGGGCGGTTGCCGATGGACTGAGTTGTTGGTCTTGATAAACACCGACAATAACACAATCGCATTGCAGTTCTTCTAATGGCGCGGTTTCTATTGAATAGTCCATGACTTAAAACTCGTTTGTTTGTTGAATAGAGCGTTATCTTGAGCTGGCCGGAAATAACCGGCCTTGAGCTTGTCGAAGCGGACGGCTGGCTCAAGATGGGCCGTTTAGCTGCGATTATACAACACAAATATCGGTTATTGATTGGGGAGACACGGTTGGCGGAAGATATAAACAGATGTGTTACCACGAAGACAACATTACTATATTGTGTTTACAAATCGTCTTCGGATAAGTAGGTTTTATGTTAGATTGTCGGGCATGGACGGGCGGCTCATGCCGCAACCCATTTTGCCCCATCATCATTTTGTCCAATGTTTTTAAGCGTTTTTCACGCCACCAATTTTTAAGGCTATAATTCAGTTATCTTTCAAACACATAGGCATTGTAAAAGTGAAAAAAATTATTCTCGTTATGCTTCTTGTTTTCCTGTCCGCCTGTTCTCCCTCATTTGATGAATTACTCGCAAAAGCTGAAAATGGTGATAAATATGCTCAAATCACCCTTGGCATGATGTATTACAAAGGTCAAGGCGTAACACAGGATTACGCTAAAGCTAAAGAATGGTTTCTTAAATCCGCTGAGCAAGGTGAATCAGCCGCACAAAGCATACTTGGCAACATGTATTACGAAGGCAAAGGAGGGGAAAAAGATTACGCTAAGGCTAAGGAATGGCTTCTAAAGTCCGCTGAGGATGGTAATTCAGACGCACAATTCAACCTTGGTAACATGTATTCTAATGGCGAAGGCGTGACACAGAATTATGCTAAGGCTGAAGAGTTGTTTCTTAAGTCAGCTAAGCAAGGCAATTCACTTGGTCAATTCTTCCTTGGCGACATGTATTACAAAGGTCATGGTGTAACACAGGATTACGCTAAGGCTAAAGAGTGGCTTATTAAATCAGCCGAGCAAGGCAATCGATATGGACAAGGCTTACTTGGCAACATGTATTACAAAGGCGAAGGGGTGGCACAGAATTACGCTAAGGCTAAGGAGTGGTTTCTTAAGTCTGCTGAGCAAGGCGTGCCATCTACACAAAGAACACTTGGCGACATGTATTTCGAAGGCGAAGGGGTGGCACAGGATTACGCTAAAGCTAAGGAGTGGCTTCTTAAGTCTGCTGAGCAAGATGACCAATTTGCACAATACACCCTGGGCATGATGTATCTCAAAGGTAAAGGGGTGACACAGGATTACGCTAAAGCTAAGGAGTGGCTTCTTAAATCAGCCGAGCAAGGTAATTCGCTGGCAAAAGAATACCTTATTTACGAATTCAATCACAGCGATAAAAGTATGTCGCAGAATAACGCTAAAGCTGATGAACTGTATCTTAATAAGTCAGTTAAGGAAGGCGTGCCATCTACACAAAACTCTATTCAAAATGGCCCTTCACAATCGACAATCAATAATTGGATTAACACCTGCTTTAAAAATAGAACAGATAAAGGGGCTATCAGAAAAACGGATGAAGTTAAAGCTATAAGGCTACATAAATATCAAGAGGACTGGCGTAATAAACCGTTATCCGACGCTGACAAAGAAAACGGCATTACTTTCAAGCATTACTATGATGTTGATTATATCTCAAGAGACCAGCAGTCTAATGGTACTGACGCAGAATGGTCAAGTCTACATACTGACATCAAAGTTGTTATACAACATAATGTTATAAAGATTTCAGGAGACGCATTTATTAACTGTGAAGTTATTCAAGAGTAATTATAAAAAATAAATAAAATAAGGATAAAACAACCCTCTCACCGACTAGACAAAACGATACGGATTGTTTAATGTTCCGGGCATAAAAAAACCGCAGGGATGCGGTTTTTTTTCGTCTGAATTTTGAAGCCAAACATTAGATAGGCACTCAAGTAGGCCGGAATAAGGCCATCCAAGCGCGTAGCGCGAGGTGGCGTTTCCGGCGGATTCGCTAATCTTTACGCCAAACCAAAACTAACAATCAAGCATAAAGGCCATATGGCAAGCTTTGCATATAAAAATATGGCTATTTATATGGCTGCATGTTAATTTTAGCTTATGCCAAAAACTAAATTTGAGTGGGATACGGAAAAAGATACGCTAAATCAAGAAAAGCATGGCATTTCATTTGCCGTTGCACAATATGCTTTTGCTGATCCGTTTCGTATCATCGCCAAAAATGAATCCCATAACCAAATTGAAGAACGCTTTTATTGTTTTGGTGAGGTTAATGGCGGCATTCTAACGGTGCGATTTACTTATCGCGCCTCTGTTATTCGAATTATTGGCGCAGGTTACTGGCGCAAAGGAAGGGCGATTTATGAGCGCGAAAATAAAATACACCAATGAACCTTTGGGCGATGTTAAGGTGATTGCAGATTTTTTACCATCGCCTGCTGAGCTGGCTTTCAATGAGGAAGGTGTTAAGGTTACGTTGGCTCTGAGTAAAAAAAGTATAGAGTTTTTTAAGTCCGAGGCGGCTAAAAACCATACCCAATATCAACGTATGATCCGCCGCTTACTTGATGCTTACGTTGATTCACACAGTCCAACAAACGCCAAAGCGCAGTAGAAACCGTATCGTTCATCAAGTAGGCCGGATAAGGCCATCCAAACGCATAGCGCGAGGTGGCGTTTCCGGCGGATTCGCGCAGTGTGTGCCGGAAACACCCATTTTCGCTATCGCTCAAACAGGCTTATTCCGGCCTACTGGACTGGTAACGGGGATTGGGCATAGTACCAATTAACAGCTTATGAAGGCGTCTTCTTAAGTTTAATAAAGATATGGATATATAAACTTTGGTTTTTCGAATCAATCAAACATGGCGTAGAGCGTTGCGAGATAATTTGTAACTGAATCATCGCCTTCGGCTGGAGCCCATGGTGCTTGCTCTTCTGCTTTAAGTGGAACAAATGGCCCGGCTTTAGCTTCAAAGAACACGGTTCCAGTTTTCAGTGCGAGTACCGTGTGAAAAGTACCGTAAGGAATGTCAACTCCAACAGTCTCACTGCCTGCTTCTAATGTTAGCTTTTGTTCAACATTACCTGTTGAGTCGAAAACGATTAAGCCCAGCCTGCCGGAAAGGCAAATTATAGTTTCCCCTTTGTTTGGGTCGTTATGTTTGTGCGGCATAACATACGAGTTTGGTTCTATAGCATTTAATAATCGATGCGTTTGAGCTTCACTATTTTCATGAAAATTGTGGTTCTTACGACGGCGAGGCAATGCTATGGCCTCCATGCTAAGCTTTTTGAGCAGTTGCTGATTGATGGGAGTAATCATACGTTTTTGATCCTATCTTCCCTTGTGGATTAGTTAAGATTCCAAAAGCGGGACGGGGGGCAACTCCGTCCCGCTGTCGGTAATAGCGAAAACGGATTCGCGCAGTGTACGCCGGAAAAGCTACCTCGCGCTACGCCCTTCGACACGCTCAGGACAGGCTTGGGTAGTCTTATTCCGGCCTACGTCAATCTTCGAACCCTGCACGGCCAATACACCCGAACGGCCCTCTATTTCTGACATGACCAGTTCATGGCATGGCAATGTAGCGGTATCGAGGTCGGCGACATAATCTGCAAGCGTACCGATGTCATCTTCGGCTTTTTGCCACAGTTGCAGCAGTTTTTCCATGACCGGCAGCAGTTTCATGCCTTCCAGTTCCGCATGCAAAGTATACACATGACCTTCCGGCGCGGGCTTGCGGCTGGCGGCGAATACCGCTTCATGCACGTTGGCTTCGGTGATGCCGTTGCAGCCGATCAGTTCGTCCAGCGTCGGCAGGGTGGTGGGGATTTGCGGGCATTGGAAGGTTTCGCCTTCCATCTGCGGGATAAACGGGGACTGGCCGCGGCAATCGCTGGCATAACGAAAGCCCTGTTGCTGTTCCCGTTTTAACGCATGTTTGTTCAGCTGCCAGCCGGCCGCTCCATGCACGGAAGGGGGGTGGCCGAAAACGTCCTGAAATGAATCGATGGCCGCCTGCATTTCCTTTTGCGTCCATGCTGCATCGCGGTTGGCGACAAAATCCTGCCAGCGGATGTGGTCGTAGCAATGCACGCCCACTTCATGCCCGGCCTTCTCGACTTGGCGCATGATGTCGCGGCCCCGGCGGCCGATATGCGGGCCGGGAAGCAAGGTGCCGTAGAGCAGGGTTTTCAGTCCGTAGTGGCTGAGCACCGAGGTGCGCTGAACCTTGCTGAAAAATCCGGGCCTGAATATCCGGCGCAACGCCCGACCGGTATGGTCGGGGCCGAGGCTGAACAGAAAGGTGGCCTTCACACCGTAGCGTTGATACAGATCCAGCAATGCGGGTACGCCTTCCAGCGTACCGCGCAGTGTATCCACATCGACTTTTAGCGCTATTTTCATGAAGTCTGGTCTTGATCGATCAGTTCTCTTGCGGCAGCAACTTCGTGGCTGTAGGCGTCGAAAATATTGCGCAACGCATTTTCCACGGTAACCTCAGGCTTCCAGCCCAGTTCATCCATGGTATTGCCGATCCAGGGCACACGGGTTTTAACATCCTGGTAGCCTTTTCCATAGTAATCGTTGGCGGTGGTGTCGATCAATTCGACTTTGGCGGCCAGTTCCTTATATTCGGGATGCTCTTTGGCGATTTTCAGCATCAGCTCGGCCAGTTCCCTGATTGACAGGTCGTTGGCTGGATTGCCGATATTGTATATGCTGCCGGTTGCCTTGCCGTTTTCGTTTTTGATGATGCGCACCAACGCGTCAATACCGTCGCTGACAAAGGTAAAGCTGCGGCGTTGTTGTCCGCCGTCGACCAATTTGATGGATTCGCCGCGGGCGATATGGCCCAAGAATTGGGTTACCACTCGCGAACTGCCTTCTTTCGGCGTATGGATGCTGTCAAGGCCGGGGCCTATCCAGTTGAAAGGCCTGAACAGGGTGTAATCAAGGCCTTGTTCCTGGCCGTAAGCGCAGATAACCCGGTCCATCAATTGCTTGGAGCAGGAGTAAATCCAGCGTTGTTTATTCAACGGGCCTAATACCAGTTCGGACTCATAAGGATGGAATTCATCGTCTTTGCACATGCCGTAAACTTCGGAGGTCGAAGGGAACATGACGCGTTTTTTATATTTCACACAGGCGCGGATAATCGGCAGGTTCGCTTCAAAATCCAGTTCGAATACCGCCAGCGGGTGGGTCACATAAGTGGCAGGCGTGGCGATTGCAACCAGCGGCAGAATCACGTCGCATTTTTTGATGTGGTATTCCATCCATTCATGGTTGATGGTGATGTCGCCTTCAAAGAAATGGAAACGTTCATGCTCGCGGAATGATTCAACACGGTTAGATTGCATGTCCATGCCGTAGACATGCCAATCGGTGGTTTCGAGGATGCGTTTTGAAAGGTGATGGCCGATAAAGCCATTGACACCGAGTATGAGTACGTTCATAAGTTCCTAGTGGGTTATGTTGAAAATTGTTAATTGTTTAAGGTTGGAAATAACTGTTCGTCGTTTGTTATGGCTTTGAGCGAGGCCTGATCTAACGCTTTGCCGTTATAGCTCAGTTGTTCAATGCGGAAGCGTTTGCCATCGGTGCAGTCGGCATAAAAATGACCGTCAGCCCAATAGATGCAAACCTTGCCCGAATATACAGCGGTCTCATTGTTGTAATGACTGCCGAGCAGAAAAAAACGCTTGCCGTTGCTGTCGAAGAATGCGCCCGGATAAGGCGGCGCCACGGCCCTAACCAAGTTATGGATAGCCCAGGCCGATTGCTGCCAGTCGATACGGCCGTCTTCCGGCTTGCGGCCTCCGAAATAATTGCCTTGGCTCAGGTCCAAAGGTTTGGGTTCTATCTTGCCGTCAAGCAATAAAGGCAAACAGCGATCCAACAGCGTTTTTGCGGCCGGCGTAAGTTTCAAGAAAACATCGTGCGCCGTATCGTTGGACAAAATCGCGACGGCTTCCTGATCAATCAGCGAGCCGGCATCGGGCTTTTCCACCATTTGATGGAGACTGACGCCGGTTGTCGATTCGCCATGCAAAACCGCCCAGTTGACCGGCGCGCGGCCGCGGTATTTCGGCAGTAATGAGCCGTGCAGGTTATAAGCGCCTCGGCTCGGGATCGCCAGCAGCTCAGGACTCAGCATGTGCCGGTAATAAAAGGAAAAAAACCATTGCGGGTTAAGGTCGGCAATGTATTTCACGGTTTCCGCCAGATTGGGATTGTCCGGCGTTATGACCGGAATCCGATGCTTGTTTGCCAGCTCGGCAACGCTGCCGAACCAGATGTTTTCCTCAGGGTCATCCTGGTGGGTGACCACCAGTTTAATCTCGACTCCGGCTTGCAGCAGGCATTCTATGCCGGTAACGCCGATGTTGTGGTAGGCAAAAACAATGGCTGAGGGCTTCATTAAGGCTTATCGCCTTTAGCATTATCGAGTACAGCCTTGACTAAATAGCGGGGGCGCGAGCGGGTCTGGGAATAAATCCGTCCGATGTACTCGCCCAGCAGGCCGATGCCGAATAACAAAATGCCGATCAACAGAAACACAATGGCGAACAGCGTAAAAACGCCTTCCGCTTCCGGTCCAACCATCAGTCTGCGCCAGCCCAGATAGAGCACAAAGAACAGCGAGAATATCGAAACGCCGATGCCGATCAGCGAAAATGCCTGCAAAGGAGCAATGGAAAATCCGGTCATCAAGTCGAAATTGAGGTGGATTAGCTTGAACAGCGAATATTTCGATTCCCCGGCCGCGCGTTCTTCGTGGTCAATAACGATTTCAGTCGGATTGCCGGCATAAAGATAGGCCAGTGCCGGTATGAAGGTATTGGTTTCAGTCGTGGCTAAAACCGCATCGATAATGTCTCGGTGATAACCCCGCATCATGCAGCCCTGATCGGTAATGTGGATGCGGGTGATTTTTTCGCGCAAGCGGTTCATCGCCAATGAAGCCCAATGCCGCCAGAGACTATCTTTACGCTGCCGCCGTATCGTGCCGACATAATCGAAACCAGCATCCATTTGCTGTAGCAGATTGGGGATTTCTTCGGGGGGATTTTGCAGGTCAGCGTCGAGGGTCAGGATATAGTTCCCTTTGGCTCGTTCAAAACCGGCGATCAGCGCCGCGTGTTGTCCGGCATTGGCGCGCAGGTACACGACGCGGGTGGTGTCGGGGAACAACTGAAACTGCTTGCGGAGTAATGCGGCCGAATGGTCGTGGCTGCCGTCATCGACGAAAATGACTTCGTAGCGGTGCTTAAGGTTTTCCAGTACGGGATAAAGTCTTTCAAACAGCAGCGATAAAACGGCTTCTTCGTTGTAGACAGGAATAACTATGGATACTTCCGGTGTTTCAAGATTGTTCGTCATTTATGGGGTATGGTATTAAATCGGTAAAAGTACGAGGCAAAACTTGGCTCAGCAAATTAATGGCTTTTATTATATTATAAAAAGGGGTTGTTATCCTATTCGGATAGACTTAACCGCTTCATTAATAAGAGCCATTCAATAATGAAAGCACTGCCGAGCAGACACGATCAACGTCTTTTTCTTCCATGCCGGGGAATAACGGCAGCGTTAAGGTTTGCTCGCCGATTTTTTCGGCATTGGGAAAATCGCCGGGTTTGTAGCCATATTGACGATAAAGTGAGAACAGATGCATAGCCGGATAATGGATGCCGGCCGTGATGGATTGCTGTTTGAGCACTTCGAGAGTTTGGTTGCGGCTCAGTCCGATTTTTTCCCAATCGAGCAGAATACAGAACATATGCCAGCTATGGCCTTCCGCATCGGCAGGTAGCACCAAGGCGTCATGAGGGGGAAGTTGCTGAAAATAACGGTCAACCAACACCCTGCGTTTTTGGTTAAAGCCATCGAGTTTTTTCAGCTGCACCAAGCCCAGAGCTGCGCCCACATCCGGCATGTTCATTTTGCCGCCCCATGCAGTCACATCCATGCCGCCTTCTGAGTCTCTTTCGATGCCGTGAAAACGGATGCCCTCAATTTTTTTCAGCATAACAGGATCGTTGATCGCAAGCGCGCCGCCTTCAATCGTGGTCATGTTCTTGTTGGGATGAAAACTGAAACAGACGGGATTGCCCGAACTGCCGATTTGGCGGCCTTTATATTGAGTGCCGATAGCCTGGGCAGCATCCTCAAGCACTAACAGATTATGCTGCTTAGCCAGCTGATAAATCGGATCCATATCGACAGCGCGTCCGGCAAAATGTACCGGTATGATGGCCTTCGTTTTGGGCGTGATCGCCGTCGCAACCGCAGCCGCATCGATATTGCGGGAGACCAAATCGACATCGACAAATTTGGGCGTCGCACCGCAACGAACGATGATATTGGCGCTGGCAACAAAACTCATCGCAGGAACGATAACCTCGTCGCCCGGCCCAATCCCGTAAGCAAGCAACACCGCTTCCAGCGCGCTGGTGCCCGAATTGAACACCCGAAGCTGGACATCGCCGCCGATATAATCGGCCAGCGCGCTTTCAAAAGCCGCAACCTTGGGGCCGGTTGCCAGCCATCCTGATTGCAGCACCTCTTTGATAGCGGCAAATTCTTCGTCATCAAGCGTGGGGCGGGTGAATGGCAGCATCTTAACTCCTTGCTAAAACGTAAACGCCCAGCAGGACGATGCCCATCCCGATCAAGCGGGCCAGGTTCATCGATTCGCCGAACAACTGCCACGCGAAAAATGCATTGACCACGTAACCCATGGACAGCATCGGATAGGCGATGCTGACATCGACCCTGGACAGCGCCAATATCCAGACGATGACGCTGATGCCGTAACAAACCAAGCCCGTCCAGAGGAAAGGCTCGGAGGCCAGCCGCAAAAATGCTGTTGCGGACGAGGAAAAATTCAGGCCGATAGCGCCCATTTCCTTAACACTGGCTTTAAGTGCTAATTGCGCGACCGCATTCAATAGGACGCCGGTCAGGATAATACAGAAACTAATAAGATTCATCGGCGGGCCACCGCGATATAACGGGAATTTTCATAAATTGTGTGCATGGGTACCTTTTGTTGTTGCCATAGCTCATAGGTCGCCTGATTGATCACGCTGATTGCCTGTTCTGAGTTTAGCCAGATAGGCATGAAATCCGCCTCATTTAGCCATTTTTGCGGTTCCTGGTTAATCCCGAATTCCAGTTCTCCGGTAAAGCCCACCAGCTTAATGGTCCTATTTAAGTAATAAGGCAGTGACTGGTCATAGCGGCCAATGTCATAAATCTCCACAAAGTCCTTGCCGCTTTTGTCGATATAGGATTGAATCGTTTCCGCCATAACTCGGCTGGAGCGTAACTCGCTGATGCTTTGGTAACCCCATGAAACCATTTGTATGCCAAGCAGGGCGCAGAGGGCAAAAGCGGAAATCGCCAAATTTTTATGCTGCCTCAGCAGCAGCGTAGAAATGCCGGCGGCTCCTGCTAAAACAGCGGTTGAAATAATCCACGGGCGGAACAGTATCAAATGTGACGCTAATCTTCCAATCTTGGCCGTATCGCCGGCTTTCCAGATAAAGAAAATAAATATAATGAGGGCAATGACGATAGCTATTATGCCGTCGACAATAAAATGTTTGCGCTTGGACATGTTTTCGCCGACCAGCAGCGCCAGCGTTGGAAACATCGGCAAAATATAGCCCGGCAATTTAGAATGGGAAATTGAAAAAAAGAAGAACACGAAAATCGTATAAACCCAAAGCAAGCGTGAGGCTTCAAATTTTCCGGCTTCGGCCCGCCAGGAAAAAGGCGGTTTAATCACGCCGTGTAATGCCGAGAATAGCCAGGGCATCGCGCCTATCGCAAAGACGGCGAAGAAATACCAGTTGGACTTGGTGCGTCCGTGAACATCGCTGGTAAAACGCTCGAAATGTTCATGGATGAAAAAGAAATGGGGGAACTCGGGATTTGCCTGGCTGACGGCAACAAACCAAGGCGCGGCTATCAACAAATACAGCAGCAAACCTTTGCCCATATGCAAATGGCGCCACAGCGCCCAATCGCGTTGCCAGAGGGTGTACAGAACTATCGCGGCGCCTGGCAGCACCAGGCCGATCAGGCCTTTGCTCAGCGTGGCTCCGGCAAGCGCGGCCCAGGCCAGCAGCATCCAGTTTCGTTCCTGTGTCGGCAGGTCTCGTACCGACTGAGCCAGCGTCAATGCGCCGACAGCGATGGCCAGCAGGGCGCTGACGCCCATATCCAGGCTGTTGGCGTGGCCCATCCCAACATATAGAACCGTGCTGATTAAAAACAGGAACGCGAAATAACCGGCACCACGACCGTAAAGTCGATTGCCGACAAAGCCGATCCATAAGGCGCCGATAAATCCCAGTCCGGAACACCACACCCTGGCGGCGGCATTGGTTTCTCCCAATATGGCCATGCTGATGGCGGAGCCCCAATACTGCAAAGGCGGCTTTTCAAAATACTTGAATCCGTTCAGGCGCGGAGTAACCCAATTGCCGGAGTTGAGCATTTCCCTGGCGATTTCGGCATAGCGTCCCTCGTCCGGCTCTATCAGGTCGCGATAACCCAGCAACAGAAACCATATAAACCCGGCGGCAACTACAATTGCTCCATTGATCCGGCATTGACGGAAAGATGCTGGTGTCATGTTTTTGCTGTTCCTTGAGAGCTGCTGAGTCAGGTAAATGCCGCCAATGATAATACAATCTGACATTTTACACACCTTTTATCAAGGGTGATATTTGGAAAGGTAATGATAATCAATGTGTTATATCTCCGTTGTTGTGAGGGGTTATAATATTTTAAAGGTTTGCATAATCTCGGCACGCCCATAATGAACTACTCCTAATGGCGTTGTTTCTATAAAATGGTTCATAATTTACAAGCTCAAGCTGGAAGCCGCTACGCTTTTACCTTGTGCTATTTATTTTCGATGAACAACACACATGTGGATTTAACAGGGGGAAACGCGCTTGGAAGCGAATTGGACTGAAGGTTATAAAATGGGGCGGGGTAAGTTAGTCACCGTTCTGGACAAAATGGTTGCCTTGGATTTGTTAAGGACATTACTGGCGGTTTGGTCGGTGATTGTCGTCATTATTGTCAGTCGGCAGTTTATCAGGATTCTGGACAAGGCTGTCGAAGGCCAGGTATCCAATCAAACCTTGATGACTGTTCTGGGCTTGAAAACGATTATTGCCAGCGCCGCTTTTTTGCCCGCCGCCCTGTTTATGGCGGTGTTGATGGTCTTGGGTCGAATGTACCGGGACCAGGAAATGTCGGCGGTCGCTTCCGCAGGCGGCGGCTCGGGCACGGTCTATCGGGCTATATTCCTGATGGTTTTCCCTTTAAGCATATTGTCAGCGGGCTTGTCATTCTATGTCTCGCCCTGGGCGGAAGCCATGATGGAGGATCTGCTGCATCAGGATAAGGAATCGGCCGATACCCGAGGCGTTGCCGCAGGAAAGTTCAGCGAATACAGCCAAGGAGACCTGGTTTTTTATGTGGAAAAGATCGATGACGATAAAAAAATGCATCAGATCTTTGTTCAGCACCGGCAAGGAGACCGCTTGGCGATTATTAATGCCGATGTGGGCACGATGAAAGACCTGCCGGATGGGCGCTATGTCATTTTGGAAAACGGTGAGCGCGTACAGGGACAACCGGGAACCGTAAATTTTGTGTTTGAACAGTTTGCCGAATACGCAGTGAGATTGGAGAATAAGGAATCGGCCACCGTTTTCGGCAAGGAGTCGACATCCACCGATGCGCTGGCGAGTTCCGACCAAATAACCGATATTGCCGAATTGCAGCGCCGGTTTTCTATTCCGTTGGGGATCATGTTGCTGAGTTTTATTGCCGTGCCTTTGGCCCAGATGTCGCCTCGCGGCGGTGTCTACGGAAATATGCTGGTTGGCTTTTTGATCTATTTCAGCTACGGCAATCTTATCCGCGTCAGCCAGGGCTGGGTGATAAACCAAACCATCCCCCCTTGGCTGGGGGTTTTTGGCGTCAACACGCTGTTGCTGCTGATAGGCGGAATCTTATTGGCAAGATTATACGGATGGCAATGGCTTATTCTGAAAGTTCGGGAAATGGTGTCTAAGTGAATGTATTAACAGGCTATATCATCAGGGAGATCTTAAAAGGCTCTTTTATCGCCGTTATATTGTTATTGACCTTGTTCAATCTGTTTACCTTCAGTGATCAGCTAAAGGATCTGGGCAAAGGGCATTACGGCTTAAAAGAGATCTTTTATTACCTGGCTCTGGGGTCGCCTTCTGTTTTTTATGAATTGATGCCGGCTGCAGCTTTATTGGGCAGCCTGTTTATTTTGGGCGCGATGGGCAATAACCGCGAACTTATTGCGATGCGCGCGGCCGGCTTGTCCATTTTGGGGATTATCAGGGCGGTTATGCTGGCCGGTGCCATTTTAGTCATGATTTCAATAGCGGTCGGTGAGTTTGTCGCGCCGGATGCCGAGCGGGCGGCGCAGCTAATTAAAGTCACCGCCCAGAATGAGCAGGTTGTGATGAATGCCAAATATGGACTCTGGCTGCGTGAAGGCAAAAAATTCATCAATGTGCGGAAAGTTCAGGATGACGGAAATCTGTCTGACATCAGTATTTATGAACTGGATGAGCAGCGCCATTTGCGCTATTCGACACATGCCGACAAGGCTGTTTTTCAAGGCAATCAGCAATGGAAGTTGGAGCAAATCAAGAAGTCGGATGTTTCATTACAGCAAATGACCGCAAGCAGCCAAACCGAGCAAATCTGGCAATCAACCGTCGCCCCGGATTTATTGGAGATTGTGGTGGTCAATCCAAGCAATCTGTCCATGTACGATCTGGCGATGTATATCGATTTTTTAAAGGGCAATCATCAAAAATCGCAGGAGTTCGAACTGGCCTTCTGGGGGCGCGTGGTCAATCCGTTGGTCGTTTTCGTGATGCTGCTGGTGTCTGCGCCGTTCGTGATCGGCGTTAAACGCGGCGTTAATGTTGGCGCAAGGATGATGATAGGTGTTGTGATCGGCATGGGTTTTAATATTGTCGATAAAATTGTCGGGCATCTTGGGTTGATTTACGATCTTAAATCCGCCGTTTACCGCATTTGCGCCCAGTTTGACTGTTTTAGCGCTGGCGCTGTTTGCGTTGAACCGTGTTGAGGCGTGATTCAAAGCCGGCTTTGGGTTTCAAATAGATGAACAGCGAATGAGGTTAGGATGGCAGTCAGGAAATTTAACGACAAACAACCCAAAATAGGCAAGTCGGTTTTTATCGATGACAGCGCTGTGGTGATTGGCGACGTTACTTTGGGCGATGATGTCTCGATATGGCCTGCGACAGTGGTTAGGGGCGATGTTGAACGCATCACTATTGGCGACGGCACCAATGTGCAGGACGGTTCGGTATTGCATGTCACTCACGCCGGCAAATATACGGCTCAAGGCTATCCGTTAACTATAGGCAAAGGCGTTACTATCGGGCACCGGGCGGTGGTTCATGCCTGCACCGTCGGCGATTATTGCCTGATCGGGATAGGCGCGATTATCATGGATGGCGCCGTGCTTGAGGATTATGTGATGCTGGGTGCGGGGGCGCTGGTTCCGCCGGGGAAAAAACTGGAAAGCGGCTATCTTTATGTGGGCGTGCCTGCCAAACAGGCCAGGCCGTTAAAAGAGTCCGAAAAGGAATTTCTGGAATACTCGTCCCGCCAGTATATTCAGTTGAAAAATGAGTATTTGAAGACAACTACTCAATAGAACACGGATGACACGGATTAGACGGGTTTAAACGGATTTTAAAAGAATCGAAGCCGCACTTGCTGTACCTCCGCCTTAATAATTCTATTCGGTAATTATCAGGTTTTATCAGTGTTCATCCGTCCAAATCAGTGTCATCCGTGTTCTATTGCCGCTCTGAATTCAGCAGCTCAATAACAGGCCGGGTTTCGGGCCGAATGCCGCGCCAGATAAAGAAAGCTTCCGCCGCCTGTTCAACCAGCATGCCCAGTCCATCCAGGCTTTTTGCAGCATAATTTTCCTGCCCCCAACGCACAAAAGCTGTCGGCTCGTTGCCGTAGGCGAGGTCGTAACAGTTGCCGTCTTCCGCCAGTAAGCCGGAAGGCAATGGCGGTAATTGCCCGCTCAAACTGGCAGAGGTCGCGTTTAAAATCAAGTCGAACTGCCGATCTTTTAAACCATCAAAGCCGCAGCTGGTGATGGGGCCTTTGCCGTGAAATTCAGCGGCCAACTTGACGGCCTTATCTACGGTGCGGTTGGCGATAACCAGCGTTTGCGGAGATTGCTCAAGTATCGGCAGTATGATGCCCCGGCTGGCGCCGCCGGCACCCAGAATCAATATTCGGATGCCCGATAAGGCGATGCCGTGATTGGCGGTCAAGTCGGTTACCAAGCCGATGCCGTCGGTGTTGTCGCCCAAGATAGAACCGTCCGGCTGGAGCGCGAGCGTGTTGACAGCCTTGCTCAGCTGGGCGCGCTCGGTTTTATGGTCGGCATAGTTCCAGGCGAGTTCTTTAAGCGGCACGGTGCAATTTAAGCCCTTGCCGCCTTCGGCAAAAAACCTCGCAACGGCCGCCTGGAATTGTTCGGCAGGGACTGTCTTCCGCAGTGTATTCAAGCGATTGTCCGGTTTGTTCGGCAAAAAGACGATGAATTCGCGGCGATTTGCTGTGCTTGATCGGGTGTCCAAACACGGCATAGCGGTCTGGTAACGTCATGATTGTGCTTTTTTCTCCAGCCACAATTCCCATGCAATGGTCACGGCAACAATCAACATGGCGATGCCCAATTCTATCCAGAGAAAATGCGGCGTATAGACGGAAACGACAGCGGCAACGCCCAGGAAAAGCCCGACCAGGCTAAAGCGCCAGCCTACGCGCAGACCGTCCAGTATGGTCGAAAGCGATAAAATCAGCAGGATAATCAGCCCGGCATCTTCTTCGGCTATCCGTCCCGACTGATGGATTAAAAATGCCCCGCCAACTACCAGTAACGATGTGGCCCAGTGTATCGATTGCTCGCGCAGTATTATCTTGAAATCATCAGCACGGTGCTTGGATTGCACCCAGCCGATAATCATCGCAAACAGGCCGAACAGCAGCATCATAATAAGCCAGTAGCCATAGCCGTCGGCGGGGGAAAAGTCCATGATGCCGATGCCGACCAGCGACAGGATCAGCAGCAAAACCAAAATGGCTTCCTCAATATGAAATCTTCTTTTTTCGGTAATTAGAATATCTTCTGACATGAAACAGGCTCCGCTTTAGTTATTATTTTCGTTATCTGCGTTACTCTTGCAGCCACTGGGCTACAGCTTTGGCGTAATAGGTCAAGATGGCATCGCTGCCGGCACGTTTGAAAGCCAGCAGCGATTCCAGAACGACTTGTTTTTCATCCAGCCAGCCGTTCATGGACAGCGGCTTTGAGCATCGCGTATTCGCCGCTGACCTGATAGGCAAACGTCGGCACGCCGTATTGGTCTTTTACCCGGCGGATGATGTCCAGATAAGGCATGCCGGGCTTGACCATGACCATGTCCGCACCTTCCTGTAAATCCAGCTGTATTTCGCGCAGGGCTTCATCGGAATTGGCCGGATCCATTTGATAGCTGTATTTGTTGCCTTTGCCCAGCATCCCGGCGGAACCCACCGCATCCCGGAACGGGCCGTAAAAGCTGGAGGCATATTTGGCCGAATAAGCGAGTATCAGCGTGTTGATATGATTTTGGGCTTCCAGTGCCTGCCTTATCGCGCCGATACGACCGTCCATCATGTCCGATGGCGCGACAATATCGGCTCCGGCTTCGGCATGAGACAGCGCCTGCCTAACCAATACTTCGATGGTTTCATCATTCATCACGTAGCCGTCCGGAATTGACCAGTCCATCCTGTCCGTGAGTAGTGAAAGGATCCAGCGCGACATCGGTAATAATGCCCAAGTCAGGGATGGCTTTTTTTAAAGCCCGTACGCTACGCTGAGCCAAGCCGTCAGGGTTATAGGCTTCGGCAGCCTGTTCCGATTTTTTATCGGCAGATGTTACCGGAAACAATGCAATGGCAGGGATGCCCAGCTTATAAAGTTGATGGGCTTCTTCCAGCAGTAAATCCAGGGAGAGCCTTTCCACTCCCGGCATGGATGAGATGGATTCCCGTTGATTAGAGCCTTCGGTGACAAACATCGGGTAAATCAGATCATCGACAGACAAGCGGTTTTCGCGCATTAAACGACGGGAAAAATCGTTATAACGCATTCTTCTCATGCGTGTTTGAGGAAAATTGATGTTATTATATGTCATCTTATCCTTAGCTCTAAGGGTTGGGAATATCAAATCTACGGCGCTAAGTCATTTAAGGCTTGGCTTTTATGCGGTTTATTGTATCAGGGAAATTACCACACTGATATTTGAAGATACAAAGCATATACCGGTTTGAATTTTTAGAGGTTTTTTATGAAAGCAAAACAAGTTACAATATTTGGTGTAATTGCTGTTTTAATCGGTTTGATGCCTGTTGCTAAGGCAATTGCGGCTGATTTATTGCCTCCGCAGCAGGCGATACAGGTGGCTTCGGTACAATTGCAGGAAAGGTTGCAGGATAAATCCTTTACCAAGGATTTTACCAAGATTACACAATTCGTTAACGAAGTCATTTACCCGCATACTGATTTCGACAGAATCTCAGAACTAGTTCTGGGGAAAATCTGGAAAACAGCGACTGTTGATGAGCGGGAGCGTTTTAAGCATGAGTTCCAAACACTGTTGGTAAGAACTTATTCCCGCGCTTTTGTGGAATTTAATGACTGGTCGGTTCGTTTTCTGCCGCTTGAGATGGAAGATGGCGCGACAAAAGTTATTGTGAAAACCGAAGTGTTACAACCCGGCATTCAGCCTATCGGCGTAAATTACCGGATGGTGTTGAGCCAGGGTGAATGGAAAGCCTACGATATTATGATTGAAGGCGTGAGTCTGGTAACCAACTACCGCACCACTTTCAGCAACGAAGTTCAAACCAAAGGTTCGTTAAACGCAGTCATTGAAGGACTGGTTAAACGCAATGCTGAAGCATTGGCGGCAAAACCGGCGGCGAATTCCTGATTCATTGAAAAAAACCAGATGTAGGGGCGACCGGTCGGTCGCCCTTTTGCTTTCTCCGCCCGTCCCGCCCAGCGCGGTTTTTGTTTGTTAAGCCATGAATTTCCCGAAAGATTCCATTTATGCCAGTCCAATTGGCGAAGTCGGCGCGTTTAAATTCGACGAAACAGTAGCCAGCGTCTTCCCGGATATGATTCAACGCTCTGTTCCCGGATATAACGCAATTATTTCCGCGATAGGGCTTTTGGCCGGGCGCTTTGCCCGTGAGCATAGCGTCTGTTACGATCTGGGCTGCTCCCTGGGCGCGGCAACCTTGTCCATGCGCCACCAGATTGAAGCCGAAAACTGCCGTATCATTGCTGTCGATAATTCCCCGGCGATGGTCACCCGCTTTCAGGAAATTTTGCTCAAAGATCAGGCGAAGGTTGCCGTCGATGTGCAGTGCAAAGACATTCGCGAGATTGTGATTGAAAACGCTTCAGTGGTGGTCTTAAACTTTACTTTGCAGTTTATTCCGCTTGAAGACCGATTTGGATTTTTGCAAAAAATCTATCAGGGGCTGTTGCCCGGCGGCATTTTGATCCTGTCGGAAAAACTCAAATTCGATGATGACCGGCAGCAGGAGTTGCAGACCCAAATGCATCACGCTTTTAAAAAAGCCCAAGGCTACAGCGACCTTGAAATCAGCCAGAAACGCACAGCGTTGGAAAATGTGCTGATTCCTGAAACTTTTGCCCAACATCAAAACCGTTTGCGGCAAGTCGGTTTCAGCAGCGCCGAAGTCTGGTTTCAATACTTCAATTTCGCCTCGATCATTGCGCTGAAATGATCGACTACCAGCCCTTATACAATGCGCTGATCGATGCCAAGGCCGAGGCTTGGGCGGAAATATTGCCGCAGCAGCTGGAACAGGGCTTTGATCAAGCCAAACACGGCAATTTAGCGCAGTGGCAGGCCCTGGTCGATAGCGTGCCGCACTTGCCGACCGCGCAACGCGTTCTGGATGCCGATGCGGTGCAAATAGGCAGTGCGGATGATTTGGTCGAAGAGCAATGTAGGCGGCGACTTTAGTCGCCCTGGGCTACAGAGCCAATTAAAAGCCCTGCATCCCTGGCGCAAAGGCCCGTACAACTTATTCGGCATCCACATAGACACCGAATGGCGTTCGGACTGGAAGTGGAACAGGTTAAAAGACCATATCGCGCCGCTTGAGCACCGCTTGGTATTGGATGTCGGCTGCGGCAACGGCTATCACTGCTGGCGTATGCTCGGCGCCGGCGCCAAAACAGTGGTCGGCATCGATCCCATGATGCTCAACGTGATGCAGTTTCAGCTGATCAGAAAGTTGTACGGTGAAGCGCCGGTCTACGTGTTGCCGATGGGCATAGAAAATATGCCTTATGGCCTCAAGGCATTCGACACGGTATTTTCGATGGGCGTGCTTTACCATCGCCGTTCGCCTATCGAGCATCTGATGGAATTAAGAGACTGCCTGCAATCCGGCGGCGAACTGGTGCTGGAAACCTTGGTCATCGACGGCGGCTTGGGCCAAGTCTTACTGCCGGAAGACCGCTACGCCAGAATGCGCAACGTCTGGTTCCTGCCCAGTTGCGATACCCTGATCAGCTGGTTAAAGCGCTGCGGCTTTAAAAATATCCGCCTGGTCGATGTCACCGTAACCAGCATTGAAGAGCAGCGAACCACGGAATGGATGACGTTTCATTCGCTGAAAGATTTTTTGGATGCGGAAAATCCGCAACTGACTTGCGAAGGTTTGCCGGCCCCGAAACGGGCTATTGTTATTGCCAATGCGGCATAGGCCTGAATAAGAGAACCCAAGCCCGTCACCCTCTCGGCGGATTTGTGGGGATTTCACTCTTGCAAGCCGTTCGGACCAGCTGATCCCGGGCTAATTAGGACTAGACTTTAGTAAAAACAATTTTTAAACCCAGAGCAATGTTGAAAGCGGATACATCGGTATCCACTTTCAAGGGCTTTAAAAAATACTCAAAGGATTAAAGTTTACAAGTATATGTGGTTAGATTATCGCCTCCGGATATAATGCAATTGGTGACTCCCACAGCCTCTACCGCCTCAGAGCAAGTGGTGTTAGTACCGGCTAATATGGTTTTAAGGGCTGGATGATCTCCAGTCATTTCCCATGCCTTAATTGCGCTTTGATTAGTGGTAGCGGAACTGCAACTACTGCTCGAGCTGCCTGAGGTAGCACATGAAGAATTACTGGACGTATTGGTTCCTGTACTTGCATTTATGCAAGAGAAAATCACTACGTCCGCTGAAGTGCTTCCGGTACTGGTACCGGTACCTCCAGTACCGGGTAGTGATGAAGAAGGGAAATCGAAAGCCATGACATTGCTGCTCAACAAAATGAACAAAGCGATACTGCTGGAGAAATATATTTTTGTATTCATTTTCTACCTCCGTAAGATAGTAAAATCTAAAAAACATTATTCATAGGAGGTTCGAATTATTTGCTCGTTGAGCATTAATTTCTATTCGTATAATCACTTAGTGGCATTTAGCCCAGGCAATAAATTTGTACGCATAGCCTACTGCCAAGCTTCATATGTGGCGTTATGGACGGACTCCAGCCTAAAAAATCTCCAAAACCTCCGGTAAAAAAAACTCACTGACCAGCATTTGCCGCTGTGCCATCGCGTAGACGGTTCTTCTGCCCCAGATCGCCTGGTCGATATGGCCTTTGGCTATCGCAGGCTGTGTCCAGGTCGGCGGGTTAATCAAGGTGACATCCATTTCGATACGTTCGAGTTTCGGATAGGAAAAAATCACTTCTCCGAGCGGACGGCTGCCCAGATGCGCCAAGTTGCTTTTAGCCACTTTGATAGTGCTTGCCGGGATGATGGTTCTGGCCAAAATCAGCGGCTTGCCGTTGGCGTGGAGCAATACTTCGCGGATTAAGCTGTATTTGTTTTCATGTAACTTAAGCAGTCGGCGTTCGCTTAAGAACGGCGTATTCCATTGCTGAAGCAGGATTTTGACGCCAATCGCATCGCCGTAATAATCACGCAGACGCTGGGTTAGCGATCCCGGTTCGTAGGTCCATGACTGCACGTTTTCCGGCAGGGTGTGACGGGTGCCTGGGCGGTTTTCCAGCCATATGGGGTTCCCGGTTAAATAAAAAGCTTTTGTTGGACAACTGGATTAAACCTCGGAATATTCGGTGGATGCACCCAGCCAGCGGTCACACAAGGGCTGGATGGCCTGGGGCGAGTGAGTAAAAAAGCTGTCGCCGATCTGTTGAACGGTTTCCAGTAAATCGGAATCCCTGGCCAAATCGGCAATCTTAAAATGCATTTGCCCGGTCTGCCGGGTGCCCATGACTTCGCCGGGGCCGCGCAGCTCCAGATCTTTTTCGGCAATGACAAAGCCGTCGTTACTGTCCCGCAAAACTCCCAGGCGATGGCGGGCGGTATCGGACAAAGGCGCTTGATACATCAGCAGGCAATAACTGTCGTCACTGCCGCGGCCGACCCGGCCGCGCAATTGATGCAGCTGGGACAGCCCTAAACGTTCCGGGTTTTCGATGATCATCAATCCGGCATTGGGCACGTCGACGCCGACTTCAATGACGGTCGTGGCGACCAGCAAATCAATCCGATGGTTTTTAAAAGCCTGCATAACCATGTCTTTTTCGGCTGACTTCATGCGCCCGTGGATCAATGCAACGCGCACATCCGGCAAGGCCTGGGTCAGCGTTTCTGCGGTTTTTTCCGCCGCCTCGCATTGCAAAACTTCCGACTCTTCAATCAGCGTACAGACCCAATAGACCTGTCTTTTTTTGCCGACCCAGCTGTTGATGCGGTCGATCACATCGGCGCGCCGTTCGGCGGGAATCACGCTGGTGACGATCGGTTTTCTGCCCGGCGGCAGCTCGTCGATAATGGATATGTCCAGATCGGAATATTGCAGCATCGCCAAGGTACGGGGAATCGGCGTGGCGGTCATTACTAACTGGTGCGGCCTGATATTGCCTTGCTGGCCTTTTTCCCTGAGTGCCAGTCGCTGGTGTACGCCGAAACGGTGCTGTTCATCGATAATAATCAGGCCGAGGCGATGGAAGTTTACGCTGTCCTGAAACAAGGCATGAGTGCCGATGATAATATTGGCCGTGCCGCTCTCCAATGCTTGTAACGCTTCCTTTCTGGCGTTGCCTTTGAGCTGCCCGGTTAGATAAACCACTTGGGTCTGGAAGCCTTCAAACCAGGCGCTGAAGTTGCGGAAATGTTGTTCAGCCAATAACTCGGTCGGGGCCATCACCGCAACCTGATAGCCAGCCGTTAACGCCAGTAACGCCGCATAGGCGGAGACTATGGTTTTGCCGGAGCCGACATCGCCCTGCACCAAGCGCATCATCGGGTGTTGTGATCGGCAATCGGCTTCAATTTCAGCGATGACCCGTTGCTGTGCGCCGGTCAGTTTAAACGGCAGGGAGCGGATGAAATGATCGGTGGCGGCTGTTCCGGTCGCGCCTACAGCGAACGAGGGTGCTTGCCAGGCTTTGGTTTTATTCCGGGTTGTTCTGAGGCTTAAGTAATGCGCCAGCAGTTCTTCAAAGGCCAGCCGTTTTAATGCGGGTACGCTGCCGTTTTGCAGGGCTTCAATCGATACCGACTCATCCGGCGCATGCAGGGTTTGGATTGCATCGGCCAGGGCAGGGTAGCGGTATTGCTTTAAGATAGCTTCGGGTATCCAGTCGGTCAGCAACTCGGGTGCGTGGCTGCACAAATCTAAAGCCTGTTTGACCGCCTTGCGTATCACGTTCTGGCTAAGGCCTTCGGTCAGCGGATAAACCGGCGTCAGGCGCGTTTCGGTGACGCAATCGTCAGGATCGGCGATGACTTTGTATTCAGGATGAACCATTTCCAGTCCGGCAAATCCGTAGCGTACTTCGGCAAAACAGCTGATAGCGGTGCCGGGTTTCAGCGCGTTATGCTGGCTGGCGGTAAAGTGAAAGAACCTCAGGTTGATAAAGCCGGTGCCGTCGCTGATTCGGCAGATCAGGCTTTTCCGGCCTCTGGGTAAAACGTCGATAAATTCGACCTTGCCGGTGATCAGCACGGTCATGCCCGGCTTTAGCGATGCCGATCGGGTAAACGCGGGTGCGGTCTTCGTAACGCAGGGGCAGGTGGAAAATCAAGTCCTGAAGCGTGCAAAGGCCGAGTTTTTGCAGGCGGTTTGCGGTTTGAGCGCCTATCCCTGTCAGTATGCCGACCGGTTGATTCAGGGTGTTCGACGTTTTCATGAACAGGATGCATTAGCGGTTGATCAAGCCGGATATTCCTGCGGCTTTAAAACCATAATCGCATCCATTTCCACATCGGCGGCTTTAGGCAAAGCGGCAACGCCGATAGCGGCGCGTGCGGGGTAGGGGGGCTGAAAATAACGGCCCATGATTTCGTTGACTATCGGGAAGTGCGACAAATCGGTCAAAAAAACATTCAACTTGACGATGTCCGAAAAATCGCCGCCCGCAGCTTCTGCAACCGCTTGCAGGTTATCGAACACCTGGGTGATTTGTGCGCTTATATCGCCTTCGATGATGGTCATCGTTTCAGGCACCAACGGTATTTGTCCTGAAAGATAAACCGTGCGATCGACTCTGACCGCTTGCGAATAGGTGCCGATGGCTTGCGGCGCTTTATCAGTCTGGATGATTTGTTTGGTCATTATTGATCCTTTAGGCTTTAACGCGAGTAAGTTTTAATACGATCGATAACTCTTTCAAACGGCGCATAATTTTGGCTAAATGCACCCGGTCCTTGACGGTCAAGGTGATTAAATCGACGCAAATACGGTCGTCCTGATCGACGACGGTGACATTTTCAATGTTGGAATTCTGTTCGGAAATAGTCGAGGCGATGGTCGCCAGCGAGCCGCGCTGGTTGAGCACTTCTATGCGGATTTCAACCGGAAAATCGCCGGTGGCATCCTGGCTCCATTCGACATCCAGCCAATTGGTCTGTTTTTTTCTGACGGCTGCTGTTACGGCATTCGTGATGATGCACGACGATGCCTTTGCCGGGATTGAAATAGCCGATAATCGAATCGCCCGGAATCGGCCTGCAACATTTGGCCAAGGTAATGACCATGCCCTCCGTGCCTTTTATGATCAGCGGATTTTTCTTGGCTTGGTCGCTGTCATCCAGTTTGATGGTGGCGTTAATATCATCCTGGGCGATGCGTTTGGCGATCAAAAATGGCATTTTGTTGCCCAAGCCGATGTCTTCAAGCAATTCATCCAGCGATTGTTTGGACATGACTTGGAGCAAGGCTTGTATTTTTGTTTCGTCGATGTTTTCCAGATGCAGATGCATCGTCTGCAGTTCTTTTTCCAGCAAACGGCGGCCCAGGCTGATCGCTTCCTGCTGTTTAAAATGCTTCAGGTAGTTGCGGATACCGGAGCGGGCTTTGGCGGTGATCACATAGTTGAGCCAGAGCGGGTTGGGTCTGGCCCAGGTAGCGGTAATGACTTCGACGGTGACGCCGTTTTCCAGCTTGGTTTGCAGCGGCACCAGCTGTTTGTCGATTCTGGCTGAAACGCAGGCATTGCCCAGATCGGTATGCACCGCGTAGGCAAAATCGATGATGGTCGCGCCGCGCGGCAGCTTGATAATGGCGCCCTGCGGGGTGAATACGAAAACTTCCTGCGGGAACAGATCGACCTTCAGGTTGTCGATAAATTCCAGCGAATCGCCGGCGGATTTTTGGATTTCCAGCAAATCCCTCAGCCACTCGTTGGCGCGGTCCTGGAATTTTTCGGTTTTATCGTCATCGGATTTATACAGCCAGTGCGCGGCGATGCCGGATTCCGACATGCGGTGCATTTCATGCGTCCTGATCTGGATCTCAATGGGCACGCCGTAAGGGCCCATTAATATCGAGTGCAGGGATTGATAGCCATTGGCTTTGGGCAAGGCGATATAATCTTTAAAACGTCCGGGGATCGGTTTGTACAGGTTGTGCATGACGCCCAGGACGCGGTAGCAGGTATCGACGTCATCGCAAAAAATCCTGAACGCATAGACATCGAACACATCGGCCAGGGAAATCTTTTTGTTGAGCATTTTTTTATAAATGCTGTAAAGATTTTTTTCCCGTCCGGCCACGTCGCAATTTATGCCGGCTTGTTCCAAACGGTTTTTTATCGTGCTTTCTATGATGTCGACAATTTTGCGGCGGTTGCCCCGCGCTTTTTTTACCGCATTGTTTAACACCGCATGCCGCATCGGGTACATCGCCTCAAAACTCAGCGCTTCGAGTTTCTGCCGGATACTATTCATGCCCAGGCGATTGGCGATCGGGGCGTAAATATCCAGGGTTTCACGGGCGATGCGACGCTTTTTTTCATCCGGCATGACGCCGAGTGTCTGCATGTTGTGCAGCCGGTCTGCCAGTTTGACGATGATGACGCGTAAATCCTTGGCCATGGCCAGAAACATTTTGCGGACATTTTCCGCTTGCGTTTCGGCGTGTGACTTACTGTCGATTTTGGTTAATTTGGTAACCCCGTCGACCAGTTCAGCGACTTCCGCGCCGAACTGATCGGCCAGTTCTTTTTTACTGACCGGGGTGTCTTCAATAACATCATGCAGTATGGCGGCCATGATGCCGTTGGCGTCCATGCGCATTTCAGCAAGGCTGATGGCGACAGAGACAGGGTGGCAAATATAGGCTTCGCCGCTTTTGCGGAATTGACCTTCATGAGCGGCCGCGCCGACTTCATAAGCACGGACGCATTGGTCGATTTGGCTTTGATCCAGATAGCCGGACAAGGTCGTGCATAAACGCCGGATCAGTTTGTCCTGAGGGCGTTCCAGCTCGATCGGGTCGGCTATTTCCAGCATAGGCTCTACAAATTAGAACATCGGGTTATGTGGGTGCTCATGCGCTTCACCGACACGATGCAGCAGGGTGATGTTTTCAGGCGTAGACATGACCCGCCGCAATTTCGCGTAACGCGACAACTGTATCTTTGTCTTTGCCGCGCGGCACAAATTCAGTCGCGCCGTGGCTCAGTTGACGCGCTCTGGTGCTGGCTAATAAAACCAGTTTGAAACGGTTTTCAACGTGTTCCAAACAATCTTCGATAGTGACTCTGGCCATTTTTAATCCTGATTTAGTTGGGTTAAAGACAAAAGGCGAAAGGCAAAAGGTTTTTTCGCCTTTCGCCCTTCGCCTTGTGCCTATTATTTCTGATTTTAACACAGAAACGGCTGGAAGTTCTTTACCTTCAAGAAATTCAAGGAAAGCACCGCCGCCGGTCGAGGTGTAAGACACGTCATCGTTAATGCCGTATTTGTCGATAGCCGCCAAGGTATCGCCGCCGCCTGCAATCGAGAAAGCCTTGCTTTCGGCAATCGCTGTCGCCAGCGCTTTGGTGCCGTCGCCGAACTGGTCGAATTCAAATACGCCGACCGGGCCGTTCCAGACGATGGTGCCTGCGGTTTTCAATATCTCGGCATACTGTTTTGCGGTTTCCGGCCCAATGTCCATAATCATGTCATCGGCTTCGACATCGGCGACTTTTTTAACGGTGGCAACGGCGGTTTCGGAAAATTCCTTGGCGCAAACCACGTCGACAGGGACGGGAATATCGGAACCGTTGCTTTTGGCTGCTGCCATCAAACGTTTGGCTTCATCGATCAGATCGGCTTCATACAGCGATTTGCCGACCGGGAAACCGGCTGCCGCAATAAATGTGTTGGCAATGCCGCCGCCGACGATCAACTGATCGACTTTTTCCGATAGCGATTTTAACACCGTCAATTTGGTCGATACTTTAGAGCCGCCGACAATCGCAACCAGCGGTTTGGCCGGTGTTTCCAGGGCTTTGCCCAGCGCGTCCAGTTCGCTGGACAACAACGGGCCCGCGCAAGCAATCGGTGCAAATTTAGCGACGCTGTGGGTTGAAGACTGCGCCCGGTGTGCGGTGCCGAAAGCATCCATTACAAACACGTCGCAAAGAGCCGCCATTTTCTTGCCCAGCGTATCGTCGTTTTTGCCTTCGCCGGCATTAAAGCGCACGTTTTCGCACAGCACGACTTCGCCCGGCTGTATGGTGATGCCGTCGATCCAGTCCTTTTCCAGTCTGACCGGCTTGCCGAGCAATTCGGATAAACGTTCGGCGACCGGTTTCAACGAAGACTCTTCGTCGTACTGGCCTTCAACAGGACGGCCCAGATGCGACATCAACATGACCGCCGCGCCTGCAGCCAAGGCTTTTTCAATGGTCGGTACGCTGGCCTGGATACGAATATCGCTGGTCACTTTGCCGTTTTTTACCGGTACGTTCAGATCCTGACGGATTAATACCCGCTTGCCTGACAAGTCCAGATCTACCATTCTCTTAATTGACATATTACGTTCTCATTGTTGTGGATTGATTTTTTTAATGGGACACGGATGACGCGGATTAAACGGATTTTTATCCGTGGTTATCAGTCATATCCGTATCATCCGTGTTCCATTTGTTTTTCAGGGTTAATCTTGCTTCCATTTGATCGAGCAACCGATGCTGTTGATTTGCTCTTTGGGGCCGTGGCCGGTTTCGGCAATCAGTTTCATCGCCTCGAATAATTCCCGTTTGGTGCCTTCCGGTGCGGTTTCCTTGCGGCTGGCATCCAGCCGTCCTCGGTATTGCAGTTCATAGTCGGCATTATAGCCAAAAAAATCCGGCGTACAGATGGCGCCGTAAGCCTTGGCGACCTGCTGGGTTTCATCCAGCAAATAAGGAAAACTGAAACCTAACTGCTCGGACAGCTTTTTCATGTTGTCGAAAGAATCGGCAGGGTATTCAACCGTATCATTGGGCATGATTGCGACCGTTTCAACCCCCAGCGCTTTAAGTTCCCGCGCATCCCTGACTATACGGTCCTGCACGGCTTTGACATACGGGCAATGATTGCAGATGAACATCACCAACAGGCCGTTTTTGCCCATGCACTGTTGCAGAGACCAAGTGCGCCCGTCAACGCCGGGCAATTCAAAATCGATGGCTTTTTTGCCGAAATCACAGATCGGCGTTTCCAGTGTTACCATTTTTACACCTTCTGTTATTGTTGATGGAACACGGATGACACGGATTTAACTGATAATCACGGATAAAAAATTCGTTTAGATCCGTTTAATCCGTGAGGTCAAGCGTGGTGGGGATTGCAACCAGTTATCTATCAAGCTAAGCCATAATTCTCCGGCTTACTTTAAAGCAAGAGCGACTAGTAAAACTTGGGTTTAAGCTTTAAAAAATCCGTGTAAATTCCGTCTAATCAGTGTCGCCTAGAGGCGCCTACTTTTGGCATCCGTGTTCCATTTTTAAATGTTATCTTATTGAAACAACACCGCCGCACTGATGACCGCCGCACTGAGCAGCATAGCCCAGACCGTTCTGCGGTGGTTGTTGTCCATTTGTTGGCGCAACAGCATTAATTCCCTGTTTTGCATTTCTGCTTGCTGCTTTGCGTGAGCGGCATTGTCCAGCGCTTTATAAATCAACGACGGAATTTCGGGGAATTGCTCGGCAAAGTCGGGAAACTGTTTGATGAGTCTGTCGATTTTGGCTTTAGGGCCGACGCGCTGATGAAACCATTTCTCAAGAAAAGGCTTGGCGGTTTGCCATAAGTCCAGGTCGGGATAAAGCTGTCGTCCCAAGCCTTCGATATTGAGCAGGGTTTTTTGCAGCAGCACCAGTTGCGGCTGAACATGCATATCGAAACGACGCGCAGTCTGGAATAAACGCAGCAGCAATTGGCCGAAGGAAATGTCTTTAAGCGGTTTTTCAAAGATCGGTTCGCAAACGCTACGTATCGCGGATTCAAACTCTTCTATCCGGGTCGATTCGGAAACCCAGCCGGATTCGACATGCATTTCGGCCACTTTGCGATAGTCGCGATTGAAAAAAGCCAGAAAGTTTTCCGCCAAGTAGTGCTGGTCGGACAACGACAAGGTGCCGACGATGCCGAAATCAACGGCGATATATTTGGCCGGCAGATCGACGAAAATATTGCCCGGATGCATGTCGGCATGAAAGAAATTATCCCTGAACACCTGGGTGAAAAAGATTTCCACGCCGCGTTCGGCAAGCAATTTAAAATCGGCGCCGCCCTCTCTAAGCTGCTCGATTTCGCCGACCGGTATGCCGTGAATCCGTTCCATGACCAGTACTTTCTGGCGCGTTAGCGGCCAGTGGATTTCCGGTATGTAGATGATGTCGGAGTTCTCGAAGTTGCGGCGCAATTTGGCGGCATTGGCCGCTTCCCTGACCAAGTCGAGTTCATCCAGCGTGGTTCTTTCAAATTCGGCAACGACATCGACAGGGCGCAATCTTCTTGCGTCAGCCCAGAAGCGCTCGGCAAAACGGGCCAGTTCGTAGAGTAGTCCTATGTCCGAGCGTATGCGTTTTTCAATGTCGGGACGCAGCACTTTAACGACAACGCTTTCGCCGCTGTGCAAGACGGCGGTATGGACCTGTGCGACTGACGCCGAGGCCAGCGGTTCCGGCATCAAACTCGGCAAACGCCTCGCTGATCGACATGCCGAGTTCTTTTTCGATAATGCTGCGGGCAATGTCATTGCCAAAAGGCGGGACTCGGTCCTGCAGTTTGACCAGTTCATCGGCGATGTCATCGGGCAACAGGTCTCTTGCGGGTAGACAAGGCCTGGCCGAATTTGACATAAATAGGCCCCAAGTCTTCCAATGCGCGCCGGATTCTGACGCCGCGGGAGTCTGACGAGTTTCTAAGCCAGTAATTGGGGGAGAAAACCGCCAAATAACGAACTGGTCGGAATAAATGGGTTTTTAAAACGATTTCGTCCAGGCCGTGAAAGACCAGAACCCAGTTGATATGGATCAGGCGCAATAATAATTTAGGGCGGATCACGAGTTACCTTTGTTGTAGAGTTGGCGCGACTTTGGGTGTCTGCCCTGTTGGACTATAGAGGAAAAAATGCTTTAAGAATTAGCGTTAGCACGCCGCCCAATAAGATGCCCAACATCCATTTAATTAAATTAATGTCCGCTCGGACAGGGGCAAGTTCGATTTGCAAATCTTTTTTTGTAACGAGTTCAGCTTCCCCGGAAGCATCGCGAAATGCCTCGGAGATAGCCTTGGCTTGTTCATCAGGAATGCCGCCCGCTTTGAGTTTTTCAACAAATTTTAATGTATCGAAAGTAATTGTCGCCATAACACCGTCCGGTAAGCTATTAGGTGAATACAGTATAACAAAGCCGACCGATGAAAGCTTTTTTAGCCTTGCGCCTTTTGCCTTTCGTTTAAACTTTTTTCAGCCGATCAATCCTGCTTTGCAATCGATCAAAATCGGTGCGCAATTCATCGACCTGAGCATAATAAATATCCACTTCAGGCGCTGACGGCAAGTCGCGGGTTTCTTCCTGCAAAAATTCTTTGGCATTCAGCCTGAAGGTTTCAACAGAATCTTTGCCCCAGCTTTGACCTGCACGGAAAAAATTGGCTACTTTATGCGCAATAATGTCGCCGGTGAACTGCGACAGTTTTTCTTCCAGATCGATGTCCAGTTTGGCGAACAGCTCCTGAAATTTGCGGCCGGTTTGCATGTCGCCTTCTATTTTTACCTCGCCCGAGAAAACCGAACGCATCGGCGTCGAACTCAGTCCCATCAAGCCCAGCGCCCAAATCGAGCCGGTCAGACGGGTGTCGGGCTTGGTCGGGAAACTGATCCAGACACTGAATGGAATCGGTCGTCGGGCACAGATAAATGGTTTCATCAAACGGCTGAACGGTAACGGCAATGACCTTGCCGGCCAGCGGTGTTAAAAAATAGCCGCTATCCTGATCCAACGCAAGGTATTGATTCAGCGCGGCTTCCAGTGCGCCAATCAGCAAGGGTTTGATGGTCATGCTAGATTTTGTAACCTCTGTGAACGGCGACGATGCCTTGCGTCATGTTGAAGTATTCGCAGCGTTCGAGACCTGCGTTTTCCATCATTTTTTTCAGCTCATCCTGTTTGGGATGCATGCGGATCGATTCGGCAAGATAGCGGTAGCTGTCTTCATCTTTCGCAACCACTTTGCCTATTTTGGGCAGCAGCTTGAATGAATAAAAATCGTAGACTTTTTCGGTGATTTTATCGACCGGATGCGAAAATTCCAGCACGATAACGCGGCCGCCGGGTTTAAGCACGCGGTACATGGAGCGCAATGCGGCATCTTTGTCGGTGACGTTACGCAGGCCGAAAGCGATGCAGACGCAATCGAAAGTATTGTCTTCAAAAGGCAGACATTCGGCATTGACTTGCGCATAGCGGATATTGCCGACCAAGCCTCTGTCGATCAGCCGGTCGCGACCGGTGCGCAGCATTTCCGAATTAATATCAGCCAAGACTATTTGGCCTTCCGCGCCGACGCGCTTTTCGAACAACGTGGTTAAATCGCCGGTGCCGCCGGCCAAATCAAGCACTTGATCGCCTTTGCGCACATTGCTCAGCTGCACGGCAACGCGTTTCCAAATGCGATGAATGCCCAATGACATCAGGTCGTTCATAATGTCGTATTGTCCGGCAACGGAATCGAATACGCCGCGCACCAGATTGACTTTCTCTTCTGTGGCGACTTGTTTAAATCCGAAATGGGTGGTGTTGGTGGCATTGTTGTACCTGTTTGTTTATTTCGTAGATTCGTTGTCACGCTCCAGCGTTACGTGACAACGATGAATTAGTTTTGTCGTGATTCTTTGCGTTTATATCCGGCAGCTTCCAGGTTATGAAGATAATCAGCCCATAAAGTTTGATATTCAGCGCCCAATTTATACAACAAATCCCAAGTATAAATGCCGCTGTTATGGCCGTCGCTAAATACCGGGGCTATCGCATAATTGCCTATCGGCTTGATCTCTTTAATGGTGACATCTTCCTTGCCGACCTGTAGAACTTCCTGTCCGGGCGCATGACCTACCGCTTCCGCCGAAGGCGTGTAGACGCGTAGATATTCGCTCGGCAATTGAAACACGCTGCCGTCATCGAAACTGATTTCAAGAATATTGGAAACCTGATGCAGTTTGATTTCAGTCGGGTGGGTATTGGTAGGTTTTGCGGTTAGGCGCATGCTGGCTTAATAAGTCTAGTGTTATGGAAAGAATCGATAAATTTCTTTTCTGTGTAAGAACCGAACAAGCACAATGGTATTTTCTTCCAATACAAAACCTAATCGATAAGCCCCAACTTGAATACGATAAAAGTTTTGATAACCTTTCAGTTTTTTAATGCCTGTTAAATTTGAAATATTAGCACTCTGTTCCATTGAGCAGATAATGGTAGCAATTTTCCCCCTGAAATCTTTAGGGACGCTTTTCAAATCCTTAACGAAGCTGGCCTTTATCTCAATCTGCATATAAAACTTTATCGAGCTCTTCTCTTGAGACCGATTCGCTTAAAAGCCCTTCTTCTATCGACTTACCCAATGCGACGTCTTCATCGTTTTCCATATCGTCAATTGAAATAGTAATGTCTTTATCTTTAAACATGATTTTGACTGATTCCAAAAAATCGGCATCAAGCTCATTGGTGTTTAACTTGTAGTTAATATGCATGCAAGCCCCCTTTGTAACAGTTGTGTAGCGTACCTTTTATACTCATGGTACGCACGGCGTACTCTACAAAATATAACGACTCAAATCCTCGTCTTCAACAAACTCGGCCAAATGATCATTAACATAAGCGGCATCGATAAGGATGTTTTTGCCAATCAGATCAGGGGCATTATAGGAAATGTCTTCCAGCAACCGTTCCAGAACGGTGTGTAGCCTTCTGGCGCCAATATTTTCGGTGGTTTCATTGACCTGCCAGCCGAATTCGGCAATACGCTTGATGCCGTCTTCAGAAAACGACAGCGATACGCCTTCGGTGCCCAATAACGCGGTATATTGTTCGGTTAGCGAGGCATCAGGCTCGGTCAGGATGCGCACAAAGTCATCGGCCGAAAGCGCATCCAGTTCAACGCGGATAGGAAAACGGCCTTGCAGTTCGGGGATTAAATCCGACGGTTTGGTCAAATGGAACGCGCCCGAGGCGATAAACAAAATATGGTCGGTTTTGATCGAGCCGTATTTGGTGCTGACCGTGGTGCCTTCAACCAACGGCAACAAGTCCCGCTGCACGCCCTCGCGGGAAACTTCGCCGCCGCCCAGCTCGGAACGTTTGCAGATTTTGTCGATTTCGTCCAGAAACACGATGCCGTTTTGCTCAACGGATTCGACCGCGCGTAAGCGGATGTCATCTTCATTAACCAGTTTGGACGCTTCCTCGTCCTGTAAAACCTTCAATGCTTTTTTGATTTTCATTTTGCGGGAGCGGGTTTTGCCCGAACCCAGGTTCTGGAACATGCCTTGCAACTGGCTGGTCATTTCTTCCATGCCGGGAGGCGCCATGATTTCAACGCCCATCGGTGCAAGATGCACGTCGATTTCAATTTCCTTGTCATCCAGATCGCCCTCGCGTAGTTTCTTGCGCATTTTTTGGCGGGTCGATTCTTCCGTCTCGGACAGCATGCCGCCATTCGCTCGGGGCAGCAGAATATCCAGAATCCGGTCTTCGGCGGCATCGAAAGCCTTGTTTTCAACCTTGTCCATTTCTATCGTGCGGGTCATCTTGACGGCGGTATCGACCAAATCGCGGACGATGGAATCGACATCGCGGCCGACGTAGCCGACTTCGGTAAATTTGGTGGCTTCGATTTTAATGAACGGCGCATTGGCCAGACGCGCCAAGCGGCGGGCAATTTCAGTCTTGCCGACGCCGGTAGGGCCGATCATCAAAATATTTTTAGGGGTGATTTCTTCGCGCAGGGCAGGGTCTAACCTGTTGGCGACGCCAGCGGTTGCGCAGCGCAATCGCGACGGCACGCTTGGCATTGGCTTGGCCGACAATATGCTTGTCCAGCTCGCTTACGATTTCTTTGGGGGTCATTTGAGTCATTTGTTTACTCGTTAGGTTCAGCGTCGAGTTCTTCAATACGCAAATTATGGTTGGTATAAATGCAAATATCGGCGGCTATGTTTAAAGAGCGTTCGACAATTTCGCGGGCGCTAAGATCGGTGTTTTCCAGCAAGGCCCGTGCGGCAGCCTGGGCAAAAGCGCCGCCGGAGCCGATCGCCATCAAGTCATATTCAGGTTCGATCACATCGCCGGTGCCGGAAATAATCAGTGACGTTTTTGCATCGGCAATGGTCAGCAACGCTTCCAGTTTGCGCAAGGCGCGGTCGGTGCGCCAGTCTTTAGCCATTTCCACGGCTGCGCGGGTTAAATTGCCGCGATGTTTTTCCAGCTTGCCTTCAAAATGCTCGAATAAAGTGAACGCGTCGGCAGTCGCACCGGCAAATCCGGCGATGACTTTGTCATGATATAAACGGCGCACCTTGCGGGCATTGCCTTTCATCACCGTGTTGCCCAAGGTGACTTGGCCATCGCCGCCGATTACAACTTTGTCGCCCCGGCGAACGGAAAGTATCGTTGTTCCTCTAAAGCTCACGTTAACATCCTAAAATTACTAATATATGAGGTCAATTTTACATGGTCTGAATTTATTATGTGCGAAAAAATAAAGACAGGGCATATTAATGTGCTGGAGCCGGTTTGGCGAAGGTTCATAAAAAATATGCTACGCTGAGCCAAATAGTCAGAAAAGGGCACTCTAATGGACGCACTGGATCAAATATCGACAACGCTGGCCTTAACAATGGGTCTGGCTTGGGCCAGCGGCATCAATCTGTACGCGACATTGTTCACGCTGGGCTATCTTGCCAATACCGGCAATATCGACCTGCCGCCGGACTTGCAGATAGTCGCCAACCCGATGGTCATGGGCGCGGCGGGACTCATGTATTGCATCGAATTTTTTGCCGACAAGACGCCGGGCGTCGATACCGGCTGGGATGCGATACACACGTTTATCCGCATTCCCGCTGGTGCCATGCTGGCGGCTGGAGCGGTTGGTGATTTGAATCCTGCTGTTGAATTGGCCGCGGCCATCATCGGCGGAAGTCTGGCGGCAGGCTCGCATGCGACCAAAGCCGGGAGCCGGGTGTTGATTAACGCCTCGCCGGAACCCTTTAGCAACTGGATTGCCTCGATCAGCGAAGATGTCATCGTGATAACCGGCGTCTGGGCATGCATCAATCATCCGGTGCTGTTTTTGATAGCGCTGGCCGGATTTATCGTGCTGATGATCTGGCTGCTGCCCCGGATATGGGCGGGCGTGAAAAAAGTCTTCGGTTTTATTATCAACCTGTTCGGCAAAGAAAACGCCCTGACCGGCCAAAATCCGCCCCAGTAAAAAACATTATTTATTGACTGTCGGCACGTAATCGAGTCTAATGGCGCTCTTTTGTAGTTCCGCCCAGGTAGCTCAGTCGGTAGAGCAGAGGACTGAAAATCCTCGTGTCGACGGTTCGATTCCGCCCCTGGGCACCACTGCAAAAAATCTGCACCACCTCAAAATGCCCAGGTAGCTCAGTCGGTAGAGCAGAGGACTGAAAATCCTCGTGTCGACGGTTCGATTCCGCCCCTGGGCACCATGAATTTCCTTGAAAAGGCCGACCAATGAGTCGGTTTTTTTATGTCCGAAAGTTTTTAATCCCTCATTCGAGTTATTCGCTTATTGATTCGAAATAGGAAGCTGGAGCACCCAAAACAAAATTCCCAAACTTGAAGTATTATTCAAATCAGGCTAAAAAAATTATTCACCACGAAGGCACGAAGGACTCGAAGAAAAAATAGTTTTTATCGATATATTGAAAACTCAGAGTCCTTCGTGCCTTCGTGGTTATTTTTTACTTTTCTTCTAAAAACGAATGCTTTCACAGTCTTTTGAGTTTCGGAACTAGCGAATCCTGGGTGAGCAAACCGGCATTGCCGCCTATCGCAGCGGTGTTTGTTGTAACGGTCTGTTCAATGGCGAAACGACGCAGATAGTCGGGACCGCCTGCTTTCGGTCCGGTGCCGGAAAGCCCCATGCCGCCGAAAGGCTGTACGCCGACCACAGCGCCGATCATATTCCGGTTGACGTAGATATTGCCGACTTTAACGCCCTGCCGGATAGTGTTGACGACAGCATCTATCCTGCTGTGTATGCCCAGCGTCAAGCCGTATCCGGTCGCATTGACAGCGCTAATGACCTGATCGAGTTCCGGTTCGCGGTAACGGATCAGGTGCAATACCGGCCCGAATACTTCCTGAGTCAGTTGCGATAACGAGCTTAGTTCTACCAGGCTGGGCGGGAAAAAACTGCCCTGCTCCAATCCATCCGGCAGCGGCAGTTGATAAAGCAGCTGCGCCTGTTCCTGCATGGCTTCCAGATGCGCGGCCAATGGCTCTAATGCGGCATGGTCTATGATCGGGCCGATGTCGGTTTGATAAACGCCGGGATTGCCGACGCTTAACTCCTGCATCGCGCCGATCAGCATGGCGATAGTTTTATCGGCAATGTCCTCCTGCACGAATAAAACCCGCAACGCCGAACAACGTTGCCCGGCGCTGTTGAAAGCCGAGACGATAGCATCCTGCACCAGTTGTTCAAGCAATGCCGAGCTGTCGGCAATCATCACATTCTGTCCGCCGGTTTCGGCAATCAGCGGCACAATAGCTTGATGATGCTGGGCTAATTGCAGGTTAATGGACTGCGCCGTAGATGTGGAACCGGTAAAAACAACCCCGGCAACTCGGGGATCAGGAAGCAAATGCTGTCCAAACACACTGCCGCCCACCGGCAAAAACTGCAACACCGATTCGGGTATGCCGGCCTGATGCAATAACTGGATGCAGCGCATCGCGGTGAGTGCTGTCTGGCTGGCCGGTTTGGCGATAACCGTATTACCGGCGGCCAGCGCCGCGGCTATCTGGCCGATAAAAATGGCGATAGGGAAATTCCACGGACTGATGCAGACATAGACGCCGCGGCCGTAATGGTAGAGCAGGTTTTCCTCGCCGGTAGGGCTGGGCAGCAGGATCGGTTCGCCTAACAAGTCCAGCGCGGACTGGGCATAATAGCGACAAAAATCGACGGCCTCCCTGACTTCCGCCAACGCGTCTTTAATGGTTCGCCCGCCTTCCCGATTGCATAAAGAAACCAGCTCCAGACGGTGCAGTTCCAGCAGATCTGCAGCCTGTTTCAAATAGCCGGCACGTTGTACAACATGGCAAAGCCGCCAGTCGGCAAATGCTAAAGACGCTTCGGTTAACGCTTCGCCAATAGCCGCTGGTTCCGCGAAAGTTACAGAGCCGACAATCAAGCGGTTGTCGTACGGATTAACGATAAGCCGATCCTTACCGGAACAGGGACGCCCGTTTATTAGTGGCATTGCCGTCCAGTGTTTATCGGCCAACGCATCCAGGTTTTGCTGCACCGATTCCAATTGCTCGGGGTCGGCCAAATTCAACCCGGATGAATTAAGCCGTTCGCCGAATAAGTTGCGGGGCGATACTATTAGCGAGTGTTTGGCCGATATTTGTGCCGTGGCTACCGGGTCGCTAATGAGTTCGTCGACGCTAATATCGGGATGGCTGATCTGGTTGATGAAAGAGGTATTGGCGCCGTTTTCCAGCAAGCGCCTGACAAGGTAAGGCAGCAATTCATGGTAATCTCCGACCGGCGCATAGACGCGGCACGGAATCCGCCAGTTTTGAGTTTCGATGACTTCCCGGTAGAGCCTCTCGCCCATGCCGTGTAAACGCTGGAATTCATAGCCCGGATGATGCCCGCCGAATTGATAAATAGCGGCGACGGTATGCGCGTTATGGCTGGCGAACTGGGGATAAAATGCATCCGGTTGGGACAATATAAACTGTGCGCAGGCCAGATAGGACAAGTCGGTTGCCGATTTATGGGTAAACACCGGGTAATCGGCGAAGCCATTTTCCTGAGCCCGTTTTATTTCGCTGTCCCAGTAAGCGCCTTTGACCAAACGCAACGGAATCTTCCGCTGCTGCGATTCGGCCAGCCCTGCCAACCAGCGGATGGCCGGCAGCGCTCTTTTTTGATAGGCCTGCACGGCCAAACCCAGTCCCGGCCAACCGTTTAAATCGGGATGGTTAAAAACGGCGGCAAAAATATCCAGTGACATGTCCAGGCGTTCAGATTCTTCCGCGTCGACAGTAATCGCAATATTAGCCGTTCGGGCTGTCTGTGCCAGCACCAGTAATTTACCGGTTAATTCCTTGGTCGCACGGACATGCTGCAACGGTTCGTAACGGGGACATAGCGCCGATAACTTAATCGAAATGCCCGGATTGGCGTAAAGTTCGGTAGAGGCCGCACATCCTGCCAGCGCATTAATCGCCGAGCGATACGCATGGAAATAATGCTCGGAATCGGCCTGCGTTAGCGCCGCCTCGCCCAGCCTATCGAAAGAATAGCGGAATACAGCATCCTGCCCGCTACGATGAACGGCATCCTGCATGGACGCTGCAAAAACAAACTGCAACGCCAGATGCTGCATGGCCTGCTTGATTGCGCTGCGTATTAACGGCGCTCCCATCCGGGATAGCAGCTGTTCGAGGACTTGCGGTCCATGATGCGCTTCAAAGTCTCCGGCGAATAACAGCGCTTGGGTGGCTAAATTGACCAGCGGCGAATCGCTGCGCTGCAAATGGCTTTGCCAGTCTGCGCCGGTGAGTTTTTCCTGTAAAAACAGGTCTTGCGTGCGGCTGTCGGGAATGCGCAGCAAGGCTTCGGCAATCCCCATTAAAACAACGCCTTCATGAGAGTTTAGCTGGTATTCCTGAAGGAACGCTTCAATCGCGGTTTGCCGGTGGTTATTTTCCCTGACTGCGGTAACCAGGGTTTTGGCGCCTCGTTCGAGCCGGTCGTAACCGTTTATTGCCGATTGCTACCGAATCGTAGTTGTCCTCCCAAATGCCGCTGATAATTCAGTGCCCATCGCAGGCGTTGCTTTTCATCGGCTAAATAAGCTTGGCTAACGGCTTTGCGTAATTCGGCTAACGGTTTTTGAGTCATAGAGGCTAACCCTTTGGCAAGAATCTCCAGTCTCTTGGCAGGTAAGCTTTGAAAACGGAAATTGGATCAAAAAACAGACCGATCAATTGGTTTCATTGTTCCATAGTAGGGATAGCAAGTCAATTTCTTTCGTTGCCGCTTTGCTGGATTGTGTTAGTCGGGGTTCGGCGTCTATCAGTGTTGAAATTGACCGGGAAAATTACTATCCCATTATTTTTTGGTTTAAAACTATAGTGCAACAAGGTATAGCCTATCTTGGCTGAGCATCCGGCATATCGGTAACGTTTGTTGTGATTTGATGCAATAACAGGTTTTCGCTTGGTGAATCAGATCGAAACCAACAGGGTGCGATTCAAACTGATGTGAAATGCTGATCATGCTGCTTGCTTTAAATCCTTCGCCCAATACGCATCCCACTGCCGGTTCGCGCGATTGAGCCGCAAGGCCAGCATGTGATCTGCATTTGCCGCACACCACCAAGCGCCGCCTGGACGCTTTAAACGTTGTTGAACGATGTAGCGGTGGGCGCTTTCGATTTCTCCTGAGCCAATCGGTAAGTCATACACCAGCGCACTTTGATAGTTGAGCTGTTCGCGCCGATGATTCAGGCATCGGCGACACTGCCTTACGGGTGCGCCGCTGTCGTTTACGCCAGCTCCTTCAAGATGCTGATATAGCGTTTGCACAAGTTCATCGGCCCGCTGTGTTTTCAACCGGGTTTTCTGCTCATCCATCCAGGCTTGCTGGCCACTTGTTTCGGCTACGATGGGTACCATCCCACCGTCCATTTCGACGATCACGACTGCGCTGCTGCCGAGTTGTGTGGGCCAAGCACTGGGTTTGTCGGTCATCTCGAAAATCTGTTGGGCGTGCCTCTCAGTAATGCGGCGAATAGTGCTCTCGCCCAGAACAATGCTGTAGTGTTCAACCAGTTTATCCATGACTTGAGCGAAAGATTGATCCGCTCCAAAGTCGGTGACTGCGCGCTGTAAGGGGCGCGAACAGCCCCGACGACTGACTTTGGCCGTCTGCGCAAAGGCGCGCACCCGCTGGCTTCCGCGACGCAATTGTGGCTCGTCTACACGGATGTCGCCAAAGGTGGTAGGCCAGCAGAGTTTTTTTACCCTCGCGGTGCGCTTGTCCGCCAAGGCGGACTTCTTGTTCTGTTATCTCGTTTTGTTTGTTCGCCCAGGCTTGCATGGCCTCTTGCCCCATTCGGCGTATTTCCTCGATCAGGCGCATTTCGGCTGCGTCGGTTTCTTTCAAATCGCCTGCGGCGTCTTCTACGACAGTAAGCAGCGCGGCTATTCGGTTTTTGATTTGCGGATTTGCATTGAGGTTCCGCATGATGGCTTCGTCGCTCGGTATCTGTGGTTCTGCCATGGCTTGGCCTTAGGTGGGATAAATTTTTAGTTTAGACCGCATCAGTTTGAATCGCACCCGTGGATGCCAGCAGCTTCCTGAAATGGCATCAAAGTGTTAAACTCGTGCGGTTATAATGCCCACTAATAGAGAGGCGTTTATCATGAAGGTTACTACGATAGGTGCTGACTTGGCAAAATAAGTATTCCAGCTTCACGGTGGAAAGGTTGTGCTACGCAAACAACTGATGGCAAGTTCTTCATAAATCTGAAGCAATGCCTGACCGAGCCTGCCGTGGCGCACAGGGTTCTGTCAAATTAACAGCAAGAGGTTTGTTGCGCTCCATAACCCATCTATAATACCATTACCAGTTTTATCGGTGCGATTATCAGCCAATGTGTTTGGCAATACTCTCATTTCTGTTTAAGTTACCGGGATATCGAAGAAATTATGAACGAGAGAGAGAGGGGGGGCACATACGAATCCATGTGTGGCGGGTCTAAAGAGTTTGGTGGCCTCTGTGCCAGGCGGCTGCGACCGAGTGCGACACAATCCGGTGAACACTGGTGTGCTGGACACCTTAAGAAATTACAGACCAAATCTGCGGCCAAGCAACTTGGCGCTGGAGGTCAGGGCGCATGATTTCTATAACACTCAACTTTGTACTCTGTAGTCTTCAACTGTACCCGGCAGCTTTCATAGTTTGTTTGGTGGCGTTCTTTTCTGTCGGACTCGTTATGACATCAATGTTGTGGCACATCGGCTGGCGCGTTCGACCATCTCTATTGGCACTTCTAGTCGTGGGTTGTTCCAGCGCATTAGGCTACGGATTTTTCTGGCTCTATCTAGCTAGTCCGATTGTGGGTAAGCTTGCGACTTTTGCATTGGTGGCGGCCTTACCTTTCTACTTCCTTATTCACTCAAGCAGAATGAAAATAAAGGAACTCATCAGGTTGCCGGATCTGTGGATTCCTTTTGTGCTAGTATTTTCGGCGGGACTATTTCTGACGGCTATTACTTATGCTGTAGTAGAGCATGGTGCGGTTTGCCACAAAAACGACACTAGGTTTGTTGAAAGGCAGTTTGCGGCTGGCGGTGCAGACTACCTTATACAAGATTTCTGGGCGAATTCAATGACGCAAGGCTCTCCGCCCTGGCATGCCGTTTTGGATCCACAAAATGCCCGAACCGTGGTATCAGATCGTCCACCGCTTCTTGCAGGGATTGTTCTGATATTCAAAAGCCTTGTCCCTGAAGCGTATGCGTTTGTTTATTACATGGCTATGACATCAGTCGCGTCACTTGCCTGGATACCGGCAATTTGGGGTTTGGCGCGGACAGCGGGACTCACGTTGGCACGAACATCCGCCCTTATTGTCACGCTCACTTTCGTATTTTACTTTTGGTTTTCAACTATTTATAGTTGGCCGAAAGCGCTGTCTGGAAGCTTGTTTGTTGGAGCCTTTCTTTTGCTTTTTCTTGATCGCAAGAACGAAACTGAGTCCATGTCCCTAAAGTCCATTATTCTTGGTGCGGGCTTTGCCGGCTTGAGTTTTGCAACTCACAACAGTACGGCTTTGTTGCTGCAAGTAATGGCGCTCCTGATGCTGATGCCGAATAGGTGGCTTGGCTTGAAACACACCACCATAGCGGCATGCGTTTTTCTTGCCATAACAATGCCCTATATGGTGTTGAAGTCTGTCAATGAAGTATCGTCATCGTCATTGGCCAAGTGGACGTTTTCCGGGCCTCTTGTCCGTAGCCTCCCGCAGGCCGAATACGATGCGATGTCCATCCTTGATGTCATGCGCAGAACCTATTCCACTCTTTCTTGGCGGGAAATTATTCGGGTCAAAGCACACAGCGTTGCCTCGATCGCCTCACCGCCTTGCCTGCTAGGATGCGATAAAATGAGCTTTAAGCTCAGCCGAGGACATGAATTCTGGTCTATCTTGGGCAGCCTCAAACTGTTCAATTTGGGCTGGTTGATCCTTGTTCCGCTCTTGCTGGGAGGTATCAGACTGGGCTTGCCGCCGCCTTGGGTTCGGGTTCGGGTAGTCGCCCGTGACTGCATTTTAGTTGCATTGCCCGGACTAATCGGGTTTGCACTCCTCACTTTTGATGGTGTGAGCAATATCGTGAGCTCAGGCTTTATGTTGCTGTTGTTTGCAGCAATGGGGCTTCCGCTATTCTCCTTGCCTTGGAAAATAATTGCTCTGTTTTCTCTTCTGGTGGTAGCTAATTTCCTTTGGTTCACTGTGAATGTCTACAATGAAGAAGACTTTGTGATATTGGATTTCACGTTGCTGGCTCTTGCGCTATTGGCTACGGGTGTTCTTGCAGCAATAATAAAAGCTTCGGCTAGGGTCGATCATGCTGATTCACCACTGAATATGAAAAATTGACATCGCCTATCAGTGCAGTCGCGCAGACCGTAGCGCACGGTCAACCTTGGTGAGTCCTCCGGCAAAGCCGGGGGCTCCTTATTTATTAAGAGAGACCTTAGATGGTGCAGCACTTTTTAGGCTGGATTCAGCACATCCTTTCTAGTTATCCGTTGGCAGCCCCAATAGTCTTCGTCACTGTGCATACTCTGATGGCTATTTTTTTCTTGCCCTGTTCTCCGATGACGCTGATGGCAGGGGTATTGTGGGGCGGGGTATACGGTTTAGTCATCTCTATGGTTGCCGCCATCGCGTCTTCTGCGGCAACATTTCTTTTGTCCCGCGGCTTCCTGCACGGCAAGATTGAGCGCTTCCTCGGCCATCGCTATCCGAAAGTATCTGAACTAATGGCTCAGGCTGCCGATCACGACTGGAAGATTGTCGCTATAGCGCAGATGAATCCATTGATACCCGCATCTACTATGGGTTACGCTTTTGGATTGAGCCTGGTTACTTTTAAAAGGTATATTTTATTTTCCATAATTTTTATGCTGCCCCTTCAAGTATTGTTTGTGATGACCGGGCATTCTGTGGTCGATTTTTTTGCGGCTGACGGGCAATATGGATTGGCCTTGGCATTGATCTGCCTTGTCGCCCTTTTAACCTTGGCGGGAAAGCGTATTTATAGGAAACTTTGTCAATTGTTTGGAGTTGAAAATGGGGCGTGAAGCAATTAAGATTTCTGTAGTTTTGTCGTTTTACAATGAACGTTCAATACTTCCTGAATTGTTGCAGCGTATGAGGGCAGTTTTTGCCCAGTTGATCGCAAACAACATTGTGGAATCGTATGAACTGGTTTTTGTAAACGATAACTCTACCGATGAGTCGGAGAAATATCTAAGGTCGGAATTGAAGAAAGGCGATATAGTCATTATCAACATGTCGCGCAATTTCGGTGTCTCGGAATGTGTGATGGCGGGAATGGCCAACGCCAATGGAGATGCGGTGATCTACATGGATGCTGATTTGCAGGATCCACCAGAGGTAATTCCACAACTTATCCATGCTTGGCTGACAGATGCAGAAGCTGAAGTAGTCTATACCACACGAACACGCCGTGATGGTGAGCACTGGTTGAAGATGTTTGTAACAAAGATCGGCTATCGTTTTATTAACGCTATTTCAGAAATTGATTTGCAAGTTGATTCAGGTGACTTCAAACTCCTGTCTCGGTGCGCGGTCGACAACCTTCTTCGCTTGAAAGAGGATAAACCGTACATGCGAGGGCTTGTCAGTTGGATCGGTTTCAAGCAGATCCAGGTATTCTATGAGCGCGCGGAACGATTCGATGGACGTGAAAACTCCAAATTTAAGGTCCTGAGCAAAGAAGTAATTTATTACTGGCTTGATCGAGCACTGATATCCTTTTCCGATGCCCCCCTCAAGTTGATGCTCTTTTTTGGTTTTTGGTTGTCTGCGGCCTCATTTTTTTACATACTTGTTGTGCTTGCACAAAAGGTACTGGGTCTATCGGTGCCCGGTTGGGCTGCAATTATGTCTGCCGTACTTTTCCTAGGTGGCGTTCAAATAATGATGCTCGGTTTCATCGGCCTGTACACTGGCTCGATATTTAAGGAGGTAAAGCGACGTCCACCGTACATTATCAAGGAAATAGTCCGGCATTAGCCGATGAGAAACCTGAAATAGCCGCGGACTCAAGTTTGGAGTGCAACAACGAATGGGCGCTTGTGAAGCTGAAAAAATATCACATAACGTGCAAAGCAAATTGATATCAAAATGAACAAACAAAAAATATATTTTAACGAATACAATTTAAAAATGGGCAATGCGATATATTTGCCGATTGTATCCGGGATGCTTTCAGCTTATGCCAAGCAAGATGCAGAGATTCGTGACAATTATGACTTCATGCCATTCAATTTTCAGTATGAAGATGCTGACACAATCGCGCAACGACATGTAGACCCGAGCGTTGCAGCTTTCTCAGCCTCCATGTGGAATATAAACTTATGCCTGACAGTCGCACAAAAGGTCAAAGAAAAATACCCGTGCTGCCTGATTGTATTTGGCGGCCCAAGCGTTCCATTCATTGCCGATGCTTTTATGAAAGACCATCCGTTTATTGATATTTCCGTTAGAGGCGAAGGTGAAATAAGGTTTGCGGAAATACTTAAAGAAAACCTAAGGGACAGGAGTTTCACAAAAAGTGACGGCAAGGACTTCTCAAAAATTGACTCCATTTCGTTTGTTGGCGGTGATGGACTGTTGCACAGAACTCAAGACGAGTCCCAAAAAACCAAGAGTCTTGAATTCCCATCTCCCTACACGACGGGCGAGTTTGATTATCTGCTTAAAAATTATGACTTAACCTTTCAGGCAATTATAGAAACCAATAGAGGATGCCCCTATAACTGTTCTTTTTGCTTTTGGGGCATGGGCGGATTAAGCACCAAATACAAATTTTTCAGCATGGAAAGCATACAAGAAACTGCAGAATGGATAGGTGAGAACAAAATACCTTATGTTTTTTGCGCGGATTCAAATTTCGGAATCCACAAAAGGGATCTCGATATTTCCAACATATTTGTCAAAATTAAACAGAAATATGGATTCCCTGAAAAATTCAGGGTCTGTTACGCCAAAAATTCAACGGACACAGTTTTTGAGATATGCAGTTTATTTCATCGCAACAATCTTGAGAAAGGAGCCACACTTTCGTTTCAGACAGTGGACGAAGAAGTCGGCCAGAATGTTGGAAGAAAGAACATAAAACTAGATTCATACAAATCGTTGCAAAAAAAATATAACGAAATCGGCATTCCCGTCTATACCGAACTAATCATCGGCCTTCCTGGCGAAAGTGCCGATTCTTTTATAGCGGGAATAGAATATATATTGCGGGCCGGGATTAAAAACCAACTGTTTTGCTATTTTTGTCAAGTCTATCCGAATACCGAGCTTGGCGACCCAGCATATCAAAAGAAATATGGTATCAAGACCGTCAGCATTCCGCTGACAGAAATCCACTGTACCCCAAAAAACTCGGTGCTTAAAGAATATGAGGATATTATCGTATCGACGAACGCCATGACGGTAGATGACTGGAAGCGGATGGCTAAAGTTTCGTGGCTAGCGCAGTTCTTGTTCAGCATGAAATCAGCTTTTTATATAATGGTATTATTACAAAAGCAGTATGATGTGAATTTTACTGATATTTTTAAGCTGCTCTTGTCAGAAAAGAGAGGGCCATATCCAACCTTTCAAAAAATAAACGCGTTATTTGAGAGTACGCTGGATGCCATGCTTTCCGGGATTGGCAAATGCAAAGTGGATGAAAGATTCGGCAATATATTCTGGGACATCGAAGAGATTGTCTTCTTAAACATCATGCATGAAAGTAAATCGCAATTTTACAATGAGTTAAAAATCGCAATCACTGAGTTTTTGCTTGAAAAGCAAATTCCCTTTGCACCGACGCTGATTGATGAAGTCTTTTTGTTCAACGAATCGCTAATCTTCAATCCCCATGACAACAAGGAACTTTATCTTAGTTTTTCATGGAATATCCCGGAATTTTTCGATAAGGTATTCATCGATGATGATGTGCAAGCTTATCTGGCGAACCAGAGTATTCGCATAGAAGCGTCGCAGCCATTCGACACATTTTACGACTATGCCAAACACGTAGTTTTGTACGGCAGGAAAAGCGGCAATATGCTGCGAAAATATAATCAAATATAAATCGAATCGATTTGATGGATGTCATGGTTAGGAAAAAGATTCAGAAAAAATTAAATGCTTAGAAAACTTGATGTCCTTTTTGTCAATCCTGATTCATCCGCCAAGGCATATCAGGGACTGGCCACTGTTTATTCCGCTATAGAGCCGCCAACCTGGTCTCTGTTATTGGCGGAGTCTTGTCGTGCCAAGGGGTTCGGTGTTGGCATTCTCGATTGTGATGCTGAAAGACTTACCCTTGAGCAGTCGGTACGAAGAGCCGAAGAGTTACGTCCACGCCTGATTGTCTTTGTCGTTTACGGGCAAAATCCAAACTCTGGTACCACGAGCATGATTGGTGCCTTGGCAATGGCGAAGGCGCTCAAAGACCAACATCCTGAATGTCAGATTTGTTTCGTCGGGTCGCATACCAGTGCGCTGCCAATGGAAGTACTCGCGTACGACTGCGTCGATATGGTGCTGCTCAATGAAGGTGTATACGCTCTGCACAATCTGCTCAAGAGCAATCTGGGTGACGATCTGCAACACATCAAGGGTATCGGTTATAAGAAGCATGGCCCAGCAAAATTCAAAATCCCTGTGCTCAACCCGCCGCAGGGGGTGGTGCCACAGGAACGCATGGATCAAGACTTGCCAGGGTATGCCTGGGATCTGTTGCCTTACCGGGAAAAGCCGTTAGACCTCTATCGCGCGCACTTCTGGCACGCGGAATTTGATCACGGCAAGCGCACTCCTTTTGCCGCCATCTACACCTCCTTGGGGTGTAATTTCGGCTGTGATTTTTGCATGATTAATATCGTCAACCGCGCCGACAATGGCGATGATGTCAATGCCGCTCATTCGCGGGGGATGCGCTTCTGGAGTCCAGAATGGGTGAGCCGTGAAATGCGAAAACTCGCCAATATGGGCGTGCGTACTTTGCGAATCAGCGACGAAATGTTCTTTTTAAATCGGAAATACTACGCGCCGATATTGCAACAGGCCATCGATCAGGATTTTGGTTTCAACATGTGGACCTACTCGAGAGTCGATACGGTTCGCAGAGAATCTCTGGATTTGTTCAAGCGGGCGGGAGTTAACTGGCTCGCGCTTGGCGTTGAAGCCGGCAATCAATTGGTTCGTCAGGAAGTGTCGAAGGGCTCCTTTAAGGAAGTCAATATTCGCGAAGTTTGCAAGACAATTAATGACTCTGATATTCAAAATCATCAGCAATTACATTTTCGGATTCCCGGAAGACACCATGGAGACCATGCAAGAGACATTGGATCTCGCGATGGAACTCAACACCGAGATGGCAAACATGTACCCTTGTCAGGCATTGCCGGGTAGCCCGATGTACAACACGGCAAAGAAAAACGGGTGGGCCTTGCCTGATTCATATGAAGGTTACGCCTTCCTGTCATACGAAAGTCAACCCCTGCCAACCAAGTATGTAAGTTCGGCGGATGTTTTGAGATTCCGTGATGAAGCCTGGCAAAAATACTTTACTAACCCGACCTATCTAAATCTTGTTGAACAGAAATTTGGCGCACTCGAAAGAAAAAATATCGAGGACATGTCCAGCATCCGCCTTAAACGTAAAACTCTGGGTGATTGAGCATGATCATTACGCGAACTCCCTTCAGAATATCTTTTTTCGGTGGCGGCACCGACTATCCGGGGTGGTTTCGAGAGCATGGCGGTGCGGTGTTGGCTACCACTATAGACAAATACTGTTACATCACATGTCGCCGGTTGCCGCCATTTTTTGAACACAAGCATCGCATTGTGTACTCCCACATCGAAAATGTATGCCATAACGATGAAATCAAACATCCCGCAGTACGTGCGGTACTTAACTGGGCTAATGTCGTTGATGGCCTGGAAATTCACCACGACGGTGATTTGCCGGCGCGTTCCGGCTTAGGTTCCAGCTCCGCTTTTACCGTTGGTTTAGCACATGCGCTGTATGGCCTTGATGGTAAAATGGTCAGTCAGGACACGCTAGCGAGAGATGCTATTCATATCGAACAAAACATCATCGGCGAGAGCGTCGGTTCGCAGGATCAAGTGTCGGCGGCTTACGGTGGATTCAATCGAATTGATTTTCATCGAGATGATTCTTTTGACGTGGCCCCGGTCATTCTTCCGGTGCACAGACGCGATGAACTTCGCGATCACCTTATGCTCTGCTTTACCGGGTTCTTCTCGCATCGCCGACGAGATCGCAAAGTCCAAAATCGACAACTTCAAGAATCGTGAAATGGAACTCAAACGCATGAGAGAAATGGTCGATGAAGGTATTGCCATTCTTACGGATAGTCGCGTCTGTATTGATGAATTCGGCAAGCTGCTTGATCTAAGCTGGCAGTACAAACGCAATCTTTCCGGCCGCGTTTCAACACGGGAAATCGACCAGCTTTACGATAAAGCCATGCGCGCTGGTGCAATCGGGGGCAAGATTCTTGGCGCAGGCGGCGGTGGATTCATGCTGCTTTTCGCAAAACCCGATAAACATGCCGCAATTCGGGAAGCCCTTAAAAACTTGGTGCATGTATCTTTCAATTTTGATGATTCCGGCAGCCGTGTCGTACTTTATCAACCCAACGGCCTGTGATTGATGAATAAAACAGATAAAATCTTTGTTGCCGGGCATACCGGTTTAATTGGCTCGGCAGTTGTCCGGCGCTTGCAAGACGAAGGCTATGACAATTTGCTATTGGCCAGTCATGCTGAACTGGAACTGACTGATGCCGTAGCAGTGGATCGTTTTTTTAACGAACACTCGCCCCAATATGTGGTTCTGGCTGCCGGCAGAGTTGGCGGTATTATCGAGAACCAAACCTACCCGGCCGACTTTATGAACGCCAATCTGGCGATTCAATTAAATGTACTCAAGGCCGCGCACCGTTCCTGTGTGCAAAAGCTGATTTTGTTTGCCTCCTCCTGCATGTATCCGCGTGAATGTCCGCAACCTATGGCAGAGACAGCGCTGTTATCAGGACACCCCGAACCGACCAGTCTTGCCTATGCCATTTCAAAACTGGCCGGTATGCAAATGTGCCTTGCCTACAACCAGCAATATGGCGAGCAACGCTTTATACCGGTCATACCCAACAGTGCTTTTGGCCCTAACGACAACTTTGACCCAAAGTCAGGGCACGTCCTCTCATCTTTGATCCGGCGTTTCCATGAGGCACGCCAAGCCGGTGCGCAGAGCTTGACGCTTTGGGGCAGCGGCACACCGCGTCGCGAGTTTATTCATACCGATGACATCGCCAATGCCTGCATTGCGTTGCTAAAAGGAAATACAGCCACGCTCACATTCCCGCTGAATATAGGGACGGGCAGGGATTTCTCCATTCGAGAGTTGGCAGAAAACATTGCCCGCGTGATTGGTTATTCTGGAACCATCGAATGGGATACCAGCAAGCCGGATGGAGCTCCGAGGAAATTACTCGACAGCACCAGACTTCGCGCCTTTGGCTGGCAACCTGCTGTGGATTTTGAAGCAGGCCTCAAAGACACCTACCAGTGGTATCTCGACCATGTAATAAGTATGGAGACTTGCTCGTGAACGCTAACCCCATTGATCTGCGTGCAAAGGCACATTGGGTATGGAGAGAGACGCTGGCGGTGCATCGCCGTGCCCCGGAAACTCGTTTGGCCTCATCACTTTCCCCGATTGAAATATTCGTAGCACTCTACTACGGTGGCGTACTACGTTTTGATCCAGCTCAGCCGCTGGCAGAGCATCGGGATCGCTGCATTATCAGCAAGGGGCACGGTTCAATCTGTATGTATCCCATTCTTGCGGATCTTGGTTTTTTCCCGATGGAGGAATTGCAGCGGGTCTGTCAAACCGGCAGTTTCCTCGGCGGGATCCCGGATCCGGTGATTCCGGGTTACGAAACCGTCAACGGCTCACTGGGTCACGGTCTGGGTGTTGCGACAGGCATGGCCTTGGGGTTAAAACGCAAAGGCAGCGACCGAAGAGTATTTGTCGTGGTGGGTGATGGCGAATTACACGAGGGCGCGAACTGGGAAGCGATCATGTTTGCTTCGCAGCATGGACTCGACAATTTGCACCTGATCGTCGATGACAACGGGATTAGTATGCTCGGCTATACAGATGATATCGTTAGCCATAATCCGCTCGCTGTTCGCTTGTCAGCTTTTGGCTGGGATTGCATGGAAGTCGACGGGCATGACGTCGCTGCCGTGCAGGCAGCGCTGCTGCAAATGAAAGCAAGCTGTGCAGGAAAACCCAAGGCACTGATCGCGCGGACATTGAAAGGGCATGGCGTACCCGGTTTGGAAAATGCCCAGCTTTCGCACATCATGAATCCCAAGCCGGAGTTGATTGACAGCCTGCTGGAGCAACAATCATGAGCATCAAACCTCTCGCCATGCGCGATGTATTGCTCGATCGAATCTGGCGAGCAATGGAGGAAGACCAGAAGATTTTCTTCGTTACGGCGGACTTTGGTTCTCCCGTTCTGGATAAAATCCGCGCCGATTTTCCTCAGCGGTTCGTTAATGTCGGGATCGCCGAACAAAACCTGATCAACGTTTCAGCCGGCTTGGCGCTGGAAGGTTATACCGTTTTCGCCTACGCCATTGCCCCCTTCATCACCATGCGCTGCTACGAGCAAATTCGGGTTAGTTTGGCATTGCTCTCGGAAGTGCGTCCTATGAATGTCAATTTGATCGGTGTGGGTGCCGGCTATAGTTATGTGGTTTCCGGGCCGACCCATCAGTGTTACGAAGATATTACTTTGATGCGTGCTCTGCCTAATGTCAGAGTGCTATCACCCGCAGACCATGTCAGTGCCGGAGCCCTCTTTGTTCGTTGCGTAAGCACTATGGGGCCTAAATACCTGCGGTTTGATGCTCAGGTATTGCCGATGATTTATGAGACAGGTGCCCCCGATCTGGATGTGGGCTTTCATATCCATCGTAGTGGTAGGAGCGTCTGCTTGGTGGCGACGGGCTACATGCTGCATACCGCTCTCAAAGTGGCCGAAAGTCTTAGCGCCGCAGGGCATTTAGTCGGAGTCATAGACCTCTTCGATATTTCCAACTTTGCTGCCGACCAGCTTGAGACGGCGCTCTCATCCTATGCGGGCATTGTCACCCTTGAAGAAGGTTTTCGTGGACGAGGAGGTGTCGATGCCATGCTGTTTGAGTTCATTGCCCGGCGTGGACTGGATGTTCGTATGCTCAATATCGGAGTAGAAGGCTCTTACCGTTTCGAACTCGGCAGTCGTGCAGAATTGCACGAACAGGTGGGCATCGGTCACAATTCCGTTCTGCGAAGCGTGACGACGTTTATACAATCACTTGCTAATTAATTTTTTGGAAAAAATAAAATGAGATTTCCTTTGATGCGTAACAACATCCTGCGCGAAGACCTTGATGCGGTGATCGAACATTTAAAGCAGGATGACCCGATCCTTACGCATGGTGCTAACGTGCGAGCCTTCGAAGCCGAATGGTCCGAATGGCTGGGCGTAAAGTACAGCGTGTTCGTCAACTCCGGTGCATCAGCTAATTTGCTGACGATGGCGATTCTCAAGATTCGCCACCCGGATGGAGGAGAAGTCATTACCCCACCGCTGGCGTGGGTTTCCGATGTCGCATCGGTACTGCAAAACGGATTCACTCCGGTGTTTGCAGATATTGACCCCCGCACTTTGGCGATGGATCCGGTCCAGATTCTGAGCAAGATCACCGACAAGACGAGGGCGGTATTTCTCACTCACGTACAGGGTTTTGACGGGCTGACAGACGAACTGATCGCTGAACTAAAACGCCGCAATATTCCGTTGATCGAAGATGTTTGCGAATCCCACGGAGCAACGCACAACGGCAGCAGGCTCGGCAGCATTGGGTGGATATCGAATTTCTCCTATTACTATGCCCACCATATGAGCACCATCGAAGGTGGTATGGTCTGCACTAATGACCCGGAGGTCTATCAGCAAGTTCGTATGCTGCGTTCTCATGGCATGGTTCGAGAAGCCAGCGATCCCGCCGTGCGCACAGCTTACCAGACGGAATATCCTGAATTGAACCCGAATTTCATCTTTGCTTTTCCTGCCTATAACGTCCGCAATACCGAGATTGGCGGCATCATGGGACGCAGTCAGCTCAAACGACTGGATAAAATTGTAGAGCGCCGGACTGAGAATTTGCTGCGTTTCCTGAAACAAATCGATGCGTCAAAATACCGCACCGACTTCAAGCTGGAAGGCTCCAGTAATTATGCCTTCAACCTTATTTTAAAGAAACCGGATGATGATCTGGTGCAACGCCTGATGCAGAAATTGCGCGATGCGGGAGTCGAGTTTCGCAGAGGTAGTGCGGGTGGCGGCAATCAGATTCGCCAACCTTACCTGAAGAGTATCGTGCCGGACGGGCATCATCGCGAGTTCCCTGAAACGGAGCACGTTCATTTCTACGGCTTCTATATCGGCAACTTCCCCGATTTGCATGATGCAGAAGTGGACGAGCTATGTGCAATTTTGAACGCGGCATAAAGTTGCAGTGACCTCAGCTATTATTCTCGCGGGCGGTCTGGGTACGCGACTGCGCAGTGCTGTGCCGGACTTGCCAAAACCGATGGCACCAATCGGCGGACAGCCGTTTCTTGAACATCAGCTCGACTACTGGATTAAACAAGGAGTCAGTCGTTTTGTGCTGTCCGTTGGCTATCGGCATGAGGTCATCGTCGACCACTTCGGCAATAGCTATAAAGATGCCGATCTTAATTATGTCATTGAGAAAATCCCGCTAGGTACGGGCGGTGGACTTTTGTTGGCGGCTGAAAAAATTGGCCTAGATGAGCCGTTTTTACTACTGAACGGTGACACTTATTTTGCCGTGGACTTGAAGACGTTGATCGAATTCTCCCAGGCAAACGATGCAGACTGGTGCTTCTCTTTGTTTCGTACCCATGAAGAGGGGCGCTATATGGGCATGGATATTTCGCCACAAGGAAAAATTGTTTCGCTCAAATCGGGCACTGGGCATCTGGCGAACGGAGGGGTATATTGGGTTAATCCACGGGCCTTATTCAGTGAAACACTTTCGCCTGACGACAAGGTTTCTCTGGAGGACGATATCTTCCCTGCGGCCATGGCTTCTGGCCAGCGCCTGTTTGGCATCGAGTTTCCCGGCACTTTCATCGATATAGGCGTACCCGATGACTATCACCGTGCCTCTGCGCTGCTGACGGTATAGAAAAGGAATCGTGTCGGATCTGGCGCATTGCGCAACAGAAAGAAAAGCTGATAGCATGATCGCCACCTCTTGGAAGGCTAAATACCGAGGGAAGTTCATAAGGCGGCTCACGGTTTTATCAGCCCCTTTGAAGGACTCATCCAATAAGCCCCCGACTTTGCCGGGTGTATTTAATAATTAGAAAAGGAACACAATGAGCTACAACATTCTCGTCACCGGCGGTGCCGGCTACCTCGGTTCCACTATGGTTCCGGATCTTCTCAATGCAGGCCACAAGGTTACGGTACTGGACAACTTCATGTTCAAGCAAACCAGCCTTAATCACGTTTGCAATAACCCCAATTTTTCAGTCGTCAAGGGTGACATTCGCATCGAGAGTGTGATGGCTCCGCTGCTTAAAAAGGCGGACATCGTTATTCCGCTTGCGGCATTGGTTGGAGCGCCTATGTGTAACCTCGACCCGGTGGGCGCAACAACGATAAACCACGATGCAATTACGTTGATGATAAAACTGCTGTCCAAGCAGCAAATCGTACTCATGCCGACCACCAATAGCGCTTACGGCACCGGGGACGAAAACAATTTCTGCACAGAGGAGTCGCCCCTGCGCCCCATATCTCAATATGCCATAGAAAAAGTGGGGATCGAAAAGGAGCTGATGCAACGCGAAAATGCGATTAGCTTCCGCTTGGCCACCGTATTTGGCATGTCACCGCGCATGCGGATTGACCTGCTCGTGAATGACTTCACCTACCGTGCTGTCAATGATCGCTTCGTCGTTCTGTTTGAAAGCTATTTCAAGCGAAACTACGTGCATGTACGCGATGTCTCGCGCGCTTTTCAGCACGCCATTGTCAACTTCGACAAAATGAAGGGACAGATTTACAACGTCGGTTTGTCCGAAGCGAACGTGTCGAAGAAAGAACTTTGCGAGATCATTCGGAAGCAAGTGGAGGATTTTATCTTTATTGATGCGCCGGTAGGTAAAGACCCCGATCAGCGCAACTATATTGTTTCGAATGAAAAAATTGAGGCGACAGGCTACAAGACCTCAATGTCGCTCGATGAGGGGATAGCCGAGTTGATCAAAGGCTACACCATGATCAAAAATACATGCTACGGCAACGTCTAACTTGGAACTCGCGTAGCGAGTTCTTGTGACACGGTTGGCACCCGCTCGCTGGCTTTTGCCGAATGGATTGTGGATCAACACATGTCTAAGTATAAAAAAACCGGGGATAGCGATTTGTCGATCAAGGTAGTTAACAGGCGTCTGGCGTGTGAGAATACAAAGTTCTTTGTTTATCTTGACCATGTAATTGACAAGATTGGTAGCGAGGTCAGCGACTACTTGGTAGTTGCCCCAAAAAGTACAGGTGAAAATCTTGTTGCCGGAATAGCTATTTTACCGATTATTGATGGACAGGTCGGGTTGATTCGGATTTATCGTCCTGCTTTGCGCGCATATGTTTGGGAAATACCACATGGTTTTGTGAACGAAGGGGAGGATGAAGAAACTTCAGCGTTGAGAGAGTTGCTGGAAGAAACCGGGTTGGTTGTCAGCCCCAATGGTCTTTCTTCGTTGGGGTTTATCACTCCAGATTCTGGAGTGATAGCCGCTAGGGGGCATCTGTATGTTGTTGAGGCAGGATATTCTGACAAGCCAAAGGGAACACGAGTTAGGACTCGGGGAATTTCGTTTTTTCCCATTGCGGGAGTTTGAGGAAATGATCGAGCGTTCCGAGATACAAGACTCATTCACGCTGGCAGCATGGTGCAAGTATCAGTTACTACAAAATGCCAGGCGATCTGGTGGGGATGCGTCATGACTAGGGCGGCTGTTTTTCTGGATCGCGATGGAACTATAAACATAGACAAAGGATATGTTTACCGCATAGAGGATTGGGAATGGATTCCAGGAGCAATCGACGCGATTGTAGCGTTAAAAAATGCAGGGTTCCTTGTGATCATCATCACCAACCAAGCAGGAATTGCACGTGGTTATTATAATGAAGCGGATTTGACTAATTTGCACACTAGAATAAACGAGGAATTGCAAGAGCATGGGGTTATGATCGACGGGTTTTATCATTGCCCGCATCACCCCGAGTTCAGCGCGGTGTGTGAATGCCGCAAGCCCTTGCCAGGATTGATCTACGAGGCAAGTCAGGATCTTGATGTTGATCTAGAGTGTTCGTGGCTCGTCGGAGACAAAGTGAGCGACATTCAAGCTGGTTTGGCCGCCATGGTAAAATCCATACTAGTGCTGACTGGCTATGGAAAAGATGACCGTGCTTTATTGGGGGAAGGCGGTATCTGTGTCGCTGATATTGTGATGGCGAGTAGTTATATTATTTCTTGTTCTGAATTACAGGGAAAAATTCAGGAATGAAGTAATGGAGTGGATGCGGGTGCGATTCAAACCGATGTGAAATGCTGATCATGCTGCTTGCTTTAAATCCTTCGCCCAATACGCATCCCACTGCCGGTTCGCGCTATTGAGCCGCAAGGCCAGCATGTGATCTGCATTTGCCGCACACCACCAAGCGCCTGGACGCTTTAAACGTTGTTGAACGATATAGCGGTGGGCGCTTTCGATTTCTCCTGAGCCAATCGGTAAGTCATACACCAGCGCACTTTGATAGTTGAGCTGTTCGCGCCGATGATTCAGGTATCGGTGACACTGCCTTACGGGTGCGTCGCTGTCGTTTACGCCAGCCCCTTCAAGATACTGATATTGCGTTTGCAAAAGCTCGTCGGCCTGCTGTGTTTTCAACCGGGTTTTCTGCTCATCCATCCAGGCTTGCTGGCTACTTGTTTCGGCTACGATGTGGTTCTGTCATGGCTTGGCCTTTAGGTGGGATTTAGACCGCATCAGTTTGAATCGCACCCAAACCAACAAGTAAATTTGACGATAACTAACAAGATAGAGTAAAAACAAAACTATCCTCATCATTACACTCCGATGAGGCGGCAACTTTCATTAAATCGATATGTTTTGGATTTATTGGCCATCATTGATCGACACTCGGTAATGAGCATCGGATCGACAGAATTCATAAGGTGCTTCTATTCGCAGACTCTGTTAAACAGTCACTGTTTTTAAAAGGAGTAAACAATGAAAACACACTCGATACTATCAACAACGCTACTGGTAATTTGCAGCTTGTATAGTGGTGTCAATTGGGCGCGAGGCCACGGTCATTCCAATTTTGGCTTTTATTTCGGCGCACCGCTTTATCCTTATCCATATTACAACGATCCTTTTTATTATCCTTATTATCCGCCGACCGTAATCACGGTGCCGGTAACCCCGCCAGTCTATATCCAGCAATCTCCTCCCGCTGCCCAACAATATCCATCCGGCTACTGGTATTACTGCAATAACCCTCAAGGCTATTACCCCTATATCAAAGAGTGCCCAAGAGGTTGGCAACAAGTTGAGCCGATACCGTCCTCACCTCGTTAAAGGAGTGCAAATATGTCGCGTTTTTCTATAGTATTTTCAGTCATGTTTATACTGGCCGCCGCCGGTTGCGTTAGCTTGCCCACCGGACCCAGTGTCATGGTGCTGCCCGGTTCCGGCGTATCTTTTGAACAGTTTCGTAACGACGATGCTATCTGCCAGCAATACGCTTTTTCCCAGGTTGGCGGCACTACCGCCAATCAAGCGGGGGTGAATAGCGGCATCACCAGCGCCGCAGTCGGTACGGCTTTAGGGGCTGCAGCCGGGGCGGCGCTCGGTGGAGGGCGCGGAGCCGCCATCGGAGCTGGCAGCGGTTTGGTGGGCGGCAGCTTGGTCGGTGCAGGCGCCGCCGGCAGTTCCATGTATGCAACGCAAGACCACTATGATGTGGCTTATATCCAATGCATGTATGCCAAAGGCCATCAGGTTCCGGTATCGGGGCAATTTTCTACCGAAACACCCCGGCAAGCTGCGCCGCCAGCCTCCTTGCATATTCCGCCGCCGCCACCCGGTTCACCGCCACCGGCTCCTACAAAATAACAGCATTTCCAGGAGCAGCATAAGTTTAAGTAGGTTGGGCATGCTGTTTATGCCCAACATTTCGATAGTTCATATGAGAATGGCTATCAAGTTATTTGTCGCTTTTCCATCATCGGACACTGACTACATTTGAACTGCGCCTTCTGGCACTTGGTAGCGTGGAAACTAGGAATGATATATTAATCAGCTATCGATAATTTCCAAACAAGCAATCATCGTATGACGCATGACGAAAAAAGTCATCGCTATCGGGTAAAGCGCATAATGGCGGGTGATCAGCAGGCTGATCAGTACAAACGCCACCAGCACGCTGATGTTAAAACGAGTGTTCTTCTCAAGATAACGCAGGTGCACGATAGATTCCAGGTCGAAATATTCGCTTTTGTTGATCAGGGTTACCGTTACGATCGAGGTTAACAGCGCGAAATATAGCGGGAAGAAAAAGAACATCGGCGCATCGCCCCCGAACTGCGGCTGCCAGTAGGCATACCAGACCAACAGGCAGCTGGTCGCAAAGCCGTCGTGCCAGATCATGGTGGGGACTTTTTTCAAATACCCGGCCAGCAGACTGGTCGCCATGATCGTCAGGCCGATACCCAAAGCCACGGGTGTGGCGAGTAGCTTTAGATACTCGCTATGATTCTGCACCAAAACCGCCAGCGATATGCTGCAAAGAATAAATCCGATCATAATTGAATGTCCCGTGAATTTTTTCTGACTATAACACCTCAAGTGGACGGAACAAAAGCTTGAAGCCAGCCCGGCATTGCGTTATTGACGATTCTTGGTATTCTGGCACACCTTTAATCTTGAAGAATTCGTACCGTCGTCATTTTATCAACCACACCATACGCTAATCACCTGATGAAAATCGGCATACAAACCTGGGGTTCCAACGGCGACATCCGTCCGATGCTGGCGTTGGCCGATGGCCTGCAAAAAGCGGGGCACTCTGTGACGCTGGTGGTGAGCAGCATCGATAACCACAGCTATCAAGAAATCTGCGAGCAGTTGGGAATAACCTACCGGCAAATACCGGAACACGTTGATTTCGATATGCAGGATTTTGCCCAGCGCTCGTTTCGGATGAATACCCTGCAATGGCTGCGGGCCTTGCTTGATGCCGCGTTCTTTCCTTACGAGCAGGCCGTGTATCAGGCGGCGCTTCAATTAGCCGCCGATAACGACTATCTGATCGGCCATCATTTTCTCTATCCGTTAAAGCTGGCGGCGCTGCAGCAGCAAAAGCCGTTTTTCAGCGTGACCTTTTGCCCTGTCGCGATACCCAATCCTGCCAGCCCGCCTTTCAGTTTTCCTGATTTGGGCCGTCATATCAATCCATTGAGCTGGAAGCTGGTGGAGACCGTGTTCAATTGGATACTGAAAAAACCGTTGAGCCGATTATGGCTGGAAGCCGGACAGACGCCGCCAGACCATGCGCTGACTGAACTGCTGACTTCGCAACAACTCGATTTAGTAGCGGCCGATCCGTTGTTTTGCTGCTCAAGTGAGCAGTGGCAACCGCAGCACCAAGTTTGCGGTTTTCTGAATTTAACCGAAGATGCCCGGCACTGGGTGATTCCAGGGCCGCTGGCCCAGTTTCTGGATCATGGCGCCGCGCCGGTTTACATGACTTTCGGCAGCTTGCAGCAGGCGGTGCCCGACTGGAGTATGGAGCTGTTTTTGGAAGCTGTGGCTTTGGCCGGTTGCCGGGCCATCATCCAGACCAGCTCAATGCGCTATCCTGCGGACAGCCGGACCGATCAGGTCTATTTTATCGGCAGACATCCGCATCAACCGTTGTTCAAGTATTGTGCAGCGATCGTTCATCACGGCGGTGCAGGCACAACCCATGCTGCAACCCGTTCGGGCTGCCCATCCGTGGTGGTGCCCTTTATGGACGAGCAGTTATTCTGGGCTAGGCAACTGCAAGCATTGGGTTTGGCGGGCAAGCCTTTGCCTGCGAAAAAAGTGACTGCGACCGCTTTGGCCGGGGGCATACGAAATGTGTTGGATTCAAAGATTATGCGAGACAATGCCAAACAGGCAAGTCTAGCCATGCAAGGCAACGACGGAGTAGCGCGGGCGGTAGAGTTGTTGGAAGCTCAATTTGTGGGTCAATGCCATTAAGTTACGCGCCGTAGGAGCGGGCCATGCCCGCGATGAAGCCGCTGAAACTCTGTAAATGTCGCGGGCGCGGCCCGCTCCTACAGTGTCAATGTGCTTAGTTTAGTGGAGCCGACCTTTTCGCTAACTGCATTTATGCGCTGAGTCCATCAACAACAGCAACATCCATTCTCCGGCGGCGGCCAATATACCCGCAGATATTCACGCTGCCAGATGTGCCCGATGGCTGCACGCTGCTCACGGGTGGTATAAGAATAGCGGTATAACAGAGCGCGCAGATAAACCGGCGGTTTTTCCGGGAAAGGGTTAACCTCCAGCAATGACAGCACTTGCGGAGATCCTTCCTTCAGCTTGCCCATAAAGTTGGCAAACCATGCATTCGCCGCCGGTTTTTCCATGGCCGCGAACCACATTTGCCAGTCCAGCCTCGGTTGATGGGGAATATTCCATTTTAGCGGTTGGCCAAGATTCCCCGGCTTATATTTGAAGTGATAGCTCTGCCAGTTCTTGCCGTCATTTGAACCCTCGACAATAATCTCAGGGCGTTCCGTGGTCATGATAGCAAAAGGGCCGTAATCGTTGACCAGAGAAAATGTCGATGTCAGTTGCACCAAATAATTCAGCGGCGCAACAGGCGTGCGCTTGACATGGTACATCCAGATATGCAGCGCACAGACCAAAAGCACCAGGCCCGCCAAGAATTTGGCAACGGTCTTGGCAACAGGGCCGGGGCTGGATTGCTTTTGCCGAATAGTTGAAATAAGCTGAGTCGGAAGTATTTTCTCAATATCCTCGTCGTCAAATAAAAACAGGCACAACAAAATCGTCAGCACATTAAAAAAATTGTAACTGCCGGTAAGGATAATGCCGCCTTGCAGAGCGATAAAACTCCAGGCGGCAAAAAGGCGAAAGCGCCGGGGCAGGAACACAAAGAACGGCACAATAAGCTCGATAACCAACACCGCCGCAACGCAAAACGCATTAAACCACAGCGGCAGATAATAGGCGTCATAAGCCAGCGGCGACGGCAAGGGCTGGGTTTGGTAATGATGGCTTAGCGCCGTCAGGTTAGACCAGGAAGGATCGCCGCCGGCCAGCTTGACCACGCCGCCCATAAACATGAAGCGGGCGATTAACCAGCGGTATAGGAAAACGATCAGTTCCGAACCCCAGGTCAAAAATATCCCCAGGAATCCCGCCTCAAGCAAAAACGCATCCCATTGGAACGCGGTAAAGTCCTGGCCGGCTACAGCAATCGACAAATACAGCACATAGCAGAGCACCAAAGCCATTCTGGCGAACTCATTTATCAGCAAAAAAACGGCTGCCGCCATGCCCGCAAAACAAACCGACACCAGCGCTAGATCCGAAGCATTAAACCAGAATAGGGTCGGGAATTCGATGTATTTGCTACTGGGAAAAAGCCGCGCTATTTCCGTCAATTTGGACTGGATCGGGAGTATGCCGTTCTCGCCGATCAAACCCTCTATTTGCGCAGCCATTGAGGCAAAAGCGGCAAAATAGATGACGGCCAAACCGCGCAAGAAAACCCAGCTCACCAGATAATGCGTGGAGCGATAAGGCGTGTCGAGCAATGTAAAAAATCGTTGCTTAAGTGACTGGAGAGACAAAGGCGTTGTTCCTGTGACGAGGACTTGGCAGCCCGGTTGGTTTTATGTCAATCGTCCGTTATGAATATCTAAAAAACTGCAAAATGCAGTATCTATTGTTTGAGGGGACATGATAAACCCGTACAACTACTTACAAATTAAACTTTTAAGGTAGGGGCTGGGCTGTTCTAAATATTTGCAGCATAGTTAAAACTCTAGTATCTTTTGGTTTTTTTTCGGTCTATAAAAATTAAAACGTAAGAAAAAGATGACTAAAGAAAATGGAGTTATCTTTTTAATTTTTTAATGCTGACAATGGGTTCGGCAAGCCCATGTTTTCTCACCCCTGTATATAAAGATCGGCAAGGTTATTTTTTATATCATAGCCTTAGTGGTGTTGAGCTTCTCAATCTTCAAGTTTCGTTTAAAAAGAGATTCTAGAGCATATTTTCTTGTTATTTGTCGTATTTATCTAAGTTATTTATAGTTTTTATCATATGCTGCTGAGTATATTTATCCGATTTGGCCTTTTGTTGGCTGCTGCTTTTATGTATTCAAAGTGCATGGCGGCTGATTTTGATTGTTTGATTGAGCCAACACAAATGGTTGAAGTCGGTAGCTCTGTCACAGGTAGGATAGACCGTGTCTATGTTAAGCGTGGCGACTGGATAAAAAAAATGCAAACCCTGGCAACGCTTGAGTCAGATGCAGAACGCGCAGCTTCGGAGTTGGCTAAATTCAAATCCCAGCAAGTAGGCCCTGCTCGAATGGCTGAAAGTAAAATGGAGTTCTCTAAAAGGAAACTTAATAGGCGCCAGGAGATGGCGAGTCAAAGGTTAATGGCACTACAAGATAGCGAAGATACGGAAGCGGAGTTTCGTTTGTCCGAGGCTGAACTTCAAGTCGCCAAAGAAAATCGTCAAATAGCCAATTTGGAGTTTCAGCAACAAAATAGTTTGCTGAATTTACGAACTATTAAAAGCCCCGTAGAAGGCGTTGTTGTTGATCAAGGCGCGTTTCAAGGAGAAGTTTTTGAGTTGGGTTCAAACAAAAAATATATATTCAAGGTTGCAGAAATGAATCCGCTTAGGGTGCGTGTTATCTTGCCGAAGAATGTGTTTGGTGAGCTTAAACATGGAATGAGTGCAAATGTTACGCCGGAGATTCCTCAGGGCAGTCATTACTCAGCCAAAGTGAATATGGTTGATCGTTTGATTGATGCGGCAAGCGGAACTTTTGTCGTGTTTCTTGAGATGCCGAATCCAAAGCTTGAGATTCCTGCTGGAGTGAAATGCAAAGTCGTTTTTCCAGAGTTAGATAAAAAATAATAACTAATTGTCCGAAATAGGACTGATTCCATAAGAGGTTGATAATGCGTAAGTCTATTCAAAAAAATGATCGTCCTGATTTTACTCTATCGCCTCTAATGAAGGGTCTTAAACAGGCATTTGGGAGTTTCAGGAGGCAGGCAAAACCGTTATCCGCTTCGCCTACCCAAAAAGAAGAGCCAAACATTAATTCATCTATACGTTTTGAAGCCCTTGAGCCCAGAGTGCTGCTCTCAGGTGATTTAAATCCGGCGCAAACGGTATCGGGTTCGATCGATGTGCAAGGTGAAGTAGACCAATACGGGTTCACGCTCACTCAAAACACCCAAATCGTATTTGATTCGATGACCAACAATTCCAATATGAATTGGAGTTTATCCGGACCTAATGGGGCGGTAGTCGGTAACAGGAATTTTACTAATTCAGATTCGGCAGACGCTTCAGCTAGCCCATTGCTTAATTTAGCAACAGGGGACTATACACTCACAATGGATGCCAATGGTGACCAAACGGGTGCTTACAGTTTTCGGCTAATTGATGTGCTGAAAGCGCAAGAAATTGTCCCCGGAACTGATGTGTCCGGCACCCTGGATTCGGCAAACCAGACCAATGTATACAAATTTAATGCGACGGCAGGGGAGCATTATTATTTTAATAGCCTGAATTTAACTGGCGGAAATACCTACTGGCGGTTAATTGATCCAAATGGGAATAACGTCTTCGGCCCCTCTTATTTTACTAGCGACGCTGACATCACTACGGCAGTCGACGGTTCTTATACGTTGCTGGTTGAAGGGCGAGTCAGCGCTATAGGGAGCAGCAATTACAGTTTTAATGTGCAGAAAGTTACTGATGACCAATCCACGCTTAGTTTGGATAGCACAGTTAACGGCAGCATTGCCCATGCCGGACAGCGCGACTTTTACAACTTTAGTCTGGGCGAGTCTAAACAGCTTTATTTCGACGCGCTGAGCAACAGCAACGTCAATTGGACGCTGTTAGGCCCCAGGGGGGCGGTAGTTTCCGGCAGGAACTTCACCAGCACCGACTCAGGCAGTCTCGGCGGTTCGGCTATTTACGATCTGGTTGCCGGGGACTACACGCTCATTATCGACGGCAATGCCGACATGGTGGGCAACTACAGCTTCCGCGTATTGGATATAACCCAAGCGACGGCACTGACGCCGGGGACAACAGTGAGCAGCCAGCTGAGCCCGGCCAATGAGACTGACCTGTACCAATTCAATGTCACGGCGGGAGAGCGGTTTTATTTTGATGATAAAAGCTATTCAGGCAGCTATCCTTATTGGCGGTTGCTAGATCCCTATGGTCAATTGGTGTTCGGCCCCGACGGTTTTTATTCCGATAAGGAACCGCTGACTCTGGCGCAAACCGGTGTTTATAGGCTGTTAATAGAAGGCTATATTTCTACTGCTGGGACAGCCAACAACTACAGTTTCAATGTGCAGAAAGTCACCGATGAGCAATTTGCGCTCACCGTGGGTAATACGGTTAACGGCAGCATAGCACATGCAGGCCAACGTGACTTTTACAGTTTCACCTTAAGCGAAGCCAAGCGACTGTATTTCGATGCGCTGAGCAACAGCAACGTCAATTGGACATTGGTCGGCCCCAGAGGCTCTGTGGTGTCCGGCAGGAACTTCACCAGCACGGATTCGGGTAATCTCGGCGGTCCGGCCATTTACGATCTGGTTGCCGGCGACTACACGCTGATTATCGACGGCAATGCCGATATGGTAGGGGACTACAGCTTCCGGGTATTGGATATAGCCCAAGCAACGCTAATAACACCGGGAGCTCCGGTGATAGGGCAATTTAGCCCCGCCAATGAAACCGACCTGTATCAATTCAATGTCCTAGCCGGTGACCAATATGTCTTTGACAGCCAAAGCCTATCGAACACCGCCTATTGGCGGTTATTAGATCCTTACGGTCAGCTGGTATTCGGCCCCAACTATATGGGCAGCGATACGGGATCAATCACCTTAACCCAAACAGGCATCTACACCTTATTGACCGAAGGCTATATAGGCAGTACCGGCACGGCCAACTACCAGTTCAATGTAGTTTACCAAGGTAACACGCCTATTGCCCCATTGCCGATAGGGACGGCATTGACTTTGGGCGCGACAGTGGCGGGGGTGTTGCCGTCCGCACAAGCAGATTTTTACAGTTTTACCTTAAGCAGCGACACCAGCGTTTACTTCGATGCACTGGTCAATAACAGCAGTGTGAATTGGATGTTGACCGGGCCTCGTGGCACTGTGGTGTCGTCACGGAGCTTTATCGGCAGCGATGCGGCTAGCCTTGGCGGGGCGGCAGCTATACCTCTGGTGGCGGGCACGTACTCATTACGCATCAATGGTCCGGTATCTACGGGTTACAGCTTCCGCATATTAAATATAGCTCAGGCCACGCCATTGACGCCGGGAACAGCGGTGAGCAACCAGCTCAGTCCGGCCAATGAGACCGACCTATACCAATTCAATGCTACGGCGGGCGAACGGTTTTATTTTGATTCTAAAAGTTCTTCGGGCAGCTATACGCCTTACTGGCGGTTGTTGGATCCCTATGGGCAATTGGTGTTTGGCCCCGATGCTTTTTATTACGATAAGGACCCGTTGACCCTGGCCCAAACAGGCGTTTATACCTTGCTGATAGAAGGCTATATTTATGACACGGGGGCAACCAACAACTACAGCTTCAATGTGCAGAAAGTCACTGACGAGCAGTACCCACTCACCTTGGGCAATACGGTTAACGGCAGCATCGCCCATGCCGGGCAGCGCGATTTTTACAGTTTTAGCCTGAGCGAAGCAAAACAGCTGTATTTCGATGCGCTGAGCAACAGCAATGTCAATTGGACGTTGGTAGGCCCCAGGGGCACTGTGGTTTCCGGCAGGAACTTTACCAATACGGATGCGGGTAGCCTCGGCGGTTCGGCTATTTATGGCCTAGTCGCCGGGGATTACACGCTGATTATCGACGGTAATGGCGACATGGTGGGCAACTACAGTTTTCGCGTATTGGATATAGCCCAAGCCATGGCTTTGACTCCGGGGACAACAGTGAGCACCCAGCTCAGTCCGGCCAATGAGACCGACCTGTATCAATTCAATGTCACGGCAGGCGAACGGTTTTATTTTGACTATAAAGGCTATTCGGGCAGCAGTTATACGCCTTACTGGAGGTTGTTGGATCCCAATGGGCAATTGGTATTTGGTCCTGATGGTTTTTCCTCTGACAAGGAACTGCTGACCCTGACACAAACTGGTGCCTACAGCTTGCTCGTAGAAGGTTATGCCTATGATACAGGGGCGATCAACAACTACAGTTTCAATGTGCAGAAAGTCACCGATGACCAGTCCACGCTGACCGTAGGCAATACGGTTGCCGGCAGCATAGCCCATGTGGGACAACGCGATTTTTACAGTTTCACCTTAAGCGAAGCCAAGCAACTGTATTTCGACGCGTTGAGTAACAGCAACGTCAACTGGACGTTGATCGGCCCCAGGGGCTCTGTGGTGTCCGGCAGGAACTTCACCAGCACGGATTCGGGTAATCTCGGCGGTCCGGCTATTTATGGCCTGGTAGCCGGAGATTACACGCTGATTATCGACGGCAATAGCGACATGGTGGGCAACTACAGTTTCCGTTTATTGGACATAGCCCAAGCCACGGCATTGACGCCGGGGACGGACGTGAGTGGCCAGTTCAGCCCGGCCAATGAGACCGACCTGTACCAATTCAATGTCACGGCAGGCGAACGGTTTTATTTTGATTATAAAGGTTATTCAGGCGGCCCTACGCCTTACTGGCGGTTGTTGGCCCCCAATGGTCAATTGGTGTTTGGTCCTGATGGTTTTTATTCCGATAAGGAGCCTATGACCCTGACGCAGACAGGGACTTATACTCTGCTGATAGAAGGATATATAAACAGCACGGGAACAAGTAATTACAGCTTTAATGTGCAGAAAGTCACCGATGATCAGTCCACGCTGACCGTAGGCAATACGGTTGCCGGCAGCATCGCCCATGTGGGACAACGCGATTTTTACAGTTTCACTTTAAGCGAAGCCAAGCAACTGTATTTCGACGCGTTGAGCAACAGCAACGTCAATTGGACGTTGCTAGGCCCCAGAGGCACGGTGGTGTCCGGCAGGAACTTTACCAGCACGGATTCACTCAGCCTCAGCGGTTCGGCTATTTATGGCTTGGTAGCAGGAGACTATACCCTCATTATCGACGGCAATACCGACATGGTGGGCAACTACAGTTTTCGTTTATTGGACATAGCCCAAGCAACGTCATTGACGCCGGGGACGGATGTGAGCGGCCAGCTGAGCCTGGCCAATGAGACCGACTTGTACCAATTCAATGTTACGACGGGCGAACGGTTTTATTTTGATTATAAAAGCGCATTTGGAAGCAGTTATACGCCTTACTGGCGGTTGTTGGATCCCTATGGGCAATTGATGTTTGGGCCAGGTAATTTGGCCTCCGATAAGGAACCGCTGACTCTGGCGCAAACCGGTGTTTATACCCTGCTGATAGAAGGCCGGATCTATGACACAGGGGCAACCAACAACTACAGCTTCAATGTGCAGAAAGTCACCGATGAGCAATACCCACTGACCGTGGGCGATACGGTTAACGGTAGCATCGCCCATGTGGGACAACGCGATTTTTACAGTTTCACCTTAAGCGAAGCCAGGCAGCTGTATTTCGATGCGCTGAGCAACAGCAACGTCAATTGGACATTGGTCGGCCCCAGAGGAACCGTGATATCCGGCAGGAACTTCACCAGCACGGATTCGGGAAGCCTCAGCGGTTCGGCTATTTATGGTCTGGTCGCCGGCGACTACACGCTGATTATCGACGGCAATACCGACATGGTGGGCAACTATAGTTTCCGCGTATTGGACATCGCCCAAGCAACGGCATTGACGCCGGGGACGGTCGTGAGCAACCAGCTCAGTCCGGCCAATGAGACCGACCTGTACCAATTCAACGTTACGGCGGGCGAGCGGTTTTATTTTGACTATAAAAGCGTATCCGGGAATACCTATACGCCTTACTGGCGATTGCTGGATCCCTATGGACAATTGGTGTTTGGCCCCAATGGTTTTTCTTCCGATAAGGATCCATTGACCCTGACCCAAACTGGTGTCTATACCTTGCTGATAGAAGGCTATATCTATGACACGGGGGCAACCAGCAACTACAGTTTCAATGTGCAGAAAGTCACCGATGAGCAACTCGTGCTCATCATGGGTAATACGGTTAACGGCAGCATCGCCCATGTGGGGCAGCGTGACTTTTACAGTTTCTCCTTAAGCGAAGCCAAGCGACTGTATTTCGATGCGCTGAGCAACAGCAACGTCAATTGGACATTGGTAGGCCCTATGGGTACGGTGGTGTCCGGCAGGAATTTCACCGGCACGGATTCGGGAAGTCTCGGCGGTTCGGCTATTTGTGATCTGGTCGCCGGCGATTACACGCTGATTATCGACGGTAATGCCGACATGGTAGGGGACTACAGCTTCCGTTTATTGGATATAGCCCAAGCAACACTAATAACACCGGGAACGCCGGTGATAGGGCAATTTACCCCAGCCAATGAAACCGACTTGTACCAATTCAATGTCTCGGCCGGAGATCAATATTATTTTGACAGCCAAAGTCTATCGAACACTGCCTACTGGCGGTTGCTGGATCCTTATGGTCAGTTGGTATTCGGCCCCAATTATATGGGCAGCGATACCGGATCAATCATTTTAACGCAAACAGGCCTCTACACCTTATTGGCCGAAGGCTATATTGCCAGTGCCGGTACGACCAACTACCAGTTCAACGTCGTTTACAAGGGTAACACCCCGATTGCGCCATTGCCGACCGGGACGGCATTAACCTTGGGCGCGACAATGGCGGGTGTGTTGCCGTCCACGCAAGCAGACTACTACAGCTTTACCTTGGATAGTGACACCAGCGTTTATTTTGATGCGCTAAGCAATAACAGCAACGTGAATTGGACATTGACTGGCTCACGCGGTGTCGTAGTGTCGGCCAGGAGCTTTACCGGCAGCGATTCGGGTAGCCTCAGTGGAGCAACATCCATACGATTGATGGCGGGCACGTACTCATTACGCATCAATGGCCCGGCATCCAATGGTTACAGCTTTCGCGTATTGGACATAGCCCAAGCCATGGTCTTGACGCCGGGAACAGCAGTGAGCGGCCAGTTGAGTCCGGCCAATGAGACCGACCTTTACCGGTTCAACGGTACCGTTGGCGAGCAATATTATTTTGACAGCCAAGCCCTGTCAAACACAGCCTATTGGCGTTTGCTGGACCCTTATGGTCAAGTCGTATTCGATACCAGTTATATGGGGTCTGACATAGGGATAGCCTTGGCGCAAACCGGTATTTATACATTATTGGTAGAAGGTTACATTGGCAGTACCGGCACCACTAATTACAGTTTTAATGTACAAAAAGTGACCGATGATCAATCTCCACTCACCGTAGGCAATATAGTTAACGGCAGCATAGCTCATGTCGGGCAGCGTGATTTTTACAGTTTTACGCTAAGCGAAGCCAAACAGCTTTACTTCGACTCATTGACGAATACTAGCAGCCTGAATTGGACGCTGATAGGATCCAGAGGGACGGTAGTTTCGGCAAGGAATTTTAACAGCAGCGACTCAAGCAATCTCGGTGGTTCGGCTATCTATGATTTAGCTGCCGGCGATTACATTTTAATCATCGACGGTAGTGGCGATACCATGGGCAGCTATAGTTTCCGCTTACTGGACATAGCCCAAGCAACGGCTATTACGCCGGGCACTGTTATCAGCGGTCAGCTAACCCCAGCCAATGAGACCGATCTTTACCGGTTCAACGCTACTGCTGGTGATCAGTATTATTTCGACTGCCAAACGCTCTCGAACACGATTTATTGGCGTTTGCTGGATTCTTACGGCCAAGTCGTATTCGATATCAGTTATATGGGGTCTGATGTAGGTCCAATAACCTTGGCGCAAACCGGTATTTATACATTATTGGTTGAAGGTTACATTGGTAGTACCGGCACCACCAACTACAGTTTTAATGTACAAAAAGTGACTGATGATCAGTCCTCACTCACCGTGGGCAACACGGTCAGCGGCAGCATAGCCCAAGCCGGTCAGCGCGACTTTTACAGCTTCAGTCTCAGCGAAGCCAAGCAGCTTTATTTCGATTCATTGACGAACAATAGCGGTCTAAATTGGACATTGATAGGTTCCAGAGGAACGATAGTCTCGGCAAAAAATTTCACCAACAGCGACTCAAGTACTCTCATTGGTTCGGTTATCTATGATTTGGCTGCCGGCGATTACACTTTAATCATCGACGGTAATGGCGATACCGTAGGCAGCTACAGCTTTCGCTTATTGGATATAGCTCAAGCAACGGCTATTACGCCAGGCAGTATTATCAGCGGCCAGCTTAACCCCGCCAATGAGACCGACATTTACCGGTTCAACGCGACCGCTGGCGATCAATATTATTTCGACAGCCAAGCTTTATCAAACACGGCCTATTGGCGCTTGCTGGATCCTTACGGCCAAGTCGTCTTCGATGCCAGTTATATGGGGTCTGACATAGGTCCGATAGCCTTGGCGCAAACCGGTATTTATACGCTATTGGTAGAAGGGTACATTACCAGAGTCGGCACTACCAACTATCAATTTAGCGCCGTGCAGGTGCCTAAAATCGCCAAAGTCATCATCACCGGATTGGGTAGCGAGCCGGGGCCTGATTTAATCGTCCGAAACCTGGCGGTTGCTTCGGTTGATGCGCAACTAAAGTCAGGCGGGCAAGTCGTATTAAATTGGGAAACCTTTAATAACGGTAACCAGGATACGACATCGGTGTGGCAAGACCGGGTGATAGTCCGCAATGTTTCGACTAACGAGATTATCGCCAATTACTTGGTCAATTACGATGACATCGGCACAGCACCCTTGCAAGCGGGAGCCGGACGTAACCGGCAAATTACCATTACCTTGCCGGAAGGCAACAGAGGTGCGGGGGATTTGTCTTTTCAAGTGACGGCGGACGTTGCCAACAACGTTGTCGAAACCGGCATTAACGGCGAACAAAACAATGCCGCCATCACTACTATCCAATCGACATTGTCCGCTTATCCCGATTTAAAATTGGGTTCGTTAAACATTGAACCGCCCGGTGCATGGGCGCCAGGCACTGCCGTGACCTTGAATTGGCGGGTCAGCAACAGCGGCGATGCCGATATTAGCAAAGCCTGGAAAGATCATATCCAGGTACGGAATTTAGCTACCGGCCAATTGGTTGCCGGCGCCGACTTGCCTTATGTTCCTTCGGTCGACGGCATCTTGGCGGCGGGCGGTTTCATCGACCGAGCCTACACCTTGACCTGGCCCACAGGGATTAATGCGGCCGGTCAGTTTGAGTTTGTTGTCAGCACCGATTACAACGCCGACATCTTTGAAAACAACCTGCAAGATACCGCGGAAACCAACAACACAAGCATCGCCACGATAGCTTCCGGTCCCGATTTATTGGTCAAAAACCTGCATACCGAGCAAACCGACATTTACGCCGGCGGCTTGATCACTTTAGCGTGGGAGACCTGGAACGAAGGGCAGGTGGTAGCGCCTGCCGGGTTTAACGAGCGGATTGTTATCACCAATAAAACCACCGGCGAACAACTACTCAATACCAGCATTGCTTACGATATGACCCAAGCGGGAGCGGGGATGATTGCTGCGGGCGAGTCCAGGAACCGAAGCTTTAATTTCCGCCTTCCCGACGGTAAGCGCGGCGTAGGCGATATTGAAATTCGCGTGGTCACTAACCAAAACGCGGCGGAGCAAAGCGCCTTATTTGAAACTAACGCTACCAATACGGCCGGCTCCAACAACAGCGTAAATATCCTGGCGCAATCCACAGCCGTGCCTTATGCGGATTTGCAGGTGGCGAATTTTACCGCGCCGGTCAGCGGCGTCGCCGGAGAAGCCATCAGCGTCAGCTGGAGCGTTGCCAATAACGGCAACCTTGACACGCCGGCCGCCTGGAATGACCAGATAGTGATCAGCACGGACAGCATCATCGGCAATAACGATGACTTGGTGATCGGCACTTACCGTCATACCGGCATCCTTAAAACCGGCGAATCCTATACAAAATCGGTTTCCGTCAATTTGCCTTATAAACCTGCCGGCAAGTATTACCTGGCGGTTAAGTCCGATAGCGGTTTGGAAGTATTGGAACCGGATACACGCGCCGATAACATCAGCCTGGTATCGGCGATAGACGTGCTAACCCCTTACGCGGACCTGACCGTTGTCAATGTAAGCGCACCTGAAAGCGCCCTAAGCGGCGAAAACATCCTGATCACTTGGGAAGTCAACAATAACGGCAACGCTAAAACCGACCTGGCGCTCTGGAACGACCGCGTGGTGTTATCCAGCGATACCAGTTTGAGCAGCGACGACATTATCCTGTCCGGCTCGATTACCCATGCCGGCCAGATAGCGTCAGGACAAGGTTATCTGGGCAAAGCCACGCTGACTTTGCCGAGAGACTTGGTCGGCGATTATTACGTGCTGGTCGATACCAACACCAACCGCACAGTGACCGAAAACGGCTATACCGCGAACAACGTCGGCGCCAGCATTGCCAAACTGAGCGTAACGTTTAGCGCCGGTCGCGGACTTGACGGTCAGCGGCGTGACCGGCCCGACTGCGCTTCGTCCCGGCGAACAGGCCACGGTCAGCTACACCCTTGCTAACTTGGGCAATACCGCAGCAGCTGGACCCTGGCGCGACCGGATCTACCTGGATACCGGCGCAGGCGGCTTAATCGAAGTCGCCAACAGCTTCTACCTGGATACCCTTCAGGCTGGAAGCAGCGAAACCCGAAGCATAACGTTTACACTGCCGGCCGGATTTGCCGAAGGCGATTTCCATTGGCTGGTCAAAACCGATACCGACAACACCGTTTACGAGCGGACTAACGAAAACAACAATGCGGCAACGTCGGCGGCAAGCGTCCACGTTGCGCGCGTCGACCTGGCGGTGACCGGATTGACCGGGCCGAGCCTGGTCGAATCGGGTTCCACCGTCCATCTGGAATGGACGGTGATCAACAACGGCAGCAATACGCTGGGTAACTGGGTTGACCAAGTCTTCCTGTCCAAAAACGGCGTGTTGACCAAAGTCGCCGAAATCGCCCGAAGCGGCCAACTGGCGACCGGCGAAACCTATACCGCGACAGCCGACTTCTTGATTCCGATTGAATTAAACGGCGAATACGAGCTGGTCGTAGTGACTGACGCCAAAAAAGCCTTCGACGACCGCGTCCAAGGCAATAACCGTTTGTCGTCGGCGCTGACTATCGACCTGGCCGCTTACGCCGATTTAACCGTCACCGACATCCTGGCGCCCACGCAAGTGATTGACGACCCGGCGCCGGTCGACATCACCTGGACCGTTGCCAACCAAGGCACCGGAACCGGCAAAACCGCGGCCTGGACCGATCGCGTGGTGCTGTCCAAAGACAGCACCTTCGGCAATGCCGACGACATCGTCATCGGCGAATTTGTCCATGACGGCGCGCTGGCGTCCGGCGAATCCTACACCCGCACCGAACGGATGTTATTGGGACCCGGAACCACGGGCCGCTATAAACTGTTCGTGGTCAGCGATGCCAAAAGCAACGTGTTCGAGAATTTCTCCGAAAGTAACAACGTCCTGCAAGCCGCGCAAAACCTGGACGTGATGCCGATCCCCTATGCCGATTTACAGGTGGAATCCGTTACCACGCAAGGCGCCGCCGCCAGCGGCCGGCCACTCAGCATCAGTTGGGACGTGGTCAACAACGGCATCGGCATCACCAACCTCGACAGCTGGAGCGACCGAGTCTGGCTCAGCCGCAATGCCGACGGCACCGACATCGTCGCCGATTTCGGCGCGGCCAACCATATCGGCAAACTCGACGTCGATGGCCGCTATACCCGCAGCATCAACGTGATGCTGCCCGACGGCATCGTCGGCAACTTCTACGTCAACGTCGGCACCGGAGGGCCGTTCGAGTTCATTTACGATAAAAACAATACCGGCCGGTCGGTAGCGATTCCTGTCGCCTTATCGCCGTCGCCGGACTTGCGTGTCGAAAGCATTACCTTGCCGGCCGCCGCTAACGAAGGCGGCTTGATCGACGTGACCTGGACCGTGGTCAACCAGGGCGACGCCGCCGCGTCAGGCCTATGGGTCGATACCGTGTTGCTGGTGCCGGTCGGAACCACCGGCCAGACCGTTACCCTGGGCAGTTTTACCTACGACCGTAGCCTGGAATCGGGCATACGTTATACCCGTACCGAACAACTGCGCTTGCCCGCCAAAATAGAGGGCTTGTATCGCATTAAAGTCATCTCCAACGCCAACCTGGGTAAAGCCGGCAGCCAAGTTTACGAATACGGCGCGGCAAGAGACAACAATATCTTGGATTCGGCGGATACCCTCCAAGTCAGCCTTAACGACCGCCCGGATTTACGGGTAACCTCCGTTATAGCGCCGGATCATGTGACCGCAGGCATCGCAGCCGGTATCCGTTACACCATCAGCAACCAAGGACCGGCTGCAGCGACCGGGCATTGGACCGACAAAGTCTACCTGTCGCTGGACGGTAACCTGAGCGCCGACGACCGGCTGGTCGGACAATTCGAAAACGGCGCGGGCTTGGCGCCTAGCGAGAGCTATGCCAACGAAACCGGCCTGGTCAATATCCCGATCTCGTACCGCGGCGACGCTTACCTGATCGTCGTTGCCGACGGCAACAACAATGTCGACGAATATCCCAACGAGACCAACAACGTCAAGGCCACGCATTTTTATGTCGATGCCGTTCCGTTCGGCGACCTGGTCACCAGCGACGTCGTCGCCCCGGACCAGGCCGTCTACGGTTCCAGCATCGAAGTCCGTTATAAAGTAGCCAACAACGGCAGCGAGACCACGCGCGGCGAAGCCGCTTCGGTCAACAGTTGGACCGACAGCGTCTGGCTGGCGCGCAACAAGCTCAAACCGGGCGCCTACAAAGGCGACATCCTGCTGGGCTCGTTCACCCATGTCGGCAACCTGGCCGTCGGCGAAGACTACCTAGGCACTGCACAGGTCAAAATCCCGGACAACGCATTGTCGGGCGACTACTTCATCACCGTCTGGAGCGACACCTACAACGCCATCCTTGAAGACACCCTGGCGAGTAACATCAACCTCGACGACCCGGCCGCCGTCGACAATAACAACTACAAAGCCCGCGCGATTAGCGTATTGGGCATCACGCCGCCGGATTTGGCGGTCACCGACGTCGTTGCGCCGGACGCCGCCGACGCCGGCGGCAGCTACAGTTTTAGCTATAGCATTACAAAACCAGGGCGACGTTTTTACCGGCAATTGGACCGATGTCGTCTATATCGCGGACGCCCCGGATCTTGCTTCGGCAAAAAGCGTCTGGGAAATCGGCCGCTACAGCCAATCGCGCAGCTTGGGCAACAACGAGCAGTACAGCGTCAGCCAGACCGTACAGCTTGCGCCATCGGTCAAAGGCCGCTACCTGATCGTCAGGACCGACACCGGATTGCAAGTTGGCGAAAGCGATGAAAGCAATAACGCCGGATCGGATTTATCGGCCGTTACCGATCATCCGGCGGATTTACAAGTCACCGACATTCGTACCCAAGCGGAAAACTTCTCCGGCGAAGACACCACCGTTACCTGGACGGTCAATAACCTGGGCGATACGGTTTGGGCCGGAACCAAGAGCTGGAACGATGCCGTTTATCTCAGTAAAGATCCGTCTTTTCTTCCCAATCGCGCGACTTTCCTGGGTATTTTCGAACACTCGAATATTCAAGGCTTGGCGGCAGGCGGAAGCTACACAACCTCAACCAAAGTCAAACTGCCTCCCGGCACCGACGGCGATTATTATATTTACGTCATTGCCGACAATCAGGATAATCCGGTTGATGTGCGTTATCGCTCAGCAAAAGGCGAGTACCTGTCCGGGCTAAATGACAACGCATTGGTTTTCTATGAGGGGGGCACCTACCGGGCAGGTGCCGCCTATGAAGCCGGCCATAATGCCAACAATATTATGCGCGGTTCGCTGAACATTACCTATCGCGAGCCGGACTTGAGGGTCGACAGTATCGTCCTGTCCAATCCCAGTCCGTCTTCAGGGGAACAAGTCACGGTCACCTGGACAGTCAGCAATCAAGGCACTCGGGAAACGCGGACCAATGGCTGGCTTGACGGACTTTACCTGTCGCGCGATGCCTCATTGGATGCAAGCGACTATCCGCTTGTAGACAGTGCTTTTACTGAGAGTTCAGAGCATGTCTTGCGGGTTAAATCCGTCTCCTTCTACGAAAACAACAAACCGAAATACCTGAAACCGGGCGAGTCGTACACCTATTCGGCAGTAGTCAACCTGCCCGAATCCATCAGCGGCGATTTCCACCTGATCGTTAAAACCGATACCAATGTTTACAAGGATGGTTATAAAAGCGAACTCAGCACCGTCCGGGATGATCTTGATGTGGTCAGGGATATGGGCGGCAGCGGGCAAGTGCCGGAATTCAAGGACGAAGGCAATAATGTCTCATCGATCGGTCTGCCGATCACCTTAGCGACGCCGCCGGATCTGCAAGTGGCTTCCGTCACCGCACCGACGTCCGTGGTAGCCGGGCAGAACTTCACCGTGACTTACCAAGTCATCAATGCGGGCGGCGACACCCCCGGCGACCAAAGCAGCTGGAACGACCTGGTTTACCTGTCCAAAGACCGCTTCCTGGACATTAACAAGGACAGCTATGTCGGCTATGTGAATCACGCCGGCGGCCTGGCGGCCGGCGGCAATTACGACGTCAGCTTGAACATTACCGCGCCGCGCAACCTCGAAGGCCCGTATTACGTTTTTGTCATTACCGACCCGGCCAGAGCCTGGGGTACAGGCGAAACCGGCAAAGTGCGCGAATTCGGCAAAGAGCAAAATAACGCGACCGCGGCGATACAGCCGATCCTGATCGAAACGCCGCCGCCTGCGGACCTTGTCGCCGGCGACGTGGTGTTGCCGGCCGGGGCCAACGTCGGCGACGACATCCAGGTTGACTACACCATCACCAACAACTCGACTAACCCCGCTTTCGGACGCTGGACCGATGCGGTTTACCTGTCCAGCGACAACAACTGGGATTTGGGCGACATCCTGATCGGCAAAGTCGACCATAACGGCGGCCTGAACGCCAACGCCAGTTACAACGCCAGCCTGAAAGCCAAATTGCCGCCGCTCAAAGAGGGAAATTGGCGCGTTATCGTCAGGCCCGATCTTTACAATGAGGTGTTCGAGGGCAAGATAACCTACACCGCCACCGGCCTGAATTTACCGCCGCAAGAAGCCAACAACCGCACCGCGTCGGCGGCGACCTTGCAGGTGCAGGTTCCCGAATTAGGCGTAGCCAGTCCGCTGGAGACCACGCTGAGTCCTGGGCAAACCCGCTTGTACAAAGTCAGCGTCGCCTCCGGTGAAACCTTGCGCGTACTGCTCGATTCATCGGCGGCAGAAGGCGCCAACGAAATCTATGTCCGCTATGGCGACGTACCGACCGGCTACCTGTTCGATGCGGCCTACACCAACCCGCTGGCGGCCGATCAGCAGGCCTTCATCCCCAGCACCCAAGCCGGCGATTATTACGTATTGGTCCGGTCCAACCAAGGCGCAGCCGATACCCCGGTCACCTTAAGAGCGGACTTGCTGCCGCTGTCCATTACCCAAGTAACGCCGGACCAAGGCGGAACCGGCGACGACAATCATCGCTGGGTAACCATGGATATTTACGGCTCGCATTTCAAGGCCGGAGCGCTGGTCAAGTTATCGCGTCCGGGCGTTTTCGAAGTCGAGCCGACGCGTTGGCAAGTGCTCGATGCGACGCATATCCGTGCGATATTCGACCTGCGCGATGCACCGCACGGCTTGTACGACGTCAGCGTGATCAACCCTGACGGTCAGCATAGTCACCGAGGCGACGCGCTACCTGGTCGAGCGCGGCATCGAAGCCGACGTCACCATCGGCATCGGCGGCTCGCATACCGTGAATCCGGGCGACGGCGCCAACTACAGCGTCTCGTTGCAAAGCCTGACCAACGTCGATACGCCTTACGTCCGTTTCGACATCGGTGCGCCGGAAATGGGCTATAGCGCCGATGTGCTGGGCGGCTTGAACCTGCCGTACATCGTCTTCGGCAGCAACATCGGCGGCAAGCCCGATGGCGTAACCCTGGACACTGCCGGCAACACCCAAGCCTACGGCATCACGCCGACCAACGGCACCACGCGCAGCGACATTCCCTGGGCGCAGCTCGACGGTGCGCAAAATACCGCGGGCTTTAACCTGGCGCCCGGCTATGCGTTCGATGTCGGCGGCGGGCGGCTTCGTCGGCGCGACCTTCGACGTCCAGACTTATCCCGGTTTGAAAGAATGGATGAACTACGACTTCGAAGGACTGCGGGACAAGCTTTACGCCTTAAGGCCTGAATGGAAGACCCAAGGACTGCTGGATGGCGGTGTGCAAGATCTTAATAATATCTCACCGGGCTTGGCGCAGAAATTTCTTTCAACAGAGCCTGATCAACATGTCACCAAGCTTGAGTGGCTGGCAATCCCGTTCCGTTTTAATGTGGTCGGCGCGGCGACCCCGATTACGCGCGATGAATTTATTCTGGAGCAAAGCCAACACGCCAAGAAATTGCGTGATGCGATTCTAGCGGACGCCCAAGCTCCGTCCGGCCTGAGCACGCTCGCCGCAGACGAAGCGCAGTGGGTATCCGGCTGGCTCGGCGCGCTTGAAAGCGCAGGCTTATTGCGCCCATTAGACGAAGCGCCGCCGATCCGCGACAACCCGAAAGTAGTCAGCTTGAATGCAACCTTAGCCACCGGCATCCTGCTGGCAAAAGCTGGCGAAAGCTACCGTACCCAAGCCGATATACTTGGCTTTTTTGCCAAGGTCCAGCAATGGTATGGCGATACCGCCAGATACGCCGGCGATCCTAATGCGGCTAAGGTAGGCATCGACTATGTCGAAACCCGCACAGACGATCAAGGCAACACCGTCGAAATCCCGGTGCCGAAACTGGCCGACGCCCAGGCCTTCGACATGAATGCCGCGCAAGATACCCATTTCATCAACTTCAATATTTTCGCAGGTAGTAACACCGAGCGTGAGTATTTGCGCCATATAGGAGTGCTCGACGCGGACTTCAACCCCGTTTCCGCGCAAGCCCTGAACCTGTCCCAATACCTGCAACAAACCGCGCAGCAGAGCACCGACGCCAACGCTTTAGTCAGCGTTCGCGGCCCTCAGGCGGTCACAGGAAACGACGGCAATAGCTATGTACCAGCCAATGTCGCGCTGCCTTATACCGTGTCGTTCACCAACCCAACCGAGGCCGGTATCGGCCAGTTGCGTTTGGTCAGCGAAATCGATGCCGATCTCGATATTCGCAGCTTGCGTCTCGGCGACCTGAAATTGGGCGACATCAACATCCATCTGCCGGCAGACCGGACCAACTTCCAAGGCGATTTCGATTTTACCGGCAGCAAAGGTTTCATCCTGCGCGTCAGTGCGGGCATCGATGCGTCGACCCGGATTGCGACCTGGCTATTGCAGGCCATCGATCCCGATACCGGCGAAGTCTTGCAGGATAACGTCCATGGCTTACTGCTGCCGGCCTCCGATGCGACTGTCGCCAATGCCGAGCAACTGAAAAAAGGCTTTGTCAGCTATACCGTGCGGGCAGCCGATACCGCGCCGTCAAAAGCCGAGATCATTTCTTCCGCGCGCATCTTTGTCGATGCGGCGCCGCCTATCGATAGCGCAAAGAGCCTGGTTACGCTGGACGCCAAAGCGCCAAGCACCGCGCTGGCCGTGACGTCCCTGGGCAACAACGCCCAAGGTGTGCCCAGTTTCGACCTAAACTGGACGGCCACCGACGACGATAGCGGCGTCAAGTCGGTCACCGTTTACGTCGCCGAGAACGGCGGCGATTTCAAGATCTGGCTGCGCCAGGTCGACCCGTCGCGGACCCAGGCTGTTTTTACCGGCGAGACCGGCAAGCGTTACGAATTCCTGGCCGTGGCGACCGACAAATCGGGCAACCGCGAAACGGCGTCCTTAACCAATGCCGTGCTTCCCGACGACGGCAGCCGCCAGGAAATACTCGACTCGCTGGGCGTCAACCAAAGCCTGAGCCAAACCGCCGAGTTCCCGCTGGCCGCCGCCGACCGCAGTTATGCGGCCAATGCGCTTGTTCCAGCAAGCGGGCAGTCAACTGCCCGGACACGTCGCGACCACGCAAAAATCCGATCTGCGTAGCGTTTTAGCGCCTTTCACCTTGCGCGGATTTGCCGACGGCTACCAAACCAGCGCCGCCGACATCGGCGCACTGGCGATGGTCGAACTGGCCGACCACAGCATCCTGGCGAGTGCCGGCAGCTTGCGTAATGAAGTATTCCATTACAGCAAAGACGGCGGCCGCAGCACGACGCCGCTATTTACGCTGGACTCCCCAGTGTTGGATATGGCCGTCGACCGATTCGGCCAACTATGGGTGATGACCGGTGCGCAATTGCTACAGGTCGACGCTAACACCGGCGAAGTGTTGCAACGCCTGAACGGCCCCGGCCAGGACCCGTTGACCCACTCGCTGGCGATCCAGCCCGCGACCGGCGACATCTACGTTTCATCGGGCAACGGCATAGAAATTTTCCATCCCGCCGAAACCGATCCGACCAAAGCTTGGCGGCATTTCAGCAACCAGCGCGTCGGCGATCTGGCGTTCGGCCCGGACGGCCGTTTATGGGCGGTAACCTGGACCGGCAGCGAAGTCACATCAGCCCAGCCCAATCCCACGACCGACATCGTCAGTTTTCCAATGAGCGGCCGCACGGTAGGTCGCCCCGAGCTGGAGTACCGCTTGTCCGGCCTGATCGACAGCATCGCATTCGGCGCAACTGGCACACCGCTGGAAGGCTTGTTGATAGCCTCCAGTAACCTGCAACAACGCCCTGTGAGCAACGCCCAGACCACAGTGCCGCATCAGGCCTCGGTTTGGATGATTGAACTGGCGAGTAAGCGCGTCCTGCAACTGGCCGACGGCGGCACCCGTGGCGAAAGCATCGTCACCACCGCAGACGGCCGCATCCTGGTGGCCCAAACCGGGCATATCGACGTTATCGCGCCGCGCAAAGCGCCGGTGGTCAAGGCGATCACCGTACCCGATGGGGCATTGGTGCCGTTGCCGATGGCGCAGATCGGCGTCGTCTTCGACCAGGACATGTGGACCGGCGAGCCCGGCACCGAAACGACAGACCTAGCCAGCGTATTGAATCCGGCAAACTTTACCCTAACCGCTCTGGGCGCTAATGCGGGAGCTGTGATTACTCCGCAAAATATCCATTGGGATGCCGCGACCAGAACCGCCTGGATCGACGTGCAAGGACTCGAAGCAGGCCAATACCAACTCAACATCAGCAGCAGCCTGCAAAACTACGCCGAAATCCGCCTGGAGCAAGGTTACGTCAGTACCTTTACCGCCTTGCTCGACATGACCAGCCAAGTACAGCTTGAGTTCAGCAACACCCGCGCCGACCGGGCGACCGGCGAAGTCAGCTACGATGTCAGCCTGACCAACATCGGTACCGACGACCTGAAAGGCCCGCTGACCTTATTGCTCGATCCGGGCCGTTATTTCGGCGATGCGATCGCCAGCGCCAACATTGGCGGCGGCGACCAGTCGGATTTATGGACCATTGACCTCAGTGCGGCCTTATTGGCAAGCGGCGGGAAGTTTGCTGCAGGCGCCACCATTACCGGACAAACGATTACCGTCGTCCCGGCCAGCCTGTTTGCGACCCGCGCCGGCATGGCCGACCTGGTTAAATTCAACCTGGGCCACGGCGTCTATGCCGTGCCTCAGGAGAATTTACCGCCCTCGTTAAGCGTTGCCGGACTCACCGATGCCGATACCTTGGCTACGGCGACCGCAGGCCAAGCCTGGACCGGACAAATTGAAGCGATAGACCCCGACGGCACCGTGATGTACTGGGAGTTGGTGCAAGCGCCTGCCGGCGTTACGCTGACGCCTCCGACCGACATTTTGCCGGCAGCAGACGGTTACCATGCCGTAGCCACCCTGAACTGGACACCGACGTACACAAGATGCGGCCAACAGCGAAATCGTCGTGCGCGTGCAGGACAGCCGGGGCGGCGTCGCCACGCGCAAATTCCAATTGCCCGTCATCGGCGGCAACAACGCCCCCGTGATCGATGCGCTCAGGGACATCACCCTGAAAGAAGGCCAAGCCCTGAGCTTGCCGGTCATCGCCGCCGATGCCGACGGCGATGCGTTGACGCTGGTGATCCGCAACCTGCCGGCCGGAGCCGTATTCGACGCCGCCAGCGGACTATTGAGCTGGACGCCCGGTTACGACCAAGCCGGCGTTTACCAAAACATCACCGTTATCGCCGGCGACGGCAAAACCACCGTCAGCAAGCACTTCAACCTGACCGTCGAGCAAGGTTACGCCCAGCCGGTTTTAGGCACCGTTGCGCCGCAAACACTGAGGGAAGGGGATAGGTACGCCTTGCAATTAGCGGGTCATGTCGCCGGCAGCGAAGCGCTGGCGGACGGCACCACCGTGACGCTGGCCTACAGCGCGCCGTGGCTGCCCGGCGGGGCCAGGCTGAACACCGAGACCGGCTGGCTCGAATGGACGCCCGGTTACAACCAGCACGGCAGCTTCCGGGTTCCGGTCACCTTGACCGCCATCTGGACCACGCCCGGCAGCGATCCGGTCGTCACCTCAGTGACCCAGGATGTCGTCTTCAACGTGCTTAACGCCAACGGCGCACCGGTGTTCGATGCCGCCGAAACCTGGAATATCCTCGAAGGCCAGCCGCTGCAAATCAGCGTCTTCGCGTTCGATCCCGATAACCCGGATTTCGAGCCGCGCATCCGCTTTCAGCCCGGCGCGACGGCGACCGGCCCTGAAACCACAGCGCCAACCGTCAGCTACCAAGTATCGGGCTTGCCGGACGGCGCTACTTTCGATCCCGAAACCCTGGAAATCCTGTGGACGCCGGGCTATGCCCAAGCAGGCAGCTACAGCGTCACCGTAACGGCAACCGATGACGGCGACCCTTCGACAAGCTCAGGACAGGCTCCCGGCGTGCCCTCCGTCAGCCAACTGGTGCTGCCGATTGTCGTCGGCAACGCCAACCGCGCGCCGGACATCGGCGACATCAGCAATGCCTTTATCGACAAAGGCAGCATGCTTGAAATCCCGGTATCGGCGCTTGATGCGGACGGCAATCCTGTCCAAATCAGCATCTCCGGCTTGCCGAGATTCGCGACGTACAGCCAAAATCCGTCCAGCAATGGCACCGCTTCCGGCGTGATCCGCTTTGCGCCGGGCGCTAATGACCGTGGCGATTACACGATTACCGTGGTCGCACAAGACAACGGCGACGGCACTGTTAACCAAGTGCTGAGCCAAGCCAAGAGCTTTGTGCTGACCGTGCGTAGCGAAACCGAAGCGCCGGTTATTACCGCGCCGCGCCAAGTCGTTGCCGTCGTCGGCCAGCCCTTGAGCGTGGCGCTGTTGGCCAGCGACCTGGATCAAGACCCATTGACCTGGACCGCCAACGGACTTCCGGTCGGCGCGGAAATACAAACCGCACTCCAATACGGTCACGCCACCCTGACCTGGACGCCGACCGCCGGCGACATCGGTTCCCGCGACATCGAACTGGTCGTGACCGACAGCGGCCTGGCCCCGGACAATGCCGGCTATGTGCAGCCTGACAACCCGGTGCCCAACGCGACCAAGCATACCGTGCGCGTCGTCGTGCGCGCCGCCAATGCCGCGCCGGAAGTCTTGGGCGTGCAAGTCAACGGCGCGCAAATCGCCGATACCGGCGCCACCACGCCGATCCAGCTCAACGCCGCCGAAGGCGTGCCGTTGACCATCGAACTATTCGGCCGCGATACCGATGCCGACCTGATCGAATGGGCCGCGACCGGCTTGCCGCGCGGCATGACCCTGGACCTGCCTAATACCGGCAACGGCAACCTCGCCGTACTGCACTGGACGCCGGACCTGTTTGCCGCGCAAGACAGCAACACCGGCACAGCCGGGCAATGGCGCTTTAGCGTCCGCGGCAGCGACGGCGCGGCACAGTTCGAGCGCAGCTTCGATCTCAGCGTCGCCAACGTCAACCAGACCCCGCGCCTGCTGCCGATGCCGCTGCAACTGGTCAACGAAGGCCAGACCGTCAACTTCACCCTGCGCAGCTTCGACGCCGATAACGACGCGGTCAGCATGAGCCTGGTTTACGACAGCAACACCCCGTCCGGCGTCGTCTTCGACAGCGCCACCGGCTACTTCGAATGGACGCCCGACCAGAACATCGTCAACGGCGCCATTGAAAACGACCGTCCCTACACCTTTACCTTCCAAGCCACCGACGGCAGCGCAACGACCACGCAAAGCGTGCAAGTGCGGGTCTTCGACGTCAACCGGCTGCCGCAACTGACCGTGACCAACCTCGCGCTGGTGATCGGGCAAAGCTTAAGCTTGCCGGTTGAATTGGGCGCGGCGGCTAACGGCCTCAGCGCCAGCGACCCGGACGGCGCCGAGCAAACGGCCGCGTTGACGGTCAGCTTCGCCAACCTGCCGGAAGGCGCGAGTTACGATGCGCAAACGCGCCGCCTCAATTGGGTTCCAGGCCCCGGACAGATCGGCGATTTCACCGTGACCGCCCAAGCCAGCGACGGCAAAAACACCACGTCCAGAACCTTTACCCTGCGCGTCGTCGCCGAAGCGGAAGCCAACCAGCCCAAAATCACCGTGTCGACGACGCCCAGCACACCGGCACTACCGGGACAAACCGTTACCGCCAGCGTCCGGGCCGATGCCTGGAGCGGTATCGCAGGCATCATCGCCGAAGTGCGCGGCAGCGGCTTGGGCGATGCCGATACCTGGCAGACCGTAGCGCTGGACAGCGCAGGGCGCATCAAATTCCTGCCGACCCAACCCGGCTTGATTGAACTGCGCGTCACCGCGACCGACCAAGACGGTTTTGTCAGCACCCAAACCCACACCGTCAGGATCAAAGACCCGGCCGATACCGCCGCGCCGCTGTTGGCCTGGACCGGCCCGCTCAGCGGCGCGACCGCCGTCACCCAGCCGGTGGAAATCAGCCAAATGACAACCCTGAAAGCCGGATTGGCCGAGTTGCAACTGATGGGTTACCAACTGCAACTAGCCCCGGCCGGCAGCGAGGCTTGGCAAACCCTGGCCGAGCACCAGGATGCTGCAATCGGCATCGACCAGCCGCTTGACCTGATCGGCATCGATCCGTCCCAGTTCGCCAACGGCGTTTATCAATTGCGCCTATCGGCCTGGGATTTGGCCGGCCGCACGACCGAGATCGAAGCCCGGATCATCATCGACACCGCGCAAAAAGACCTGGGCCGGTTGACCGTGATCGACAACAGCTACCGGCTGGCCGGCCATACCCTGGCTTTTAGCCGCAGTATCGACACCAACGCTTTACCCCCTCTCCCTCAGGGAGAGGGTTGGGGTGAGGGGCTTTCCGACATGGGCAATTGGCAGCTAGCCCTGCTCGATACCGGACTGACCAGCGACCAGCCCGCCACCACCGCCAGCGGCGCCACCGCGCCGTGGCAGGAAGGCGCGCGGGTCTGGCTGCAAATCCCCGAGAACCTGTCGAACCCCGATGCCAGCTTGCTCAGCTTAAGCTTTACCCTGAACACGAGCAGCGAACGACTGGGCCAAACACCGGGCGCGCCGCAAGTGTTCCATCCCCAGTTTAGCGACTCCCAAGGCTGGCAATTGCAAGCCCATACCGGATCGGCCAATGGCACAGAGAACCTGATGCGCCAAGGCAGCCATCTCTATGACCAAAGCACCGGCCTGCCGTGGTTGCCGAGTTCCTACACCCTGATTGCGCCCGACGGCAGCCGCTATGAGTTGGACGCCAACGGCCACATCACCGCAGTCACCTTCACTGACGGCGCGCAATGGCTGATCACCGATGCCGGCATCGCCGCCGTCAATGGCGACACCACGCAACGCGTCGACATCCAGCGCGACAGCCAAGGCCGCATCAGCCGCGTCACCGGCCCCGATAGTCAAGGCGAGAGCGTCAGCACCGTTTACCGTTACGATGCCCAAGGTCGCCTCGTCCTTGTACGTAACCTCAACAGCAATAATTTGGGTACGCCGCTGGCCTACGATAGCCAAGGCAAACTGTTTACCGACGTCATCACCGCCAAACTTGGCGCGGCCGTCAACTGGCTGGGCGACAGCAGCGCGAACCAATGGACTGGAGAACTCACCGGCCATGTCACCACCCTGGCGTTCAACGTCCGCGAATCCGAACTGGCTTCCACCGTACATAGCCCCGGTGCCCAAGGCGCAATCGTCTACGCCATCGAAACCGAACTGCCGCCAGACGCAAGCATCGAAGTCACCGGTGCAACGCTGATCGGCAACGCCACCGTCAACGGCAAAAACACCCTGCTGGTGCGGGTGACCGAAGCCGGCGCGAAACTGATCCGCATAAACGCCCCTTCGGCTGCGCTCAGGACAGGTTCCGGTGCAGCCAGCCTACGCATCAGCGTTGCCGGCGACCTGAACCGCGACGGCACTATCGATGGCGCCGACAGCCAAGCTTGGCAACAAGCCCAAAACAGCGCAACCGGCCGCACAGGGGACCTCAACGGCGACGGCCAAACCGACGCCGCCGACCGTCAATTGCTCTACGCCAACTACGGCTTCAAAGCCAACTTGGCGCCCACCGCCGTGGCCGATTTGGCGCAAGGTAAAACCCACACCGACCTGACCACGCAAATGAGCGTCAGCGCCATTGCCCAGGATGTTGAAGGCGACAGCGTCTTCCTGCGCGTGCTCAACGCCACGCACGGCAGCGCCAAACTCAGCCGGGACGGCAGCAACCTGATCTTCACCCCGGAAGCCGGCTACGCAGGCCAAGCTACGATCACCTTACAGGCCGATGACGGCTATGCCCTCGGTGCGCCGATTGACCTGACCGTCAACGTCAGCGGCGCGGCATTAACCGCGATCCGCATCGCCAACCTGGCCGAACTGATCAACCTGCAAACCGGCCAAAGCACCCGCATCCATGCCGTGGGCGACTTTACCGATGAGAAAGACGTTGATTTAAGCGCCGGTGCAGGCAGCTACCTGACCCTGAATACGCTGGACCTGAGTCCATTGGGCAGGGTCGGAGCGATTTCGATTACTGTCGACGATGCCCGAGACCTGGTCAGCGCCAAAGCCGCAGGCGCGGGACTTATAGCATTAAGCCGTACCGCAACGGACGCCCAACAACAAACCTACACCCTCCGCACCGTGGCGGCGATTAACGTCGCGCAAGCCGGACAGATCGATCCGCAAACCGGAGAACAAACAGATGCCCGCGCATCACTGACCTTAACCCCCGATGTTTACCCCGGCACGCTGACCCTGGTTCCCGGCGCCACCCGGCAGCTGAAAGTCCACGTGATCGATCCCAATACCGGGCTCAACACCGACGTGCATGAAGCCGGTCAAACCGCCTTTGCCGGTACGCCGGAGACAACCGAGGACTATGTCGACCCGGATACCGGCGAAGTCACCACCTACGTCTATGCCGCCGTTCCCGCCGTATTTAGCGGCACCCGCTATAGCGTTTCCGACGACAGCATCGCCACTATCAGCGAGAACGGCTTAATCACCGCCTTGCGTTCCGGTAGCGTCACCGTCTCCGTCGTGCATCTGGGCAGCGTCGTCGATGCTTACGGCAACGTCAGCGAACAAATCATCGGCCAAAGCGACCTCAAACTGACCGTACACCTCGCACAACTGACCGATAACGATCCAGCCACCGCAACGCCGCAAACTATTACCGTCAACGCCCATGAAGGGGCAGCCATTAGCTCCGAAACAGGGGAAACCGTCTTCATCGGCGCAGGCGCATTGAAACAGGATACCTCGGTAGCGATCGGCCGCATCGATTTAACCACGGTAGACCCCAGCACCGTGATTTTCGCCGCGCAAGCCGGTGGACTCGAAGCCGTCGGCGCGTTCACGCTCAATGTCGGCAATACCGCAACCGCTTATCCGCTCCAACTCGCCATTCCTGTGCAAAACGGCATCGCCGCCCAAGCCGGGGATGAAGTCTGGTTCCTGCGCAAAGGCAAAGTGCTTGCGGAAGGCAGTACCGCCACTAACCTCATTTACCAAGACACCTGGTGGGTCGTCGATAACGGCTACATCAGCCTGGATGCAGGTGGCAACGCCATCGCCAAAACCGCCAGTCCCCCGTATGGCGGCTTGGACGAGTCCGGCGAGTATATGGTGTACAAAAAACTGCCGGGGGTGATCGGTAACCCGTTCGAGCTCACCGTCGGCATCGGCGACGCGATGACCTTTGCCGGAGCGACCGGTCTTAGCATGAGCTTTGGCAGCACAGCGCTGTCCCTGGCGATCACCTCCGATATGATCGGCATCATCGCCGGCATGGCGACAACCGGCACCGCGTCCAGCTACCATTTTGGGGTGCCCCAGTTTGCCGACATCGCGATCCCCACCGCTAACGAGCCGCCGGTCATCCACACCAGCGCCAAACTGCCGCCCGTGGTTACACCCTACGGCACCGTCGTCGTGCCTAACATCACAAACGCCGCGGTCAGCGATGCGGGCATCGTTACTCTTAGCGTTGACAACAACCCCGGCCAAGTACCGGGCAAAGCCGTCATACTGCGCGCCCTGCTTGCCAACGGCTCGCATATCGATGTGCAAGCCGTCGACACAACAGGCAATAGCATCACCGTCGATACCTCGAAATTAAAGACACCAAACGGCAAAGCCTTTGCCGTCGGCAGCGTCAGCTGGCAACTGGTGCGCATCGTCGACGGCTATGTGCCCGGCGATGCCCCGATAGAATTTGCCGGCAACACCGCTCGCATCACGCCAAAAACCGACATGGCGGCCACCCTGACCCGCACCGGCATCGAATTCTACCGGGAGAACAAAACCGTCGGCCAAGTCAACCTCGTCAACAAAATCGGCAGCGGGCAAGCCATCGACTTTAACAGCGCTTACCTGACCGGCAACAAAGTCCAACCCATCGCTTTCTCGACCGACTTAAGCCGCGCTTATGTAGCCGGCACCGGCGTCATCTATGAAATCGACCTGCTCACCTTCAAACTGATCGACACCATCGCCACCCAAGGCGGCAAAAACATCGTCAGTCTGGCCACCGTCGGCAGCCTGTTGATCGTCGGCGAAGGCCAAAGCTACGGCAACGGCGCCGGCAACAACCAGCTGTATGCGATGGATACCAATCCCGGCAGCAGCACCTACAAAACCTTCAGATCCATCCAAGGCACTGGTATAGAGGATAGCAAACTCGGCGTAGCGGGCATGACCGTTGGTCCCGACGGCCAAACCCTGGTCGTTGCCGTACCCAAAGCGCCCAACACCGTCTACCTGCAAAACCAAGACCCCGGCGACATCCTGATCCTGGATTTCAGAACCTTTAACTTTAAAACCGGCGTCATTGCCCCGCCGATCCAAGCCAGCCTGCCGAACGACAGCCTGAGCGGCAAAACCCCGCAAGTCATCACCGCCACCCACGACGAAAACCGTTACTTGGTCGCCAACGTGTCCGACTATAACCGCGGCCTGTCCACCCTGAGCCTGACCCGCGATGCCGACGGCAAGATCACCAGCGCCAAGCTGGAGGCCATTCCCCTGTCGCAACCGACCGATAAAATCAGCATCGACCGCCTGGACATTCAGCGGGCGCAAAGCGCGGTACTGGTCGAACAAGACGGCGTCGAATACGCGATTGTTTCCGACGACAACTATCACTTCCTGGATCCTTACTGGAAGGCCATGTATGAAGCGCCGACCTTCGTCTTCACCTCTTCCGGCCCGCCGCTGGCCGTGGGCGGCTCGGCTTCCGCCAAAAAAGTCGCGGTCGGCGGCAAGCTCGGCATCGTCAAAGACCCGTTCGGCAAACAAGGCAGCCCGGAATACCTGGGCGCCACCTTGCCGTTGGACGGTTACGGCATCGTCAACCTCAGCCTGTCCGAAGACGGCAAAGTCCTGATCGGCCAACTGAAAGGCGGTTATAGCGGCAATATTTTTAGTGATGAATGGTTAACGCAAAAGCCCAGCCAAAGCCACGCTTGGGATGTCAAAGCCCTCATTGCAGCGGCGCTCGCCCAGCCAAGCCAGGATCGCCTGCGCAAACACATCTCACTGACCGATAGCCCCAATGCCGAACAGAGCATTGCCAATCCCGGCAGCGAGTTTAAAGGGACGATTGGCACGGCGTTTGATCCTGAATGGATATATGGCAGCGTAGAAGGCAATATGGGCGATGTGATTGGCGTTGACTTAAAAGAATTGGCCGCTAAACAATTGCTGTTGAGCGAAGGCAAAATCAGTGAAGCAACCGCTAAAACGTCTCTCACTAACCTGAGTTCGGCTTTAGATATACAGCTCATTACCGCCAGAATGAATGAGTTGACTGACTTTTCATTAGACCCGCAACTGCTCAATTTCTTTGCAGGCAGAATTCCTGGAGAAGAACCGGCGTTGAAACTGCTGACCCAAAATGCGAATACCCCCGTCATTAATCCTACCATTGTTTCGCGGAAATCGGCGGATGCAAGTAATACCCTAAGCACAGTAGATGCCGATTTTAAAGAGACCGGCATTTTATTCTTCGTGCCAAATATCACAGATAACAGCATCACACCGAAGTCCGTAGTGCTTTCCGATAAAGAAAGACTATTGGCTGGAGAAAAGCTGAACGATAAATTTGCCCAGCTTATTTTTCACTACAAAGATAAATCGCAACCGCTGATATCGGTAAATTTGCAGCCGGAAGAAGCTCATGGCATTGTGTCCGTCACGGCCAAAGATTATGCCGGTATTGGTGCTTTTGTCGGCGACAGGCCTCTGGATAACCCCGGCTATTCAAAATTTCTATTGAAAGGCGGCGTTGATACGACGACCACTGATTTACTCGATGTAACACGCGTCGAGCAAAGACTCAAATACTTAGGCTTTGCCGCTGTTGATACGACCACTGGAAAGCCTAATCAAGAGATTATTGTTGATGGCCAGTTTAATAATAACGAACAACAGGCGCTCAAGTTGTTTGAGACAGTGGTGCGCTATACCTCTGCTGTAGGGACGGGACAAGGTGTTTTTGGTAACGCTTCTGTGGAAATTCAATATGAAGCCACCGTTACGGCATCAGGCACAGTTGAATTAAAAGAGGTTCCCAATAGCTTCAAACAATTGCCGACAGCGAATACCCCAACCTTTATAGAAAGTAATGGCGCATTACTCATCGCAATCGACTTGGCAAAACAAAACGCACTCGTAGCCGCAGGGTTCATGAACGTCGCCGAGACTAAGGTCATGGACGGCAAGATCGAAGCGGATATTGCTAACACCCAACGTAAAATTACCCTAGATTGGCTCAACGCCTACAACGCCCCGCACTGGATGCAGTTTTTTGCCAACACTGGCACCAGTACAGACACAAACCCGCAATACGAAGTGTTTAATTTAAAACTCGGCGTCAATAATGCCGCTTGCAGTACAACTTGGGTAAATCTGCAAACAGGAGGAGATAAAAATAACGTTTTTGGTACAAGCTGGCTGTTTGATTTAATGGCTTTATCGGCTAAAACAGCACAAATTCAAGGTAGAACACAGCCATTACAATACGCAGGTAGTGGTAATTTAGGCACAACGCTAGAGCTTGGTATCAACACACAATATATTTCTCAAACAAACCAAAAACAAATTAATGGTAACGAGTGGCTGTTGGGTTTATCGGATGTAAATAGTGTTGATTTGAAAAATGTTACGGCAAGTAATGCCGCAAATGCCACGCCGCAAGAAAAGCTTAAATACCTCTTGCAACAAAAGGCGCAACTGGCTCTACAAAGCAATGGGCAGTGGAATTACACGGTGGCAAACAGTCTCGCGGATTTGTTAAAAGAAACTAACCGCGCCCCAGTCGCTGGTATGTCGGATATAGGTAATGCAAATTCAAATCGTCAAGATGAAGCGCTAAAAGATTTTCTAGCGGTTTATGCGGCAACGTTGAATGACCGTGTAAATGGAAACGGTTCCTTAGATGAACAGATAAATAATATAACATCGGCAACTTCAAATGCAGATAAGCAGAAAATTCAGCAAGCTTTGTTTGGTAACGGAGGTAGCGGAGCAGGACTTATTAATAGCCAAAATATTATTCTTGGCGGTAAAGGATTAGGCGCAAAATTAGATGCAGACAGCTTAGCTGCAATCATGAATATATCCAAAGATGAAGCACTGGGATGGGTCGATGTACTTAATCAAACATTATCTTCTGCTGATATAAATACATCTCAACGTTTATCCATGTTCCTTGCTAATGTGGCTCAGGAGACAGCTCAATTAAGAAAAACAACTGAAGTTGGTGGTCGTAATTATTATATTGATCGTTATTGGCTGAATACAACAGCTCGTAACGGTCTAGGCAATACCTCTGAGGAGGATGCTGTCAATTTCAGAGGTCGAGGCTTATTGCATATTACAGGCAGATATAATTATGAAATAGCGACGTTTGGATTTAGAACGACTGCGCCAAGTAATACATATGTTAGTTATAACGAATGGCAAGGCACTCAACAAACATTCAATATGACAAGTACAAGCAATCCTGATGGAACGGTAACCGTAACCGGTACAATTCCTCCAGGTTGGTCTGTTCGTATTGTCTTTCCCAAGAGCGGCAGTGCTCCGCAAGAATTTGGGTATTTTGTGGATACCCATAATACAGGCACCTATTCCGTCACTAGCCAGGAGCAACGACCTGCGGGCGATGTCACAGTGATAGCCGTGCAATACAATTTTCTTGAAGATTATGAACAGATTTCCAGCTCCAATTTAATTGGAGCTCAAGTTGGCGAATGGTATTGGCGTTTTGAGAGAGGAAATACGGCAGGGCCAAATCCGTTAGCATGGGATTTAAATCCAAGGGCGGCTGATGTAAATGACTTTAGACAGACGGTGCAAAAAATTAATGCTGGAGAATTGAATCCTAAAAATATAAAGAATCTTAAGCTACGACTAGATAAATACACGATTGCAGAAAAAGCTGTTAATAAAGAGAGTTCTTACGGAAATATGAGCGAAATGCTTAAAAACCTTGGAATTAAAACTGTCAATGCAGAAGGCTATAACAATAAATTTGGACTTAGCTTAAATAAGCGTGCTGCGATAGAGATTGATAAAGACAAGCACTTATTCACTGAAGATGTAATAACAAATCCTGCTGTTAACCAGCAGGATTTGTTACAAGCATTACAAAGCCAATTTGATATTGAACCAGGAGATGATATGTTATTTTTAGCCATGACAGATGTGCCCCCCACCCCTGTCAATGAGAGGGTACTGGTTGCGACGGCACCGTCAAACTCTGTAAAAGCACTCAATTACGGCGTTTGCGAGTTTGTTAATAGCAGCGTAGGGCGGGACGATGGTAACGATCTATGGCCACAGCGATTTATAACAGAATTCTTACCTAAAGAAATTCATGAAAAACTTGAAAATAATGTGCTTGATTCTGAAGAGCTTTCTTTGGTTTCTGATTGGATGGACAATATTACCGTAAAACGGTTACAGGAGCCTAAACACGGAATCATGCTCGATAAAGGCAAATATTTGCCTAATGAAGGCTATATTGGCAAAGACCGGGTAGATTTTCTGTTGGAAGGCAAAGATTTAAACGGTCACCCAATTTCCATGAAATTGAAGTATTACATTAATGTGATGCCTGAATCTCAATTCCATAATGTCATCGAAAATGATAAGGACTTCCAACAGGCGTTGAAAAAATATTGTGGTTCTACTGCTGCGACTTGGCAGATTTCTGGTAAGGGCGATGCTTCATCGTTTACTGTTGGGTTTCCAGATTACGATGACCTCACTCCCACAGTCACTTTCGCCAACCTCACCGGCGCAGCCGTAGGCGAGACCAAAGGCTCAGGCGCTGCCGCCACCATCACCCTAGACACCGACGCAGCTGGCCACGGCTGGTACATCGACTACACCCCGTACCTGAACGAAGACTTCCTGCCCACCAGCAACCCCAACGAATGGGTCGCCAAAGCGGGAAGCGATGCGGCCGGCAAAATGGACATGCTGTCCGTGCTGCTGCATGAATACGGCCATGCTTTGGGCCTGGTACATAGCGCCGATGCTCATGATTTCATGGGTACCACCTTAACCTCAGGCATGCGGCGTTTGCCCTCGGCTGACGAATTGACGCTGATGGCGCAATTGGTGGCGGAAGCCAAGCAAAATTTGGCTGGATTAGACGGCAATGCGGTTTCCGGCAACGCCATAAACCCCATGCCATCTCCGATCCCCACCTTGCCGTTAGGTGCCGGTTTCGGTATCTCCTTCCTCGGCCTGACGCGCCGAAACAAGAGCAGTGCCAGCAGCCTATTTGGCGAAACCCTATCCGCTAACGCCCCGGCGCAATACGATACCGCCGCCAATCCGGCGCTGGTCAACGGCGAGCTGAACAGCCTAGACGGCTGGACAACCACCGGCAACGTCGCCGTCAATCCTTCGACAGGCTCTGGACAGGCGGGAGGCGCGGCGGTATTCAGTGAATCGGCAGGCAGCCAAACCCGTCTGAACCAAGTCTTCGTCCTCGGCGAACATGACCGCTTCCTGTCCTTCACCCTCGCCAACGCTACGCTGGGCGACCAAGCCACCGGCCCGGACGACGCCTTTGAAGCCGCCTTGCTCGACGCCAACACCGGCCTGTCGTTGCTCGGTGCGACCGGTTTGAGCCGCAACGATGCCTTCCTGAACCTTCAAGCCAACGGCGAAGAACACCACGCTTCCGGCATCACCCGCATCGACAACGCCGACGGCAGCCGCACCTACCTGGTCGACCTCGGTGGCATTGCCGCCGGCACCGCGGTCAACCTGTCGTTCGACCTGATCGGCTTCGGCCAAGGCAGCGAGGCAAGCAACAGCCAAATCACCGTGCGCGACCTGCGCCTGGGTGTGCCGCAAACCGCCGACGACAGCGCCGCCCTGGCCGAAGACACGCCCACCGTGATCGACGCGCTGGCGAACGACCTCAACGCGCTCCAACCCGGCTTTATACCGGTCATCGTCGACGCCCCGAGCCACGGAAAAGTCACAATCAATCCGTCCAATCCCGAGCTAGGCCAACTGGGCAGCTTCAGCTACACACCGGATAAGGATTGGTACGGAGAGGATAGCTTCAGCTATAAACTGAGCGATAGCCGGGTCGATTCCAACCTCGCCACCGTGACGCTGACCGTTACCCCGGTCAACGACGCGCCGGTTGCCGCCGACACTACGCTAATCCTGGCGGAAGATACCACGGCCACTATCGACCTTTTGTCGCTGGCTGTTGATGTTGACAGCAGCACACTCGCTTCCGCCATTGTCAGCGGTCCGGCGCATGGCAGTCTTAGCCAAAACACTGACGGCAGCTGGATTTACACGCCCGATGCGAATTACAACGGCAGCGATAGCTTCACTTATCAGGTCAATGATGGCGAGCTGGATTCCAATCTCGCCACCGTGATGTTGACCATTGTTCCGGTCAACGATGCACCGACCGCAGGCGACCAGCAACTGACTACCGACGAAGACACGCCGATCACCGGCAGCTTGCTGGCGGTTGCGGCCGACATCGACAGCGCCTTGTTGCAAGGTAGTATCGTCGCCGGGCCGCAGCACGGTCAGGTCAGCGTTGCTGCCGACGGCAGCTTCACCTATACGCCGGATGCGAACTACAACGGAGCCGACAGCTTCACCTACAAAGTCAACGATGGCGAACTGGATTCCGCCATCGCCACGGTGATGCTGACTATCATCCCGGTCAACGATGCGCCGGTGGCGAGCGCTATTGCCGCCACCTTGCTCGAAGACGGGCGCATCACCCTCAACCTGCTTGACAGCGCCAGCGACGTCGATGGCGACCCGCTCAGCGTCAGTGTCGGCAATCCGCAGCATGGCCAATTGCTGAAGAACGCCGACGGCAGCTACACCTACCTGCCGCAGGCCGACTACAACGGCGAAGACAGCTTCAGCTATTCAGTCAGCGACGGCCAGCTGGATTCCGGTCCGGCCATGGTGCGCCTGACCATCACTGCCGTGAACGATGCCCCGGTTGCGCAAGACGACACAGCAACATTGAATGAAGACCATAGCATCCAGCTGGCGATCATGGCTCAACGACTACGATGTCGATGGCGACAGCTTAAACCTGGTAATCGTGGATCAACCGGCGCACGGCACTCTGGTGGTGAACGCCGACCACACCGTCAGCTACACCCCGCTGGCGAACTGGAGCGGCGAAGACAGCTTCAGCTACAAACTGAACGATGGCGATCCTTCGACTTCGCTCAGGACAGGCCTCGATTCCGGTATTGCCACCGTCCGTCTTATCGTTACTGCGGTGGCCGATGCCCCCACGCTGGTGTTTAGCGAAGTCGGCGGCGCTAGCCGCGAACTGTTCCGCACTGGCTGGGAAAGCGTGGGCAACCGGAACACCAACTCGACACTGCTCGAACAGCGTGAACTTGAAGGCTGGACGTTCGTCGCCCGCCCCGAGCAAAACGACGATGACCACGACCATGATAGCCACGAAGAGCATGGCAGCTTTGAAATCTGGAGTTCCGGCGACAAAATGGCCGATGCCCAAAACAAACGCAGAATCGTCAGCGCCGCAAACGGCAACGGCAGCAACTGGCTCGAACTCAACGATGCCAAGGGTGAAGGTCACGAAACGCTGGGCATCGAGCGCAGTATCGAAACCATCGCAGGCGCTAGCTACACCTTGAGTCTCGACCTTGCCGGTCACCTGGGTTACGGTGCCGACAGCACCCGAATCGGCATCTACCTTGATGGCGTAAAAATCGGCAGTGACGAGAGCACCAGCCCGACCACAGCACTCAACTGGCAAACCCGCAGTTTCCAATTCATCGGCAAAGGCGGCGTGCAAACCATCCGTATCGTCAGCGAAGCTAGCCAACGCGATGTCCAATGGTCGCGGCATGATGATCGACAACATCGCCCTGAGCGAAACCCTCCAGGCCAACACCGGCTTTGAAGATGCTGCTATACCGCTATCAGTTATCGGTGCGGCTTTGCGGGATACCGACGGTTCGGAAACCTTGAGCCTGAGCATTGGAGCTATTCCCGTTGGCGCCACGCTAAGCGATGGCACCAACAGTTTCACTGCCACCCTGGGTAATACCACGACGGATGTTACCGGCTGGAATTTGGGCAAGCTTGCAATCATGCCGCCCAAGGACTTCAACGGCCAATTCGCCCTGAAGGTTGTCGCCACGACCACGGAGCAAGCTAACCAGTCTCAAGCGAGCATTGAAGCCGACATTCTGGTCACCGTCCTGTCAGTGAATGACGCCCCGCTCGCCCGCAGCGCCAGCTATACGCTGACCGAAGGCGGCAGCATCGTCATCGATTTCGCCGGACTGATCAATGATGTCGATGGCGATGTGTTGGCTTTGAACTTCGCCAATCCGAAGCAAGGGACACTGACCAAGAATGCCAACGGTACCTACACTTATACGTCGAAGCGCGAATTCTCGGGTACGGAGACTTTCACTTATACGGTTTCCGACGGCAAGCTCACCACCACGGCAATCATTACCTTGGTTGTATTGCCTAAAAAAGACCAGACGATACGACAACGGTCAGCATGAAGGCTTCGATCACAGTGAGCACAACGGCTACCAAGGCTACGATGACGAACGATGTGCCAAGATTATCGTGCAGTCTGTCCACTCCGATTACGGGCAACAGCCTGACGACCGGCAAGATGCGGTCATCGTTAATCAGAACAGCAGCAGGACGGACGATAAGGTCGACTGGGCAGGCCAAGCGCCAGTTTTGGGCAAGTTCAAAAAAGACGATTGGGTTGCGGAGCAGTTGACAGAGCGGCCCAAGGAACAAAGCCTGGCAGAACTGACGGGCTTGGTGGTGAGGGCGAAGTGACTTAGTTGATAGTAATATGATGAGTCAAGGAATGAGGCGCAGCATCGGGAGAGATGCGTTTCCTGCGTCAGCACATCCTACTTGGCTGCGCTAAAAAAAACTAGGCTTTAAATCATTGAGTGCCGAACACTACGACGCTCAATTTGGTATTAGTCTACAAAAGCGTGAAATAGTTCCGATTACCCGTAGCCTTTAAATGCCGCAACGCTAGAATCACTCAGCCCAACCACGGTCAAAACGGATACGGCACTTTCTAGCGTGATGCAACCGTTTCACTTAATCTTAATTTAGGAGTCAACCCTATGGTCTGGTTTGCCGAACCGCCCACCTCTCTCCCCGAGCAATCTGTCGTCACTGTTTTGATTGCACAAGCATCCGATACAACGCAGATTGGCTCAAAAACTCAAGTAGCCAGTCAGAAAAAGCGGATACTTGGTGTATGTGAGATTGTTAATGGCGCGGGGGAGGTGCCTGAACCCAAGACTGAGATTTCACCTGGAACAAAAGCAGGCGGCTATATGTATGACTGCGAGGGTAAGGATTTATGGTTTGTAACCAACCCTAAAACTATCATTATCGAATCACCCAAGCACGGCCGCTTAGAACAAGGTTACTACTACCCAGACAAAGGCTATTATGGCAACGACAGTCTTATTGCTCAGGTAGAAGAAAACGGAGTTAGTGTTGAGGTGCGGTTTTTTATTCATGTACTTGAAGAGTATGTCTCTTCTTCTGACGAACCTTATAAATGGTTCTGCAATGCGGACATACCACCAGGTGGTACTAATCCATGGAAAATCTCCACAGCACCAACAATCGTAGATACTGCCAGCTTAACTGACTGCGCTTATTCCCTCAGTCTGCCCGCCAAAGCCTTTGTCGGTGTCGGCTACCCCAGCCCCGCCATTACCTTCACTCACCTTCGTGCCGCAGGTCACGGCTGGTACATCGACTACACCCCGTACCTAAACGAAGAATTCCTGCCCACCAGCAACTAACGAATGAATCATTAAAGCGGGTAGCCATGCCGCTAGCTACAAATACTAATCAAGAGTTTTGCATGTCCATCAGCAGTATATTAAGTCTTCAAAAAATAATTTTGATAATAAAGCCAGACACTTTTTTTAATAAGTTTCGCTATTGGCGAATGATGCTAATGCTTAGCCCGTTGTTATGTAACCTAGCCCATGCCGAGACCTTATCTTCCCTATTGGAAATGGCGAGAGTTAATGAGCCTGCTTATCTGAGCGCCCAGGCCGCAGTACAAGCTGCAAAAGCGCGTACAGACCAGGCATTCGGCAGCCTGCTGCCGCAAATCAATGTGACTGCCAGCGTTAATCTTAACAAACGAAATTATCAGACCCGTAGCTCAGGGGTGCCGCTTGCGAAGGATCAGTATGACAGCAACTCGGAGCAAATAAGCCTGACTCAGCCGATCTGGAAACGTCCAATTTATATTGGCTTGCAGCAAGCTGAGACTGCGGCGTTCCAGGCGGAGCAACAATTGGCGAATACCGAGCAGGAGCTTTTGGCAAAGGTCGTTTCTGTTTGGTTTGATTTGCTGGCTGCTCGTGATCAGGTGTTGTTTACGCAGCGGCAGATTGCTGTTGCTCAACACCGCTGGGAGGAAGCCAAACACGGCTTTGAAGTAAATTATATCGGTCGGCCGGAGCTTGAGGAGGCCAAGGCAAAGCAGGATCAAGCGATGGCTGAACAAGTGTCCGCCGAGACTGATTTAAATCTTAAGCGTGCGGCATTAGAGCAAATTGTCGGCAATGTCGATCAACTGACGCCTACCTTTATGCGCGAGGATGCTGAACTGGCCGATTTAAGCACGGAAAAACTCAAGGCTGTGTTGGCAAGTGTAGAGGCTGGAAATCACGCAATACTGGCGGCCATGCATGCGCATGAAGCGGCTACCCATGAGGTTCAGAAGCAGCAGGCGGGGCATCAGCCCACTCTCGATTTGGTCGCCAGCTATGGCAATAATAGCCAGTCAGTCGGCGGTTTTCCTGGGCAAGCCGGGTATGACATCCTGCTGGGGACGGTTGGGTTGCAGTTCAACATGCCCATTTATTCGGGAGGCACCCAGTCGGCTAAGGTCGATGAGGCCGTCGCGCAAAAAGCAAAAGCCCGTTTCGATATTGATGCGGCAAGAAATTTATCGACATTATCTGCCAAGCAGGCGTGGTACGGCTGGTATTCAGCCTACGCAAAAACCCGCGCCGCCGATCAGGCAATCAAGGCGGCAAACTCGGCTTTACTTGCGGCGACAGTTGCTAGTCAAAATGGCTTGAAGATTGAAACGGCCGTCCTGGAAGCGCAACAGAAGCTATCTGAGGCTCAGCGGGATTACAGTAAAAGCCGCTATGATCAGGTTGTTAACTTTGTGAAGTTAAAATCGGTTATGGGGGTTTTGATAAATGAGGATATTGCCGCTTTAGACGCTCTTTTTGTGGACATGCCGACGTCGGAAACGGGCAAAGTCTTTAAGGGGTTGGTCGAGTGACCCAAGAGCTGCAAGATAATGACTTGGCTCAGGCAGATCAAACTTTAACCGGGGCGTCGCCTTGGGATGCTTTTGTTAATGCAACTACATCAAATGAGTTCTGTCAGGCTTGGCTTGCCCTGATATGCGAACAGATTCCAGGCGCAACTGCGGCAGCGGTGTTAGTTGAAAATCAGGCGGTGCAAACCTATGTGCCGATGGCCGTTTGGCCTAAAGCAAGTCTAAGCATGGGTAGATTGGCAAAGATAGTTGAAGCTTGCTTGCGGGACCGGCGCGGTGTTTTCCAGTCGGCCGCTTTATCGCAGCCAGCTGAAGATGCCTTAGATCAACCTGATTTGGGCCATTTAACCCAGATTTCTTATCCGATCATTTTAGAGCAACGAGTAATTGCGGTTGTTGCCGTCGAAGCGGATTGTGATGTTAGTGATGTCAACAAGATATTTCGTGACATTCATTGGGCCAGCGCGTGGCTGTCGAGCATGCTTTCCGGACGGGAGCTGGACGAGGCGTTAATCGCTAAGACACGGGTCGGCTCGGTATTGGAAGTGATTGCTGTCGTTTTGCGTCATGGAAAATTACAGCAGGTTTTGTTTGAGATGGTCAACGAACTACGGCAGCGTCTCGATTGCTCAAGGGTTGCCATAGGCATGGTAAATAACGATAGCATCAAGTTGATTGCACTTTCAGAAACAGCGACTTTTGAGAAAAACACCTCGCTTGCCAAGGCTTATATGCGTGCCATGGAAGAGGCTTATGATCACGGCAAGACGGTGCTGTTCGACGTGATTTCCAAGAATACTCATTTCCCAATGCATCGGGAGCTGATGCAAATATCCGACTCCAGGTCGGTTGTTTCTTGCCCGCTTTTTGAGGGCGGACGCAGCATGGGGGTGCTTGTGCTGGAGTCGTCCGGCAAGGTTTTTGATGAGGCGGACTTGGCTTGGCTGGACGCTTTTACTGCGATGGCCGCCCCGGTTGTTTCGCAGCGGCAAAAGGCGGAACAAAATGGCTGGATGAGCTTGGCGGATGATGCTAAATCGATACTGGCAAAGTTATTTGGGCCGCGTTACCTGATATGGAAGACGGCAGCGGGTTCATTATTCATATGCTCGGCAATTTTAGCGTTGGTGCATATCGATTATAGGGTGACTGCGAAAACGGTTATTGAAGGTGAGATACAACGCGTGGTATCGGCTCCATTCGATGGCTTTGTCGGATCGGCCTATGTCCGTGCGGGCGATACGGTCAAGCTGGGGCAATTATTGGCCGGACTGGACGATCACGAGCTGATGGTCGAGAAAGCGCGCTGGGCAAGCGAGCGCGATCAGTATGACAACCGCCTTCGCGAGGCTATGGCGACTCATGATTTGACCGCGGTACAGGTGCTGGGCGCTCAGTTAAGCCAAGCTCAAGCGGAATTAAACCTGGTGACTAAAAAGATTGAATCCGCTCACTTGGTTGCGCCTTTTGACGGACTGGTTGTGTCCGGCGATTTAAGCCAGCAAGTTGGAGCGCCGGTTGAGGTCGGCAAGAAGTTGTTTGAGATTGCGCCGTTGCAAAGTTATCGGGTGATTTTGCAAATAGATGAAAGGGAAATACGCCATATCAAGGCAGGGCAATCGGGAATGCTGGTCATTACCGGAATTGCCGGCGATCCTATCCCGTTAACAATACAAAAAGTGACGCCCGTTGCAACGGCGGAAGATGGGAAAAATTTCTTTAGAGTCGAGGCGAGCCTTGCTGAAGCATCTACACGCCTTCGTCCAGGCATGGAGGGCATCGGAAAGGTTGTCACTGACCGCCATTCATTGTGGTGGGTGTTATTTCATAGCTTTACCGATTGGCTGAAGCTGACGCTATGGACTTGGATTCCATGAAATCATTTTGTCCACGAAAGACACAAAAAACACGAAAGATATTAAATAATTTTTTGTGTGTAACTACTCATATCTTATTAAATCGCAAAGCCGACTTTGAAATGTCCAAAGCCAGCTTTGGACTCCAGAAAGCGTGGTTGTCGGAGTTCAAAGCTGGCTTTGAACCTTATGACGCTAAACTGCATTTTTATGGTGTTCGAATTCCAGTGTCTACTGAGCTGCGTGGTTACCATTGTGTCGCATTTATTTAGCCACTTCCGCAAAAAAGGTGATGGTCTACGGCTTGGCATCTCTGTAAATATGTTCGTGTCTTTCGTGGACAAATCGCTGTTTTTTTATAATGAAGTGCATCGGTCATGACACGCAGTATTTTTAGTTCCTCATGGCATAGCGTTGCCGAGTTAAAACCGAGACTGGTTCCGCAAGCCCGCATACATCGCCATGTCTATCGCAGCCAAGTTTGGTATGTGGTGCAGGACCAGACCGGTGGACGCTATCACAGGCTTTCTCCGGGAGCTTACTCGCTGGTAAAGGGGATGGATGGCTCGAGGTCAGTTCAAACGTTGTGGGAAATGGCTAATACCGGCGGGGAAGGGGACGCCTGCACCCAAAACGAGGTTGTCGATTTATTAGTGCAAATGCATGCGTCAGATCTATTGCAAGTCGACTCCGTGCCGGATTCGATAGCGCTGTTTCAACGCTATAACAAAAAGCGCATCGCCACTCTGAAGCAGTGGTTTCTTAACCCAATGAGCCTTAAGCTGCCATTGGTCGATCCCAATAATTTCCTGTCGCGCTGGGCTCCAAGTTTGGCTTGGCTGTTTAGCACGACGGGTGCTGTACTGTGGTTGATTGCGGTGCTTCCGGCCTTGTTTCTGGCGGGGCAGCATTGGTCGGAATTAACTAACAACTTGTCGGATAATGTGTTGTCATCAAGCAATCTGATGGTCATGGTTCTGGTTTTTCCGGTCGTTAAATTGCTGCACGAGTTGGGACATGGTTTTGCGACTAAAGTATGGGGCGGCGCAGTTCATGAGATGGGTTTGATGTTTCTGGTATTTGCGCCCGTACCTTATGTGGATGCCTCGTCGTCGGCGGCGTTTCTTTCCAAATACAAACGCGCCATAGTGGCAGCAGCAGGCATGTTGGTTGAACTCTTCCTTGCTGCGCTGGCACTGTATGTCTGGCTGTTGATTGAACCGGGTATTGTTCGCGCGATGGCTTTTAATGTGATGGTGGTCGCGGGGATTTCTACGCTGACTGTAAACGGCAATCCGTTGCTGCGCTACGACGGCTATTACATTCTTAGCGATCTTATTGAAATTCCCAATCTCGCCCAGCGTGGGCAAAAGTACTTGGTTTATCTTTGGGATCGGCATGTTTTTGGTGCCTATGATGCCGCTCCTGTTCATGAGACGAAATCGGAGCGTCTGTGGCTGTTTTGTTATACGCCGCTGGCATGGCTGTATCGCACCTTCGTGACGGTATCGATCATTTTAGTTATTGGCGGGAAGTTTTTTATTTTCGGTGTTCTGTTGGCGTTATGGGGCGGCTTCAAACTGGTCGCAATGCCCTTATGGACGGCTTACAAACATGTGATGGGGTCGCCTAACTTGAGACGGAGACGTAAGGCCGCATTGCTGATCTCGCTTTCTATCCTGATGGCTTTGTGGCTGCTGGGCTTCGTCTTGCCCATGCCGCTTTATACTAAGGCTGAAGGGGTGGTATGGTTGCCGGATCAAGCTATTTTACGGGCAGGGGGCAACGGTTTCTTTCGCCGCTGGTTGGTTTCCCCTGGAGTGAGGGTCAAAAAATCGACCCCTCTGTATGTATTAGAGGATGATTTACTCTTTACCGAGCTTGCCGTTGCTACAGCCAAAGTTAAAGAAACCCAAGCAAAATACGACGCCGAACAATTTTCCGATCCGACCAAAGCGGTGGTTTTGTACCGTCAATTGCAAGGCGAGCAAGAGAAGCAGGCCCAATTGGAAAAACGTGCTGAAAACCTGATCGGCTATGCCAATACCGATGGCGTTTTTGTCGCCGCTCAACCGCAAGACATGCCCGGCAAATATTTCAAAAAAGGCGACCTGATCGGCCATGTCTTGGAACGCGATGCCTTATTGGCGCGCGTGGTTGTTCCCCAGGATGATATAGATTTGGTGCGGTCGCGATTGGTGTCGATAGAGCTGCGGTTATCGAATTGGATCGCTCAAAGCCATCACGTTGATTTAGCCAGGCAATCCGCAGGCGGAATAAACGAATTGCCGTCTGCGGCATTATCGCTAAGCGGCGGCGGCTCCATCGTGACTGCACCCAACGATCCAGAGGGCTTGAAGACGGTCGAGCGGATTTTTATCGTCGATCTTGCCTTGCCGGCGACAGTTTCAACAGTGACCTTTGGCGAGCGCGTACATGTCCGCTTCGATCATGGTAACGAGCCTTTAGCCTGGCAGGGTTTACGCCGTTTGCGGCAATTATTTTTGAGTCGTTTCGGTGTCTGATATTCGAGCGCTCATTGCCGGGCGTGACATAGAGGTTGGCGATGGCTGCTATGTCGAGCGGCTCGATGTGCATGAATCTGAGCTTGAGGAGCGTATGCGCGGATTCATGGCGCACTTTTCTTTAAGCGGTTCCACTAAGGCAAAACGGTTTGTACAAAAAGTTAATGCGCTGGAGCTTATCGTCCTGGCGTATCAAGACGATGAGCTGCGCGCCGAGTTGGCAAATGTCGCCCGGGCGCTACAGAAAAAAGGCTTTCGCGATGACTTGTTGGTGACGGCTTTTGCCGTAATACGGGAAGCATCAAGACGCATACTCGGCATGCGCCATCATGATGTCCAGCTGATGGCCGGGCGTTTCCTGTTGCAAGGCAAGATTGCCGAAATGTCCACCGGGGAGGGCAAAACACTCGCCGCCACCCTAGCGATATGCACTGCCGCGGCAACAGGAGCCTCAGTGCATGTTGTTACAGTCAACGATTATCTGGCCGAACGCGATGCCGAAAAAAATTCGCCGCTGTTTGTCTTTTTTCGATTTCTCCTTGGGCGTGGTCATTGAGGACACCCCGCTTGATGAGCGCCGCGCGCAATACGCCAACAACATTGTTTACGTTTCCAATAAAGACCTAACCTTTGATTATTTAAAAGACCGGATTGCAGCAGGCGGCGTGTTGCATACGCATCTTAAGCTTCGCCGACTGGAGAATAACCGGTCGGCGCCCGCATTAATATTAAGCGGCTTGCATGTGGCCATCGTCGATGAGGCCGACAGCGTCCTGATTGACGAGGCACGCACACCGCTGATTATTTCGGAAACGGTGCCGGATGACATCGATAACGCCGTCTACGTCCAAGCCATCGAGCTGGCTCAGGCGCTAAAAGTTAATGTCGATTTTGTGCAGAGCAAAGATCGGGACATATGGCTAACGGCTGCGGGCAATCAAACCATCAAGAACCTTACCGGGGATTTGGACGGCTTATGGAAATCAACTCTTTGGCGTCATGAGCTGATACAAAAAGCTCTTTCAGCTTTATATTTGTTTCAACGGGACCAACACTACATCGTTGCAGAAAATAAAGTGCAGATTGTCGATGAGTTTACCGGCCGCGCCATGCCCGACAGGACTTGGGAACGGGGACTGCATCAGATGATTGAAGTTAAGGAAAATTGCGAAATCAGCGGGCAACGGAAAACCTTGTCGCAAATCACCTACCAGCGATTTTTTGGACGCTATCTGCTGCTTGCAGGCATGACCGGGACCGCTAAAGAAGTCGAGCCTGAGCTGAAACGGGTTTACGATATTTCGGTGGCAAAGGTACCGACGCACAAAGCCAGCCGCCGGAAAAGATTACCGGATCGGGTTTTTTTGACCTCAGATGAGCGATGGCAGCATGTTGCCGTTCGCATCGCCGAATTGGCGGCCATGGGGCGGGCCGTATTGGTGGGCACGCGTTCCGTAGAAGGGTCTGAATATCTGGGTCAGCTCCTTGCCGACAAGGGGCTTCCGCATACGGTTTTGAATGCGCGACAAGATGATATTGAGGCGGAAGCGGTTGCCCAGGCAGGTTTGCCGGGTCAGGTAACGGTCGCCACCAATATGGCGGGTCGAGGCACCGACATCAAACTATCGGACGAAGTAGCTGAAACCGGAGGGCTGCATGTCATATTGACCGAGTTTCATGAAAGCGCGCGGGTGGACAGACAATTATTCGGCCGCGCCGCCCGTCAAGGCGATCCGGGAACCGTCGAAGCCATTGTCAGTTTCGAAGACGAGTTGTTTGTTAGATATGCGCCTTTAATCACGCGGGCGGCAGCAAGATCAATATCGCGAAATACCGGGCTTATACAAGAAAGGCTTTTTCGGATACTGGTTCTCTATGCGCAGACTAAGGCTGAGTATTACGCTCGTAAAATCAGGCTTGACACGATACGAAGAGATAAGAAATGGCTGCAGGCATTAGGTTTTGTTGGCTTGGATAAGAAATAGGGGGGCATGGTGAATTTCTAGCTAAGACAAAATTACATTACAAAGTAACAGGCGTAAAAAAGGTCTTGGAAAAAATATCAGACCTTTTTATTTATTTGGAGCTGATGATAGAAAACGAACTTGTTTCCCTTGGTGAATGTCCTCTATTGTTAAAGAAGCCGCCAGGTTGTTTTGTTTTCGGTCCTTCCCTTAGAATCAAATTGCAAGGTTGATCGATAAAGCCGGCCGCCGCCAATTAATTGGCTTTAGGCTTCGGTTTTATGCAGGCAAATAAAGAATCCGTGTGAACAAATACCTTTCGCATTGTATGTTAAAACGGTTAGGTTGAGTTGTCCTGGTCGTTTCCTTTTTTATGTTTCATGCTCTCGACTTCGTTTTTGATGCGCAACAGCAGCGTGTCCAGGTCTTTTTCCTTTTCGCTATACATGTAAGTCAGGGTCATCAGGCTCAAGCAATGAATTCCGATGGTTTGAGCGATGATCTGGATTTTATCCAGAGTGGGGCTTTTTTTGCCTCTTTCCAGCATACTCAGGTAAGTTCGACTGGAAACGTCGGAGAAATCTTCCTGGGTTAGTCCTCGAGATTTTCTAACGTTTTTCAATGCCTTGGCAAAAGCAACTCTCATTGTTACTGGTCCTTTTTGTTGTAAGTGGGCCGCACATCTAGCCAAAATGAACACTATAAAGCTACAATCTATAGTATTCATTTTGTTTTATTTCGTCCTTGGATTACAGGATTAAGGACAGCCCGTGCCGGATGCGCCTTAGAATTAGATCTAGATGGCGCGTTAATTGTGGAAGCAAAGCTGCCTACACCTCGTGTGGAGACGGCATAAAACCGCTCGGTATAATTTAAAATAGTGCCGGCAAGTGGATTGAGTCCTTAATTTATGTGTACAAGACTGGAACATTTATCGAGGCTTGGCGTTTTGACGCTGATTGTCGCCAAGTCGGCGTCGGCATTTGCTCAGAGCGATAGTGCTGCCGACGATGGCGGAACTGTCGCTCTTGAGGATATTCTAGTCGTCGGCAAGCGTGCCAGCCTTGCTTCCGCGCAAGAAATCAAGCGCGACAAGATGGAAATCGTCGATTCGGTGGTCGCCGACAGCATCAACAAACTTCCCGACATCAACGTCACCGATGCTCTTTCCCGCGTCACCGGCGTACAGATTCTTCGCGACCGCGGCGAGGGCGCCGGTGTGGCGATTCGCGGCCTTACCCAGATGGAAACATTATTAAACGGGCGGGAAGTCTTTACCGCCGGTTCGGGGCGTACTCTCGATTTCGCCGATATACCTTCCGAAATGCTGGCGGGCCTTGATGTTTACAAAACTTCATCGGCTAATCACATCGAAGGCGGTGTCGGCGGCACGATTGATTTACGGACGCGTCGTCCGTTCGACTTTGACGGGCGGCAGTTGCTCGGTTCTGCGCGGGTCATTCACGGCGATTTAGTTAACGACGAGCGGCCGCAATTCTCCACATTACTTAGCGATCGTTGGCGAAGCGAAAGTTTCGGAGAATTCGGCGCTTTATTGAGCTCCGCTTATCAGCAACGGGCTTGGCGCGAAGATCAAAACAGCTTCGGCAATCCCACGGCTGTCAATCTGAACGGACAGACCGCAGTCGCCCCCAACGGGGCTATAAATACCGTGACGCGCGGCCAGCGGGAACGTATCGGCGGCAGCATGATTCTGCAATGGCGGCCGAACGAAAAATGGGATTTATATGCGGAAGCCCATCATGCCCAATTCAAGACTTGGCAGGACGGTTACCAGTTATTTATGAATCCGTCAGGTAGTTTCGATGCAGCCAGTGTCTCGTTGTTTCCGGGAAGCCGCGATGTGCAGAGCATGACTTGGACCAATCCCGGCATTTCCAACTGGGGCTCGGCGCGCGACACCATAGACCGGACATCACAATTGGCGATAGGCGGAAATTGGAACAGCGGAGCGTTAACGCTGAAATCCGACCTGAGTTATACGCAGAGCCATAACAATCTGTTTTATTCAGTCATTACCCGTAATGGCACGGCGGCGAGTCTGTCGCAGGACGCTTCCGGCCTGAGCAGCGCATTGACCGGCGCCGGCTTTAATTCAGCCGGCATGGTTTATGCCGGACGTCCATTCGACGGCACGCTGTGGGCTGGGCAATTGGACGGCGAATATAATTTCGGCGACAGGTTTATCAATACGCTGTCGGCAGGTATGCGCTATGCGCGGCGCAATGCGACCGATGCACCGGGGCAAGTCGTCTTCTCTCCGGCGAACGTCCCGATGGCGAATGCCTCCGGCCTAACGATTTCCAGCCCCTACAGCATTTTCCCGGTCGGTAGCCCAGAGGCTGCGCGCGATGTCGAAGCCGTGCGCAACACGTTGGGTATCACATCCGGAATCCCCGCAAGCAATCCGCTCGGCACTTGGGTGCTATCCGAAGACACTCATTCCGGCTATCTGATGGCTCATTTCAAAGACAACAATCTACCTGTTGACGGTAATTTCGGGATACGCGTGGTTAGAACCCATGACCAAGTATCTGGTTACCAATCGAACCCTAGTGCCGGCGGCACATCGCCGATTGCGCTCGACAATCCCTACCTCGACGCACTGCCCAGCATTAATCTGCGTTACGAGATGATGAAAGGGCTGTTCCTGCGCGGAGCGGCGTCCAAGTCGGTGACTCGTCCCGATTTCAATCAGCTCTCGCCCTCGCTCACCTTGAATTCCGTGCAAAAAAACGGATCGGCCGGCAATCCGGCCTTAAAACCGGTCCGTTCCAATAATTTCGATATTGCCCTCGAAAAATATTTCAACACAACCACCTCAGTTTACATCACCGGCTTTCTGAAACAGGTCGATGGCTTTGTCAGCACCATCAGCAATCCTGAAGTCTACGACGGCTTAACTTATCAGGTCAGCCGGCCGCAAAACAGTGCCACAGGCACCATTAACGGCTTCGAGACCGGTTATCAGCAATTTTACGACTTCCTGCCGAGTTGGTTGAGCGGACTTGGCATGCAGGCCAATTACACCTATATCGACAGCGAAACGCCCAGCAGCATTCTGGGCCAGAAAGTGCCGCTGCAAAACCTCTCCAAACACAGTTACAACCTGATCGGCATGTACGAGAAAGGCCCGTTTTCGGCCCGAATCGCCTATAATTGGCGCGACACTTTTCTGAGCGGTATTAACAATATCGTCGGCGTCGGAGCGTTACCGATCTACACGCGCAGTTACGGCTGGCTGGATGCCTCGGTGGGCTATCGCATCAACGAGCATTTCTCATTCACGATTGAAGGTATGAATCTACTGAATACCATACGCAGCTCCTATTACGGCGTGGAAACCCGGCCGCAGAGCGTTTGGGTTAACGATACCCAGGTTGGTGCGACGATGACGGTACGGTTTTGATGGCGATCCTGCGCATCGATTTAAGGATGGAATGCAGGCCTTGCCTGCAAGTTAACCGATGGGCAAGCACAGCTTGCACTCCCCTGCTGCTTTTCATGCTGTGCGGCGTAGCGCACGCCGACAATGCATTGGAACAATGGCGCGATAAAGTCGGCGAGACACGTTTGCTGGCGGAAAATGACACGAAGCGCGCCTATGCCGAGGCCGAGCGTTTGCAAGCCGAGCTCCCCTCCGATGCGACTCCCTCTGACCGGGTGCGGCTGCTGAATTTGCTGGCGCGCATCGAAAATTATCAAGGCGAGACCGAAATCTCCGCCGCACATGCACAACAAGCGTTCGACCTGGCCAAACAGCATGATGACCGTGCAGGACAGGCAGAGGCGGACATTACTATCGCCCTGGACGCTGTCAACCAGGGCAATATCGATGCGATGATTGCTGCCGACACGCACAGTATGGCAATCCTCGATGGCGTCGACCGGCCGGATCTGCTGGCCGAAGTGATGCTGCGCGGTTCGATGATGTACAACCGCCTGGAAATGCTTGATGAATCCGTCGCCATCGCCGTGCAGGCCATGGAAATTGCCCGGCGCGGCAACGACGACTGGGTGCTGGCCTATGCCTACCAAGGCATGGCAGTTGCTTACGACCTAAATGGACGGCATACGGAAGCACGTGACAACTATGCCGAGATGCTTAAGCATGCCAGGGCCGCGCATTCGAAAATACTCGAAGGCAGCGCCTTGCTCGGAGTAGGCACCATGCTCGGCAATCTTGGCGATTCTCAAGCCGGGGAACAATTAATCAAGCAATCCATTACCCTTTACCGCACAGCAATCGCACCGTTCTATCTTGGCCGTAGCTTATACATACTAGCCGAGAATATGCGCAAACTAGGCCAAGTTGCAGAGTCAGTGCGGATTCTCGACGAAGTTGCGGCAATATATGAGCAACGCCACAATAAAATCGGGCTGTGGTGGACATTGCTCAAACGCAGTTCGAATTACCAGGACTTAGGCAAGATTGCCCAAGCGGATGCCGATGCCAAAGACGCATATCGTTTGGCCAAGGAAATTAATTTCACGGTTTATTTAAGTAAAAGCGCACAGCGTTTGTCTGCAATCCACGCTTTCCGAGGCGACTATCGGGAAGCTTACCTGTTTGGTAAGGAGGCGGAGGATTTGTCGGCCAAGGTTGTCAGTGACAAGGCAGGCAAGCGCATGCTCGAACTGACCAAGCGCTACGAGACTGAAAGCAAACAACGCGAAATCGATAAACTGAACCGCCGCAACCAGCAACAAGCGACAGAGCTTGCGCATCGCGCGCTCGAACAGCGCTGGCTCTGGACCGTGCTCGGCGGCAGCGTGATCATGTTAACCGGCACCGGCTTTTTCCTGGTGCGCTTGCGCCGTTCCCATAGCAGGCTGGCCAAGCTTAATACTGAGGTATCGCAAGCCAAAAACAAGCTCCAAGCCACACTGGACACTATTCCCGATCTAATGTTCGAAGTTGGGCTGGATGGCCGCTACTACGACTGTCATTCGCCGAGGTCCGAATTATTGGTCGCGCCGATCGACATTCTGCTGACTAAAACCGTGTCGGATGTCATGCCGGCCAATGCGGCGGCAGTCTATCTGGAGACGCTGAACGAAGCTCACCAACACGGTCATTCTCTGGGAAAACAGCTCTTGTTGCCGTTGCCGCACGGCGATTTCTGGTTCGAACTGTCGGCGGCGCAGAAACCGGGCGATACAGGAGAAGAGCCACGGTTTATTGTGATGTCCCGCGACATTACCGAGCGCAAGCGCATGGAAGCGACAACATTGCAACGGGAACAGGAATTTCGCGTCCTGGTCGAAAACTCGCCGGACCTGATCTTCCGCTACGACAAAAACTGCCGCCGTATTTATGCCAATCCGGCCGTAGCGCGCCTGGTCGGCAGGCCGTCTGACGCGCTGCTGAACTCTACGCCGTCGGAAGCGAAAATACTCAGCGACGAGGAAGCGGATAGACTGATGCGAGTGATCCGGCAAGTGCTGGCAACGGGCGGGGCAGCCGAAAGCGAAGTCGCCTGCATGGGCGCCGATGGGCTATTGCACTACTTCCATAACCGCTATGCGCCCGAGTTCAACGGGCATGGCAATGTGGTTGGCGTTATTTCCATTGCTCGCGACATCACCGAACGCAAACGCGCCGAAGAAGCGTTGATCGCACGCGAGCGCGAATTCCGCACTTTGGCGGAAAGCCTGCCGGACAATATTGTCCGTTACGATCTGGAAGGACGAGTTATTTACGTCAATCCGGTGCTCGAAAAAACCTTAGGCACCTCCGCTTCGAAAATGCTCGGCACGACAGTCCGCGAACGGTTTCCCAACGGTGAATACGACGACTACGCACAGCTGCTGGATAGCGTCCTCGCCAGCGGCGAAGACGGCGAAATCGAGAAAATAGTGGCTCCCTCGAACGGGAAGCTGCATTTGATTCATAACATACGCATGATTGCCGAGCACGACGAGAACGGCGAAGTGAGCGGTGCGCTCGGCATTGGCCGAGATATTACCGAGCGCAAGCAGGCCGAGCACGACATTGCGCTGATGAGCGAGGCGCTGGGCAAGGTTCATGAAGCCGCTTATATCATGGATAACAACGCGCGCTTTCTTTACATTAATGACGAATCCTGCCGGGCGCTGGGCTACAGCCGGGACGAACTGCTGGCGCTGTCGGTGATGGATATCGGACCGGGCTGGACGCTCGAAATGGTCCGCGAAGTCTGGCAATACCAGCGTGACACGGGAACCGTTCAATCCTTCGAAGCCAGCCACCGCCGCAAGGACGGCAGCATTTTCCCGGTCGAAATCAATGCCAACCAGTTCGAATATGACGGCAAGATGTACGGCCTGGCTCTGGTCCGCGACATTACCGACCGCAAGCTGGCCGAAAATGAAATTCGCACGCTGAACGCCAGCCTGGAGCAACGGGTACTGGAACGCACCGAAGAACTGCGCCGGCAAACTCACTATCTACGCACTCTGATCGACACGCTGCCGATGTTGGCTTGGCTTAAAGATACCGACAGCCGATTTTTGGTTGTTAATCAGGCTATAGCCATGGCCTGCAACCTGAGCGTGGACGATATGGTCGGCAAGTCCGATCTGGATTGCTGGCCGCGTGAATATGCGGAGGCCTATCGTTCTGCCGATGCCGAGGTGATGGCGACCGGTCAGCGAAAGACTGTGGAAGAACCCTTTGTCGATGGGCACAATGGCGCGACCTGGGTAGAAACTTTTAAGGCGCCGGTGTTGGATGAAGATGGCAGTGTGTTGGGCACAGTGGGTATCGCTCGCGACATCAGCGGTCGTAAGGCTATGGAGCAAGCGCGGGAAGGCGCTTTAGCCGAGGCGAAGCGATTGGCGAAACTGCGCAGCGAATTTATGGCGAGAATGAGCCACGAACTGCGTACGCCGCTGAACGGTATTTTGGGTTACTCCCAGATATTACTGGGGGAAAACAGGGGGAACGAACGCCAAAGCGCGATGCTGAATGTGATACAGCAAAGCGGCGACTATTTGCTGAACCTGATCAACGATATTCTGGATTTCGCCAAAATTGAGGCGGGCAAGCAGGAGCTGAACTTGAGCAATGTATCGTTGCCGCGCTTCCTGCGTAATATTGCCGGTATCATCACTATCAAGGCGGAACAAAAGGCGCTGGTTTTTGTTTGCGATGTTGCCGCTGATGTGCCTGCCGGGATACGCGCCGACGAGACGCGGCTACGGCAGGTATTGCTTAATTTGCTGTCCAATGCGGTTAAATACAGCGAACGAGGCAAAGTCAGCTTACGGGTAACGGTATTGGAGAAGCCCTCTCCAGAGGGAGAAGGAGCGCATGGGTTGTTACGCTTTGAAGTTCAGGACAACGGTATCGGTATTGATGCAGGGCAACTGGAAACTATTTTCCGGGCTTTTGAGCAAGCGGGAGACAGGCTGCACCGCACCGGCACCGGACTGGGATTGCCCATCAGCCGCGAGCTAGTTAAGTTGATGGGCAGTGATATTCAGGTTAGCAGCCGGGTCGGCGAGGGCAGCACCTTTTGGTTCGATCTGGATGTCCCGGTTGTTGAATTCTGCGGGGACATCATGGCCGACGAACAGCATGTCGCAGGATACCAAGGCTTGCGTCGGCGTGTGTTGGTGGTGGATGATGTCAATGAAAACAGGGCATTGGTGATTGATATACTCAGCCGATTAGGTTTCGAGACCTTCGAGGCGGCAAACGGCAGGGAGTGTCTGAACAGCGTCGAAACTCAAACGCCGGATCTTATTTTGCTGGACATGGTCATGCCTGAGATGGATGGACTTGAAACCGCGCGCTGTTTGCGCCGCTTGCCGGGTTTTGGGCAAACGCCGATCATCGCAGTTTCGGCCAGCGCTTCCGATTGCGATGTTGCCGAAGCCATGAAAGCAGGGGTCAATGTTTTTCTGTCCAAGCCTATCGATATAAAAAGACTGATGGCGCAACTTGCCGTTCTATTAAAAATCGACTGGATTTACGCGCTACCTGAAACCGGAGAGTTGCCGCAACAGCGGCTCAACGAATCACTGGTCGTGCCGCCGCTGGAGGAAATGAATATTTTGCACCGTCTGGCTCAGGAAGGCAGTATGCGCGACATTATCCGGCAGGCCGCGCACATAGAGGGACTTGATCAACGCTATCGCCCGTTTGCCGCGCAATTACGCGCTTTAGCACAAGGCTATCAATCCAAAGCCATCCTGGATTTGGTGGAACGGTATATCAACAGGGTTGTCACTATTCAGCCGCAGATAGACACAGATGCACACTGATAACATGAAAGCGAGACAAAAGGCGAACGGCGAAAGGCGAAGAGCGGGTGTATTGAAGCTCAGGTTTTTTTCGCCTTTAGTCCTGTGCCTTTCGTCTTATCTGTTTACGCTGTTGTGGCTGAATAGTTTCAGGAGCGCTACGACATGACCCATAACATCCTCTCGGCAACGCCAAAGTTCACCGTTCTGATCGTGGACGACATCCCCGCCAATCTGGGCGTGGCGGTCGAGCATCTCGAAACTCGCGGCTACCGGGTGGTTATCGCCCAGGAAGGTGAAGAAGGCTTGCAGCGTGCCGTTTTCGTTCAACCCGATATTATTCTGCTTGACGTCATGCTGCCGGGACAAGACGGCTTTGAAATTTGCCGGCGTTTAAAAGCCAATGCCGATACCCGGAATATTCCGGTGATCTTTATGACCTCCCTGTTGGAGGAAGATGACAAACTGGCGGGGTTCGAAGCGGGTGGGGTCGACTACATTACCAAGCCTTTACATATCGGCGAACTGCTGGTCAGAGTGGATACCCACCTTAAGCTGAGTTTGATGCAGAAGCAGCTTGAGGTGCAAAACCGGCAGTTGCAGCAGCATCGGCAGCAACTGGAACAGCAGGTGGCGGAGCGTACTGTTGAATTGAGTTCCAGCAACCGTTCGCTTGAGACCGAAATCGGCGTACGGCAAAGTGCCGAAGCGGCGTTGCAGGAAAGCGAGCGCCAGTATCGCTCGCTGGTGGAAAACACTCAGGACACTATTGCCCGCTACGATCGGGACTGTCGGCGATTGTACGCCAATCCCAAAATGATCGAAGAGTTGGGCGGGGAGATCGAACGGATACTCAATCATACGCCGACCGAGTTCCCCGGCGGCGATTCAGCGGTCGACTACGAAACGCGCATCAGACAGACATTTGCCGATGCGCAGCCGACTGATTTCGAATTGTCCTGGCAATCGGCCGAGGGTCGGCAGATTGTCAGCTATATCAGCCTGACTCCCGAGTTCAGCGCCGATAGCGGAGTGGTTAGCGTGCTGGCCGTGGGCAGGGACATTACCGAAATCGACGAGTACCGGCGCAATATCCATCGTCTGGCTTTTTATGACGCGCTGACCGATCTGCCCAACCGGGCGCTGTTAGCCGAGCGCATGCAGCAAACTATTAGCGATGCTTCCCTGCATGGCTACCGCTTCGCCTTGATGCTGCTGGACCTGGACCGTTTCAAGAATATCAACGATGCGCTCGGGCACGATATGGGCGATCTCTTGCTGAGCGCCGCCGCCGAGCGGTTGCAACAGTGTACGCGCACTTGCGACATGGTTGCCCGTCTGGGAGGGGACGAATTTGCGATTTTGCTGCCGCTATTGGAAACAGATAACGACACGGTGCCGGTGGCAGACAAAATTGTTAAAGTCTTTGAGCAACCCTTCCATATTTCCGGCAGGGAGTTGTTTATTTCCACCAGCATCGGCATCGCCTTGTATCCGCGCGACAGTACCGACATCGACGCCTTGTTCAGGTATGCCGATTCGGCGATGTACCATGCCAAGAAGCTGGGACGGAATAACTTCCAGTTTTATATCCAGGGGCTCACTGCGCATTCCGCCGAACGCATGGCGCTGGAAGCGGCGTTGCGCTATGCGCGCAGTAACGGTGAACTGGAATTGTACTACCAACCGCAGGTCGATCTGGCCACGGAGCAAATGATCGGAGCCGAGGCGCTGCTGCGCTGGAATCGCGGCAAAGACGGCATGATGCCGCCGGATAAATTCATTCCGATAGCGGAAGACAGCGGCCTGATCGTCGGCATAGGCGAGTGGGTGCTGCAGGCGGCCTGCCAAGCTGCCGTGAACTGGAACACCGGCCGTTCGATACCGTTCAAGGTCGCAGTCAATCTTTCCACCCGCCAATTTCTCCAGAATGATCTGCTGACCTCGGTGCGGCGCATCTTGCAGGAAACGCAATGCCGACCGGAATGGCTGAAGTTGGAAATCACTGAAAGTCTGCTGCTGGATGACGGTAACGAGATTCTCGATGTACTGAATGCCTTCGATGCCATGGGACTGTCGCTTTCCATCGACGATTTCGGCACCGGTTATTCGGCGCTGAGTTACCTGAACCGCTTTCCGGTCAGCCAGATCAAGATCGATCAGTCCTTTGTACGAGATATTCCCGCCGATCAGGACAAGGCCGAGCTGGTCAGAGCCATGATTTTTATCGCCCAGGCGCTGCATCTGGAGCTGGTTGCCGAAGGCGTCGAAACCCGCGAGCAGGCCGATTACTTGAACATGAACGGCTGTCTTGCGGCGCAAGGTTACCTGTTCGGGAAACCCATGCCGTATGCCGAGTTCGATGCCATGTTAGAAAGGAGTAGTCAATGATCGACTTAGCGCCTGTTACAGCCAGTAGCCCCACCATTTTGATTGTCGACGATACGCCTATCAACCTGGGAGTCGTCGTGGAAGGCCTGGAGAACCGGGGGCTCCGATTGGTGGTTGCCCAGGACGGTATGGAGGGGCTGCAACGGGCCGCTTTCGTAAAACCGGATTTAATTTTGCTGGATGTGATGATGCCGGGAATGGACGGCTTTGAAGTCTGCCGCCGCTTAAAGACTAATACCGATACAGCCGATATACCGGTGATTTTTATGACAGCCCTTGTGGAGACAGAACATAAAATCACCGGCTTCAAAGCGGGCGGCGTCGATTACATTACCAAACCCATGCAGATTGAGGAAGTCATCGCGCGGGTGGGCACTCATCTCAACTTGAGAACTATGCAGCGGCAATTGCAGGCACAGAACGCACAATTGCAAGAGCATAGAACGGAGCTGGAACAGCGGGTTATGCATCGTACTGCCGAGCTGAGTACCAGTAACCGCTTGTTGCTGGAGGAAATCGAAGAGCGCAAGCGCGCGGAAGAGACGTTGGCGTTGCGCGAGCGCGAGTTCCGCACCTTGGCCGAAAATGCGCCGGATAGCATCATTCGTTACGACCGTGAAACACGGATACTTTACATGAACCCGGTGTTGGAGCGCTCATTGGGGATGACTACGGCAGCGACGATGGGCAAGCGCCCGGACGAGTTGCGTCCTCAAAGCGAGGCCATGCTGCGCTATCAGAAATTACTGGAACAAGTCATCGCTACCGGAGAACCGGCGGAATTCGAGATGATCAGCGAAGCGGTCGTGGATGACCACACCCTCCATTGTTTGATCCGGCTTGCCCCGGAGATAGATGATCACGGCGAAGTTGTCGGCGCCATCGCGATCGGCCGGGATTATACCGAGCAAAAACGGCTGGAACAGGAACTGGTGCGCCGCGAGCGTGAATTCCGCACCCTGGCTGAAAATTCGCCTGACGCGATCGTGCGCTATGACCGCGATTGCCGCCGGGTCTATTTCAACCAGGCCTACATGGGAGCGGTGGGCATAGGAATGGCCGAAGCATTGGGCAAAACCCCGCTGGAATGCTGGTGGGTAGTTTCGCCTTCCGCCGAGGAATATACCGCACGCTTACAACAGGCGATGAATTCGGGCGAAACGGACGAATTGCTGACGGAAATGACGGATCAAGAGGGTAAGCCTGCTTACCTCATCATGTCGCTAGTGCCGGAATTCGATGAGGATAACCGGGCAGTGAGCGTGCTTTCGATCAGTCACGACGTTACCGGTATCAAGCGCATGGAGGCTATGCTGCGCAAAAGCGAGCTTGAATTCCGTACGCTGGCGGAAAACTCGCCGGGAATGATCGTGCGCTACGACCGGGACTGCCGACGCATTTATATCAATCCGGCCTATGAGCATCAAACAAAAATCCCGGTGGAAGCGGCATGGAACAAGACGCCGAATGAGGTTTGGAAGCCGTTGATGCCGTGCGAGGAATATGTGGCCCGCCTTAACCGCGTGATGGAGACCGGGGAGCCGGATCGTATCCTGCTTGAATGGCACGAGCCGGGCGGCAGTCTGGTCAGCCATGACATGCATGCGGTGGCGGAATTCGACGAAGATAAGCACGTTATCGGTGCGTTGGTCATCGGGCACAATATTACCGAACTCAAGGCGACCGAGCGGCGTTTGGAAGAGTCGCGCACCCAGTTGCGCACATTAACGGCCAAGCGCGAAGAGGCCCGCGAGGAAGAGCGAAAACGCATTGCCCGCGAAATTCACGATGAGCTGGGTCAGCTGCTTAACGTGCTGCGGTTAAACGTTACAACCCTTGATTTTCGCTTCGGCGACGCTAATTCCGATTTACGCGGCAAAACCCACAAAATGGTCGGAACCGTGGATCGCGCTATCCTGATGGTCCGCAATCTTGCTACCCGCCTGCGGCCTGCGGTGTTGAGCTCCGGCATCGTCTATGCTCTAGACTGGTTGGTGCAGGAATATACCGAAAGCACCGGCATTGTTTGTAAATTGCATTTGCCTGCGGATGAAGTTTCCCTCGACGAAGATAGAGCCATGGTGGTGTTCCGCATCGTTCAGGAATCGCTGACCAATGTGCTGCGCCACTCCGGCGCGGACCGTGTCGATATTACCTTACGCAGTGTAGCGGGTACCTGCGAAGTGGAAGTGTGCGATAACGGCAAGGGTTTTGAACCGGGCAATATCGACAGGCCCAATTCCTTCGGTATTGTCGGTATGCATGAACGGGCGTTGATATTGAAAGGAACGCTGGATATTGCCAATGCAAAGGCAGGCGGAGCGGTATTGAAATTGCGTATACCTATGGAATGAAGGCGAAAGGCGAAGGGCGAAGGGCGTAGCGCGAGGTGGCGTTTCCGGCGAATTTGGATGATGTTTGCCGGAAACACCCGTTCTCGCTGTCGCTCGAACCGGCTTATTCCGGCCTACATGGCTGGATCTTTTTCGCCTTTTGCCCTTAGTCTTTCGCCCCTTTTTTATAAACAAGAAAAAAATAAATGGAGCAAACAATTATGATACGGTTATTGGTCGTCGACGATCATGCACTGATGCGCGAGGGGCTTAAACAGCTTTTCGAGGGTGAAGGCGATATCCTGGTCAGCGCGGAGGCAGGTAGCGGCGAAGAAGCGCTGGCAATCCTTCAGCATGAAACGGTTGACTTGGTTTTGCTCGACATCACCATTCCCGGTATCCACGGTGTGGAACTGATAGCGAAAATCAGGGAGCGCCTAAATAGCCCGCCGATTCTGGTATTGAGCATGCACAATGAGCCGCAGATTGCCAAACGCAAGCTCAAGGCAGGCGCTTTAGGCTACATCACCAAGGACAGTTCGCCAAAGGATCTGCTGGAGGCGATACGCAAGGTCGCATCCGGGGGGCGCTACATCGCGGCCGATATTGCCGAAAAAATCGCCTTTGAGATCAGCGATGCCGCTCCGCTGGTGCCGCATGAATTATTGTCCGGTCGGGAACTGGTCATCCTGCGCATGCTGGCAAAAGGCAAAAAGGTCAACGAAATCGCCTTGGAGCTCGGCATCAGCAGCAAGACCGTCAGTACCCACAAGGCGCGTTTGATGCAAAAAATGCATATCGAAAGCGATGTCAAACTCTTGCAATACACAATCGCTCACGGCATGACTGTATAAAGAAAGATCAGGTGAAAGATAAAAGGCGCAAGACGAAAGTCTAAGGGTGAAAAGTTCAAGGTTGGGCAATTTGCAATAAATACAGATATTCTGTTTATATGCTTAAGCCCGGATAATGTCCCTTAGCTTTTGAGTTAAGTCTGTTAACAGCTGTGGACGCGTGCTAGAGACCGCTTCCCTGTAGTCCATTCCCGACAGGTACGGCGGCGTTTTAATGTAGGGCAATCCTTAGTCAAATTCGGTATTTGCCGATTGCGGCTGCCGGCTATATCGTTCAAATTAAACACACCTGAATCGACCGGTTCCGCCGGAGAAAATTTAGGCTTTGGACGTTTCCTGTACTTGCTAGAGCATGACACTCGCATCGTCTGGTTGATAATCCATCCTAATCAGGAATTACCATGTGCATTTGTCTATGTTTTGATGTTTCCAAGGCAGAAGTAAAAAAGGCCATTAGAGACGGTTACGATTCAATAGAGAAACTGTCTGAGCATTTACAGGTTGGCAGCCATTGCGGTGGCTGCATTGGGCGTATCGAGGAAATTCTGGAGAAGAAAAAATCCGGCGGTTTTTTCCGGTCGTTGCAAACATTGTAACCAGCGTTCATCCCTCGACATAAAGTCCTTAATTCCGGCAGGGAAGCCGGGCTCATTAGGCGCGAAGCAAATCCGTCCAGCGCATTCAAATCGATAAATCCACTGCAAAGCCATAAGTCCGGGCTCATTGCTCAACACTTCTGCGTCCGCATTTATAGTCCATTCCCTACAAAATCTCGCCACTCTGCGTGTAGGGCGATTCCTGCTCAAATTCGGGGTGCACCGATTGTGGGCGTTACCTGATAAGTTCAGACTCCGCGACCATTGGATAGTCGCGCCGGATTGTGATGTCGGCGGGCGAAATCTTATCGTAAAAACGGGGAATTATCAGTATGCCGGAAATCAGTCAAAACCATAGCCAAAAGGTTGGGCGCGACCGGGATTTCGTTCGACTGTTACGTAAGTAAATATTGTTAATCATGGATCGTTGAGGGAATTGCAATATGAAAGAAGCGATTAAATTTTATCGAAATGAATATTGGCTGGTGTTTCCGTTATTGGTATCCGGCGGGCTAGGAGCGCTAGGCGTTGCGGTGTCCAGCCGTTTTGTAATGAGCGGCTGGGCCATGGCGGCTGGCTTGTCCATTATGACTGGCGGATTGTGCTATTGGAGCCGTAACCGCTATCGGATGTCGCTGCAAGCTACCGAACAGAGTCTATTTGAAGGCTTGCAACAGAAAAACGAGGAAATCATCAAGGCCTTGCAGGATGCGCATCAGGAAGCCGTCATGCAGGCTTGCGCCAAGCAAGCCGAGGTGGAGCGCAGGCATCTCAAGACATTAATTACCGACTTAGCGCATCGCTTCGATGTGCTGTCAAAACGTCTCGGCGGACAGGAAGAAGAAAAACTGGAGCAAAGCGAGGATGTGCATTCATCTGTCGAAGTACAGATCGCAGATTTAGCGCTGCGCTTCGATACTTTGAAAATTCATCTTGATCGGCAGCCTGCAGGCACTGAACGACAAGAGCAAGGCATCGATGGGCTGGATTCGCTATGTCAAAAAGTACTGCCTATTTGGTCGAGTCAAGTCGAGATGGCCAGGGTACATACCGAAGAATCCATTGCTGATTTAGCGCAGCGTTTCGACGCCTTGTCAAAGCGGCTCGATGCGGCCGTTATGGCGTCTCAAAATGCCGTTGGCGGCGATAAGGATTCCGATGGCGGCATCGTTGAGTTATTGAAAGACAGCCAGCTGGAATTGGGCACCATTACCAAAGCGCTGGGAGCCTCGCTGGAAGAAAAGGAAAAATTGCTGAGTTCAATCGAGGGCTTGTCCGGCTATACAGAGCAACTCAGCAAAATGGGCTGGGAAGTCAGCAGTATTGCCGCCCAGACTAATCTGTTGGCATTGAACGCAGCCATTCAGTCGGCACGAGCCGGGGATGCCGGGCGCGGATTTTCAGTGGTTGCGGATGAGGTGCGGAAATTGTCGCGCTCGTCAGGCGATGTCGGCAGGAAGATTACCGAAACCATCGAATCGGTCAGCGAGGCGATTGAAGATACTTTAGTCATTTCCCGGAAATTCGCCAGACAAGACGAGGAGACCTTGGGTAATGCGGAGCAGATTATTGCTTCGGTATTGAGGCGCTTCAGTCGGGCAGCTTCCGGTTTGTCCGACTCCGAAGAGCTGCTGCGTACCGAAAATAACGCGATCAATTATGAAATCTCCGATGTCTTTGTCGCCTTGCAGTTTCAGGATCGAGTCAGCCAGATCTTAGCGCTTGTTTGTGACGATTTGAACAAACTCGAACAGCATTTGAACGAGTCTTAAAAATGAAGACAACAGTGAACGCTCGGTCAATGTAGAGCAATGGCTGGAAGAGTTGGCCAAGACTTACACCATGGAAGAGCAGCTGACGGCGCACGAAGGCTCTAAGACTGAGATCAAGACCAATCAAACCAACATTACATTTTTTTGAGGAACACAACATGGCAAAAACAATACTGTTTGTAGAAGACTCGGCCTCGGTCAGACAAGTGATGAACAGCACCCTGACCCGCGAGGGCTACGATGTGATTTTGGCCTGCGACGGCCAGGATGCCTTGACCAAACTGGACGGCACGAAAATACACCTGATCATCAGCGACGTGAACATGCCCAATATGGACGGCCTCACCTTTGTTAAGGCGGCCAAACAACTGCCCGCCTATAAATTCACCCCGATCATCATGCTGACCACCGAAACCCAGGAAGAGAAAATGAATGAAGGCAAAGCGGCCGGCGTAAAAGCCTGGATAGTCAAGCCTTTTCAGCCTGCGCAACTGCTGGCTGCGGTTTCGCAGCTTATCCAGGCATAAATAACCGGAGCGACTGATGGCGAACGTGAAAAACAAAAAACAGCAACCCGGCCGCATCGCCATAACCGGTGAATTGACCATTTATACCGCCCTGGAATTGAAAGATAAATTGCTGACCGGCCTATCGACGGCTGAAGAACTGGAGCTGGATTTATCCGAAGTAGGCGAAATCGATGCCGCCGGATTGCAACTGCTGGTGATGATAAAGCAGGAGGCGGCGGCTGTAGGCAAGTCTGTGCGCTTTACCGGTCACAGCCCGGTGGTATTGGATCTTCTGGACTTATCCGGTTTAGCCGGTTTTTTCGGCGATCCGTTACTGTTTGTTTGCAAGCCCACACATGAAGGTAAACCGGCATGATTCCAGACGAATATCTACAAACCTTTGTTATCGAATGCAGAGAACTGCTCGAACAAATGGAAGAAGCCCTGCTGATCGTAGAGCAGGCTGCGGAAGACCCGGAAATTATCAACGCCATTTTTCGGGCGGCGCATACCATTAAAGGCTCGGCAGGCATGTTCGGTATCGACCATGTCGTGGTATTTACCCATGCGGCGGAAAGCGTTCTGGACAGGGTGCGCAGTGGCGACGTGTCGATGAATTCCGTGTTGGCGGCATTATTCATTGAAGCGCACGACCACCTGAAAGAATTGATCAGTCATGTTGCCGAAGGCAGTCACCCAGCCGATGAAACCGACAACCACGGCAAAAATCTGATAACACAGCTGGAAGCTTACCTGAGTGAGATGGACGGTACAGAGGCGGAGCAAGGCCCTGGCTCAGGCGAAATGCCCGTGATCCATCAGGCCAAACTGGAGCGGGAAGAAAGCGAAGCGGTCGAAACCGACCTTTGGCATCTGTCGTTACGCTTTGGCACGGAGGTGTTCAGGAACGGCATGGACCCGTTTTCGTTCGTGCGCTGTCTGTCCTCCCTGGGCAGCATCGTGGAACTGGTGACTATCATCGACGCGATTCCTTCATGCGAACAAATGGATCCTGAAACCTGCTATTTGGGCTTTGAAATCAGCTTTAGCAGCGAAGCCGACAAACTCGCTATCGACAACGTCTTTAATTTCGTCCGTAGCGACTGCTTCATCCGCATACTGCCGCCACGCAGCAAAGCCTCCGAGTACCAGCGCCTGATTCAGGAATTGCCGGAACAGGAAATGCGCCTGGGCGAAATCCTGGTCAAGTGCGGCACCTTAACTCCGGAAGAGCTGGACAGCATCCTGCGCATTCAATCCCAGCATGGAGATGAACCGCAACGGCCGATCGGCGAAGTCCTGGTCGAACAGCAGATGGTCAGTCCGCCGGTGGTCGAAGCCGCACTGGAAAAACAAAAACAGGTCAAAGACAACAAAAAAAGCGAAGCCCAGCCTGATCCGCGTCGATGCCGAAAAACTCGACGAACTGATCAACCTGGTCGGCGAACTGATCATTGCCGGAGCTGGCACCAACCTGATCGCCCGGCGCGCCGGCATGGCCGATCTGATGGAATCCACCGCCACGCTGTCCCGGCTGGTCGAAGAAGTCCGCGATTCCGCACTGGCCTTGCGCATGGTGCAAATCGGCGCCACCTTCAACCGCTTCCAGCGCGTGGTGCGCGACGTCAGCAAAGAGCTGGGCAAAGACATCGACCTGGTTATCAGCGGCGCGGAAACCGAACTCGACAAAACCGTCGTCGAAAAAATCGGCGACCCGCTGACCCATCTGGTGCGCAACTCCATGGATCACGGCATCGAATCTGCCGAGCTGCGCATCGCCCGCGGCAAACCGGCCAAAGGCACGCTCAAACTCAACGCCTACCACGATGCCGGCAGCATCGTGCATCGAAGTCAGCGACGACGGCGGCGGCCTGAACAAGGAAAAAATCCTCGCCAAAGCGATCGAGCGCGGCCTGGTCACCGAAGGCGCCAACCTGAGCGACAAAGAAATCTACAACCTGATCTTCGAAGCCGGATTCTCCACCGCCGATACGGTCAGCAACCTGTCCGGCCGCGGCGTCGGCATGGACGTGGTGCGCAGCAACATCCAGGCCTTGCGCGGCACCGTCGACCTGGACAGCGTAGAAGGCCAAGGCAGCACCATCCGCATCCGCCTGCCGCTGACCCTGGCCATCATCGACGGCTTCATGGTCGGCGTCGGCAATGCCTCCTACGTTATCCCGCTGGACATGGTGGTCGAATGCGTCGAATTAAGGGCTTGGGCCGGCGACGAGGGGGACGGGCAATACCTGAACCTGCGCGGCGAAGTGCTGCCGTACCGGCGGCTGCGCGACCACTTCGACATGGAAGGTGACATGGTGCAGCGCGAGAACGTCGTCGTCGTGCGCTATGGCGAGCACAAAGCCGGCTTGGTCGTGGACAAACTGATGGGCGAATTCCAGACCGTGATCAAACCGCTGGGCAGGCTGTTTAAAAGCGAAAAGAGCATCGGCGGTTTCACCATTCTGGGCAGCGGCGAGGTTGCGTTGATTGTCGATGTGCCGGGGCTAATGGGACAGATAGAGCATGAGAAAGCTACGGGTGAAATATCAGTCGTTGCAGCAATGAAATAGGTGTAGGCCGGAATAAGGCTTTTCGAGCGTTAGCGAGAATAAGCGTTTCCGGCGAATTCGGGTGGTATTTGCCGGAAAAGCTTCCGCTCCTGCTCACGCCTCTTACCTACATCCATATAGGCAACGCCGGTTTTCGCATGCGCTACAACCGGCTTATTCCGGCCTATATGCACCTGACGAGGTGAACCACCAAACGCACGAGGATCGGCAAGCCCGGGCTGGTGTTATTTATCAGTAAAACGTTATAAGTTCAGGAGAAATCTATATGAAATTCACCGTAGCAAAAAAAATGGCCCTGTTGATCGGCTCCGCGCTGCTCGGCATCGTGTTGCTCACTGGCCTCAGCCAGCAGCAGATGAACAAGGTATTTGATGCAGCCAACTACGGCAACATCAACTCGGTACCCAGTTTAAGGGTCTTGAGCACCGCCCTCGAAGAATTTGGCCGTATCCGGGTGCGAGCCTATCGCCATGCACTGAATACCGATAGCACGGCTATGGTGGAGATTGAGAGCAAGTTAAAGGATGCCCAGGTTAAATTGGATAAGGCGCTCGAAGATTATGCATCACTTATTTCCGATGACAAAGACAAAGCTTTCCTGGCGACCGACAAAGCGCTACGCGATGAATATACAGTTAGCCTGAACAAAATATTGGAAATGTCGCGCAGCAATAACAACGAGCAGGCGCGCGATTTGCTCACCAAAGCAGGTCCTTTGGCTGAAAGGCTGAATGAGGCGCTCGATGAGCATATGCAATACAACATAGACCTTGGCAATAAAGGCGCCGACGGTGCCATTGCCGCCAAGAGCAGCGCGCTGACCTTATCGCTGATTATCACCTTCCTGACTATTGGCGTGGTTGCTATCATCGGCTTTACTGTCACCCGTGCCTTTCAGCGTCAGCTGGGCGGCGAACCGGATGCGGCAGTGGACATCGCCAACAAGATTGCCGTCGGCGATTTGAGCGCTAAGATTGAGCTCAAGGAAGGTGACGCCACAAGTCTAATGGCTGCACTAAAGCGCATGACCGTTTCAATCCAGGCGCTGGGGGCAGATGCGGCCGTACTCTCCACTGCGGCCGTCGAAGGCCGTCTGGAAACCCGTGCCGATGCAGGCAAACACCAAGGCGACTTCCGTAAGATTGTCGAAGGGGTCAATGACACCTTGGATGCAGTAATCGGGCCGTTAAACGTAACCGCCGACTATGTCGATAACATTGCCAAGGGTGTCATCCCGTCGGTCATTACGGACAACTACAACGGCGATTTCAACGTCATCAAGAATAACCTCAACAATGTAGTCAAAATGATGAGCGACCTGCTGGCGCAGACCGACATCATCATCCGGGCAGCAGCAGACGGCGAACTGGACAAGCGCGCCAACGCCGAATCTGTTCCTGGGCGGCTGGAAGCAACTGGTCAGCGGCGTCAACGACACCATCACCAACATCGTCAACCCGCTGAATGTGACGGCCGACTACGTGGATCAAATCGCCAAGGGCGTCATCCCGCCAGTCATTACCGACGAGTACAAAGGTCAGTACAACGTCATCAAGAACAACCTGAACAATGCGGTCAAGATGATGAGCGACCTGCTGGCGCAGACCGACATCATCATCCAGCGCCGCGGCAGACGGCGAACTGGACACCCGCGCCAACGCCGAACTGTTCCTGGGCGGCTGGAAGCAACTGGTCAGCGGCGTCAACGACACCATCACCAACATCGTCAACCCGCTGAACGTGACGGCCGACTATGTCGATCAAATCTCCAAGGGAGTCATCCCGCCGGTGATTACCGACGAGTACAAGGGCCAGTACAACGTCATCAAGAACAACCTGAACAGCGCGGTCAAGATGATGAGCGAGCTGCTGGCGCAGACCGACATCATCATCCGGGCGGCGGCGGACGGCGAACTGGACAAACGCGCCAACGCCGAACTGTTCCAGGGCGGCTGGAAGCAACTGGTCAGCGGCGTCAACGACACCATCACCAACATCGTCAACCCGCTGAACGTGACGGCCGACTATGTGGATCAAATTTCCAAGGGCGTCATCCCGCCGGTGATTACCGACGAGTACAAAGGTCAGTACAACATCATCAAGAACAACCTGAACAATGCGGTCGAGATGATGAGCGACTTGTTGGCACAGACCGACATCATTATCCAGGCTGCGGCCAACGGCGAACTGGATGCCCGTGCCAATGCTACGTTGTTCGTGGGCGGCTGGAACCAACTGGTGACTGGCGTCAACCAGACGCTGGACGGCGTGATCGGCCCTGTCAACGAAGCGGTTGCGGTACTGAAGGAAATGGAACAGGGCGACCTGACCAAGACTGTCAACGGCGATTACAAAGGCCAGCTCAAAGACTTTAAGGATACCGTCAACAACACCATTGCCAAGCTCTCGGACGTCATCAGCGAAGTCAACGCCGCCGCAGCCAATATCGCCGGAGCCAGCGAAGAAGTCAGCGCCACCGCCCAAAGCATGAGCCAGGCCTCGTCCGAGCAGGCCGCCAGCGTCGAGGAAACCAGCGCTTCGATCGAACAGATGTCGGCGTCGATCAACCAAAACACCGAAAACGCCAAAGTCACCGACGGCATGGCGACCCAAGCCAGCGGCGAAGCGGTGCAAGGCGGCGAAGCGGTTAAAGAAACCGTGGGCGCGATGAAGAGCATCGCCGGAAAAATCGGCATCATCGACGACATTGCCTACCAAACCAACTTGCTGGCCTTGAACGCGGCGATTGAAGCGGCCCGCGCCGGCGAACACGGCAGGGGCTTTGCGGTGGTCGCCGCCGAAGTGCGCAAACTGGCCGAACGCAGCCAGATCGCCGCGCAGGAAATCGGCGAACTGGCCGAAAGCAGCGTCGAGATGGCGGAAAGCGCCGGCAAGCTGCTGGATACCATCGTGCCTTCGATCAAGAAAACCTCCGACCTGGTGCAGGAAATTGCAGCGGCCTCTGAAGAGCAATCGTCAGGTGTCGGCCAAATCAATACCGCGATGGACCAGCTGAACCAGATCACCCAGCAAAACGCCAGTTCATCGGAAGAGCTGGCCGCGACCTCGGAAGAGATGAGCGGACAGGCCGCGCAACTGCAAGAGCTGATGGCGTTCTTTACCGTGGGCGATATTGCTGCGGTATCGGCGGCTCCCAAGGCCAAGCCCTCCAAGTCTTCCAAACCTGCGGTTAAAAAAGCAGCGGCGGCAAGACCAGGCGCCTAACGAAGCCGAATTCGTAAAATTTTAGGAGATGGATATGAATGCAATCACAAAAGCGGCACAGACGCTACCGGCCGTAGGCGGCAATCAGGAACTTGAGGAACAACAGCAATATCTGACCTTTATGTTGAGCGGTGAAACCTATGCCATCAGCATACTTCGCATCAAGGAGATCATCCAATACGGCCAACTGACCGAAGTGCCGCGGATGCCGGATTTCATCCGCGGCGTCATCAACCTGAGAGGGGCCGTGGTGCCGGTGATAGACCTGAGCGCGCGTTTCGGCAAGCAGCCCACGGCGATAGGACGGCGCAACTGCATCATTATCATCGAAGTGGCGATGGGAGATGAAACCCAGAGTGTCGGCGTGATGGTGGATGCGGTGAACGCCGTGCTGGAGATTCCAGCCAGTGAGATCGAACCGGCTCCGACGTTCGGCACCAACATCCGCGCCGACTTCATTGCCGGCATGGGCAAGATCAACGGCAAGTTTGTGATCATCCTGAATATCCAGCACGTGTTGTCGATGGATGATATGGAGGCGTTGGCCGGGGTGGGTTCCGCTTCGGCTGCCGAGTTGGCGCAGGTGGGGTGATCGTCAAGCAAGTAGGTCAGGGACCCGGAGTAGGTGCTTCAGGCGACAGCTTTTCGTTGACCGAGATTGCGGAGTTCGGTGATTTACGTTGGTTACCAAGCTCTTGCTTAGGAACTAGAACAATTATATAGAGGATTAAGAAATGACAGTTAGACAACGTATGTTGTTATTAGTGTGTTCGGCCATATTGGGCCTGGTCAGTTTGGCCGGGCTGGCATACACCCAGATCGACCGGGTATATGCGGCCGCCAATTTCAATACCATCAACATAATGCCCAGTGTATTGCTGCTCAATGACGTTGCCGTCGAACTTGCCAAAGTCCGCGCGCAGGTCTGGCAGCATGTGGTACAGACTGAAAAATCCGGGATGGATGTCATTGAGCAAAAGATCGATGGCGAGCGCGCGAAAGTGGATGAACTGCTGAAAAAATATGAGCCGCTACTCGCCGACGATCAGGACAGGCAACACCTAACGGACAATCGCACGGCTTTGGCAGACTACGATGCATTACGTATGAAGGCGTTCGGCCTTTCCCGTGCCAACAAAAAAGAGGAGGCGCGCGACCTGTTGATGAGCAATCAGGGCATCATTAACCAGCCGTATGAAAAGCTGTCTGCACATGTCGAATATAACTCGGAACTGAGTAAAAAAACAGCCAATGAAGCGGCCGCTATTCAGTCAACCGCAGTCACGCTTTCCATCGTTATCGTATTACTGGCAATATCGCTTGTCGTCGCAATCGGGTTCTTTGTTACCCGCAACCTGATGCGGCAACTGGGCGGCGAACCGGAGGCGGCAGCGAACATTGCCAACAAGATCGCTGTCGGCGATCTGAGCTCCAATATCGAACTTAAATTTGGCGATACCACCAGCCTGTTTGCTGCGATGAAGAATATGAACGACACGCTGAAGGGCTTGCTGTCGGATACTGAGGTTCTTGTCAATGCGGCAGCGGATGGAGAACTTGACTCCCGCGCCGATGCAGGAAAATACCAGGGCGATTTTCGCAGGCTGGTAGCTGGCATTAACCAGACATTGGACGGCGTGATCGGTCCTGTCAACGAAGCGGTTGCTGTTCTGAAGGAAATGGAGCAGGGCGACCTGACCCAAACCGTCAACGGCGATTACAAAGGCCAGCTCAAGGATTTCAAGGATACCGTCAACAACACCATCGACAAACTCTCGCGAATCATTAGCGAAGTCAATGGCGCTGCCGCCAGTATTGCCGGTGCCAGCGAAGAAGTCAGCACCACCGCTCAAAGCATGAGCCAAGCCTCTTCCGAGCAGGCCGCCAGCGTTGAGGAAACCAGCGCGTCGGTCGAGCAGATGTCGGCTTCGATCAACCAAAACACCGAAAATGCCAAAGTCACCGATGGCATGGCTACCCAGGCCAGCAGCGAAGCGGTGCAAGGCGGCGAAGCGGTCAGGGAAACGGTCAGCGCCATGAAGAGCATCGCCGGAAAAATCGGCATCATCGACGATATTGCCTACCAAACCAACTTGCTGGCCTTGAACGCGGCGATTGAAGCCGCCCGAGCCGGTGAGCACGGCCGGGGCTTTGCGGTGGTTGCCGCCGAAGTGCGGAAATTGGCCGAACGCAGCCAGATCGCCGCGCAGGAAATCGGCGAACTGGCCGAAAGCAGCGTCGAAATGGCTGAAAGCGCCGGCAAGCTGTTGGATACCATCGTGCCCTCGATCAAGAAAACTTCGGACCTGGTGCAGGAAATTGCAGCGGCCTCTGAAGAGCAGTCGGCAGGTGTCGACCAAATCAATTCCGCGATGGATCAGTTGAACAATATCACCCAACAGAATGCCAGTTCATCGGAAGAGTTGGCCGCGACCTCGGAAGAAATGAGCGGACAGGCCGCGCAACTGCAAGAGCTTATGGCATTTTTTATCGTGGGCGATAGCGCGGCAGCGGCTCCCAAGGCTAAGTCGATCAAACCTGCGGTTAAAAAAACGATGGCGGCAAAACGAGCGCCTAACGAAGCCGAATTCGTGAGATTTTAGGGCGTGAATGCAATCAGGCACTCGCCACAGATTGTAGCGGTGCGCATCGTACGCCTTTACGCGCTACAGCCGGGAACAACCTATAGGACGAAGCTAGACGGGAATCAGGAACTTCCCAAACCGAATTCCCAAGCTCAAGAGGCTGTGAAAATATTTGTTTTTAGAAAGAATTAAAGAATTCACCACGAAGGCACGAAGAACACGAAGTTTTCAATGCATTGAATTAAAACAATTGTTTTTCTTCGTGTCCTTCGTGTCTTCGTGGTGAAAAATGTTTTTAGTCTAATTTGGATAATGCTTTCACAGTCTCTCAAGCTTGGGACCTAGCACAAGGTATAGGTTGCGGCACTGAGATGTCGGCCCCCGGCCTCTGAAACACACTTATTTGCTATCGGAAATAGAGAGAAAATAATAATGAAAAATAATCAACCGATAACCCAAAACGAAGTCCATTTTTCTGAAGACGACCAACTGGTCTCCACTACGGACTTAAAAGGCATTATAACCGGCGTCAGTCCGGCATTCAGCAGAATCAGCGGCTTTAGCGAACAGGAATTGATAGGGCAGAATCACAATATCATCCGTCACCCCGATATGCCGCCGCAAGCCTTCCAATCGTTATGGGATACCGTCAAGGCCGGCCGCACCTGGAACGGCCGCGTCAAAAACCGGTGTAAAAACGGCGATTATTACTGGGTCGATGCCCATGTATCGGCGATTTTCGATAATGGGCGAATTCTGGGTTACCGCTCATTACGTTTCAAACCTTCACGCGCTCAGGTCGACGAGGCAAGTAAGCTGTATGCCGACATTAATGCCGGGCGCATCAAGGACCCATTCAAGCAAGGAAAATTCAACGCTTTTATAAGCAATATCAAACTATGGCAAAAAATTATGATGCTGGTCATGCTGGCGGTGATGATGTTTGCCATACCGAGCTGGCTATTAATAACGCGTGCCAACGAAGAAGTGGCGATTGCAGATAATGAAAAACTGGGCGTCGAATACGTGCTCGAAACCATGAAACTGGTGCAACTCATTCAACAGCACCGCGGACTTTCCAATATGGTGTTATCGGGAGACGCGGGCAGTGCCGGGAAATGGGAAGCCAAGCGCAATGAGATCAACAAGCAGGTCGAAGCGGTTGATGCGGTTGACAGCAGATTGTCCACGCTGGGGTTGACCGACTCTTGGAAATCCGTGCGTAGCGATTGGGAACAACTTGCGGCTGCGGTTACCGGACTGGATGCCAAAGCCAGTGTGTCGCGCCATACTGCATTGATTGAAGAAATTCTTACCTTCAACCGCAAATTAAGCGATGTATCTTATCTTGGCTCTGGATCCGGAAGTCGATACTTATTACATGATGGCGATCTCGATTAACCAGTTGCCTGATATTACCGAATTGCTGGGACGGTTAAGAGCGAAAGGCGTCGCTATCCTGGTACAAAAAACCATTAATGCTGGAGACACGGCGATTCTTCAGCAATTGATAGGGGCGCTACGCAGAAGTCAGATGCTGATAGAGGAAAGTGTTGCAAAAATTTCCGGCGTCGACGAAGCGTTACGCGCCGATAGCCGTAAAATGGCTAACGACACAGATAAAATCGTCAATTTGATTGAAGAAAAAATCATCAAACCGGCGACATTGGAACTCTCCAGTAAGGAATTCTTCGACGCTCTATCGATAAACATCGACCAGCGTTTTTCGGCCTCCGAAAACTTCAGTAAAGCACTGACAAAGGCGCTTGATGCCCGTATCGACCGCCTCAACACCCGAAAATACTCGATTCTGGTTGTGGTGCTGAGCTTGTTTGCGGTTTTTGTGGTGGTGAGCTGGTTCATTGTGCGCGGTATTTTGCGCCCGGTTTCGGTCATGGTCGATGCGGTGGGCAAACTCGGGCGAGGTGAAATGCCTGCGCACGACGACATCGATTACGGTTTGGAGTTTAACCAGCTTAAGGAAGGCTTGAATTCGGCGGTTTTAGGGGTACAGGCATTGGTTGCCGATTCCGTTATGCTTTCGCAGGCCGCTGTTGAGGGCAAGCTGTCCACTCGTGCCGATGTCAGCAAGCATCAGGGCGATTACCGCAAGATTATCCAGGGTTTCAATGCGACTCTGGATACCGTAATCGCCCCGTTTAATCAGGTTCGGGACGCGCTGGCCGGCATGGAACAGGGCGACATGACCCGGCAAATTACCGACCAATATCGAGGCGAGCTTGAAGAATTGCGAATCGCAACCAACAACACGCTAACCAAACTTTCGCAGACTATCAGCGAAGTCATCAGTGCTGCCGACCAGCTCGGCAATGCCTCCGAGCAGATCAGCGCTACCGCGCAATCTTTGTCGCAAGCGACCAGCGAACAGGCTGCCAGCGTCGAGGAAACCAGCGCTTCCATTGAGCAGATGTCGGCGTCGATCAACCAGAACACCGAAAATGCCAGAATCACCGACGGCATGGCGATCCAAGTCAGCGGCGAAGCGGTGCAAGGCGGCGAAGCGGTTAAAGAGACGGTAAGCGCGATGAAGAGCATCGCCGGAAAAATCGGCATCATCGACGATATTGCTTATCAAACCAACTTGCTGGCTCTGAATGCAGCCATTGAAGCAGCCCGAGCCGGTGAGCACGGCAGGGGCTTTGCGGTGGTCGCGGCCGAGGTACGCAAGCTGGCCGAACGCAGCCAGATCGCCGCTCAGGAAATCGGCGAACTGGCCGAGAACAGCGTCGAAATGGCCGAAAGCGCCGGCAAGCTGCTGGATACCATCGTGCCGTCAATCAAGAGAACGTCCGACTTGGTGCAGGAAATCGCAACGGCCTCCGAAGAGCAGTCGTCAGGCGTAGGCCAAATCAATGGCGCGATGAACCAGCTCAACCAGATCACCCAGCATAACGCCAGTTCATCGGAACAGTTGGCCGCCACCTCGGAAGAAATGAGCGGACAAGCTGCACAGCTCCAAGAGCTGATGGCGTTTTTTACTGTGACTGATATTGCGGTATCGGCGGATTCAAAATCAAAGTTTTCGAAGCCTGCTGTCAGGAAGTCAACGGTGGCAAAACATGAGCCCAACGAAGCCGAATTTGTAAGATTTTAAGACGTGAATGCTCAGGCAAGCGGCACGGCCGTCATTAAATGATTGTGTATATACAGCGGCTGGAGTGCAAGGCTGGCCTTGCAGTATGGAGCGGTTAGTACAAGGCCGGCCTTGTACTCCAGTCGGGCTTAACTTGATGCCTAATTTGATGGCAGTGACGTGCTGTGCGGCAATGCATATTGAATAAATACGGGACGTAGCGCGTCCTACACTGCATTCCAGCACGGCGTGAGGGAATGAGAATAACGAGAATAACCAGCAAAAATTTGAAACAGGTTGCGCCATGAAAGCTTTAATTGTCGATCCTTCGCGCGTGGTAGTTAGTACGCTGTCCATGCTGTTTGGCCGGTATGGCATTGATTCCAGTTCCGTGGGCTGCGGGCTGGATGCGCTGAATCTGCTGGAGCACGAGCAGGTGGACCTGATCTGTTTTGCCTACGAACTGAGCGACATGAATGGCATCGATATGTTCATTTCCGCGCGCGCAAACAAGTTTCTGCATCATCACCAACCGGGCCTGATGTTTGCCTCGACGCATGACAAGTGGGCTGTGGATCGGGCTCTGGAGGCGGGCGTGACCGAGTGTTTTTCCAAGAGCAACCTGTCGCAATTGGAACAGTTTGTCGAAAAGTTCGCTGCTGTTGGACAGGTAGGCATCGAGGGCAGCGTGCTTCTGGTAGAAGACAGCAGTTCAGCAGCGATGCTTTATCGCCGGACTCTGGAGCTGATGGGGTTAAATGTCGAGCATTGCCGCAGTGCGGAAGAAGCCATCGCCCTGCTTGACCATCAGAACTTCGATCTGGTGATTACGGATTACATGCTGGCAGGGGTGGAGACCGGGTTCTCGGTGATCCGCGCGGTGCGGGACTTGCCCGGCAGGAAATCCATGACGCCTATCCTGGCAATTTCAGCATTCGACAATACCGCGCGCAAGGTGGAAATCCTGCGCAACGGAGCCAATGATTTCGTTGCCAAGCCGGTGGTGACCGAGGAGCTGGAAGTCCGCGTCACCAACCTGATTACCCTGCGCAAACTGATGCGCAGGCTGGAATCCCAGCATGAAGCGATGAAGCTGATGGCGATGCGCGATCAACTGACGTCTCTGTATAACCGCCATTATCTGTACGCGGTGTTGCCGGGGTTGGTGGAGGATACGCGAGTGCGCAAGCAGCCGTTGGCGCTGATGGTGATTGACATCGACCATTTCAAGAAAATCAACGACACCCACGGACACAAGGCGGGGGACCAAGTGCTGGAACTGGTCGCCGGGGCGATGCAGCGGTTTTTCGGCAGCGATGACGTGGTGGTGCGCATGGGCGGCGAAGAATTTGTCGTCATCCTGCCCAATGCGACGCTGGGGCAAGCCTATGACAAGGCCGAGAAGCTGAGGAGCTGTATCGAATCCTTACAGCCTTGCTGCATCCCTGTGACGGTGAGTCTGGGGGTTACTGTTTTGGTTGGCGATGAACGCTATGAGGATTTGTTTTCGCGTGCGGATGCGGCCATGTACCGCGGCAAGGCGAACGGGCGCAACCGGGTGGAAGTCAGTGCGTAGGATGAACATTCTGGAGTTGAATCCATTTCTATTACAAGGTGTCCATTTGTACGACGAGGCCGCGAAGCTGTTTTTCTCGGGCGATATTGGCGTAGCGATGCTGCCGGAAGACATGAGCGGTTTGTTCGTTAAGGATTTTGATCGACACATCCACTATGCGGAGGGTTTTCACCGCCGCTGGATGGGATCCCCGGAGGCCAAGCGCCTATGGTGCGAGCGCGTCTCAACCATGCAAATCGATATGCTCTGCCCGCAGCACGGCGCGATTTATCAGGGCGCGGATGTCGAACGGTTTATCAATTGGTTTTCGGAGTTGCAGGTGGGGACCGGGCTGGTATAGCGCTTACCTCGTTCCCACGTAGCGCGTGGGAACGGGAAAAATGTTGTTGGATCGGATCAATAATAAAACGAATATTTCAGTTCGTGAGGTGAAATTTTAATGAAAGTAAATATGCCGGTAACTAACCAAGAAATCCAAATGAAAAAGGGAGCGTTGTTGGTTACGCGAACCGATTTAAAAGGCGTGATCACTTACGTCAACGATGAGTTTGTCGCTATCAGCGGTTATACCCGTGATGAGCTGATGGGGGCTGAGCATAATATTGTCCGTCATCCGGACATGCCGGAGGCCGCTTTTGAAGATTTATGGATGACCTTGAAAGCGCTTAGGCCCTGGAATGGCGTGGTAAAAAACAGGACCAAATCCGGCGATCATTACTGGGTAGAGGCGAATGCGATGCCGGTATTTAAAAACGGCAAGGTTCATGAATACCTTTCTGTCCGGCGCGCGCCAAGCCGGGAAAAGATTGAACAAGCCGAGCAGTTATACAAACGGCTTAGTGCCAAGCAAGCCACCATAAGACCTACCGGTCTAGCGGCAATGGTTAAATCGATCAAGGAAATGGATGTCTGGAAAAAAATGGCCGTGGCGCTGGCAGTGCTGTTGATGCCCATTTTTTATGTGATGTACCGGCTGTTTTTAACGCAGGATTATCTGCTGCTGGCCAGCGTCGCGGCATCGATAACGACCGCTTCGGCGATAGTTTTTTATGTGATTCAAGGCTTCACTGGGACGTTAAATAAAACCATCGGCATTTTTTATCGCCTGGCTGAGAAAAGGTTCGGCAATGTGCAGGATTTAACCCGGAATGACCTGATCGGCGATTTCCAGCGCGGATTGTATTCAATGGAAGTGAATTTGAGCCTGGATTTATCGCTAGCCAGGGAAGAAGCGGCAAAAGCCATGCGGATTAACCAAGCGCTGGATAACGTTCAATCCGGCGTGATGGTGGCCAATACCGATCTTGAAATTATCTACATAAACGACAGCGTTGAACGTATGTTCAAGGCGGCCGAGCATGATATTCGTAGCCAGTTGCCGAATTTCGACGCTAACAGTCTGATGGGCGCAAGTCTCGATAGTTTCCACAAGGATCCCGCACATCAGCGTCGCCTGCTGGCAAACCTAAAGGAATCGTACAAATCGGAGCTGCTTATTGCCGGTCAAACCATGAATGTTATCGCCAGCCCGGTTATGAACGATGAAGGCGAGCGCATCGGTTTTGTTGCCGAATGGCAAAACAGAAGCCACGAGGTAAGAATCGAGCAAGAAATCGGGCAATTAGTTCAGGATGTTAAAGCGGGCGATTTGAGCAGCCGCATTGACATGGGCGATAAGCAAGGCTTTGCCGAAATCTTGTCGTCCGGCATCAATGAATTAACGGATGTCATTGAAAGCGTTTTCAACGACATTAACAGGGTCATGGAAAACATGTCCCAAGGCGATTTAACCAGTTCGATTACCAACGACTACCAAGGCGTCTATGCCGAGTGCAAGAACAATATTAACGGCACCCTGGCGAAATTGAGCGATTTTATTATTCAAATCCGGGATGCGGCTGATTTTATAGACAGCTCGTCGCAGGAAATGGCCAGCGGCAATAACAACCTTTCCCATCGAGCCGAACAACAGGCGGCCAACCTGGAGGAAACCGCTGCCAGCATGGAACAGCTTGCCAGCACCGTAAGAAATAATGCCGATAACACGCAACAGGCCAATCAGGTTGTTAATTCAGCCAGCCAATTAGCGCAAAAAGGCGGCGATGTCGTTAAGTCAGCCATTACTGCAATGCAGGAAATCAATGACAGCAGCAATCAGATTGCCGAGATTATTGGCGTGATTGATGAAATCGCCTTCCAAACCAACCTGCTGGCGTTGAACGCGTCTGTGGAAGCGGCCAGGGCGGGAGAGCAAGGTCGCGGTTTCTCGGTTGTCGCAACCGAAGTCCGCAACCTGGCTCAACGCAGTGCAACTGCTGCCAAACAAAGTAATGACCTGATCCAGAACAGCATACAAAAAGTCCGCGCAGGCACGGCCTTTGTCAATGAAACCGGTGCGGCGCTCACTGAAATTGTCAACAGTGTCGCACAAGTAGGTGAAATGGTTTCCCAAATTGCCGGCGCCAGCGCCGAGCAGACAGCGGGTATCGACCAGGTCAATCAGGCGGTTGCGCAAATGGATGACATTACTCAGCAAAATGCAGCTTTAGCCGAACAGGCGGCTGCCGGCAGTATTGCCATGAGTGAACAGTCTACCAACATGAGCCGAGCTGCTCAGTTTCTTTAAAGTCAGTTCGAAGGGGGCTGCTGCTGCGCCCATTAAAACAATAGAGCGCAGCAAAGCACCCGTAGCGGTGCCAAAGCGAGCCGCGCCTTCTGCCTATAGCAAGCCGAAACATGACGATAGCGAATGGGAAGAGTTTTGACCTGAGGCTAACCGAAACCACAGTTTTATGGCGATGATTGGGAGGAGTTTGTGTGACAAAGATCGAACAACTGGAAAGTGAACTAAGTCAAAAAGTAAATGAATTAAATGAAAGTTTGAATGCCCAATATTTGTTGCATGAAAGACTGAGAAGCAACACTAAAACGCTGGGGGAGATTGAAAACCTGCTTAAGGTCGTAGCAGCTAATTTGGCACATTCAAACGAATATATTGACACGCTAAGGCAGGAAAACCGAAAGCTCAAATTGTCATGCGACGTCTGGATTAAGCGAGCCATAAAGCTCGAGTTTGATGTTTTAAGCGCCCGTGATGCGGCAAAAAAATAGTTGCGGTCACCTTGTTTTCAGGCTGCGCGTCACTGCCATTAAGTTAAGAAAAATGTAGAACAAACAAAATGTTAATCAAGTAGGGCGCGCCGTGCGCGCCAAAGGGATAGCAAAATTTTCAAGCATCTGGAAAGGCGCGCACGGCACGCCCTACAGCGGCGGGAACTTTGTTCAATTTTTATAACAGATGTAGGCCGGAAGCCAGCTCTCGCTATCGCTCGAACCGGCTTCCGGCCAGCTTCAAGATGTGTATAAAGACGAGCGCAGCGCTTGGAAACAATAAAAATAAATGAAAAAAATAAAATGAAAAAAATGACTGCATACGCGACTCACAAACCTAACCTTGCCGCCGTGGTGTTGCAAGAAAAGGAATTCGCACAGTTTCGCGACCTGATCTACCGCATCGCCGGCATCAGCATGTCGCCTGCCAAGAAGCCGCTGGTGACCAGTCGCTTGGCAAAGCGGCTCAAAGCACCACGGGCTGGCGAGCTACGGCGAGTATTTTCAGATGATTACCGCAGCCAACGGCAAAACGGAACTGCAAATGGCGGTGGATTTGCTGACCACCAACGAAACGCATTTCTTCCGTGAGCCCAAACATTTCGATTTTCTGCGTCAGCGCATTTTGCCGGCGCGGAAACCCGGCAAACCCTTGCGCATCTGGAGCGCCGCCTGCTCCAGCGGCGAGGAACCCTACAGCATTGCGATGCTGCTGGATGAAGCATTGGGAAGTGCGCCGTGGGAAATCGTTGCCTCCGACCTTAGCACGCGGGTGCTGGAAAAGGCGCGCACCGGACTTTACCCTATGGAGCGCATGCCGGAAATCCCCCGGCACTATTTGTCGAACTACTGCCTTAAAGGCACCGGCACCCAGGAAGGGACATTGCTGATCGAGCGCAAACTGCGCGAACGCGTGCAGTTCATGCACTATAACCTGACCGAAGCGCCGCCGAAACTGGGCGAATTCGATGTGATATTCCTGCGCAACGTGATGATCTATTTCGACCAGGACACCAAGCGCCAGGTTGTATCGAGCCTGCTGTCGCTGCTGCGTCCCGGCGGGCATTTTCTGGTCGGCCATTCCGAAACGCTGAACGGCATCAACGAAGACGTTCGCCTGGTGCAGCCGGCCGTTTACCGGAAGCCTGAAATGATAAGGCCCTTACATCCTGTCGAGATATTTCTCCAGCCCGGCGATCACTACTTCGCCGACCGGGACACCCGTATCCGCACCGTGCTGGGTTCATGCGTGTCGATGACCTTTTGGCATCCTCAACTGCTTGGTCGGGGGAATGTGCCATTACATGTTGCCGGAGCGCGGCAGCGAGCGGCGGGAAGGCGACTGGCCTGTGCCGAATGGGCGTTATGCCGATGAGGCGATTGCCATGCTGCTGAAGAAAATGGATGTGGTCGGCGCTTCCCATAAGGAATATCAAGTCAAGTTATTTGGCGGCGGCAATATGTTTCCCGAAACGAACAAAAATATGAACGCGATGTCCCAGATCGGTAGCAGGAATGTGCAAGCCGCGCGGCGGCTTGCAAAACAACACGGTTTTACCTGCGTGGCCGAGCACTCTGGGCGACATCGGGCATCGCAACGTGATTTTTGAAGTGTGGAGCGGCGAAGTCTGGGTTAAGCACAGCTAATGTGTTGTCCGTAGCCGAGCATTGAGAGCGTAGACAGGAGGTTGGGGTGACTCGGATTAAGGTCTTGATAGTCGATGATTCCGCCGTGGTGCGGCAGGTGCTGACCGCAAATCTGTCGCAAGATCCGGGGATCAACGTGATCGGCGCGGCTTCCGACCCGGTATTCGCCATGGCTGCGCATGCAGACGCAATGGCCCGATGTGATCGTGCTGGACGTGGAAATGCCGCGCATGGACGGCATCACGTTTTTGAAAAAACTGATGGCCGAACGGCCCACGCCGGTGGTGATCTGTTCCACGCTGACCGAGAAAGGCGCGGAAACCACCATGCAGGCGCTGGCGGCGGGAGCGGTGAGCATCGTCACCAAGCCTAAAGTAGGGCTTAAGCAATTTTTGCAGGATGATTCGGAAGGTCTGGTTGCCGCCGTCAAAGCCGCCGCCCGTGCCAACCTGCGGCGGCTGGCCGCAGCATCCGCCGCCATGCCGGTGCAGGCCAAATTAACGGCAGATGCGATCCTTCCGGCCGGCTCCCATGCCATGGCCGAAACCACCGACCGGGTCGTCGCCATCGGCACCTCCACCGGCGGGACGCAGGCGCTGGAAGTGGTGCTGACCGCCTTGCCGCGTGTCTGTCCCGGCATCGTTATCGTGCAGCATATGCCGGAAAAATTTACCGGGGCTTTCGCCGATCGTCTGAACAACCTGTGCCGGATTGAAGTGCGCGAAGCCGTCAACGGCGACCGGGTGCTGCCGGGGCGCGCACTGATCGCACAAGGCGGGCGGCACATGCTGCTCAAGCGCAGCGGGGCGCAATACCATGTCGAGATCGTCGACGGGCCGCCGGTCACTCGTCATCGTCCGTCGGTCGATGTGTTGTTTCGTTCGGTCGCCAAATGCGCGGGCAAGAATGCGCTGGGCATCATCATGACCGGCATGGGCGATGACGGGGCCAGAGGCTTGAAAGAAATGCACGACATGGGAGCGCGTACCGTGGGACAGGATGAAGACAGTTGCGTGGTGTACGGCATGCCGAAAGAGGCGGCAAAACTGGGCGCTGTGGACAGGGAACTACCGCTGGACCGGATTGCGTATGAGATTGTGGCGTATGGTTGTGGGCGGTAGTCCGGTGATTTTTCCTCGTTCCCACTCGCTGCGCTGCGCCGCACAAGGCCTTAGTGAGCGATTCGGCTGTGGTTGTAGCATTGCTGGTTTGCTAGTTCCCAAGCTCCAGCTTGGGAATTCGGTGTGGGAAGCTCCAGCTTCCCGTCTCGCGAAGCTAGAGCTTCGTCATCTGGGTTCCCAAGCTGGAGCTTGGGAACCAGCGTAACGATAAATTGATGAACACAAACAGCCTTAAAACTTGCATTTTAGCGATGGCGCCGATGTCAGTGTCCGCACAAACCATACCGCTCGACACCATGGTGGTTACCGGCACGGCTAATCCGCTTTCCAGCATACGATCCAGCGTCGCTGTCAGTACGCTGGACTGGGAGCAGATGCAGCAATCCGCGCCGAGCAGCGCCGCCGATATTTTGCGCAATGTGCCCGGCGTCATCTCCCAGGCTTCCGGGGGGGAAGGCAACGCCAATGTTTCGGTGCGCGGCCTGCCGATCGGCGGAGGTGCAAAGTTCGTGCAATTCCAGGAAGACGGTTTGCCGGTGCTCGGCTTCGGCGACATCGACTTTGCCACCGCCGATACTTTTCTCCGGTCCGACTATAACCTGGACCGGTTGGAAGTAATTCGCGGCGGCGCTGCGGCGACCTTTGCCAGCAATGCGCCGGGCGGGGTGTTCAACTTTATCAGCAAGACCGGCGAAACAAAGGGCGGCAATGTAAGCGTCACCCGCGGCCTGGATTTCGACCATACCCGCACCGACTTCGACTACGGCAGGCCGATCAATGAACAATGGCGCTTCCATGTCGGCGGGTTTTACCGGGGCGGCGAAGGGCCGAGAACGGTCGGTTACGACGCCGAAGACGGCGGTCAGATCAAAGGCAACATTACCCGCGATTTCGACAAGGGCTTCATCCGTCTCAATTTCAAGCTGCTGGAGGACAGGGCGCCGGTGTATCTGCCGGTGCCGGTTTCCATCACAGGAACCAACAGCGACCTGCATGTCGTCTCGTTGCCCGGCTTCGATATTCGCAACGGCGCGATGCAGTCGAAATATTTCCGAACCGACCTGTCGGTCAACAAAGACGGTCAAACAGTATCGACTGACATTGCCGACGGTTATTACTCGTCAAGCAAGGTGATTGGCGGCGAAGCGCTGTTCGAGCCTGCGCACGGTTGGAAGGTAAACGATAAGTTCCGGGTTGCCTGGACCTCGGGACGTTTCGTCGGGCCGTATCCGGCGCAAGTCGATACCGCTACAGCGCTGGCGACGGCGATTGGCGGTGCCGGTGCGACGCTGCGCTATGCCAACGGACCCTTGATCGGACAGGGGGCCGGACAAGCCCTTACCGGTCCCAACGCCTTGGCGGTAGGTACGCATTTGTTTAACACCGACCTCAACGATCTCGGTAATTTCGCCAACGATCTGAACTTGACCCGAACCTTCGACAGCGAGCATTTCGGCACGGCCCGCGTTACCGCCGGTTATTTCAAGTCGGGGCAGGATATCGTCCAGGACTGGCACTGGAACACCTACCTGCAGGAAGTTAAAGGCAAGGATTCAGCATTGCTGGATGTGATCGACGCGAACGGCACTAAGGTTACTCAAAACGGCCTGAGTGCCTACGGCGAATCGTATTGGGGCAATTGCTGCGTACGATCTTATAACCTGTACTACGACACCGATGCGCCTTATCTGGCGCTGGGCTGGCAAAAAGGCGGCTTCAATTTCGACGGCAGTTTGCGCTACGACATTGCCCACGCATCCGGCAGCTATGCCGGTTCGACCGGTACGCAAGCGCTGGACGTCAACGGCAACGGCGTGATCGAGACGCCGGAACGGACGGTGCCGGTGGTTAACAATAGCGCCGCCTTGCCGGTCGATTACACGGTGCGTTATTTGTCGTACTCGTTCGGCGCCAACTATTTGCTGAATCCGAAGCTGGCGTTGTTCGCCCGCGTCAGCGAGGGCGGCAGGGCCAATGCCGAACGCATGCTGTTCGGCGGCGGCATCAGGACCGACGGCAGCATCGCCTCTAAAGTCGCGGTCAATCAGGTTCAGCAGGTTGAGGGCGGCATCAAGTGGCGGGGCGACAGCTTTAGCGTGTTCGCTACCCTGTTTCATGTGAGCACAGCGGAAGTCAACCAGGACATCACCGCCGGTTCCGGGGCGTACAGGTTCACCAACCGCAATTTCGAGGCCCAGGGCGTGGAGCTGGAAACGGCTTATTATCTGGGCGATTTCAGCCTCAACGGCGGCGTGACCTACACGCATAGCCGGATCGTCAAGGACGAGATCAATCCGGCCAATGTCGGCGATCCGATCAGCCCCGAAGTCATGTACCAGTTCACGCCTGCGTACCGGATCAAGCATGTCAACGCCGGGCTGAATTTCATCGGCAACAGTGATGCGCCGGCCGGCAAACTGATGATGCCCGGCTATATCCAGGTCAACGCCTTTACCGGTTATGAACCCGTCAAGGGGCTGTGGCTGTCGGTCAACGGCAATAACCTGTTCGACACCATCGGTTTGACTGAAATTTCCAACAGCGGCGGCATTTCCGCCAACGGCTTGAATGCGGCCAGGTCGATTAACGGCCGGACGGTTCTCGCTACGGTTAAATACTCATTTTAGGATGTCGATGTTGAACGTAGATTCTCATGCAGATGTAGGGCGTGCCGTGCGCGCCTTGGGAGCTAAGGCGCGCACGGCACGCCCTACAACGTATGTATCGAGGCGGACTTCCAAGCGGGACGGGGTTGTTTCGATAGCTATTGCAAGTATTTCATTCTTCAAACGTTTCAGGCGGGGTAAATCCTCCGTCCGGCATGGCTGGAATGCAAGCTTTGCTTGCCCGTTGGTCATCCCTCGCGTAACGGGCAGGCAAAGTCTGTACGCCATCCTTATTTTCAGCCTGATCATGACGGTGTGCGTCTTCGGTGTTGGCGATGCGCACAGCGCTAATAAACAACACTCAGCAGAAGCACCGGTAACAACTATCAATTTATGGGTGCATTCTGCGGCCAGTTCCGCCGAATATGCCGTCCTCAAAGTATCGGCAGACCGATACAACGCAGGCCGGCACGGCTATCGCGTCGAGGTCTGGCCGTCCACTTTCAGGGGCTATGACGAACAGATCAACAGCGCGGCGGCAACCGGTTCCCTGCCTTGCCTGCTGGAAGCCGACGGACCGTTTCTGTATTCGCTGGCCTGGCGCGGCTATTTACAGCCTATTGACCAATTGCTGCCGAAATCGTTATTGGACGATGTGTTGCCGTCGATTTTGGCTCAAGGCCGCTACGATGGACGGCTGTACAGTCTCGGCCAGTTCGATTCCGGTCTGGCGTTGTGGGGCAATCGCCGAATGCTGGTTAAAGCCGACGTCCGCATCCCGACCCTGAAAGCGCCGTGGACGTTGGCCGAATTCGAGCTGGCTCTCGACAAACTGAGCAAGTTGCCGGGCGTCGTTGCGGCGATTGAAATGGGCACTTATTTGCATTCCGGCGAATTTTATCCCTATGCCTATTCGCCTATTTTGCAAGGGTTCGGCGGCGACCTGATCGACCGCAGCAACTATCTTTCGGCAAAAGGCGTGCTTGACGGACCGCAATCGGTGGAGGCGATGACGCATTTCCAGCAATGGTTCAAAAAAGGCTGGGCTCGGGCGGATGCGCTATTAACCGAGGCCGACGGTCAACGCAAAGTCGGTTTGAACCGAATTGATCAGTTGCCCGTCGACAATTTTGTTAACGGCAAGATGGCTTTGTCCTGGTTCGGCCATTGGCAGTATCCCTGGTATAGCCGGGAGTTGGGCCAGGATTTGCTACTGTTGCCGTTGCCGGATTTCGGCCGGGGCATCAAGACCGCCATGGGCTCGTGGAGTTTGGCTATTTCCAGCACCTGCAACGATCCTGCCGGTGCGGCATCTTTCCTTAACTACCTGATGTCGAAAAAGGAAATTCTGCGCATGACCGACGCCAATGGCGCAGTGCCTGCCCGCCGTTCGGTGCTGGCCAAGTCGAGGCTGTATAGCGAGCGCGGGCCGTTAAGCCTTTATGCGCAGCAGCTCAATGCCGGTATGGCGGTGCCGCGTCCCAATACCCCCGCTTACGGCACGATCAGCAGGGTATTTTCCAACGCCGCCGCAGCGATTATCGCCGGGGCCGATGTGCAAGCCGAATTGAGCCGGGCGGCGGCATTGATCGATCAGGATATTGCAGAAAGTCGAGGCTATTTAAATGATTGAGACAACACTATTTCAAACGATCAACGTGCGCGCTGCATATTTCTTAAGATCCGCCCCTGTCCGCGGCGTTTTTAGCCTGACGTTGGTCGTGCTTGCTTTAAGCGTTGGCGATGATGCTTACAGCGCTAATGAAAAACATCCGGCGGAAGCTGCCGTAAAAACCATCAATCTATGGATGCATTACGAAGACATTGACACTGAGGTTGCCGTCCTCAAGGCCTCGGCAGCCCGGTACAGCGCAGGCCGACACGGTTATCGCGTCGATATCCGGATATTCGGTAAAAGTATTTATGACGACGAAATCAACAAAGCGGCGACGAACGGCTCGTTGCCTTGCTTGCTGGAAGCCGACGGGCCGTATCTGTATACGCTGGCATGGCGCGGTTATTTGCAACCTATCGAACAATGGCTGCCGAAACCGTTATTGGACGATGTACTGCCATCGATTCTGGCTCAGGGACGTTACGAAGGCCGTCTTTATAGTCTCGGTCAGTTCGATTCCGGTCTGGCGCTGTGGGGCAATCGCCGGCTGCTGGATAAAGCCGGGGTTCGTATTCCAACACTGGATGCGCCGTGGACTTTGACGGAATTCGAGCAGGTTCTCGACAGGCTCAGCAAGTTGCCGGGCGTCGTTGCGGCGATTGAAATGGGTACGAATGCCAGCTCCGGCGAGTTTTATTCCTATGCTTTTTCGCCGATTTTGCAAGGTTTCGGCGGCGACCTGATCGATCGCAGCCACTACCATTCGGCAAAAGGCGTACTTGACGGTCCGCAATCGGTGCAGGCGATGACGCATTTTCAGCAATGGTTCAAAAAAGGCTGGGCCAAGCAGGATGCAGTATTAACCGAGGTTAACGGCCAACGCAAAGTCGTCCTGAACCGGTTCGATCAGCTTGCCAGCGACTATTTTGCAGGCGGAAAAACTGCTTTGTCCTGGTTGGGGCATTGGCGGTATCGCTGGTACGGCCGGGAGTTGGGCAAGGATCTGATATTGCTGCCGATGCCGGATTTCGGTCAGGGCATCAAGACCGGCATGGGCTCGTGGAGCGTTGCTATTTCCAGTACCTGCAGCGATCCTGCGGCGGCTGCGGATTTTTTGAGTTTTCTGATGTCCGAGCAGGAGATTCTGCGCATGACCGATGTCAACGGAGCCGTTCCTGGGCGGCTCTCGGCTTTGGCAAAGTCGCCGCTGTACGCCAAGAGCGGGCCGTTAAGTCTGTATACGCAACAACTCAATGCCGGTTTTGCGGTGCCGCGGCCCCAAACCCCGGCTTACAGCATTATCAGTAAAGCGTTCTCCAACGCCGCCGTGGCGATCATTGCCGGTGCCGAGGTGCAAAGCGAATTGAGCCGGGCGGCGGCAGCGATCGACCAGGATATTGCCGAAAACCGCGGTTATCCGAGTTATTAGGAAAGATGATGTTTAGGAAACTATCGTCTAAGTTTTTTCCTGCCGTAGGTCGGGCATGCTGTTTATGCCCGACATTCTCATGCTTCAAATTGTCGGGCAACGAAAAGCTGTTGCCCGACCTGCCTAACTTGGATGTAGGCCGGAATAAGACCGCCCGGCGTCAGCAAGGGTGGACGTTTCCGGCAATCGGAGCGCCGGAAAAGCTTCCGCTCCTGCTCACGCCCCTTGCCTACATCCATGTAGGCAACGCCAGTCTTGCGCGCTTAACGCGCGGACAGGCTTATTCCTGCCTACGTCGAGATGTGTATAACGATGAGAGCAGCGCGTGGGAACGAGGAGTAAACGTTAAGGTCGGGGGTGCAAACCCCGACCCGCACAGATGCAAAGCTTGCACACCCCATTTCAACTTTACCCGCAAGGCAGAATCATGAAGCTGGGATTAAAGCGGAAAATCGTGCTGGTGTTTGTCGGTGTGCTGGCCGTGGTAACTGTGCTGGACGCCTTGCTGGCCTCTTATTTCACCAAGCGGCAGAATCAGGATGCCGCTTTTGCCACGCTCAAGCGCGATCTTCTGACCTGGCAGGACGAATTGCAGGATATAACTTTGCATATGCGCTCGGTGGCGCTGTCTGCGATCGGCGAAACGGTAGCGTTGAATCAGTTGGCCGAGCTCGAAGTGCTGGAATATAAGCAGGCCGATGCCATGCGCAACAATAATGACGCTAAAGAAGCGGCAAGAACTCTGGCTTTCAGCAAGTCGGTGTCGCTGAACCGATTGCATCTGGTGCTGCGCTCCGGCGGTTTTTCGGCGATTTCGGTTTATATCGACGGAGAGCTGAGCCATCGGGTTTCGGTATCCGAAGTGGGCATGTTCGTGCGGCGGGGTCATGGCAGGCCAATATGGGTCAAGGCGGCCGCAGACGGCAACGGTAATCTGCCTATCCGCAGTTGGCCGGCTTGGGAAGAAGGCTTGCCGCCACCGGTTGCCGACTCGTTGGCGCCGCTTGATAAGCCGCAGGTTGCCTTTACTTACCCTTCGGCGGACAGCATGCTGATCGAGGTGGCGGTGCCGGTTGAGGGCGTTATCGAACAATCGCCGCGGGAAGGTGACGGGAATCCAGCGGAGCTTTCGGTGTTCGATAGCCGGATTGCCGGATCGGTAAGCTCCTCTTCGATATTCACTGCAAACCAGCCGCCGACGCCGTTCGCCGTGGTCGTTTTCCAGAAACAGATTGGCCAGACCTTTTTGCAGGCGGTTGAGCGGAAAACCGGCATGTGGCCGTTGCTGTTTTCGCCGGACGGTCAACACAGCCAGCAAATGGGGCCGTTAAATTTAAGTTTGCAGGATCTTGCAGGTACTTCAGCCGGGATTAACGCGAAAACCGTTTCCACCGGGCAAGGGTCGTTTTATACCGCGGCCTTGCCCTGGCAATTCGAACAACAGCCTGGCTTTGTGCTGGCGTTGGTGGCTTCGCAGGAAAGCACCTTGAAAAATATCCGTCAAACAGTGCTGGCCATTTTAACGCTGACCAGCCTGATATTGGCGTTTAGCATCGGTGTCGGCATATTTTGGGTCGGGCGTTTTATCGATCCGATCATCGCGCTGACTAACGCGGTAAAGGCGATCGGACTGGGCAGCCGGTTGGGGCGAGGCAAACAGCCCGATTACCGGTTGACGGCGGAAAATCTGCGCCCGCTGGCTATTCAGGCGCCGGGCGAAATCGGCGATTTGGCTTGGGCGTTCGATATGATGATCGCCGAATTGCACTATTCGTTCGATTCATTGGAGCAGCGTGTGCAGGAACGTACCGTCGAGCTACTCGCCTTACAACAGGTATTGGAAAAGCAAAACCAGCGGCTGGAAGAACAGAGTTTTGATTTGAATGTCGGTAATCGTTTGTTGCAGGAAGAAATCGTCGAACGCAAATCGGCGGAAGATTTACTGCGCCTGCGCGAGCAGGAGTTTCGCGGTCTTGCGGAAAACTCGCCGGACAACATCGCCCGTTACGACCGGGAGTGCCGCATAAAATATATGAATTTGAAATTGCGTACCACGGTGGGTATCGCCGACGATCCAGTCGAGGCGCATATCGGCAGTACACCAAATGAAGTATTTCCCGACGGCAGATTCGCGGCCTATCAGGAAACCATCAAAAACGTCGTCGAAAGCGGACTGGAGGCAGAGATTGAACTGATGTTGCCGGATAGCGGCGACGGCATTCGCTATCATCTGGTGCGGATGGTGGCGGAACGGGATCAGGACGGCGATGTGATGGGGGTACTAATCATGGGGCGCGACATCACCGAGCGTAAGCGCATGGAGGCCGAACTGATTAGCCAGGCGGATTTCCAGCAAACAATACTGAACGCCATCTGCGATGTCGGCATGCAGCTGATGATGATCGAGGATGGCCGCGTTATCCATGTCGGCAATCGCAAACTGGCTCAGGAGTTCGGTTTCACAGACGAGGGCGTCGAGGCGAAACCCGCGCTCGTCGACATCATTCATCCCGATGATCGGGAGCGGGTGATGGATTACCATGTTCGCAGGATGGCCGGGGAGGCGGTTCCTTCCAGCTATGAACTGGGCTTGGTTACGCGCAGCGGCGAGCGGCGTGAATACGAGACCTCCGTTGCTGTCGTGCCGGGCACCGATCCCATCCGCATCATCACCGTCGGCAAGGACATCACCGAGCGCAAACTCATGGAGGATGCGCTAAGTGCCTCAGAAGCGAAGCACCGCGCAGTGTTCGAGTCTTCCAACGACGGTATCTTCCTGCATCGCATCGTCGAACGCGATGGAGATACCGAGTTTATCCTTTACGACCTGAACAGGAAGGGCTGCGAGTTATGGGGCTATTCGCGCGAGGATATTCTGTCCGGTAACTTCGACCTGCTGGCGATGAGCGACCCGCCTTATACCCTGGAGGAAGCGACCCGGCGCAACCGGCTCGCGGCTAAGGGACAGCCGCAGTCGTTCGACTGGCAACTTAAACGCCCGGACGGTTCGAAAATCTGGGGCGAAATCAACCTGCGCTGTACTCGGATCGGCGGCGAGGATTTTCTGTTTGCCGTGATGCGCGACGTGTCTGAGCGCAAGCAGGCCGAGGATGAAATCCGCGCCCTGAACGCCAGCCTTGAACTGCGGGTACTGGATCGTACCGAAGAGCTGCGCCGGCAGACGCGCTACCTGAGGACGATGATCGATACGCTGCCGATGATGGTTTGGTTTAAAGATACCGACAGCAGGTTCCTCGTCGTCAATCAGGCCTTTGCCGTTGCGGCTGCCCGCACGGATAACGTGGACGACCTGACCGGCAAGTCCGACCTGGATGTCTGGCCGCGCGAACATGCGGAAGTCTACCGCGCCGACGATGCGGAGGTAATGGCGACCGGTCAGCTCAAGACAGTGGAAGAGCCTTTGGTCAATGCGCACGATGCCGTTATTTGGGTGGAAACCTTCAAGGCGCCGGTGTTGGATGAGGACGGGCGTGTGCTGGGAACAGTAGGTGTGTCCCGCGACATCAGCGAGCGTAAGGCCGTGGAGACGGCGCGGGAAGCGGCTTTGGCCGAGGCGGAACGGCTGGCGCGGTTGCGTAGCGAGTTTATGGCGCGGATGAGCCACGAACTGCGTACGCCGTTGAACGGTATTTTGGGTTACGCCCAGATATTGCTGGGAGAAAGCAAGCTGAGCGAACGTCAGGATGTGATGGTGAGCGTGATACAGCAAAGCGGCGAACATTTACTGAACCTGATCAATGATATTCTGGATTTTGCCAAAATTGAGGCGGGCAAGCAGAAACTGAGCCTGAATGATGTTCAACTGCCGGGGTTTTTGCGCAATATCGCCGGAATTGTCAGTGTCAGGGCGGAACAGAAGCACCTGGCTTTTGTTTGCGATATTGCAACGGATGTGCCGGGGGGAATACGCGCCGATGAAATGCGGCTGAGGCAGGTGCTGCTCAATCTTCTGTCCAACGCTGTCAAATACACCGAACGAGGCCAAATCTGTTTGCGGGTGACGGTGCTGGAACCGGGGCGCTTACGTTTTAAAGTGCAGGACAGCGGTATCGGCATCGAACTTGAACAGTTGGAAAGCATTTTCCGGCCTTTCGAGCAGGCAGGAGACAGCCGGAGTCATTCCGGCGGTACCGGTTTGGGCTTGGTGATCAGCCGTGAACTTGTGAAGCTGATGGGCAGCGAAATTTTTGTCACCAGCCGGGTCGGCGACGGCAGTACTTTTTGGTTCGATCTTGATGTTCCGGTTGTCGATGTGTACGGGGAAATGCTGCCTGTCAAGCAGCGCGCCACCGGTTATCGGGGCGCGCGTCGGCGTGTGCTGGTGGTGGACGATGTCGATGCGAACAGGGCGTTGTTGGTCGATATGCTTAGCCATCTGGGTTTTGCAACCATCGAGGCGGTAAGCGGCAGGGCGTGTCTGGATAATGCCGAGAACCGGCTGCCGGATTTGGTCCTGCTGGATATGGTCATGCCGGAAATGGATGGGTTGGAAGTTGCGCGCCGTCTGCGTAGTTTGCCGGGTTTCGGGCAAACGCCGATTATCGCTGTTTCGGCCAGTGCTTCCGGCACCGATGTTGCAGAGGCCATGGAAGCGGGCGTCAACGTCTTTTTGTCCAAGCCCATCGAGATAAAAAAACTGATGGCGCAAATCGGCGGTCTTCTAAAGCTCGACTGGATTTATGCGCTGCCTGAAGCCGAACCATCACCGCAATATAAGCCTGACGAATGGCTGGATGCGCCTCCGCTGGAAGAGATGAAGATTTTGCACCAACTGGCAGAGGAAGGCAGTATGCGGGATATAATCGTCCATGCCGATTATCTGGGTGAGCTTGATACAAGATACCGCCCGTTTGCCGAGCAGTTGCGCAGCTTGGCCAAAGTCTACCAATCCAAAGCCGTTCTGGATCTGGTGGAACGTTACATCGACAGAATCATAACTATTCAGCCACAGATTGATACAGATGAATACTGATAAGTTGAAATATAAAGGATTTGAGACAAAAGGCGAAAGGCGCAAGGCTAAGAGCGGAAGTGTTGCTCTCGTTCCCGCGCGCCGCGTGGGAATGCGGTCAAGGCGCGCTGCGCCGCGAGTTACGATTAGCGTCTTGCGTATACGGGACGCAGCGCGTCCAACACTGCGTTCCCACGCGGCGCGTGGGAACGAGGAAACTGGCGTTTCCGGCAAGCATCACCCGAATTCGCCGGAAACGCCACCTCGCGCTACGCGCTTGGATGGACTTATTCCGGCCTACACCTGTATCGATCTGCGGCTGGATAATTACAAACTTTGGATCGGGAGCAAGTCATGAACAGTGCGACGGCCATAGCAGCCGACAAGCCCACCATTTTGATTGTCGATGATACGCCGGTCAATCTGGGCGTGGTGGTGGAAAGTTTGGAAGGCCGGGGCTACCGGTTACTGATAGCCCAAGGCGGAAAGGAAGGCCTGAAACGCGCAGCTTTAGTGAAGCCGGACCTGATTCTGCTGGATGTGATGATGCCGGGGTTGGACGGCTTCGAAGTCTGCCGATGTTTAAAGAGCGATGCCGATACCGCCGATATTCCGGTGATTTTTATGACGGCCCTTGCGGAGAGCGAACATAAAATCACCGGTTTCAAGGTAGGCGGCGTCGACTTTCTTGCCAAGCCTATGCAGGTTGACGAAGTTATCGCGCGGGTCGAAACGCATCTGAACTTGAGAACCATGCAACGGCAATTGCAAGCACAGAACCTGCAATTGCAAAGATACCGGGAGGAACTTGAGCAGAAAGTTGAACAGCGTACTTCAGAGCTTAGCGCCACTAACCGCTTGCTGCGTGATGAAATCGAGGAGCGCAAGCGGGTCGAGCGCACGATGAAGTTTATCGCCCAGCGCGGCTGGATGGAAGGCGGCGAGGATTTTTTGACCGCGCTGGCACGGTACTTGGGCCGGCTGCTGGAGGCGGATTATGTGATTATCGACAAATTGGCCGCAGATCCGGGCTGCGCCGAGACGGTTGCGATCTACGCCAAGGGTGAAGTATTCCCCAATATGCAATACAGTCTCGAACACACGCCTTGCGAGAATGTTATGGCAGGTGGGTTGTGTTGTTATCCGATGGATGTGCAACAGCAGTTTCCCGAAGATGCCCTGCTGACGGATATGCAAGTCGAGAGTTACATCGGTCTTCCGCTTTGGGATTCCACCGGCAAGGTTATCGGCCTGATTGCGGTGATGGACGGCAAGCCGATGTGCGACGAGCTTGCCGTCACTTCGATCCTGCAATTGGTGGCGACAAGCGCCGCCGCGGAACTGAGGCGGCGGCAGTCGGAACAGGAGCTTACCGAGTCGAGGCTGTTCTTGAGCCGGGTGATCGATACCATTGCCGACCCGGTGTTAGTTAAGGACAGGGAGCATCGTTGGATTTTGAGCAATCAGGCTTTTTGCGAGTTTATCGGGCATCCGATGGCATTCCTGCTTGGCAAGTCCGATTTCGATTTTTTCCCGGAACAGCAGGCCCGGTCGCATTGGATGAGCGATGAGGCGGTGTTGGACAGCGGCGAAGAGTACGTCAACGAGGAAACATTAACCGGCCGCGACGGTCTTATCCGTACCATCGTGGTCAAGAAGACCTGCTATGCCGACGATATGGGGCGTCAGTTTCTGGTGATCATTATTTTGGATATTTCCGAGCGCAAGCAAATGGAAGCGGAGTTGCGGCAGCGGGAGCAGGAATTTCGCGTATTGGTGGAAAATTCGCCCGATCCCATCTTTCGTTACGACAGCGGTTGCCGCCGTATTTATGCCAATCCTGCCGTGGAAAGGCTAGTCGGACGGCCGGTCGCTCAATTGTTAAACAGGATGCCGTCGGACGCGTCGGTGATTAGTGCGCGAGAAGGGGAAAAGCTGGTGCGGGTGATCAGCCAGGTGCTGAAAACAGGCCTGACTGCCGAGAGCGAGGTGCAATTCATCGCCTCAGATGGGCGTCTGCATTACTTTCATAACCGCTATGCGCCGGAATTCGGACCACAGGGGGAAGTGGCAGGGGTGATTTCAATTGCCCGCGACATTACCGAACGCAAATTGACGGAGAATCTGCTGTATCAGCGCGAGCGGGAATTACGGACGCTGGTGGAAAACCTGCCGACCGTGGTGGTGCGCTACGACCGCAATTTTCGCCGCATTTATGTCAATCAGGCTTATTTGCAAATCACCGGCCGAGCCGAATCGGAAATACTCGATAATCCGCTCAGGGAATCATGGCGGGCCACCAATATTTCCGCCGATGCGTATGCAGCTATTCTGGCGGGGGTAATGCGCAACGGCAGAAAAGCCGATGTATCGCTGGAATGGACTGACGGCGACGGCCGTCTGGTCAGCCATGCGATGAAAATAGTGCCGGAATACGATGTCGACGGCAAAATCGATAGCGTGTTGGCCTTGGGTTTCGATTTAAGCGATCGCCGTCAGCAACAGATTGTTGAAGCCAACCGCCAGCGTGTGTTTGAGAAAATGGCGCACGGCGACAATCTTAACAGCATTCTGGAACAGGTGGCTTTGTATGTCGAATCCTCGAAGTCCGGGCGGTACTGCGGTATTTTGTTGCTGGATGAGCAACATCAACACTTGCAAATCGTGGCCGCGCCTTCGTTTCCAGAGTCATACAGGGCGAAGCCTAATTCGCAGATGTTGGGCGAGGAGAGCGGACGTTGCTCCGGCTGGGTTGCTTCGGCCTTGAGTAGCGAAAGAGTCATCCTGAAGGATATGGGCGAGCATCCATGCCAGTCGCATTGCCAGTCGTTTATCCGCGAAATCGGTGCGGCGGCCTGCTGGTCGGAACCGATTCTTTCCCCATCCAACCAATTGCTGGGGGTTGTGACCCTTTATCTCAATCAGAGCGGCCTGCCCGATGAAGCCGATTTGGCCTTGTTGGTGCAAGCCGGGCATTTAAGCTCCATCGCTATCGAACGCAAACGCCTCGAACAGCAAATGTACCGCCAGGCCAGTTATGACCAGCTGACCGGCTTGCCCAACCGGCGCTTGTTCGGCAATCGCCTGCGCGAGGAAATCGCCAAGGCCGAGCGTGGCGGTTATAGCCTGGCGGTACTGTTTATCGACCTGGATCGTTTCAAGGAAGTCAACGATACCTTGGGCCATGAAGCCGGCGACGACTTGCTGATGGAAGCGGCGCAACGCATTCGCTTATGTGTGCGGGAATCGGATACCGTGGCTCGCTTGGGCGGCGACGAATTTGTGGTGATTTTGTCTAAAGTCGACGAAATCGTTCCGCAGGATCGGGTGGCGCAATGTCTTGTTGATACCATGGCGCGGCCATTCCTGCTTGGCGAGCATAATGCTTATGTCTCGGCCAGCATCGGCATTGCCAGCTATCCGCAGGATGCAGACAATGCCGAAGTCTTGATCGGCTGCGCCGACCAGGCGATGTATGCCGCCAAGGACATGGGACGCAACTGCTTCAGTTTCTTTACCTACGGCATGCTGGAGCAGGCCCGGCAACGTCTGGAACTGGTCAACGATTTGCGCGGCGCGCTCGGTGCAGGCCAACTCGAGGTGTATTACCAGCCGATAATCGACATTGTCAGCGAAAGGGCAGTCAAGGCCGAGGCGCTGTTGCGTTGGCATCATCCCGAACTGGGCAGCGTGGCGCCCGACCGGTTCATTCCCATCGCCGAAGAAACCGATCTGATTCAGGAGATCGGCGCCTGGGTATTGCGTGAGGCTTCGGACACCGCTAAACGCTGGCATGCTTTGAACGGGGAGGATGGCGTTCAGATTAGCGTCAACATGTCGCCGCGTCAGTTCACCAAAGATAGCGGGGTTCAAGCTTTCATTGATTATTTGCAGGCAGTCGACCTCGATCCTGCGCATATCGTTGTTGAGATCACCGAAGGTTTGTTGCTTGATGATTGTTCGGCTGTTACCGAGAAATTGGAGCTGCTGCGTTCGGTAGGGATTCAACTTTCTCTGGATGATTTCGGTACCGGTTATTCTGCAATGGCCTACCTGAAAAAGTTCAACATCGACTACCTGAAAATCGACCGTTCCTTCGTTCGCGATCTGGAGACCGACCCCGGCGATCGGGCGATAGCGGAAGCCATTGTGGTGATGGCGCACCGGTTGGGCTTGACGGTGATAGCTGAGGGTGTGGAAAGCGAAGGCCAGAGAGAGTTGCTGATGGCGGTCGGCTGCGAGTATGTGCAGGGCTATCTCTATGCCAAGCCGATGCCGGTCGAGGCGTTTTTGGCGTATGTCTCAGGGCAATGACGATGGGGGCAATTTTCAGGCAGTCCATCGCAGCATAACCGAGTTAAGCTTGACCGCGCTGAGCTTGGCTTTTTAGCTTGCGCATTTGCCGGATTTGAACTTGGCGGATACCCCACAATACCGGCCGTAACGGGAAATAAAGCGGCTGTAGCCGGGATGGGAGCTTGAGCACTCGATAATCATCGATATTCGGGTAAAACAGCATGGCACAATACCACACGAGGACGTCTATTCTGCGGGCGGTTAGAATACGGTTTATCCATTGATGCAGTTTTAGTCGGGCTGGAGGGTATTCCATCCACAGCTCAGGGCCTTGCTGAAAGGTGCAAATGGCCTGCCATTGCGATGGATTGATGCTGTACCTGAATCCGCTTTTAATTTCCAAGCTCAAGTCGGTGCCGCAGTATTTTTGAGTCAGCAACAGTCCCTGTTGTATTGCCAACCCGGCGCCGAGCCGATGAGCGCGCTGCCACAGCTGCGGCCAGTCTACATCATGCGTGTCCAAAACATTAGGCAAGTCGAAAAGCCATTTCAAGCGGCCCCAGCCATGCCGGGCTCCGTGCAGGCACAGGTAAATGATCAAGTCCTCGTTGTCTAAACCGGGAATGCCGAGATTTGAGCGTTTCGATACGGCTAAAGCCCGCCAATCATTAATCGGGAATTCGAAAGGGTTGTGCATGGCACGCCAATGCAACTCCATATGCGGGAATCTTTCCCGAATCAAGATGCAGTGGTTTTGATTTCGGAGCAGGATATTTCGGGTTGCGGCAGACAAGATTTCAGGTTGGTCCAGCGTCCATCCCTGCGCTGCCAATACCGTTAGCGTTTCATCGAGTTGCGCGGGGTCAACCAGGATGTCCATGTCGCCCACATGCCGTGGGGCCAAGTCGCCATAGGCGCGTGCTGCGACATCGAGCCCTTTCATTACGATCAAGCGCAGTCCCTGACCGGCACGCATTAATTCGTGGGTTGCTTGCAATACTTGTAATGCGCGCTGTGAATTGCGGCGGTATTGTTCAGCCAGCTTGTCCATCAGGTCGTCCGAAAATGTGCCTGCCGGATGGCGGCGCAAATTGCAGTACAATAATGGCGAAACCTTGTGTCTGATTCCTAGCGCCAATACTGTGCCGGTATCTAGTTCAGCGGCGGCCAACTGCTGCTGGCGCAGATAATGTGCGGCGCTTGGTTTTGGACGGCAGCAGGTGAGCAACAGCTCGAATTCCGGGCCTTGCTCAGCAGGCTCTAGCGGGCATTCAAGGCGGCGATGGTAATGGGCGATCATGGGCAGGACTCAGATGATTTTGTTGCCATTATAGTATGGAGAATAATTCCTGGCTGATCAATTGGTTATTAATACGGAGGCGCGACTTCAGTCGCGCCGATGATTGTTGTCATCGTCTGTGTATGATGTCTCATGCGCGACTAAAGTCGCGTCTCCACTTATTGTTCTTTAAACTGCTAAAATTTAGGCCCTATTATCCTAAGGAACGTGCATGAAATTACTTGAGCAAGTTGCCAATAGTCGGAGTGCAGGCTTCGCCTGCACTCCGCTGCAAACTTAAGGCACGTGTTGTTTAATTTATTTCATGCTCATTCCTAAGGTTCGAGCAGCACATGTTGCAAGTTGATATTTGTAAAGCTTATGATGTGATACTTTCGAAGTGCGGATAAGTTCTGGCGCCTTATTACCATCTGCCACGTCAGCTCAGCGCCGCCTGAGCAATATCCAATCCTGATAATCAAAATGATGCGTATATCTTTAATAATGTTAACGTCACTTGGTCACCACGCACACGGCAATGCCATGCAACCGGGTAGGCGGGGATGAGTATTTACCGGGCTGCGATGCCCTTTTTTCAGCTGCTGGCTAAAGAACCGCATCGCCCGATGTTACTGGTTTTCAGTTGCATGGTGCTGGCCAGTTTAAGCGAAGGCATTGGGATGACACTTTTGGTGCCCCTGCTTGAGATGCTGCAAGACGGCGTTACTCCTGCGACGGGGATAGCCGGGCAGTTAGGACGTTTTTTTGAATTAGGGAACATACCTTATCAAGGCATAATGGTGTTGCTGCTTTTTTTGCTGTTGCAGGCGTTAAGAATCGCACTACAGTGTAGTCGTGAAGTGCTTTCCAACCGCTTACAGTTCGATCTGGTGGACCGGCTGCGTAAACGTTGCTTCATGGCGATACTGCGTAGCGAATGGTATTGGCTGTCCCAACGCAATAATGCTCAATACGCCAATTTATTGCTGACCGACGTCAACCGGGTTGGCGTAGGGGTTCATTTCTTCCTGCAACTGTGCAGCGGTGCGGCGCTGATGCTGGCTTATACGCTGGCGGCACTGTGGCTGTCCTGGCCGATAACGCTGCTGGTGCTGGGCATGGGCTTACTGTTTGTCGTTGCCGAAAACGGTTTGCGACGCGAGGCTTTATTGCTGGGCAATCATATCGGTCTGACCTCGCAAAGCTTGCACAGCACAGTACAGGAAAGTTTAGGGGGAATGAAGTTGGCCAAGATTCTTGGCAATGAACAGCGTCACCTGGACAAGTTCCAACAATCGATGCAAGCTTTTCGCCTGCACCAGCTTAATTTTCAACACAGTTCCAGTCGCTCGAAGGCCAGAATGCAGTTGGGCAGCGTGGTGATTTTGGTAGTTATGCTGTATGTCGGCCTTGTCGTCTGGCGCTTGCCGATGGCCGAACTCGCCACCTTGATTTTTGTGTTTTCCCGGCTGATGCCCCTGGGATCACAGCTGCAACAGCAAGTGCAAAATTGGCTGCATACCTTGCCTGCCTTGGCAAATGCCAACACTTTGCTGGCTGAATGCTTTGGTGCTGCCGAGCCGGTTGGCGATGCAACTCTGCCCCCTTTGGGCTTGCAGCAGGATTTAACATTGCGCTCGGTGGATTTTAAGTATCCGGGCCGCGAATCGCTTGCTTTGAACGCGATCAACTTGCGTATTCCAGCCAAGTCGACCATCGCAGTCATCGGTACATCCGGGGCGGGCAAAAGTACGCTGGCTGACGTGCTGATGGGACTGTTGCGGGCCGATTCAGGCAGTATCAGCATCGACGGCCAAGTGCTGGACGATGCCGAGCGATTGCGCTGGCGGCGCTCGGTAGCCTATGTGCCGCAGGAAATCATTTTGTTTAATGATTCGATCAAGGCCAATCTGCTTTGGGCCATGCCCCAGGCCAGTGACGACGAGTTATGGGAGGCGCTGGATAAAGCCGCCGCCGATTTTGTGCGCCAGCTGCCTCATGGCATGGATACTGTAGTCGGCGACCAGGGATTGCGCCTTTCGGGCGGCGAGCGCCAACGGATTGCCCTGGCCAGGGCGTTGCTGGGGCGGCCTTCTTTATTGATTCTGGATGAGGCGACCAGTGCGCTGGATATGGAAAATGAAGAGCGCATCCGTCAGGCCATCGTCAATCTGCACGGCGATCTAACCGTCGTTGCGATAGGTCATCGAATGGCGACTTTGCAGCATGCCGACCAAGTGCTGGTGATGGAGGCGGGAATGATTGTTGCGCAAGGTAGCTGGCACGAAGTACAGAAAAGCAGCTGCGCTAATCATATGTTTGCGGCTTAGCGGTGATTTAGGGATACCATCGGTAGATTGGATAGCTTATGAGCGGAATTATTAATCCGGCTCTTTAAAATAGTTATGATCTTAAGCCGTGAGCAATTGATTTTGAAAAATGCGCGATCCTGGGATTAAGGGCCGCATCAATAAATATATAGATTAAGTGAGACTATGAAAGTTCTATATTTGACCCCAGGTTGTTTTGATAAAGGGGGAATCAGCAGGTACAACAGGTTCCAGATTCAGGCGATCAGGGAAATAATTGGCGATTCTAATATTAAAGTGTATTCGTTACGCCAAAGAAAACAGGGCGACTTTGAGGAGTCTTTCGATGTTTCATGGGTAACGCACACAGATTTTCATGTTGTGAACAAAGTTGAGTTTGCCGCGATGGTTACTCTTGAGGCATTCAGATGGCAGCCCGATATAATATTAGTCGCTCATGCTTATCTGTCTGGATTTGCATTGTTGCTGGGCAAATTGATTAAAGCGAAAGTTGTGGTAAATGCCTATGGCCTGGAGATTTGGAGCGGTCTGGGGAAGTTGAGGAAAATGGGGCTAAAGGGCGCAAACGAGGTCATCAGCGACTGTTTCTTTACAGCAAAATATCTTGAGCAAAACAAGTTCCGTCCTCACGGGAGTGTCCATGTAATATGGGATACCGTGGATGTCGCTCGTTTTTATCCGGCTAAACCGCCTGTAGCTGTACTTGATAAATACGGTATTCCTTCCCCCGACATGAATATCAACCTTTTGACATTAGGACGGATAGTCAAAAGCGCTGACCACAAAGGTTATCGTAGGCTGTTAGAAGCCTTTTCGATAGCAGCCAAACAAATTGATTCCCTCCATCTGATATATGCAGGCAGTGGTGACTTGGTGGAGCCGCTTCGGGTGCGCGCCGATGAACTTGGACTTACCTCCCGAGTTCATTTCACCGGCTCGATTGATGACAAAGACTTGCCGGATGTCTATCGGAGCGCTCACCTATTTTCGTTAATTAGCGATCAAGGACAAGGGCGTGGAGAGGGCGTGCCGGTCACGCCATTGGAGGCGGCGGCTTGTGGAATCCCAATCCTGGTTGGAAATCAAGATGGATCTCCCGAAGCGGTGGTGGATGGAGTGGATGGTTATGTGCTGGATTCTTTTGATATTGCTTCGCATGCACGTTTTATCGTCAAACTTGCCGCTGAGCCGGCATTAAGGAGGAGAATGGGGAAGGCCGCAAGTCAAAAGGTTTGCACAGAGTTCCCTTATCCAGCTTTCCGGGAAAAACATCGGGTATTTTTGCTTTCTTTGCTGTCTCATTAAAAACGTTATGAATTCATTAAAAAATTGGATACCCGTAGCAGAACCTGACGTTGGGGCGTTGGAAGAAAAATATTTGGTACAGGCATTTCGTTCGGGCTGGATTTCGTCTCTTGGCGAATATGTAACCGCTTTTGAGGAGACATTTGCTGATTTTTGCGAAGTCGAATACGGCGTGGCAGTATCGAATGGCACTGTGGCGCTCCAGCTGGCCTTGTTGGCGGCAAATGTAGGGCCGGGCGACGAGGTGATAGTGCCGCCACTGACCTTTGTCGCCACGGCCGCAGCGGTAAGGCATGTTGGCGCCACTCCGGTTTTTGTAGATTGTGAACCCGAAATCGGCACGATGAGTCCTGGTGCTTTGGCAAACGCCATGACAGCCCGCACTAAAGCCATCATCCCTGTTCATCTGTATGGGCATCCGGCGGATATGGATCCCATCATGGAATTTGCCAATAAACAGGGTTTGGTTGTGATTGAGGATGCGGCAGAAGCTCATGGAGCAAGATACAAGGGGCGAAAAGTCGGGAGCATAGGGCATATGGCAACCTTCTCTTTTTATGGCAACAAGCTTATTACAACGGGTGAAGGGGGAATGGTGGTCACGAGTAGTCCTGACTTGGCCGCCAGAATCAGGCTCCTCAAGGATCATGCCATGGATCCTGCGCGAAGATACTGGCACCAAGAAGTGGGGTTCAATTTTAGGATGACCAATCTTCAAGCCGCAATCGGCTGTGCGCAGATTGAGCGTTTCGACGAGATTATCGGAAAGCGTCGGGGGATACTGGCCTCTTATCGCGAGGCTTTCGCAGAGGATAGCGAGATTGTTATTAACCCATCCATGCCATGGGCTGAGCCGGTTCCTTGGCAAGTGTGTGTACTGTTGCCAAGCAAATACACTGATATCAAGCGCGATTCGTTGATGTTAGCCCTCAAGTCCGAATTGATCGATAGCCGCCCATATTTCAATATGCTGTGCGATATGCCGCCATACCGGCCTGAATTGATTAATGCCCACAAATGCGTAGACTATCCAGTCGCGAGAAGGGTTGGCAATGCGAGGATTGAATTTGCCCAGTTCATCTAACTTAACAAGAGAAACGATATTTCGCATAGTTAACGTGTTTCGCGAGATTTTGGCTGATCTGGCAAGGTAATGCGGTCAGCGTGGGTTGCGCGGCGGGTGGGGGCTGTGTGTTAACGAACCAAAGTCTATAAATATAGATGCGGTTTTAGCTGCGAAATCAAATTCTGAAAGGCTGGAAAGTGGCTAAATGGTATAGAAAAAGTGTCTTTGTGACGGGTGGTGCGTTTTTTTGGGGTTCGCATTTGTGCGAACGTTTGCTGCACGATGGCTGCGACGTGCTGTGTGTGGATAACTTCTATACCGGCAGCAAGGATAATATTGACCGATTCTTGGGTTTTGAATCAGCGACCGCTACGGGACGGCACGAAGCATGAGCGATTTAAGAACAAGGATTTACCGCCACTATGTTCATGCGAGCGGTGAGTCATTAGCGCCTGCTACGGTGGACGGCTTTGCTCCCCGCGCATCTAGCTTACGCCGGATGATCAAGAAATATTTTCCAGCCGACCGAATGGTCTCAATTCTTGATCTTGGTTGTGGCCATGGTGCCCTTGTTTATTTTCTTCATCAAGCGGGTTACCGCAACGTAATTGGCGTGGATGTTTCAACTGAGCAAGTGGCGGAGGCGTTCCGGCTTGGCATCGAAGGAATACGCGAAGGTGATCTGCTGGAGACATTGCAGAATCTGACCAGCCATTCTCAGGACGTTGTAATTGCCTTTGATGTCATCGAACACTTCAGAAAAGACGAACTGCTGCCTTTCGTGGATGAGGTTTTGCGTGTGTTGAAACCCGGTGGCCGCTGGCTTATCCATGCGCCCAACGGCGAGTCTCCTTTCGTAGGTGCCATACGTTACGGCGACCTGACCCATGAACAGGCGTTTACTCGCATATCGCTTGCCCAGTTGCTCCTGTCATCAGGGTTTCATCGCGTCGAATGCCACGAGAGCGGGCCGGTTCCTGCGGGATTGAAGAGTGTTGTGCGTTGGCTGTTATGGCGAGGTATACGCCTGCTCCTGCGAATATGGACTGCCGCAGAGACGGGCGATATTGGCCGCGATGCGATATACTCCCGCAATTTTTATGCGATAGCCTACAGATAGCGATTTTATTGAGATGAATGGCATGATGAACGGTTGGATTGCTCCTGATCGCTTTCTCGGCAAGCTGTTGCGGCTGCCGCTCAGACTGCTGCCAGGGCGCGCGATCATGCCGGTCTTGAGCGGGATCAACAAGGGATGCAGGTGGCGGGTAGGGTCGAGTATCCATGGTTGCTGGTTGGGAATCTACGAGTCCGACAAGCAGCAACTCATGAGGATATTGGCCCGGCCGGGCATGGTCGCCTACAATATCGGGGCCAATGCCGGTTTTTATACCTTGGCGCTGTCGCGTCTGGTGAGCGGCTCAGGCAGGGTATTCGCCTTTGAGCCATTGGCCGAGAACGTGGCGAACATCCTTGATCACATTCGCCTGAACCATTGTGGCAACACGATTCTGTATCAAGTGGCCGTGTCAGATAAAAACGGTCTTGCGGCTTTCCTGGTGGAACAATGCAATTCCAGTGGGCGTTTGGGCGGCGCGGGGGCATACCGGGTGCCGACGGTGGCGCTCGATGCGCTGATCGAGGTCGAAGGGTTGCCTGTGCCGGATGTCGTGAAGATGGATGTGGAGGGCGCCGAATCCGGGGCGCTGGAGGGGGCGCATAAGTTGCTAGGGATGCGGAGAACGGTTTGGATCATCGCTTTGCACGGCGACGAACAGCGGAGAAAAGTCGGTCACATATTGTCCGGGTTCGGATATCGGATATTCAGGCTGGACGGCAGTGCAATTGCCACCGGCAACATCGACACGGATGAGATATATGCGTTGCCCGGCAATGAGTTCGCGGGGCCTAGATGAGGTTGCTTGTGGTAGGCCATACCTATCTGACTGCGTTTGCCCAGCGGAAATATGTGGAAATGAAACGCCAATGCGCTGGGCTTGAATTGAGAATACTCACGCCTCGCGGAAGCGCGAATGTTTTCAGGCATGAAGCGCGCGAACTCGCTCCCGGGCTTTCTGCCGAGGAAGTCGTCGATATACGTGAGTTTTTCGGGCACTCTCATATGTCGTATGCACTCGATCCGTTTTGCTTTGCCAGGATACTCATGGAGTTCCAGCCGGATCGTATCCATATTGAGGAGGACCCCTATTCGGTGGCGGGAATTGAGACGGTGTTCTTAGCCCGTCTGCTTTGCCCTTCGGCAAGGATCAGTTTTTTTATCTGGGATAATCTGGCCAGGGTGCCGCGCTTTCCGCTTGGCATCATCAAACGGATTCTGAGCCGCTATGCATTGAATCGGGCGGATTTGGTGGTATGCGGGAATAGGGAGGGCGAGCTGCTATTGCGCGAGAAAAAGGGATATCGGGGCAGGACGGCAGTGCTGCCGCAATTGGGTCTCGAGCCCGAGCCTTATATCTCTGCACAAAATGAATCTGTCAGGGGAGAGTTGTCCGTACCGGCGGATATTCCCTTGATCGGTTTTGTCGGACGGCTGGTTCCGGAAAAGGGGATAGTTCTGCTGCTTGAAGCGCTTTGTCGGCTCAGTAATATCGGATGGCGCATATTGATCATGGGTTCCGGCCCGCTCGAATGCGAAATAACGGTCAAGTGGCAACAGGTGCTTGGGGATCGTCTGATTTTCCGGTCCGCAAAGAGTGTGCCGCGAGCACAAGTCCCCGCGTACATGCGGGCGATGGATATTTTTGTGCTGCCATCGATTACAACGCAAACGTGGAAGGAGCAGTTCGGCCTAGTTCTGGCAGAAGCAATGCTGGCTGGTGTGCCCTGCATAGGTTCGTCTTCTGGCGCTATTCCCGATGTGATCGGGCCCGGTGGATTGGTGTTCAAGGAAAGAGATGTCGACGACCTGGTTAGCAACCTTAAGCGTCTTCTTGTAAATGAGAACTTGAGAAAGTCTTTGGGAGAAACGGCCAATGAGTTTGCATTACAAAATTATAGTAATCCAGCTGTGGTTAAAGCATATTTGAAATTGTTTGAGCAAAATATTAACAATGAAGCACAGCAATCAATACGTTGCCTTTGATCTGTTGCGAGGCATCGCCGCGTTGCTGGTTTGCGCGGGTCATATCAGAAATTTTCTCTTTGTCGATTTTGGAGAGGTGGCAAATCCTAATTATTTCGACAAGTTGTTTTATTTCGCGACGGGGATCGGGCATCAGGCCGTCATCGTATTTTTTGTTTTAAGCGGTTTCTTTGTGGGCGGTTCGGTATGGAAACAGTTGGGGCGAGCCGAGTTCAGTTGGACCGATTACACGTTCGCCAGGCTTTCTAGGCTATGGGTGGTTTTAATCCCCGCGCTGCTGGTGACATTGTGTTTCGATAGCCTGGGTAAATTTCTCGTCGACAGCGCCGGTTACGATGGTCGCTGGAGAGGCCTGCTTTCAAGCGGGCCGGGTGTTGGAATCGATAACATCGCCCTTTCCCCGCTAACATTGCTGGGGAACGCATTTTTCTTGCAAACGGTTGCTGTGCCCGTGTTCGGGACTAATGGTCCGCTCTGGAGTCTGGCGAATGAATTCTGGTACTACTTGATTTTTCCTTTTGTAGCGATGGCTTTATACGAGCGCTCCAGCTTGTCGTTGTTTGCCGTGGCGATCACGGGTGGAATATTTGCGAGCTTGCCTTCCGGCATTCAAACCGGATTCCTGTTCTGGCTAATGGGGTGTCTGGCAGCGATAGCCGGTCAATCGATTCCACGTATCAAATTGTTGACGCTGTTTCTCATCATGGTTATTTTTGTGGCATCGCTGGCTGGCTCGAAATTGCTGGGCGGTTTTTCCAGTGAGCTGATTGTGGCTGTTCCCTCAATGATCCTGTTGCTTGTTCTGCCTCACGTGAAGCCGGGTAATCGACTGTTGCTGCGTGGAGCAACAGGATTATCTGAGATGTCCTATTCGCTATATTTGTTTCATTTTCCATTTGCGGCATTTTGTTGGTTCGTATTTTTTGCACCAGATCAAGCGCAGCCGTCGGCTTTTAGTTACGTGCAATTTTTTGCTTTTTTTGCAGCCACATTGGCTTTCTGTTTTGTCATGTGGTGGCTATTTGAGCGGCATACCGGGCATGTCAGAAGTTTGTTGAAAAATGGGCTGAGGGTTTTTCGATGAATGGTTATTGCAGGAAAATGTTAAAATTTTTTATTCCTGATGGACTGCTTAAATTGAACAGAAGGCGGAAATTGCTCCGGCTTCGTGAAGCAAACAGTATGATTGATACGAAGGAAGTATTCACGAGGATATATGCGAATAACGAATGGGGCGGAGAGCCGGGGACTTTTTGCTCGGGTAGTGGGTCACAGGCCTTAGTCGCACAAAAATACTGTGAGATGGTGACGGAATTTGTAATTCAACATAAGGTGAAAACCGTCCTTGACCTCGGATGCGGGGATTTCAATGTCGGAAGGAGTATCCAAGTTCAGCCTCTTATCGAAAGAAATATAAATGAATATGGTTCGAATAATATTGAATTTAGATGTTTGAATATTCTTGAGGATGAGTTACCCGCAGCGGATCTGGTGTTGCTAAGACAGGTACTCCAACATTTATTCAATGATCAGATACTGAAAATTTTACAAAAACTGGAAGGGTATTCTTTTGTATTGGTCAGCGAGCATTACCCGGCGAAAGGGAGTCATGTTGTTCCCAATATGGACAAGCCACATGGAAGTGATACTCGCGTGGTTGATAATTCGGCGGTCTATCTGGATCAACCTCCGTTTAATGTAGCGGGGTTAAGCACCGTGCTGGATATAAACGCTTTTAATGGGGAGGTTAATAGCGGTGATGGTGAAAGAATAAAAACCGTATTGTTGGGTAACGTAAAAACAATAGAAATCATGATTACTTTACCGGCGTTTTAAATTTCAAATGAGAATCTTATTGCTGATTTCTGATGTTTTTGACGGGCACGGCGGTATTGCTCAATACAACCGCGATCAGATTAGGGCTCTCGCAATCATGAGCGAGGTCGAAAAAATCGTGGCTATACCACGTCATGTTCCTCGTGCTCTAGAGGGGTTGCCACCAAAGCTTGCCTACCATGTTGAGGGGAGCTGGGGAAAGATGCAATATATACGTACGGTTCTTGATGTAATACGAGAGCCTTTCGACCTCGTGATTTGCGGGCATATCAACTTGCTGCCTTTGGCATGGTTTGCTAGTGCTAAGTTGCATGCGCCGTTGGCACTTGCTGTGCATGGTATTGATGTTTGGCAACCCCATAAATCTAGGCTGACGCGGGTACTGCTCAAAAAAGTTACCGCAGTTTGGTCGGTTAGCGAGTTTACCCGTGACAAGATGGCAGTGTGGTCAAATATTGCCGCCGAGCGATTTCATGTACTGCCGAATACCATCGCGCTCGAACGTTACGGGATGGGGGCGAAGGATGCAACGCTGGTCGCCAGGTACAGGCTGGGTGGGCGGAAAGTAATGATGATACTCGCCCGTCTCGTAAGCACGGAACGCTACAAGGGTATAGATGAACTGCTCGAACTGTGCTGCCGGATTTACTGATGCGTGAACCAGGGTTGGTGTTTTTGGTGGCGGGCGATGGTGATGACCGGTCGCGCCTTGAGGCAAAAGCAAAGGTGCTGGGGGTTGCAGACAGTGTAAAATTTGCCGGATATGTACCCGAGCCCGAAAAAATTGCACATTATCGTTTGGTGGATGCTTTTGTGATGCCTGGCCGTTGCGAAGGGTTCGGCATCGTCTATCTGGAAGCAAAGGCTCGCGGTGTTTCTGTCATCGCAAACACCTTGGATGGCAGTCGGGAAGCGGTAAGGTTTGGCAGGCTTGGGCAGATGGTGAACCCCTATGACCGGGTGGCGTTAGCGACAGCTATTGTCAACGCTTTGAATTACCCAAAGGGCGTGCAGGAAGGACTTGAGTATTTTTCATTTGCCAACTTTCAGTCTCGTTTGTACGCTTTAGTTATCGCAGCTACTTCCAAATGATGGGATTGTCGTGATGGATAAGCGGGCATTGATTTGCGGAATTTCTGGACAGGATGGTGCATATCTTGCCCAGTTTTTATTGGGAAAGGGGTATGAAATATACGGTACCTCCCGGGATGCTCAGATGAATGACTTCTGTAACCTTGAACGTCTTGGCATTCGCCATGAGGTGAACCTTGAATCAATGGCACTTAATGATTTTCGAAGCGTACTTAGAACATTAGCAAAAACGAGACCAGACGAGGTTTACAACCTCGCGGGTCAAAGCTCAGTTGCGCTCTCATTTGAGCAGCCTGTTGAAACGCTTGAGAGTATCACAGTGGGTACGCTTAATTTGCTTGAATGCATTCGTTTCATGGAGCGTCCGATTCGATTTTACAATGCGGGTTCAAGTGAGTGCTTTGGCGATACCTGCGGGGTGCCAGCAGATGAAAACACGCCATTTCGTCCACGCAGCCCTTATGCAGTTGCAAAAGCAGCGGCCTATTGGGAGACTGCTAACTATCGAGAAGCATACGGAATTTACGCTAGTTCAGGAATCTTGTTTAACCACGAGTCACCATTTAGGCCGGAGCGTTTTGTCACGCAGAAAGTGGTTTCTGCTGCTTGTCGGATTGCTGCGGGTAGCCGCGAACGGTTGCAGTTGGGCAATCTTAATATTCAACGCGATTGGGGGTGGGCTCCTGAATATGTCGAGGCGATCTGGTTGATGTTGCAGCAGCCGTCTGCCGATGACTATGTTATTGCGACAGGGCAGACACATAGTCTTGAGATGTTTGTAGATGAGGCATTCAGTTTGAACGGGCTTGATTGGCATGATCATGTTGATATCTCGTCTGCGTTTCTTCGACCTACGGATATTCTAATTGGACGTGGCAATCCAGGACGTGCGAAAGCACACTTGGGGTGGGTGGCAAAGAGCGGTATGCGTGATGTGGTGCGCATGATGTCGAACTTGCCAACACAGCCTGGTTAAAGCAGGCACTAGCGTTTTAGCTGGTCGAAAACAGAGCGTCCAACTTCGCCGTGGATGCAATGAGCTAACCTGCACTTCCGCGAACAAATTGAAGTGATAGGATGGACAAGAACATAACTATAAAAATTTCTGTTTTAGCAGGATGAATTGATGTTCTATTTTTTAGGGTCAAGTTATGAGCAGTTTGAAAAATGAAATTGAAATGCAACAAGAGTATTACGCGAAAATTTCCGAGCAATATAACTTGATGCATGTAAACGAACAGGATGAGCATTTCTTTGCCCCGTCTTTCATGGTCGCGATGCTGGATTATTTGAAAGTGCGATCAGTTCTTGATATTGGTTCGGGAACAGGCAGGGCAATTCGCTATATAAAGAAGCATCGACCAGATATTCGAATAGTTGGAATTGAGCCAGTAAAAGAACTTCGAGACGTGGGATATGCGCAGGGCTTGTCGGAGGAAGAGCTTATTGATGGGGATGCAACTAAGTTAAAATTTGGCGCACGAGAATTCGATTTGGTTTGCGAATTTGGTGTTCTACATCATATAAAAAGACCAGATATAGCTGTCTCTGAAATGCTCCGGGTTGCTGACAAAGCCATATTTATTTCAGACTCTAATAACTTTGGGCATGGTTCCCATGCAAGCCGTTCAATAAAACAGATAATCAATTTCTTCGGCATGTGGAAAATGGCTGATCTGATAAAAACCAAAGGGAGGGGGTTCACGGTATCAGAGGGAGATGGCCTAGCTTACTCCTATTCCGTGTTCAATAACTATAAGTTGATTCAATCGCGCTGTAGCAATATTCATTTGCTTAATACGAAGGATGGCCACATTAATTTCTATAAAACGGCAAGCCATGTTGCTTTACTGGGTGTTGTAAAGTAGAAAGTAATGCTGTCGTTTGATGCTGTTCAAACCATGTAATTACATAAAATGAAATTTACTATTATTGTTCCGACTTACAACGAGGAAAAGGACATCGCGGGTACATTGGATGCCTTGCTGTCCATCGACTATCCAAATAAAGAGATTCTGGTCGTGGATGATTCTACGGACAGAACACCCGAGATTACGCGCGGATATGCGTCGCGTAGGGTACGGCTGATTCATCCCGGCGGTGGCGGGCGTTGCGAGGCCAGGAACCTTGGTATACAAGAAGCAAAAGGAGAAATTGTTTGCATCCTCAATGCAGATGTCCGTCCGAGGCCAGACTTCTTACGTCGACTTGTAGAACATTACACCCAAGGCGCGGATTATGTTTTGGTAGGGGCGCGTATTTCCAATTATATAGATCTTTTTGCCCGTTATGTGGGAGCCATGAGTGATGCTCAGTATAATGAGAATACCAACCCTGAACAAATGGAGTGGACTGAGGGGTTCTCATGTCGGAAAGAAGTCGCAATTAGAGCCGGCTTGTTTCCTGTGGGGTATGCGGTACCCATTTGTGCAGGGGAGGACGGTTTTTTTGGCATTGGACTCAGAAAAAGCGGTGCGTGCAAGGTGATTGATTTTTCTATTATCGTAGATCACGTTGCGCCGTCCGAGTTCCTTGAGTATTGGCGGATTCGACGCGGACGTGGCGCAGGTTCCGCTCAAATGCATCGGTTTCTGGATGAGTGGTCATTTCCCAGGCTGATTTTTTGGAACACCCTCAAGGTCATTAAATCGGCAATATATGTTGGCACGGTGGTTCCTGTGTTTTGGATTTCTGTGCGGGCGGCTAAGCATTCACCAAAGGGTTGGAGGGACATTGTACCGTTTACCTGGGCATGGTTGATCGAGCAAGTGGCCTTTCATATAGGGGAGTGGGATGCCACCTTCGAAATAATGGTAAAGGAACGTTATCGTGTTGCCAGTCGGGGATAAAACACCAGACAGTTGGGTGCTTCCCTCACTCGCTCTTTCCGGACGCATCAAGCAGGTGATTCGCAAGTTCGTTTATCCTGGCTATCTCAGGCTGATTAACCCGTTTTTGCGACGGCGCTTCGATCCTGATAACCGTTTGAGTGTGGATCAATGGTACTGGGGGCATCGCGGCCTTGAATACGAGCTTTTGCGCGCAAAGCTTGAACGCGTTGTTGGTATTCGGGGCAAGCGAATCCTGATTGCGGGTTGCGGGACGGGGCGGGATATTCCAAGCTGGCATGCGTACCATCCAAAGGAAGTATTGGGTGTGGATTATTTTTCCTACGATAGGGCGTGGCAAGCATTGTGCGACAGGTATGCATCCACGACACGCATGACTTTTATGCAAGGAGATTTGGCGGCGCTAGAGCAGTTGCCCAGCGCGAGCTTCGACATCATCGGGTCGGATGCGGTGTTCGAACACCTGAAAAATTTACCGGATGTGATGCGCGAATTTAATCGCATACTGAAGGATGACGGTGTCATTTATGCCACTTTCGGCCCTCTCTGGCACTGCTGGGGGGGCGATCATGTGTCTGGCTATGATAATATCCGGAATGGGTATAATCATCTCCTTCTTTCTCCGGCGGACTATCAGAGCTATCTGTCCGCATACGGTAAATACGCCCACTCGGAAGACGACGGCAGAACTTGGGGGGAGCATGGTCTTTTCAGCTATTTGCGCCCAACGGAATATCTTTCGGCACTGGAGGCGGCGGGGTTTGGCAAGCTGCATGTGGGCATGGTGATTGAACCGCAGGCTATTCGGTGTTTACGGGAGTATCCGGAAATCAAGCAGCGTCTCCAAGGAGATGTTGAGCTGGATGGGCTGATCACTGGAATGACCGTTATTTACAGGAAAACTCAAGCATGAAAGTGACCACTTCGTGCTATGGGCGTTTTCACATTTTTGATCAAGCAGCCCAACTGTATCGGCATAATGACCTGCACTGCCTGATTAACGACTACCCAAAGTTCATGACCCGCCGTTGGGGGATTCCCGATGCTAAAGTGACCTCGTTGCTTCTGAATGGAATCTATGGGCGTGGTGTGAGCAAGCTATTTCGGTGGTTGCCAACCCGTATGGAGGATAAGTTAACCGAATCCGTCCACCACCAATTTTCAAGTCGCCTGGCAAGATGCTTGCCGACAGATTCAGACATATTCATCGGATTGTCATCCTACTGTTTAGAGGCAATAGAACGAGCCAAAAAACAGGGGATTGTAACCATCGTAGATCATGGTAGCCTGCATCAGGAGGTGGAGCGACGCATCCAGCTTGAGGAATCGGAACGATGGGGGCTTCCTTCCGCGAGCCATTTGCCGCCTCAATGGATTATTGACAAGGAAAATGCAGAATTCAATATGGCGGATCGGGTAATGGTATTGAGCGAAATCGCCAAACGCACTATGGTGGAGGCAGGTGTGCCAATGCACAAGATTTTTGTGAATCATTGCGGTGTAGATCTTGCCCAATTCCAATACGGGAAAAAGCGGGACAACGTTTTTCGGATTATTCAAGTCGGGGGTATCCATCAGGGAAAGGGGATTCAGTATTTGCTTAAAGCTTTCTCCGAGATTCGTCTACCCAATTCGGAACTATGGTTTGTCGGCGGTGGCCTCGAAACCACTGCGCTACGTCCGATTATTCGGCAATATCAGGCTCAAAATATTCATTTTAAAGGTTCTTATCCGCAGCAAGAGTTACACCGGCTTTACAGCCAGGCGTCTGTATTTGTTTTGGCATCTGTTGCGGATGGCTTTGGCATGGTGGTGCCGCAGGCCATGGCTTGCGGTTTGCCGGTCATAGTCACGGATCATGTCGGGGCAGCGGACATCGTACAAGACGGTCATAATGGCTTTGTGATTCCTTCGCGAAATGTTGATGCGCTTAAGGAACGGCTTTTGTATTGCTACGAGAATCAGGAGTATTGTCGTCAGATGGGTGAGAATGCTTTGCATTCGATTCGCTTGGGAGATACCTGGGATGATTACGGTGATCGGCTCATCGAATTTCTTAATACGCTGATGGAATATACACCATGAGCGGCAAAGCAGATATTGGGCATGATTTGAATCGTTTTGCCGACACACTCCGGGTACGACTGATCAAGGGAGTAGGCGCCAATCTTGTTGGGCAGTCGATCAATATAGTGTCAAGACTGACTCTCCCTCCTTTGTTCTTGCATGCATGGGGCGTCGATATCTACGGGGAATGGCTGTTACTTTCTTCTTTCGTCTCCTGTCTTTCATTGTCCGATATGGGAGGTCAACTTTATGTTGTCAACCGCCTAACCCAAGCATATACCAACAAAGATATGGATTTATTCCGAACCCTGTTACGAACCGGGCTGGCCGTATTTTTGGTGGTGCCATCGATATTTTTTTTAGGTTTTGTACTGTTTATCAATCTCTATCATGTGGAAAGCATTTTCAAGATAGTGAAGTCTAACCATCAGGAGGTACTCTGGATTCTGATATTTCTCGCTTTCTCGTATTTTTTCATCATTCAATTATCCCAGATGATAACTATCCAGGGGGGCTGCTTGTTGTGGGTGCGGCGCTTGGGTCGACAGAAGTTGTGTCGTTTGGGGTTTTGCGAACCATGGTCTTTTCGATGCGGCAAATCCTGGGACTTTTATCGCATCCTGCATGGCCGGAGATTACGCGTCTCGGCGCATTGGACGATAAGAAGAAACTACGTCACTTGTTTCTCGTGGTGTTCAACACAACTATGTTGGTCGCCATCGTTATCGTAATGATTTTGCATTTTTGGGGTAAAGAGATATTTCATCTTTGGTTGCTAGATGCGGTTCCGTACAGCCAGTCAGTGATGGATATATTTCTTGCCTATGGCTCTCAATCGGCAGCTTCGTTGGCAAGATTAAGCTTGTTCGCGTCTATTTGCGGTGTCGTACTAGCTTATATTGGCGGGATTAATTTTGGGTTGGAGGGGGGTATGGTTGGAATGCTGATTGGGGAGGCTATTTTGGTAACATGGTATATACCATTGTTGGTTTGGAGATATTTACAAAATGCCTAGACAAAATCACGCCATATTGTCCATTGTGCTTGTCGTAAGCTCATTCCTGCTGTTTATGTTTCAGAGTGAAATTGCGGTTTTTAATACGGTGAGTATTATCATGAGCATCGGGGCAATCCTGTTGCTGGTTCAGGTAATCCGCAATGTTCAGCAAATGCGCCTGTCGACTATTCTGGCTTTGAGTTTGTTGCTGGGTTATGGTGTGGGCACGTTTAATACCGTGCTTAGTGTGTGGTTACAAGCTTCAATGGATGTGGTTGAATATTTTGATTATCAGCCTTCTCAATTGGCTATTGCTCTCATAGTGCCCTGTCTTACAGTTTCAACGCTTTTGTGGATTAGCAGGTTTGAAGAAAGTAATATGTTTTATGCTAAAGTTATCACAATAGACGTAGGTACACGTGAGCAGGTATTGACATTAATACTCGCGTTAATCGTAATCTTAGCGGTTGTTACAGGAAATATAGGGTTTCAGGGAATATATCATCCTTCGATGAGCGGGCAAATTAATATTATTGGAGCAATTGCCTCGATAATACATCCGGCAACTGGTGCATTTGCGGTATACTGCTTTTATAAGGTAAGGGGGAAATGGAGGCTATATTTTGGTGTTATTGCGACGCTGATGATTATTCTTTTAATTCCGCAGGGTCGGCGAATTTTGCTTTATTCTGTCGTGTTGTTTTTATTTGCTTATATGCTAGCGGGTGGAAGTCGTCAATTTCGCATTTTTGAGATTAGGATGATCATGTTGTTAGGAGCAACCGTAGCTTCTCATAATTTTTGCTTTCGCTTTTTTCTTTAGTATGCGGATGGTCAATTATGGATTCGAAATAGGTGATTTTACTTTGTGGGAACAGGCTAAAGAGGCTTCGGTAATGCTTTTCGATAGCGATGCTCGCGCGGAGATGCACACACTGCAAACGGAAAATATAAGGGAGAGGACATTTATAGTGGGCTATCTTGCCGAGCTGTTAGATAAAACTTGGACAATCCCTCCGCTTTATGGTCAGATTCTAGGATTCTCATTACAAATGGCAACGCCATCCATACTGAGCTCTGACAAGTCTTCTCTAATGGAAATAGGTTTTGAAGAGGGAATAGCTAATCCTCATTTTGGGCTTCCAGTTTTCGATGTCCCCAATACCGTTCTTACTTCGGGTATTTCAGATTTTGGTTTATTTGGCGCATTTCTTTATCCGCTTCTAGTCTTGGTTTTGTGCAAGGTTACCCAAATGGGGCTACTAAGCAGATTTACCTATCCTCCTGTGTGTTTGATGGGGACGTTTATCTTGGTTTATTCATTGTTGCAAGTTGAAGAAGCATTAGCTTTTCACTTCGTTATAATTAGGGATTTGGTGATATCCGTGTTACTGATGAGTGTGATTTATAAAGTTTCAGGTTTCATAGCTCAAGAGTAGTGCCCACTGTGAATTAAGGCATAGAAAATTACTTAGATTTTGACGGCTACCAGACGATAGAACACCGCATTAAGAATGATAGAAAAGAAACTTTCCGGTGATTGCCTTTTGCAGAGTCGGACATCATCCATCAAAATCCTTCATATCGTCCCCACTTATTACCCTGCCACCTATTGGGGAGGGCCAATTTTCTCTGTTTACGCGTTGAATAATGCACTTGCAGGCCTATCCGATGTTTCACTCACGGTGCTTACATCGGATTCTGCCGGACCTCAGCTGGAAAATCGCCTGCATACAGTTAACTTGGCCGGCCTGTATCCTAAACAGGAGGTCATCATGACACGGCGCGTGGCGGGTGCATGTATGTCATTCGAACTGTTGCAAAAATTGCCGGGGCTTGTGCTTTGGGCGGATGTGGTGCATCTTACGGGCGCTTATTCCTTTACCACTATTCCAACATTGCTGATTTGTCGCATTTTCAATAAGCCGATAGTTTGGTCACCCCGAGGGGCAATACTGGATGCGCACCAATGGGACGGCGCAAAACGCAGAAAATTGAAGCGGTGCTGGGAAATATGTTGCAATTTTTTGCTTCGCCCCACCAATGTGATCGTACATACGACTGCTGAACGGGAGCGTGTTGTAACGCAGGAAATATTGACTCGTGCTACGGCCATGCTCGTACCTAACGGTGTTGATGTGCCCGATAGCCTTCCAGTCCGGGATTGGCTTCCCGACAGTCGTTTGCGGTTGATGTATCTTGGGCGCCTTTCGCCAAAGAAAGGTATTGAAAACTTGCTTGGAGCCATGAGTTTACTCAAAGACACCAGTATTTCACTTACGATCTATGGTGCTGGGGATACTGGTTATACGGCACGATTGAAATCATTGGCCGACCAGCTTGGACTTCTCGGAGGCATGGTCTCTTTTGCCGGTCATGTGGATGGGGAGGCTAAAAGGGCTGCCTTTATTAAGGCGGATGTTTGCGTTGCTCCTTCATACACCGAAAACTTTTGTATGGTCGTTGCGGAAGCGTTGGCCCATGGTGTGCCGGTGATTGCCGGCCACGGAACGCCGTGGGCTGAGATTGAGGAACAGCAGTGTGGACTTTGGGTGGACAATAGTACGGAGTCGCTCGCTCAGGCAATTACTCGAATTCGCACTATGAGATTGGCGGAGATGGGCGCACGGGGCAGGAATTGGATGCGGCGCGATTTTTCATGGAATACTATCGCTGGAGAAATGATGGGGATCTACCGATCCCTTGTTTTTCGCTGAGCTCTTAGGCATGGTATGGAAGATAACGTTAATATGGTTTCAGATTACGGGTGGGACAATGGTGAACCGGCATGTTCACAAGTTATTTGTCCAAGCCGATAGTTGAAACTTTGCAGAACTTGAAAGCCGAGAAGAATACTTGACTTGGGTTGTGGGAACGGTGCGATCAGCCATTACTTGCAAAACCAGGGTTTTAGCGTTGTCGGATGCGATGCCGATCAAGGAGGAATTGGGATGGTGCTGAATTCAAGCTGACTTCTATTTATGATTCGCCCGATGCCCTGGGCGAAACTGGTTTCGATGTGGTGATTTCGACCGAAGTTATCGAACATCTTTTTTCCGGTGGCGCTCCCTCGTTTCGCACGCTCAGTATTGAAACCAAACGGTTATCTGATTGTGACCACGCCTTACCATGGCTACCTCAAGAATCTGCTGATTTGCTTGACTGGGAAATGGGATAGTCACCATACTGCGTTATGGGACGGTGGTCATATTAAGTTTTGGTCGTACCGCTCATTATCAAAATTGCTTGATGCAAATGGTTTTGATGTTGTTGGTTTTAAGGGAGCTGGCCGAGTTTACGGGCTGTGGAAGAGCATGGTAGTAACCGCCAGATTGTGTGATACAGCGACAATGTGATTAACAATTAAAAAGCAATATTATTATGCTCTCTATTTCAGTTGTTATTCTGACATTCAATGAAGAAAAACATATCGAGCGTTGTCTCCGCAATGCTTTTCAAGTTGCCAGTCGAGTGTTTGTGGTGGACTCCTTTTCCACGGATCGGACAGTGGAAATTGCCGAATCGCTAGGCGCGCATGTGTGGCAACATGAATTCAAAAACCATGCAAATCAACTTGCTTGGGCACTGGAAAATCTACCGATTGATACCGAATGGGTGATGAGGGTGGATGCGGATGAAGTGATTTCACCCGCTCTGGCCAAAGAGATACAAGTAAAATTGTCTTCGGGTTGCCCAGGAATCAATGGATACCTTATTAACCGGCTTGTTTGCTTTGATGGGAAAATAATACATCACGGTGGCGTTTCTCACTGGGTGCTCAGACTATGGCGTCAGGGAACGGCAAAGGTAGAGCAGCGCTGGATGGATGAGCACATGGTGCTCAAGAGTGGAGGCACGAAACGCCTTGAAGGAAAATATTTCGACGACAATTTAAACAATATCACCTGGTGGACTAATAAGCATAATGATTATTCGACCCGTGAAGCGATTGACCTGTTGAACAAGAAATATGGTTTTTTGCGCACAGTGAGCAACGGCAATGCACTTACGCGCCAAGCTAAACACACCCGATGGTTGAAGGAAAATATCTATGTGCATTTGCCGCTAGGGATGCGGGCATTTTTATTTTTCAGTTACCGCATGATTTTCCGTCTCGGCATCCTGGATGGAAGAGCTGGTTTCGTCTTTCATTTTTTGCAAGGCTTTTGGTATCGCTTTTTAGTGGACGTAAAGGTGCGTGAAGTGGAGCATAGAATGCGCACAGAAGAGATCGATTGTGTCGAGGCCATTCGGCGCGAATTTGGGGTTAACCCGTTATTATGAACGTCCACGCCTTCCAGAATAGACTGGACAAGCTAAGTCAAGCCATGCTCTCCAAGCGATTACGCCGGGCTTTGTTTGCTCATCGAGTACTTGCAGGCGCTGAACACCGTCATGTGCTGTCTCGTGAACTGAAAACCGTGATTGATATTGGCGCTAACCGGGGGCAGTTCGCCTTGGCTGTCCGCCAATGGGCGCCCAAAGCGCGGGTCATTTCATTTGAGCCGTTGACCGCCCCAGCCGCTATTTTTCGACGGGTTTTTGCTGGTGATGATCAAGTGGTTCTGCACCCTGTAGCGGTTGGGCCTGAGTCCGTCAGGCAGGAAATGCATGTTTCCGCCAGGGATGATTCGTCGTCGTTATTGCCGATTTCTTCGCTTCAAGGAATATTGTTTCCAGGTACGGAAGAAGTGGCTACTACCGAGGTGCAGGTAGCGCCGTTAGCCGAACTTGTCAGCGTCGAGGATTTGCAAAGACCCTCCATGTTAAAGCTGGATGTCCAGGGTTTTGAGTTCGATGCGCTTAGAGGCTGCGAGTCTTTACTAAAGCATTTTGACTGGGTTTATTGCGAGTGTTCTTTTGTTGAGCTTTATTCAGGGCAAAAAATGGCCTGGGAGGTTATCGACTGGCTTTCAGCACAGGGGGTCTGTTTAATGGGGATGTTTAATCCTGCTTACGATCTGAATGGACAGGCCGTGCAGGCGGATTTTCTGTTCAGTCGCATGGATGACCAAGACTTAAGGGGTAAATGGCTACAATGAAAATACTGATTCACAGCATCAACTTCTCTCCCGATCTGATAGGAATCGGTAAATATTCCGCAGAGATGGTGGAGTGGCTGGTCGCGCAGGGACACGAGGTTCGAGTGGTGACAGCTCCACCTTACTATCCGCAGTGGCGAATAGGGGAGGGCTATGCAAATAGGTGGCATAGGGATAGGAGGCGACAACCAAGGGACAAGAACGGTCTAATTGTGTACCGCTGTCCGTTGTGGGTTCCATCTGTACCTTCCGGGTCTAAACGTTTGCTGCATTTGCTCAGTTTTATGCTTTCCAGTTTTCCGGTTATGCTCCGTCAAGTACTCTGGCGACCTGATGTGGTATTGGTTGTCAAACCTGCGTTCTTTTGTGTGCCGCAGGCGTGGTTGGTGGCGCGACTGTCTGGCGCGAAAGCGTGGCTGCATATCCAGGACTTTGAAATAGATGCGGCGTTTAGTCTGGGGCTTTTGCGTGCTGACGGCTTGCTGCGATGGCTGCTTATTGCCGAACGGTTATTGATGGGGCGTTTTGATCGGGTATCTACGATTTCATTTAAGATGCTGGAGAAACTCGACAGCAAAGGCGTGACACCTGATAAAGCTGTTTTTTTTCCTAATTGGGTAGACTTGAATGAGATTTATCCTTTGGCGACAGACAGTGAGTTCAAAAGAGGGTTGGGAGTATTGCCAACTCAAATCGTTGCGTTGTACTCAGGCAATATGGGCGAAAAGCAAGGTCTGAACATCGTGTTGGAGGCCGCTGCTAAACTTCAGGGTAATTCGGATATCCGTTTTGTTTTATGCGGTGACGGGGCAGTCAAGTTACGTTTGCAGAAAGAATATGGAAGTTTGCCCAATGTTACGTGGCTGCCATTGCAACCTTTGGGAATGCTTAATGAATTACTGAATCTGGCTGATGTACATTTGTTGCCACAACGTGGGGATGTTGCGGATTTGGTTATGCCTTCCAAGTTGTTGGGAATTCTGGCGAGTGGTCGTCCGGTAGTAACCACCGCTCATGCAGATACGCAGATAGGTGGAATAGTATCTCAATGTGGCGTCATCTCTCTCTCAGATGATGCCCGCGCACTTTCCGAAGTATTAATATCATTAGCGGCTGACCCTGATGAGCGAAAAAGATTAGGAATGGTCGGCAGGAAAATTGCCGAAGACCAGTTTTCCAAAGAGGTTGTGTTGAAAAGGTTTGAGCATGCATTAAAGGAAGTTTGCCGTGCGTAGGGGCTTTCTGCGACAAAATTCATCACGCATTTCTTTCCTCCAGCGCTTGCTGGATAGCTTTTTGATCTTCTTTATTTACTGGGTAGGCTTTGTTCTTCATGATGGAGCTTGGGATACCAAACGCATGTTGGTATCGGTGTTGGCGGTCGCCTTTTTTGCATTTTTCGCTGAGATGAGGGGGCTTTACAACTCTTGGCGCACCAGTTCGTTGGTTGATGAAATTCGTACCTTGCTGTCCATTTGGCTGATGGTGGTTTCTATGTTGCTGATGCTGGTATTTTCGACCAAAACAGCAGAAGTGTTTTCCCGTTTGGTCGTGTTAACGTGGTTTGTTGCCACGCCTGTTGCCTTGATTTTCGTGAGGCTGGCGGTACGCAGGGCACTGCGATATTTTCGTCGGCATGGCGGGAATACGCGCACCGTTGCGGTGGTTGGGCACAACCCGATTGGGCATCGGCTGGTTAAACATTTGGAGTCGATGTCTTGGTCCGGTTTGCTGGTCAAGGGAATTTTCGATAATCATCAAGATAAGGAGCTGCCTGTTGATGCTGATGGCTTGAAATATTCCTTGGAGTCAATCGATGATTTGATTCAGAAGGTGCGTACAGGTCAGATTGATTCTGTGTATATCGCCCTGCCGCTACGAAGTGAGCGACGCATTGAAGAATTGGTCAATCAACTTGCGGACACCACGGTTTCGGTTTATGTGGTACCTGATCTTTTCATATCAGGGCTGATGCATTCGCGTTGGATCGATTTCGGCGGGATGCCGCTGGTGAGTGTCTATGAGACGCCGTTTTATGGTTTGTATGAATGGGCGAAACGGGCCGAAGACTTAATTTTAAGTAGTTTGATCCTGCTGATGATTGCGCCGCTGATGGTGGTGATTGCAATGGCGATTAAGGCGACGTCATCGGGCTCGGTATTGTTCAAGCAGAAGCGTTATGGCCTGAACGGCGCAGTTGTGGAGGTATGGAAGTTTCGCTCCATGACGGTGTGTGAAGATGGAGAAAGCATTCCTCAAGCAAAAAAAGGCGATATGCGCGTTACGCCGCTGGGGGCATTTTTGCGCCGGACTTCTCTGGATGAGTTACCCCAATTTATTAATGTGCTGCAAGGTTCGATGTCGGTGGTTGGACCGCGTCCGCACGCTTTGGTGCATAATGAGCAGTATCGCCAGTTGATTAAGGGATACATGCTGCGACACAAGGTCAAGCCTGGCATCACCGGATGGGCGCAAGTCAACGGTTGGCGCGGGGAGACCGATACGCTGGAGAAAATGCAAAAGCGCGTCGAATACGACTTGGAATATATTCAAAACTGGTCTTTATGGTTCGATCTTGAAATCGTTGTTCTGACCGTGTTTCGCGGCTTTATCGGAGAGAATGCGTATTAGCTGACCGTCTTCGAGATGGCGAGGCTTGTCCAACGGCGGCTCCCATTATCAATGCGTAAGTAAAGGCAACGGCCGGTATTTGTAAACTAAAATCCACCAAGGCATGGGCACCTACCAAGATACTGGCAGAAAATCCTACAGCCGGGTAGAGCCAATGTTGGCGCCGCACCCAAATACCGCGAAGACAGGTTAAAGCCGCGAGAAAAATGGCCATAAATAAAGCCGAGGCTTGCAATAAGCCTAACTCAAAAATATTTTCCAAATAAGTGTTATGCGCTTTATCGAAATAAGCCGCAATGGTTTCATCGCGATAGAGCCTGAAGCTGTTTTCAAAACTGCCATAGCCTACGCCTAGCCAGCGATTTTCAATATTAGCTTTGGCTAAAATATCATAAACCAGCCAGCGATCCTGGTTTTCGGACGATATAGAATCAAGGCGCTCGACTAACATGTCGCCACTCTGAGCCAATATTCCCCAAGAGACCGCGCTAATGACCGCTATCAACAGTATTATGGCGGCACTATTTTTAATTTTTCGACTGAGTAACAGGATGATGAAAAATGTTAATACGGCCAAGGTGGTGCTTAAAAATCCACCGCGAGACAGGCTTAAAAATAACGCGGTGGTAATGATGATGATCACCAATAAAGGGGACCAACTGCGAACAAGGACATTTTCAAAAAAATATTGTCTGCCATAGTGATTTTTAATGCCATAGTGAAAGCTGGATTGAATCTTTTCAAATAGCATTGGGAAACTGGACAGTAACGTTAAACCGGCATAAGTGGCGTAAGAATTACGGTTAATAAATGTACTGGTCACCGAGTCCCGGTAAACCCATTTTTCAAACCATAACACCATATGGTACTGACCCAAAGACATCACCAGGCCATAAACAGCATAAATCAGCCCTGCATAAGCAATACTTTTAAAGGTGAGTGCAGCGTGTTCGCTGTCACGGTTAAATTGTAAGCTAATAAAAAATACCAATAAATAACTACCCAGTTTCATCAGTGCAGTCGCAGTTTCTTGCGGTGCAAGGCTGACATGTGCATCGACCGATCCAGATAATTGTTCGCTGGCTAATTGCCAGAAAGGATGTGCCCAACTGTCCGGGGCAGCATTAGAAAGTTGCAACAAACTCCAAACAACAGGTATGCAGATCAGGAAAAGCGGATATTTGATGGGTTGTATACTGATACGGACAGAATGGCGGCCCAGTAATACCGCAATACAAGCGATTAAGCCGGCCAACGCCAGCAGCAGCGCGTAAAGACTCCATGCCCAGGCGCGATTGGCGCCGAAAGGAATAGGTGCCAGCAAAATGGCATATAAAAAGATTTTGAACATAGGTTTTAAAAGTGGGGAAAGCGATCAGATGTGTTGATCTTTATCAGCAGGCGCAAAATAAGGTTATATGGTGAGTAAGTCCATTTTGGTTTTTGATGCCCCTATTTTTTCTTACTAGGGTTTAATGATCGTATTTTGTACATGTTCCAAGCTATGGCTGTATACAATGCAACTTTAGCGTATGTTATCTTAACGGCTGATGTTCTTGTATAGCAAATAATGTTTTAATTGGGGCTGTTGATTTTCTATTTAAAAATCAATGTGTTGTTATTGTATTTCGGTTAATTTAGAGCGCTGAATTATATATTCGCCCAATTTGATAGGCTACATGGTGTTAATGCTTTTTAACGAAACATAAGTAAATGCCATAGCGCGCTAGACAAGGCAAGACAAAAAGCTATAATTTGACAAAGATGGGATCGTTTTTCTGAACGCACAATCAATTTTAGAAAATATTACTTGAATTAAAGTCTAAACATTAAATTTACCATGAATAATAAACATAACTTTTGGCTCGTTTCCTTGTTAAGTGTTGCTAGCTTAGGCAGCAATGCTTGGGCGTTTGACAGTAAAGACGACGCAGAAGTGGTTAAAGAGCGCCAAAATTCAGAATATATCCCCAAAGGTCTTCACGTTGGGTCTTTTACGGTTATGCCCAAGCTGGACATTGATAACCAGTACGATACCAATATTTACAAGCAGGATAAAAGCCTGAATCCTACCGATAGCTATGTTGCGCATTTTAGGCCCGGTTTTAATGTGCGTTCGGGCTGGAGTCGGCATGCGCTAAATTTTATGTTAGATACCGATATTACGGAGTACGCCAATCATGGTGATCTAAATAACTATGAAGACGTTTTTACTCGTCTGGACGGCAGGTTGGAGGTCGTTCGCGACAGTCATCTAGATACAGGGTTTAACTTTAACAGTGTGCATGAAGACCGGGGTTCGCCAGACCAGATTGCCGGTAGGGGCCCGACTTTTTATGATACCAAAGCTCTGGATTCATTCTACACGCATAAGCTAAACCGGCTGGCGGTTAAGGCGGGGTTGGATACGATTCGCTATGATTATCAAGATGTATCCACTTCGCAGAATACGGTGTTGGCAATGAGTAGCCGTAACCATTGGGAGCATGCGCCTTCGATCCGTTTGAGTTATGAAATCCAGCCTGAATATGAAGCTTTTGTTAAATTCGTATATAAAGAAGCCGATTATGATGGCTTAGTACTATCCAATGGCGCTGGCGTAGCCTATAACCGTAACTCGACGGGTTATAATGCCTTAGCTGGTTTCGCGTTTGACGTGACTGATTTGATTACCGGCGATATGTCTGTCGGCTATTTGCAACGCAGTTATGTAGACTCCCGGTTACAGAGTATTTCCGGAATTAACGGTTTCGTTAATTTGAAATGGCGACCTACCGCACTGACCACCGTCAACGGCAAACTCAGTCACGATATTAATGAAACCACCCAACAAGGCGTTGCAGGTGTTTTGGCAACAGGTGTTAACTTGGGAGTCGAACATGAATTAATGCGTAATGTTCTTCTCAACATAGGCGGTAGTTTTAGCAACAATGACTATCAGGGCTTCGTTGCTCCCAACCTTGTAAATCGTAATGACAAGATTTATGGCGGAAATGTGGGCGCAAGATACTTGTTGAATAGAAATTTATCGACCGGTCTGTCGTATACTTACCAAAGTCGGGATGTTAACTACCTGTTAAGTAACTATGAAGTGAATCAAGTCATGCTTAACTTGAGAGGGCAGTTTTAATACCCACTACATTAAGATTTTAAGATGCGGTCGTATGATACGCATCACTGTTTTGTGAATATCAATATTCCTGTGAGAAAAGATGAGCCAGTATCGTAGTAAATTTTTTTCACAACTATTACTGTTGTGTAGCGTGTTTTTTTGCGCAGCCTTATTTGCCGAAGAAAATAGCATCCATCATCCAGCATCCTCATTAAATCAAGAGTATCAGCTCGGTTCGGGCGATTTGTTGAAAATCACAGTGTTCAATCAGGAAGATTTGTCCGGCGAGTACACCATCAATGGCGCGGGCCTGATTTCATTGCCGTTGATTGGTGATGTTAATTGTAAAGATTTAACGGCGAAACAAGTGGAGCAAGGCATTGCCGGCAAACTAAAACCGGATTATTTGCTTAACCCCCGTGTCAGTGTACAAGTATTGAATTATCGGCCTTTTTATATTCTAGGCGAAGTTAAAGAACCGAAGTCTTACCCTTATGTTGACGGTATGACCTATCTTAATGCTGTAGCTATTGCCGGTGGCTATACTTACCGCGCTAAAGAAGATTTTGTCATGGTTGTTCGTATGAATGATCCACAAAAACAAGAGCTTAAGCTTAATATGGATGAAAAAGTGCAGCCGGGCGATGTGATTCACGTTAAAGAGCGCTTTTTTTAGTTGCTATCCCCTTTCGCGCCATGGCTATTGAGTGAAAGCGTTTAATGTTTAATTATGCAGTCATTTGGCCTTAAATTGTGTAAGCAGTCTTAGAATGTTTCGACTTACGCTTTTCAGATTCTGAAATATCCCATCTAAAATACTACCGAGAAAACTGTGCACGATTCAAAAGAACAATATTCAATGCCCGGCGAATTATTGAAAAATGACAATTCAGAAATTTCACTGAGTAATATCGTTCATACTCTTTTGCTTAGAAAGCGTTTATTGATCAGTGTGACCTTGGCGCTTAGCATCGTGGCGATATTAATTATTTACCAATTAGTGCCTCGTTATACCGCCACTACACAATTGCTGATTGGTATCAATACCGCCAAGGTAGTGAATATTGAAGAAGTGATGAGCGGTAACTTCAAAGGGGATGCGGCGACTATTGGTGAAATGGAAGTGCTTAAATCGCGTGAGTTGGCGCATAAAGTTATTGAATCTTTAAATTTAGAACAATACCCCGAATTTAATCCTAAACCTAAAAAGCCCGGTTTTTTTGCGCAATTTAGTCCGAAAAACTTATTGCCGGAATCCTGGCAAGAAGCCATGGGATGGGTAAAAATTGATGGACGTACCGCCGAAGAAAAAGAAGATGCGCATTTAACTGGATTGACCAATGCTTTTCTCTCTAAACTGAAAGTTACCCAAGTCAAACGTTCGCAGGTCATTAATGTGGCATTTGAGTCTGAAGATCCTAAATTAGCCGCTAAAATCGCCAATGAAATTGCAGATAAATACATCGTTGGGCAATTGCAAGCCAAATTTGACGCCACTAAAAAAGCGACTGACTGGTTAAATGGTCAGCTGGGCGAGTTAAAGGAAAAGGTAGAAGCTTCAGAACATGCTGTGGAGAAATACCGAAAAACTCATGACTTGCTGGAAGTGAGCAAAGAAGTAGGGTTATCTCAACAACAAATGTCCGAAGTGAACAGCCAGTTAATTATCGCGCGCGCCCAACGAGCCGAGGCCGAAGCCAAATACCAGCAAGTAGAAGCCATTGCCAGAAGCGGACGCGATATTGATAGTGTTTCCGAAGTGCTAAATTCGTCTTTAATATCGAGTTTACGTCAGCAAGAATCTGAAGTGCAGCGTAAATATTCCGAAATGCTGGTGGAATTCGGCCAACGACATCCGCGTATGATTCAAATGCAGGCTGAATTAGAAGATATTCAGGCAAAAGTACGCTCAGAAGTTAAAAAAGTTGCCGCCGGTCTGCATAACAGCATGGACGTAGCACGTGCGCGGGAAGCGTCATTGTCAAGCAGCTTAAAGCAGATGGAATCCAAAACCAGCGGTAGTAATCAGGCTGAAGTGGAATTGCATGCCTTGGAGCGTGAAGCGACCGCCAATAAGGCATTATTCGAAACCTTTTTAGGCCGATTCAAAGAGACGGCTTCGACACAAGGCATTGCGCAAGCAGATGCCCGGGTGATCTCGTATGCAGAAATTCCATTAGGGGCTTCATATCCAAAGAAAAATCTGTTGCTGATGACTAGCGTGATGGGCGCGCTATTCTTTGCGGTTTTCTTGGTATTTGTGCTTGAAATGCTTAACCCTGGAGTGCGCTCCCCCGAACAGATTCAGGAGTTATTTAATATATCCACGCTGGGTATCGTGCCTAAAGTCATGGGCATTGACATCGTGCCCCACGACTATCTGTTGGCGAAGCCGCAATCATCGTTAGCAGAAGCCGTAAATACCTTACGTATTTCGCTCAGCTTACTTAACCCAGACGCGCAGGTTAAGTCGTTATTGGTGACATCTTCGGTACCTGGCGAAGGCAAAAGTACATTATCCGTCTTAATGGCCCGACACTCAGCCAGTGCTGGGCAGCGGGTAGTCTTGGTCGATACGGATTTGCGCCGTCCATCCATTGGGAAAATGTTTAATCTTAAAGAAAGCACCCTTGGCTTAACCGATTTATTAAGCCATCACGATTTAACGATAAATGACGTATTGGTTGATGATCCTGAAACCGGTATGAAAATTTTAACGCGTGGCAAATCGGCCTTCGTTAACCCAGTCGATTTGTTTGCATCTCAGCGGATGAAATCGATCATCAACGATTTACGTGAGCAGTTTGATTTGGTCATCTTGGACTCGGCCCCCATCATGGCGGTACCCGATACCCGAATATTAAGCGGATTGGTTGATAAAACCATTTTTGTATTGCATTGGGACTTAACACCAAGAAAAGTAGTTCATAGTGCGTTGCACTTATTGAGCAAAGACGGACACTCAAGCGTGGCAGGAATCGTCTTACAGAAAGTTAACTTGCAACAATATGGCCGCTATGGCTATGGCGATTCCGGCTATTATTATCACTATGGGCGTTATAGCCAGTATTACACCAGCTAAAAATGCCTATATTAAAAACCGGAACATTGGGGTATCAGCGGATTATTGCCGGATGTGGCGCAGTGGTTTGTTGCGGACTATTAATGCTGGCGGTTCCCCGGTTTATAGCCAGCCTATATGCACTTTATCCGGAGGCCGTCTTTAAACAAACGCAACAAAAACTTCCGCAAGAAATTTATGAAAAGAGTATTGCCGACTTAAATCTGGCGCTGGCTTGGTATAAAAACCCCGAATATTGGCAAAAACAGGCATTTTTTTATTTAAATCTCTTAAATGCAGTCCCCGCTCCGCCGCTAGAAAAAAAACAAGAGATACTCAAACAGGCCCAGGCATCGATTATCCAGGGATTGAAGCTATCGCCCGTCGATCCATACGCGTGGTTTCGACTGGCAGCGGTTGATAAACTGCTTAACGCGCCGTCACCACAAATCATTAATGCCTTACGCCTATCAATTTACGCAGGACGCGTCGAACCCGAGTTGTTAATGTCACGCCTCTCATTGGGTTATGAATGCTACAATGAATTCAATGAAGAAATGCAGGCATTATGGAAAAAGCAAATACCTGTAGCATGGACTTTTCAGCCGGCACAGCTAGTTGAATTTGCCGCACTGCATCCTGAAGCTAAACACCTTGTCGAACAGGCCCTGGTTCATTCTCCCGACGACTTAAAAAAATTCTCCAACGACCTTGAAATCCTTCTTCAGAAAATTCCTTAACGCCAAGCAAAGTGAGCTTGCCCCTGTTGGCTTGCCGCAAAACCATAGACTTTATTGCATTGGCGATATTCATGGACGCCTGGATTTATTGCAGGAAGTGCATCGAAAAATCGCCGCTGATGCGTTGGATTTTGATGACACCAAGATACTGGTTTATCTGGGTGATTATATTGACCGGGGTGCTCAGTCCAAGCAGGTTATTGATTGCCTGTTAGAGGACAATTTTCCCGGTTTTGAAAAAGTATTTTTAATGGGTAATCATGAGCAAGTATTACTGCAATTTCTATCGAGCAAAGATGCCGTAATCGCCCATGAATGGTTTAAATTTGGCGGATTATCGACCTTGGCAAGCTACGGTGTTAATGTTCGGGGCGTACCCACTACAAAAGATATATCCCAATTAAGGGCGGAATTTAGAGAAAAATTACTCGCTAGGCATATGGACTTTTTTGAGCGCTTAGTACTCAATTACGAGATAGGCGGATATTTTTTCGTTCATGCCGGTGTGAGACCGAAAATTAAGCTGCATCGTCAACGTCCCGAAGACATGCTGTGGATTCGCGAAGAGTTTTTAAATAGCGATGTGTTCCACGGGCGAGTGATTGTGCATGGTCACTCTGTTACCGATGAACCGGAAATCCGGCATAATCGTATCGGTGTGGATACAGGGGCGTATGCGTCGGGAAGATTAACTTGCGCAGTTTTTGAGGGTGTAAGCTGTCGATTTTTATAAGTTATACCAATCCCAATAAGTTCAAATTCTATCCCTTCTCCAGCGGGAGAAGGTTAGGTTGAGGGGGTAATTAACAATTCATTGGGATTGGTATTGCATGTTGCTGGAGTGGTATGCCTAATGTACCATGGCGCCATTAGATGGGAAGTTGGGAATAACGATGAGTATAGAGTTGAAATCCATAGTGCGCCGCGTTGAAGATCATATCTCCGCCGAAGTTGACAACGAACTGGTTGTGCTCAGTGTCGAGCAGGGGAAGTATTTTGGCTTCGACGACATTGCTCAAAGCATTTGGGCGCAACTTAAGGAACCTATGAGCGTGGATAGCCTGTGCAAAGATCTGGCTTCTCAGTTTGAGGGCAGTCCTGCAACCATTGAAGCCGATGTCATAGGCCTTTTGAACGAATTATGTTCTGTGGGCTTGATTGTTTTGGAGTCTTGAAAATCTTGGATGAGTATAACCTTTGTGGTTGGCGGGTTAGCAGCGATTTTGAGCTTCCCGAACTGGCCCCTTGGCAGGGGAGGGGGCAACCTGTTGAGGTGACAATCAGGCGTGGGCTCGTTGCGCTCGATAAGGTTCACTCGGACGAACCCCATGGCCATGTCGTATTGGAGCATGGTAGCTTGTTCCATGTCGCAGGGGTTGCCCGCTATTGGGTTTCCGGCGGCAACGAGATTGTGATTGATTCCAGCCCGACAGCGGAGCCATCCATGGTGCGCCTTTTTCTGTTGGGTACGGTCTTTGGCCTTTTGTGTCATCAGCGCGGGTTGGTTCCTCTCCATGCTAGCAGTGTTGTTGTGGCTGGGCGTGCGGTGGCTTTTGCGGGTCGATCCGGTGTTGGCAAATCCACTCTGGCGGCGGCTTTGGGGCGTCAGGGTTATTCTGTTGTGTCTGACGATGTGTGTGTGATCGAATGGCGTTCTCCCGGTCTGCCGCATGTCCTTCCTTTCGCCCCAAAGTTGAAACTGGTCAGGGATTCTCTTTCGGCTTTGGGTTTATCGTTTGAATGTGCCGAAATCATCGGCTCCGAACCTGAAAAGCTCAATGTGCTTGGCACAGTCGGGCAACAAAGAGAGCCCATCCCCTTGGCGGCTATATTTCATTTAAATATAGAATCAGAGGAAACGATAGGCAAGGGGAGGCAGCTTGAGCAAGGGGCCTCCGCGTTGACCTTGCTGAATCGCAATATATACCGTGTTAAACCGGCCCATCAGATGGGGCGGCAACGGGCTTTGTTTGAGGCGACGGCGCGTATTGCAGCGCAGGTGCCCAATCATTCATTGACGCGCAGTTCCGATTTCAGCGGCTTGGAAGACTTGATTCGATGTGTGTTACTACATTACGCCGCCTGAGTTATATCTGGACGCGTCCTGCCGATCTTGCGCTGGCGGCAGAGATCGCGGCTTGGCTAGGCTTGGCATGGTTGATGTTGGAACTTTTACCGTTTCGGCGGACGGCTATGCTGCTGCAACCTAGAATATACGGAAAGGGTGAGGCCGATCTTGTCCGTCTGCGTCGGCTGATCAGGGCTATGTCGCGCCGTCTGCCTTGGCGCACGGTGTGTTTCCACCAAGGTATTGCGGCTCAGCGGATTTTGTGTCGCCGAGGTATTGCAGCTGATCTGCATTATGGGGTTTTGAAGAAGGACAGCGGCGGAGTTGAAGCTCATGTCTGGGTGACTGTGCGAGGCGAGGCAGTGGTTGGTGGTGAGGAAGCGCAAGCCTGCACGTTACTGATGACATTTTCACCAAGAAACCTGTAGTAGAGAACGCCCATTCCAGAAAAAGCTGAAAGCGTGCCGATCTTCTGAGAGAGGATATTGGTTTACAGATATGCCGGCGTCCCCGGCTTTTACCGATTTCTGTTGCCCTGCTATCTGACTTTGACATATTGTTATTTGGCGTTTGACTTGCAAACTATGGAACAAGGTGAGGGTTCAATTGGGCTTGCCGGAATGCCTCAAGACGTTCATAAGGTGCAGATACGTATTGCTCCACCGCCCTTAAAATCTCGACTGACGCAGATTGCTGTTTTGTTGCGCTGTCGGGAACGAAAAGGCGTTGCTCCTTGTATGACTTGGCGTGTAGCCGTGTCATTGCTTGCATACGCGCCTCTTGCTCTTGGGACAAAGTCAGCCCAAAGAAGGGCGCAATGCGGGTCGTGACCGCCTGAGGGAGTTCCGTATAATTAACCAGCATCCATTGCGTTGGATCCTCCAAAACGACATGAATAATGCGGGCCAACAAGCGCGCACAAAACTCCTCTTTGCTGAGCAAAGCAATCTTTCGTGGCGAACAATCGATAAACCATCCTGATTTGACAGGATTGTCCTTAAATGATGAGACCCATTGCGGTGGCTGATCTAACGTCGAGACCATGATTTCAATCGGACTGCGATAGATAAAAGTTTTGCGGCAATCAGGAATGACGCTTAAAATTGTCGGCAGAAATACCGTGTTCCAACTTGAAAATTTCAGAAAGTAATTTTGTTGTGTGGGATGGAGAGGATACCCTAAAATCCGAATCAAGCCGGCCAATGTTTGCTTACGCAGAGACTGTGGCGCAAACATCCACTTTTCTCCCAAAACATCGTTAATCGGACCGGGTTCCGATAAAACCCGGTTAGTTTCAAGAGCGGCCAGCATCTGCGCCACTAAAGTTGAGCCGCACCGGGATAGATGAAAAATAAGTCCGTTTGGACGAAGGTCCGAGCCTTCATCCAGCCCCTCCATGAGATGGTCAAGCGTGGTGCGATAAGACTGAGCGCTGGGATGTTCTTCTCTAAACTGCCTAATGGTTTGGTTAAAAAAAGGTGCGGTAAAGGGGATGTCTGCAACATTCAAGCATTCGATGATCGGAGTTTGAACGTTGTCAAGCAACGCACGAACCGGCATCCAGCCGGTCATGTTTTCTGGGGCTTTTTCGGGCTTGACGGGCATTAAGTGTCTCCATTGACCTAGGCAGGGATGAAAGTGTAAAAGAAAGTGGTCGTCCTGTACAAGCCTCAGCCCCCAGCTCCCGGTTCACAAAAGATTGTACAGGTTAGCTAGCTAAGTTGGATACGCTGTGCGTACCTTTCGATATTCAATGCTATGTACCGCTTCCTAGTTGCCATATCGGCAGATATAATAGGCCGAAAACAGAAGCCCCCGAGATTGAATGATAGAGCAAGACAATCAAAGCAACAGCGTCACTGAAACAGTGACCGATGACTACGGCAGTCCTTGGAAAACCGCTGTCGAACAGTATTTTTCAGAGTTTATGGCATTTTACTTTCCAGATGCCTACACGCAGATTGACTGGTCGAAAGACTATGTTTTTCTCGATCAGGACTGATGGCGCTGTCAAAAGATGCCGAACTAGGAAAGCGCTTGCTTGACAAACCGGTTAGCGTTACGTTGCTGGACGGCGCTGAAGAAATAATCTACATTCATATCGAAGTACAAGGACAACCGCAGCCAGAGTTTTCCAAGCGCATGTTTGTTTACAACTACCGAATTTTCGACCATTTCGACAGGCCGGGAAAGATACGACGCCAAAAGCAGGCTGGTACGATTGCTGTATCAGCGTAACTGGGATAAACAGCGGGTCATATCTGTTTTATGTAATAGATTGGCTGATGAAATTACCCGCAGCCCTGGAACAGCAGTTGTGGCATGAGATAGAAGCTATAGAGGAGAAAGAAAAATGCAATACGTGAGCAGCATAGAAAAAATAGGCATTGTAAAAGGCTTGCAACAAGGCGTCCCGGCAGGTGAAGCCAAACTGCTGAAAAACAGCTTGAATACCGCTTCGGAGCGCTTCCAGCCTGGGTTTCGGATAAGCTGGCCGGCGCCGGTAGCAGGGTCTGGAACGCTGGGGAGAGGCTGTGCTCAGCGCCTTGACGCTGGACGCCGTTTTTAGCGACAACACGTCCCATTAAGCCGGTTTTCCACAACGAAGGACACTCTGTTAATATTAGCTCCAACTTTGGTTTTCCTGAATTTTTTGAGGTGAATGATGAACGAACAAACAAATACTCCCGCCGTCTCAGAGAAGACAGCACTGCGTCCGCTCTGGCACAGGCCGATCGTTACTGTCTATGAGATGTCAGATGCTGAGTCTGGCGGTGTGCATAATGCTGATAATGATGGCGTCGTGAGCTAAGCTTGGGCAAAGAGGAAATAGAGTATGGCGTTGGCAGGAGCACTGATGCCCATAGGCATGGCGAGGGAGAGTGAGGTTGAAGCGGCTTTGGCGGTCATGGCTCATGGTCCGGGGCGGCACTTCTCTATCTGGCGCGGCGACGGGATAATCCTGGGGGGCTGTGATGACGCTCAGTTGTTCAAATCCCGCGCAGACGAACCCGAGAGGGTCGCCCTGTTCGAGGGGCATCTTGATAATCGCCAAGAAGTGCTGCGCGCGTTGAACCTGACATCGGGGCAGGTCTGTTCCGATGCCGAAGTGTTGGTGCGGGCTTGGCAGTATTGGGGCGAGGATTTTTTGTCGCCGCTGGTCGGGCGCTTTGCCTGTATCCTGTGGGACGGCAATACCAGGCAAGTGGTGCTGGGCTGCGACGCGTTGGGTAAACGCCCGCTGCATCATTGGCAGGGTAAGGGGCTGCATCTTTTCGCCAGTGAACCGCGCGGCTTGCTGGTACAGGCTCCGGTGGTTAAGGAATTTAACCAGACTCACATTGCCGAAATCCTGGCCTTGGTGCCTCCCGGCCCGACCACGACCCTGTTTGCCGGGATAGAGCGGCTGCCGCCCGGCCATCTGCTGCTGGTGCAAGAAGGCAAGGTACGATTGCATCGCTATTGGCAGCCTGAGCATCTCCCGCTGTTGCATTTGCCCCGTTCGGAGGATTATGTCGAAGCACTGCGGGCTGCGCTGGAACAGGCCGTGGCCTGTCGTCTGCCCGCCGACGGTCTGGTTGGCTGTCAGCTCAGCGCCGGTCTCGACAGCCCCAGTGTCGCGGCGGTGGCCGCGCGGCAACTGGCTGAGCAAGGGCGTCGCTTGGTGGCGTTCACTGCGGTACCGCGCACTGGATTTATCGGCAAGCCGAACCCCAGGCTCATCCAGGATGAAGGCCCGTTGGCCGCTTTATGCGCAGCCCGCTACCCTAATATGGATCATATTTTGATCCCCAATAATGCGTTATCCTTGTTCGACGCCATGGATCGTCAGGGTGCTTCCGCCGACAGTCCGTCCCTCAACCCCAGCAATCTACGCTGGAGCATGGCCATAAATGAAGAATTCAGGCGGCGAGGACTTAGGGTGATGTTGACCGGAGGTTTCGGCAATATGAGCCTCAGTTATGACGGAATATTTGCTCCCGCAGCCTTGTTGCGTCAAGGACGCTTGACCGCCTTGCTGCCGTTACTGTGGGGTCTGCGCAAGGAGGGATGGGATTGGCCGCGAGTGGCCGGTGCTGCGATCACTCCTTTAGCCCCTTCTATGCGCAGGGCTTATCGTCGTTTGCAGGGGGATTCCGATCCTGATTTGTTTGATTATAGCCTTGTCAACCCCGATCTGGCCCAACAATCCGGCGTGCTGGAACGGGCCCGCGCTCAAACTAATAATATTGGTCTTAGTGTCGGCGCCGATGGCCGCGCATTCCGTTCGCTGGCGCTTCGTCGTTGTTTGCCCTCGGCTCCGATCAAGGCTGGTATCCGCCGCCTGTTCGGGATCGACCGGGTAGATCCGCTGCTGGATCGCCGCTTGTTTGAACTTTGTTTGTCGATACCTGAACAACAGTTTATCCAAGGTGGAGAACCGCGTTCCTTGGTGCGCCGGGTCATGGCCGATCTGCTGCCGCCCGAATTGTTGGCCGAACGCCGTCGCGGTCGGCAAGCCGCCGACTGGTATGAAGGCTTGACCGAGGCATACCCTGAGATATTGCGGGAACTGGCGTTGTTGGAGGCCAGTCCAATTGCAGGCCAGTGCCTGGATCTTACCCGGATGCGACAATTGGCCGACAATTGGCCTCAAGGCGATTGGGAGCGCCCGGAGGTTTATTCGCTCTATGCGATGGCTCTACCCCGCGCCCTCTCCATGGGCCGCTTCCTACGCCGCGCTGAAAGCAGCCCGACCTATCCACTGTACGAAGAGTGACCTGTCTTTTAGGGAAGTTATCTTTATGTTGATTGATTTGCCGCGTTTGCTTGCCCCCTTGTCTGAGGCGCAATTTCTCGATCATTTTCATAATAAGACCCGTTTGCTGATACGCAGTTCGGATCGTGAACGGGCAATTAGCCTGTTGCCTTGGCAACGCATTAATGAGTTGATTATCAGCGATAGCCTGGATGACAAGCATTTCTATCTTGCCCGCGACAGCAATCGTCTGCCTACGCCTTTTTTTCGTAGCGAAAAGGGTGTAACTTTACGTCCGGGCAAGCTGGATGACCTGATCGCGCAAGGCGTCAGCATGGTCATTCGAGCTATTCATAAACATGTACCGGCTATTCGTTTGTTGGCCGATGATATCGAACGTCGGCTGGGCTGTAAGGTTTATGTCAATACTTATGTTAGCTTTGGCTGCAAGAGCGCTTTTCACGCGCATTGGGATGAGCATGATGTGTTGGTGCTACAGGTGCATGGTCGTAAGCAATGGCGTTTTGCCCCTGGGCCGATTCCTTATCCTTTGGGTTTTCGCCGTGCCGACATGGGACATGATCGGCAATGGGAGGAGGAAATCGTACTGGAGGCCGGGGATGTGCTCTATGTGCCGCGGGGCGAGATTCATGTGGCCGAATTGGTTGACGAACCTTCGGTTCATCTGACCATCGGCCTTAGTCCTGTCATAGGGCTGGACTATCTGGAGCATGTCCGCAAATTGGCCGAGGCCGATCCGCTGTTACGCATGGATTTATTGCGACGCCTTGAACCTTCGGATGCGGCGCAACATGAAGCGACGGTGAAACAGCATCTTCATGCCTTGATCGATGCCAGCTCTTTTGCCGATTTTTATAACGAGGATGACCTGAAGCGTGAACCTTCTGCCTATCTGTCTTTGGGAGCAACGGCTTTGGCGGAGAGCAGCCGATTGGCGCCGGGGTTGCGCCGCCGCATTAGCCTGCCCGACAGCCCCCCCGGTTCTGCCCCGGTCACCATTGTGGTGGCAGAGGATAAGCATGTCTTGCCTGCGGCGGCAATAGCAATCCTGGCTTGGCTGTTCGATCACGAGCATTCAAGTCTGGCGATATTGAACGATGCCCTGATCCCTGTGCATGGCGAGCAGGCTATCAAAGAAGGCTTGGCGCTATTATTGCGTAGGGGCTTGGTGGTGGATTTGTCGGCAATGCTGGGTTTGTAAATGAAGTTCAATAAGTTAGCAGGCATATCGGCAATCCCTGCCGGAACGACGCGTTTTTTCTTAATTTGCCGGTGGTTGGTCAAGTGTTTGTGAATTGTGCTAATTGAAAACGGCTTGATAGAGAAAGCCTAACTCATTCGATCCTATAGGTACCAGAAAAATGTCCCGGCTTTCCGAAACACTATGGGTCAGTCGATAGAGATCTTGCTCCAGGCGTAGCGGGCCTGCTCCCAGAAAACAAAGATCGAACGATTCCCTGAGTGCATTAGCGCCCAAAGAAGCGCTCAAAGGTTGTGCTGAGAGCAGACGTAGGGAATAAGCCGCGCCATTTTCCAAAGCAAGCATGAAATCCGTTCCTACATAAGGTAGAAAATCGGCAAGTTGCAGTAATTTGCTAGTCATCTTTAGCCTTTGGGCGATTGATTTATGTTTTTATAATAGGGCGCCATTCCAACTTCCAATAAGCTCCTTTATCTTCTACCTGTTGAAATCCCAAACGCTGATAAAGGCTTTGGGCCGGATTGAATTTTTCAACATGGATGCTGACCGTTTTCCCATCCCGGCGGGCTTCGGCTTGTACTGCTTGTAATAATAAGCCGCCTAAACCCTGGCTTCTATGCTCCGGCATCAGGGAGATATCGACAATGCGCAAATCCTGTTGGCCGCGCCATAAATAGAGGCGGCCAACAGCTTTATTACCTTCTATTTCGACGATCCAAAAGGTGGCATCGGCATAATAGGTGGCGTAATGATGGCTCTGTAAAGAAAATTGATGACTCAAAAAGTTTTGTTTCTGTTCATCCGTCCAACCGGTGCCGGCCAATTCCGGCCAGCGCACCGAAAAAAACAAAGCTTCGAGAAAAGGCCGGTCGGCACTCGTCTCGATTCGTAAAGCGAGGCCTCGCGCCTCATGAGTATCAGGAAGCGCGAGATTGGAGGGAGAAAGCATGCTTGTCATTGTGGAAGAGGGGGGTACTCGCCTTCTGTACAGATGAAAAAGTTCATGCCGAGAAAAGGCTGGCGATTTTCATGAGGGTCTGCCGCCAGTGTTGTAGTGTTTCCGCAAGCAACTCCAATTGTTTGGGATGGTAATCGCCCTGCTCTCTCCAGGGTAGCATTGTACATGGGAATAACTTCGTATGTGGCTGGTTGAACGTTAGGCTCTAACTTTAATCCGCGCGACAAAAAAGCGGCGTTGCTGGGTGTTGCGCTCATATTGGTGCCAAAATTGGCAGGGGGGACAGTCTCTGCCGTTACAATATGGGTATGAGGGGGAGCATTCGCTGTCAGTAAGGTGACAGAGGTTGCAGCGTCCTCGTCTGGTTCGCCAAGCTGCCAGACGATATTTCCTCCGGTAGCGGTGCCAATACCGACCGGCGCAAAACCCCGCAAATCGGGCAGATTGAAATAATTCCTTCCATCGCCGCCATAAGTAACCCCTATAACGCTATAAAGCACATTATTTTGTGGGATGCTTAGTTGCTGCCCGTTGCAGAGCGCCCAGTACATCGGTTGAAAATTAAAAGCCATCATGCGAATTTCGCCGATATAACCGTCCATAATATCTCCTATTCTTTTTTTTGAATAACAATTAAGGGATCAAAAACATCAATTCTGCGTCGGATAGAGACCCGTCGTGGCGATGATGTAGCGGATGCCGAGACCCGGCATGATATTGACATGGGGAACCGATCCGCCGGGATGATCTGGAGATAAACTGCTATCGGCAAGGGTGAGCGCCGTGGGCGTTACGCCTGTCGAGGCGCTGGCGTAATACATGCTGCCATCGGTAGGTTTGCTCAATGTAGCGTTGGATGACAGTTGCTGCGTAGTTGCGTCGCCTGAGCTGGCATTCAATGTGTGGTTATGAGCAGGCAGTTGAGCGGCAGTCAGGCTGATTGTTTCCGAACCAAGGAGCGTTCCTAAAGTACGGGGAGATAAGCCGCCCCCCGTACCCTGCCCCATGGGTAGGCTGCCTTGCAAATTGGGAATGGCAAAAGTATTTACGCCATTACCGCCCCAAGTCGTTCCCAGTAGGGAAAAGAGTGCCTGATTTTCGGAAACCGACAAAAGGGTGCCGTCGCAATCATGCCAGCCGTCTATCTGTCTAGGGCCTGCAAACAATCGAATTTCACCGAGATAACAATCCACCATGATAAAACCTCTATTTGATTAAAGTTAATAATATTTGTAATACAGTTTATTGGCGAGTTGGAAAAAGCCCTGCCGTAGCGATGCAAAAATTCAGCACAGCCGATGGCTGTATATTGTTATGGGGTTGATTGCCTCCGGCATTACTGATCGATCCCGCATTCAGTGCTACACCTGGGGCGGTAAAGGCGCCGTATACGTTATGTTCCATCTTTTCAAAACTGTCGGTGTTGGCAGAGGAGAGATAATTATGGACGGCAGGGGTGGTGCCTGAGGCGGCCTTTCCTGGCGTGTTTGCTGTGCCTGCGGTCGTATTGACATTGAAGGCGTGGGTATGGGTCGGAACCTGGGTTTTGGTTAAGGTGACGTTTTCCACGCCGCCCGGTTTACCCCATGGAACGGTAGTATAATTCGGGCCGACGGGGACGCGGCCACGGAAATCCGGCAGAGCAAAAGTCGTCCGCCCATCTCCTCCATAGGTGCCACCTATTAAGCTGAACAAAGCCTGATTTTGCGCAACCTGCATAATCTTTCCATCGCAGATCGCCCAATTTTTGGGGGCGAAACCGAAACCGAAAAGGCGTATTTCTCCAAGATAGAAATCACTCATATAATCATCCTTCCTCATTATGGTTAACTGACAACGCGAGCTAGTCTACAATAAGAAGTCTGTGGTAAGCAATTCTGAATTATAAAAATAGTAGCGGTTGCGTTTAAATCGTTATGTCTGTTTTATTTTTACTTAATAATAAGATGATTATTTTGGTATGTTAAACACTACAAAAATGCCAGCTTTTGAGCAATTAAAGCAAATCAGTGAAATTTTGCTGGATGAACAAGCTGATTTTGGCCAGCTCTATCAGGCCTGTAACGATTTTTTTGATCTTGGCGAAGCTATTTCGGGTATCGGTGAGCAGGGTACGGAAGCATTGCAAGTGGTGGAAACGATTCTTCCTCATGGTAAGGCCGTATCGCCTTTATCTGCGGCGCGCTGTGCTCGGGAATTTGCGCGTACCAGTCGCTTCGTGCGCGGTTTATATGCAGCATTGCAGGAGGCCCAGCGTCGTTTTCCGGGACAACCCATCCATACGCTTTATGCCGGCTGCGGCCCTTATGCCACGTTGATTTTGCCATTGCTGACCATTTTGCCGCGCGGTGCCTTTAGTTTTACTTTGGTAGATATTCATCCTTTGGCTCTGGAGAGTGCGCGTAAAGTCATTGGTCATTTTGGTTTCGATCATTTTATTTGTGATTACAAATTGGCCGATGCTTGTGACGCTTGCTTTACTGATCAACAACCGATCCATGTGGCGGTGACCGAAACCATGAATCAAGCCATGGACAAGGAGCCGCAATTGGCGGTCAGCGCCAATCTGGAGAATTATTTAGAACCGGACGGTATTCTGATACCGGAACAAATTACGGTAAAGGCAGCGCTGATCGATAGCAGTCATGAATTTGTTTTTATGCCTTCTGATTATCAGGGCGAAATTCCGCCGCTACAGCGTCGCCGTTTGGAGTTAGGAGCGGTTATGGTTTTAGACAGGGTTATGCTGCAGCAGCTTAATTTCAATCGTGAAAAGACTCATTTACAGCCCGTTACTTTGCCGTGGCCGGATAATACGGTGCGGGATAAAATGCGACCGGCGTTATTGACCCATATACGCGTATTCGGTTCGCATGTTTTGGAATGCTACGATTCCAGCCTGACTTGTCCTAAATATCTGCGTATTAATGAAATGCCGGACGAAGCAAGCGAGTGGGAGTTCAGCTATCGTTTAGGCGGTTCTCCTGGGTTTGATTATTGTTTTATCTAAATCCCGGATGCAGGATTTTGAGGAAAGTGCACTGATTGGTTGCAGCTTGCAGTTATGTGATAATGGAGTTATTCAAAACCAATCAGTTTCAGCATGGACACTCGACGCAAACATTTTGCTATTCCGATGGCCTTATCGACGCTAGTCCGCAAGTCGCGTAATTTTGCGCGTCGATCAGGGTTCGAGCAAATGTGGTTTTTGCCTTGCTGGTTATTGCTGGGGCTTTGTCGGTTGCCAGAATAGTGCAGATGGCTGCCCGCCATACGCCTTGGAATTCGAATTGTTTTCCGCAAGCCGTGACGGCAAGGATTCTGCTCGGACTTTACGGCATTCCGTACGGCCTGTTCTTCGGCATCGATAATGATGCAGGGGCGATAATGGCGGCGCATGCCTGGGTGTCCGTTGGCAGGGTGCGGGTAACGGTGGGGGCGAGGGTTTCGGTCAATTCACCGTGGTCGGGTGTTTTGTTTCGCCTCATTCCAGCTAAGGGAGAAGGGGCTGGTGCCTGTGATCATGACTACCGCCTATATCGGACCTGATGCTGAAAAATGGCGACAACCATTCCACATTTTAAAATGTGTGCTAATGTAGCATATAAATCGTTCAAATCCGCCGGCCTAACAAAGGCTTTTCTTCTTGATGAATGGGTCGATCTGATTGAAGATAATATGAAAAACGCCCGAATAGAGTGGCTCATAAGGCATCCTCTCTTGTGGCAGCCATTGCAATTGGGCTACATCCGAATGGTTTATTTGGTCCGCCGAAGCACCTTGCTAGCCAGGATTATTTTTGAAAAAATCAACTTTCACAATCTTTAAAGAGAATGGTAGCGTAATGAATACACTCAGTCATAAAATTAAAATAATACTGTTGGCCCTATCCTTGGGCATGTCGTCTACAGTCTTAAGTGCAGGAAATGATGAGCAGTCTGAAAACCAAGAAAATGAAGCGACAGTCACCATTCCCAACGATGGTAGTGCCTTTCACACCGTATCTGGCATCGGCAAGATTGTCGGCAAAGATTTTGACTCAAAAAACGTGCGCGTTTCTCTTGATGACGGTAAAACCTGGATCGTACCGGATAGCGTGGTTGTTAGGCCGGACGGAACTTTCGCTTGGGCTAAGAGCACCAATATTCCACCAGGCAAGGTAGTGGTCGATGCGGCTATTTTTAATTCTGAAACGGCTGCCATAGTAAAGACCGAGTTAGTCGCTGCAGTGCAAGTCTTCTCACAAGCCGCCCCCAGTTGCGGCAGCCGCCCGTGCAGTAGAGACGATACTTACACAGCAACAGCAGCAACAACAGCAACAGCAACAACAGCAACAGCAACAGCAACAGCAACAGCAACAGCAACAGCAACAGCAACAACGGCAGAGTGAGTCGCAGAAAAGCAACAGGGTTTTAACCGAACAAATACAACATTCAGCCAGCCCCAGTTGAATAAGCCTGGTTAGAATGGTTGCAAGGCTTGCTTTGATGCTTATGCGATTTAAACAACCTGTTTTGTAACTTGTAGGGGTGGATTTATCCGCCTCTACAGGTACACGTCCCTAATTTTCCACAAAGGCCTTATAGGTCATATCAATTCCCTCCTTTAAACCGGTGTTTGCTTTCCAGCCCAGCTCGCTAATTCTGGATATATCCAGTACCTTGCGCATCGTGCCATCGGGTTTGGAGGTGTCGTAGATGAATTTGCCATGATAGCCTACGGCTTCAGCGATGGTTTTTGCAAGCTCGTCAATAGTCTGATCGACCCCAGTGCCTATATTGATTAACGGGCATTGAGCGGGATGGGTCAAAACGTTATAGCTTTGGTCGCCTAATGCTGCCAAAAATACTAATGCACTCGCCAGATCATCTACGTATAAAAACTCGCGTTTAGGTTTGCCGCTGCCCCACAATACGACTTCATTTAAATCGGCCATTTTTGCTTCATGTATTTTACGTATCAGGGCCGGCAATACATGCGAATTATTTAAATCATAATTATCTCCAGGCCCATACAAATTGGTGGGCATGGCTGCCAACCATTTTGTACCGTATTGACGATTGTATGACCAACACATTTCGATGCCGGCAATCTTGGACAAAGCGTAAGGGCGATTGGTCGCTTCCAGCGGCCCGGTGAGCAGATAGTCTTCTTTAATGGGGTGCGGACAATCACGCGGATAAATGCAGGAGCTGCCCAAAAAAATGAGCCGTTTTAGGTTTATTGCATGAGCAGCGCGGCAAACATTAGCTTCAATAAGCAGGTTGTTTATTAAAAAATCCACCGGATAGCTGTTGTTGGCATGAATGCCGCCGACTTTGGCGGCAGCCAAAAAAACTACTTCGGGACGCTCCTGCTCAAAAAAATACCGAGTGGCAGCCGCATCTTCCAAATTCAGTTCAGCATGAGTGCGCCATACCAAATTGGTGTAACCTTGCCGTTGCAATTCCCGCACAATGGCACTGCCGGCCAAGCCCTGAGAGCCGGCAATATATATTTTGCTGCTCTTGTGCATTTTAGTTACCTATTCGTGATGATCGTAAGCGGTAAATCCGTATTTTTTGACCAGCTCATCGCGTTCAGCGCTCTTTAGATCCTCACGAACCATTTCTGCTACCATCTGATGAAAGGTGATTTTCGGTGTCCAGCCCAATTTTTCTTTTGCTTTGCTCGGGTTGCCCAATAACGTCTCAACTTCGGTAGGGCGAAAGTAACGGGCATCAACTTGTACCATGCAGCGGCCTTGTTCATCATAACCTTTTTCTTCTACGCCACTGCCTTGCCAATTGATATTAATGCCCAGTTCTTGCGCCGCAGCATCAACGAACTGACGTACGCTGTATTGTATGCCCGTCGCAATAACAAAATCTTCCGCTTGCTCCTGCTGCAACATTAACCATTGCATTTCGACATAGTCTTGGGCATGGCCCCAATCGCGCAAGGCATCAAGATTGCCTAGGTAGAGACAGTCTTGCAAGCCTAACTTAATGCGTGCCAAAGCACGGGTAATCTTGCGAGTAACAAAAGTTTCGCCGCGTATCGGGCTTTCATGATTAAACAGGATGCCGTTACACGCATACATGCCGTAAGCCTCGCGATAATTGACGGTGATCCAATAAGCGTACAGTTTGGCAACGGCATAAGGCGAGCGCGGATAAAACGGCGTGGCCTCATTCTGCGGGGTTTCCTGCACCAAACCGTATAGTTCGGAGGTAGACGCCTGATAAAAACGGGTCTTTTTTTCCATGCCCAGAATGCGGATAGCCTCAAGTATGCGTAGCGTACCCATGCCATTGACATTGGCCGTATACTCGGGAGTATCAAAACTCACTGCAACATGGCTCATTGCGGCAAGGTTGTAAATCTCATCCGGTTGCACTTGTTGGATAATGCGGATTAGATTGGTCGCGTCGGTTAAATCGCCAAAATGCAAAAAGAACCGCGCATCTTTGTGATGGGGATCCTGATAGAGATGATCGATACGATCGGTGTTGAACAGCGAGGAACGGCGTTTGAGGCCATGCACCTCGTAACCCTTTTCTAACAACAATTCAGCAAGATAAGCGCCATCCTGCCCGGTAATACCTGTGATCAATGCAATTTTCATTTTTAAGAATGTATCAATACACTTTCCATTAAACCTATAATCTCAATTGTCATGGCAATATCAATGCCTTTGCTAAACAAATTGAACGTAATGACTTTTTTCGCTGTTGAGGTATTTTGCAGCGGCTAACAGGAATTCAAATCCTAAACCTCAATCGTAGCGCACAATATCATCTTCCCCCAAATAACTGCCAGACTGCACTTCAATAATTTCCAGCGGAATCGTGCCGGGATTACGCAAACGATGTGCTTCCCCCAGCGGAATATAACTGGATTGATTTTCAGTTAGCAGGATGGTTTTATCGCCACAGGTTATTTCAGCCGTGCCCTTCACAACAATCCAATGTTCGGCACGGTGATAGTGTTTTTGCAAACTCAGACTCGCATTGGGATTAACCTGAATGCGTTTAACTTTAAAACGCTCTTCCTGATCGATAATATCATACCATCCCCACGGACGGTGCACCTTGCGATGCAGGGAGAGCTCTTCACGCTGTTGTTTTTCAAGAACAGCGACAATTTTTTTGACATGTTGGCTTTGGCTTCTGTCAGCTACCAGCACCGCATCCGGAGTCTCAACAATCACCAAATTGGTTACGCCGACCGCACTCACTAAACGGCTGGTTGCATGAACAAGGGTGTTTTCACTATCAGCAAGTAAAGCATCCCCAACGGTTACATTGCCGTTGGCATCTTGCTCTCCCGTTTGCCATACTGCATCCCATGCCCCCAGATCATTCCAGCCGGCAACAAGCGGAATCATTTTCAGGCTCAACACCTCATCTGTATCCGGGTTTATTGGTTGCGTTATCGGCTCCATCACGGCATAGTCGATCGATACGCTAGGGATGGTCGAAAAAATAGCTTTGTCGGGGCGCACAAAAGGAAAATCGTAACTTCGTCCCAGCCAAGCCAGGTTGGTTGCTTCTGCAATGTCAGGGCGAAATCGTTGCAATGCCTTAAGCCACAAGCTTGCCTTAAGCACAAATATTCCCCCATTCCAGTAATAACCGCCTTCAGTCAAATAGCGTTGCGCAGTTGATAAATCAGGTTTTTCGACAAATTGGCCAACGTCAAAAACCCTATTCATCTCATTACCCGCATCTAAACCGGGCAAGATTTTAATGTAGCCGTAGCCGACTTCGGGCCGATCGGGAGTGATGCCCAAGGTAACGATTACACCCGTTGCCGCGACTCGTACTGCACTTTGCAGTGCGTTGCCGAATGAGACAGTATCGGCCACTGTCTGGTCTGCTGGTGTCACCACAAGAATCGGGTCCTCGCCGGCAGCAGTCGCTTGCAGAGCTGCCAGGGTAAGCGCTGATGCAGTATTACGACCCATAGGTTCAAGCAATAATGTGGCTGATACTGATTTAAGTTCTTGTAACTGACTCAATGCCAAAAATCGATGCTCTTCATTAGTAACGATCAGCGTCTCATTCAAAGCAATATCATCGGCAGCAATATTATTAACGCGCGAAACCGCCTGCTGGAACAAACTATCGACACCCGAAAAAGCAAGAAACTGCTTGGGAAAGCCAACGCGCGAAAGCGGCCAAAGTCGTGTGCCGGAGCCGCCGCATAAAATAACAGGACTAATTTTCATTTTGCTTTTGATAGTAGGTTAAATCTGTAATTTGGTCCGTATTTTAATTTCGCTGTTCTATCGCCAACGACCATGGCCTAGTTTTTGTGGACAGTAGCTTTCCCGTGGCATCCAGTTTGACATGAGCTAAAGTGACCGCATCCATGACATTGCCGCCTATTACATCAAGTTCACCTGGCCGTTGTGCAACCACTAAATCACAGTGGTAAGCGCCACGCCTTAGATCGTTATAGTTGTGAATCGACTGGATAAACGCTTCACCCCGCGGCGCACAAATAATGTCTCCGGACCTAGGGGCATAAGCGTTGACGGCATGGCTTACAAATCTGCTTTCGGAATCAGCTGCCATCGCATACTGAATATAATCCCAGTGCAAAACGGTAGAAGGAAAATCGCTTTCAGGCACTCCTGCGCTTCGAGCAAGCCAGACAATAAATGCCCCCGACCAGGGTCTGATTTCCCCATCATACCCGACTATCGGTAAGTCTGTCGCAGTATACCAGTACATGAAGACCCGGCTAAAAAAAGGCGGTAGCGTTTCATGAGCATGGGTTGCTTCGCTTGGATAAATTAGTGAAGGGGGCTCAATATCATAATTGACTTCGGGGCGCCCGAACAATTCCCATTCCTGGCGGGCAAGGTACAGCATTCGTTCCCTAATGTTAGGAATAACAAACGATGGGGCGACATTGGCCGCAGCTGAAATGGCAGGTGTTTCCCCCTGTTTTTGCACCGCACAGCCAGTAAGAAGCAAAACAATGCCGAGAAACATATAAGGCATAAATGATCTTTAAATTTGAAACAATGTGTTGGTGACGAGTGTTAACTGACTATCTTTGCCGATTGACTAGCCAAGTGCAGCGTACTACACAAATGTAGATAAGTCGACCAAACTGGGATGGCTTTGATCGACGTAATAGACATTTGCCGGGTATGTCGATCGGTTATCGGCGTTTCATGTCTTGGGGATGAATCCAGTTGCTACGATTTAGCTACGGGCAATAAAAAAGGCCTAGGTGAAAAACACCTAAGCCTTTGAAATTCTTGGAGCTGGCGATGGGAATCGAACCCGCGACCGGCTGATTACAAATCAGCTGCTCTACCGACTGAGCTACACCAGCGAAGAAGCGCGTATTATACACAACATTTTTTTCTTGGCTAGTATTTTTATGGATTATTTCGGCCTTTTTCTGCCTTGTTTTTGTTGACCGGATGCGGCTTGCTTTTTCCTGAACGGATTTTGTCCAGCCCGGTATATTTGGTTTTAAAGCGCTGGATTTTGTCGGGCGTTTCAACCGTGCCTTTGGGTTGAAAGCTGGGGATCAAATGCTGCTTGCCGTTGCCGATCAAATCGCTGCGGCCCATGTCTTTTAAGGCTTCGCGTAACAACGGCCAGTTTTTGGGGTCGTGATAACGCAGGAAGGCTTTGTGCAGGCGACGCTGCTTGACGCTTTTGGGGATCGGGATGTCGGCTACGGTGCGGCTGACTTTATGCAGGGTGTCTTTGCCGGAGTGATACATCGCGGTGGCGATCGACATCGGCGAAGGCAAGAATGCCTGCACTTGGTCGGCCCTGAAACCGTTGCGCTTTAGCCATAACGCCAGATTGAGCATGTCTTTATCGGTCGTGCCGGGATGGGCGGCGATAAAGTACGGGATCAGGTATTGCTCTTTACCGGCTTCCTTGGAGTACTTGTCGAACATGTCCTTGAAGCGGTCATAAGTGCCCATGCCCGGCTTCATCATTTTGGATAACACGCTTTGCTCGGTATGTTCCGGGGCGATTTTAAGGTAGCCGCCGACATGGTGGGTGACCAGTTCCTTGACGTATTCCGGCGATTCCACGGCCAGATCGTAACGCAAGCCGGAGGCGATAAAGATTTTCTTGATGCCGGGCAAGGCGCGGGCTCTGCGGTAGAGTTTGATCAGCGGAGTATGGTCGGTATTCAGGTTGGGACAAATGCCGGGATAAACGCAGGACGGCTTGCGGCAGGCGGCCTCGATTTTCGGGTCTTTGCAGGCCAGCCGGTACATGTTGGCGGTAGGTCCGCCCAAGTCGGAAATATGGCCGGTAAACGCGGGCGAGGTGTCGCGGATGGCTTCGATTTCCTTGATGATCGAATCTTCCGAACGGCTTTGGATGATGCGTCCTTCATGCTCGGTAATCGAGCAGAAAGTGCAGCCGCCGAAACAGCCGCGCATGATGTTGACCGAATGCTGGATCATTTCAAAGGCGGGCACGTTGGCGTTGCCGTATTCTTTATGCGGCACGCGGGAATAGGGCAGGTCGAACACGCCGTCCATTTCCTTGGTGGTCAGCGGAATCGGGGGCGGATTGATCCACACCTGCCGCGTACCGTGCAGCTGAATCAACGGGCGCGCATTGCCGGGGTTGGTTTCGCCGTGCATGACCCGCGAGGCATGGGCGTACAGTATCGGATCGTCTTTTACCGCTTCGTAGGCGGGCAGGCGGATGACGGTTTGTGAACGCTGGTTTCTGAGCAGCGATTTATCAAAATGAATGACTTTTTCGTCAGCATTGCCCGGTTCCGGTTTTTTATCGCAAGCAGGCTGTTCCTGATACGGATTTCGACGGCATCATCGTCGCACCGGGTTTATCGACATCGGTGGAATCTTTAACCGCAAAGCCTTCCGGTATTTGTTTAACGAAATGCACCGTGCCGCGAATGCCTTTCAGCTCTGATATGGCTTCGCCGTTAGCCAGGCGATGGGCGATTTCGACGATTTGGCGCTCGGCATTGCCGTAAACCAACAGGTCGGCTTTGGAATCCAGCAGCACGGATTTTCTAACCTTGTCCGACCAGTAATCGTAATGCGCGATGCGGCGCAAACTGGCTTCGATGCCGCCGATGATAATCGGCACGTCTTTGTAAGCTTCGCGGCAGCGGTGCGAGTAGACGTTGACGGCGCGGTCAGGGCGTTTGCCTGCCGCGCCGTTCGGCGTGTAGGCATCGTTGGAGCGGATTTTTTTGTCCGAGGTGTAACGGTTGACCATCGAATCCATATTGCCGCCGGTCACGCCGAAAAACAGGTTTGGGACGGCCCAGCTTGCAGAAATCCTTGGCGCTGGTCCAGTCGGGCTGGGAGATGATGCCGACCCTGAATCCTTGCGCTTCAAGCAGTCGTCCAATCAGCGCCATGCCGAAGCTCGGGATGATCGATATAGGCATCGCCGGTCACCAGAATCACGTCGCAGGCATCCCAGCCGAGTTCGTCCATTTCAGCCTTGCTCATCGGCAAAACAGGAGCCGTGCCGAAGCGTTGCGCCCAGTATTTTCGGTAGCTGAATAGGTTGGGTTCGGTTGGCAAAGCGGTAGACATTATTTTTGTATCGAGTTGTTGATGACGCTGGAATTGTGTTTGACGATTTCTTTTAAAAAAGAGATAAATTCAATCTGGTAGAGCTGTTCAAGAATGATGGCGCGGGTTCGCAAGTCTTTCATGGAATGGATCGGCGCCTCATCATTAAAGGCCAGGCCGATAATATTGCCCCGGTCTTTGACCGGCAAAAACAGGATTTTCCAATCAAAAGTCTGTCCCAGCCACAGCGCAACCTGCCTGAATAAGGGTCTGTCGACGCCGCCCCAAAGATTGATGACCAGCATGCCGTCTTTTTTCAGCAAGGCCTTGCAGGCATCGAAAAACGCATGATTGCAGATCGATGACGCCATGCCTTCGTGGTCGAACGCATCGACAAACATCAGGCTGTATTGCTCGGCTTGGCTGTCGGTACGTTGGCGGACGTACTTCGCGCCGTCGTCGATGATGACTTTCAGGCGCGGGTCCAGCGGCAGGCCAAAATGGCTGCGCGCGATTTTGACCACGCTAGCCCGGTATTCCACGACTTTCAAGCGGCATTCGGGGAAATGATGCAGCAAATGCTTGGTCAATGAGCCGCCGCCCAAGCCGATAATCAAGGCCTCGTCGTCAAGCGTGGGCTTGAATAACATCCAGCTGGTCATGGCCTGTACATAATTAAGGTACAGTTTATCCGGCTCGGCCAGCAACATGCTGCTCTGCCGGGGAAACGAGCCAAAGTGCAGCGATCTTACGCCGTCTTGTTCGACGACTTCCAAAATGCCGTCATCATCGTGGCTTTCGTGGATAACCCGGCCATCATATCTATACATAAATGCGCTAAGTTTTTAAAAGATTAGCTGACCATTATACCGGAGAATAAGGTTTAACTGGTGGGTGTTGATGGGATTGCTGCGGGGGCGGATTTTCAAGTAGAAGGCTGGGGCTAACAGAAGGCGGAAACCCATTCAGGAGCTTCCGCCGACGTATGGAGCTAATCAACCGTCCTGGTTGATTTTTGCGATAATAGCTTTCAAATGCAGGTCGCTGTCCTGATTATCGACTTGGCAGGTTCCTGCGTTCATATGGCCGCCGCCATTATAGCCAAGGCACAGTTCGCCGACATTGGTGTTTGATGTGCGGTTCAAAATAGATTTACCTATCGCAAATACAGTGTTTTGCTGTTTAACGCCCCACATGACATGGATGGAAATATTGCACTCGGGATACAGCGCATAAATCATGAAACGGTTGACGGCGTATATGGTTTCTTCATCGCGCAAATCCAATACCACCAGATTATTGTGTACGGTAGAACAGCGTTGAATCTGTTCCTTGGCTGCCGCTTCGTGCTCTTTGAACAGATTGACCCGTTCCTGAACGTCGGGAAGTTGCAGGATGTCATTAATAGAATGATCCTTGCAGTAATCGATCAGGTTCATCATTAATTGATAATTCGACACGGTAAAGTCCCTGAAACGGCCCAAACCGGTACGCGCATCCATCAGGAAGTTCATTAACACCCAGCCTTCCGGGGTTAAGATTTCTTCCCGGCTGAATTGTGCGGCGTCGCCTTTGTCGACAGCCGCCATCATTTCGTTCCAGCTGGCAGGAAAGCGGGTTGCGCCGCCGTAATAGTCGTAAACAACTCGTGCGGCTGAAGGGGCGTCCGGGTCTATGATGTGATTTTCGGCTTTTTCATTGCGGATCGTTTCGCTTAAATGATGATCGAACGCAAGATGTACGCCTTTGACATAGGGCAGGTTGGTGGTGATGTCGCGGTCGTTAATGTCGATAATGCCGTCTTGCATATCCTTGGGGTGAACGAACTTGATGTCGTCAATCAAGTTCAGTTCTTTTAATAAAACCGCACAGATTAAGCCGTCAAAATCACTGCGCGTAACGAGTCGAAATTTTTGGTCTGTCATGTTGTTGCCTTGGATAAAAGGAAATAAGGTAGAGGCTCAACATCTTGAACCTCTCTGTAACTAAAATAATCCGGTGATTTTACCGTCATTATCGATATCAATTCTTTCCGCAGCAGGCACTTTAGGCAAGCCGGGCATGGTCATCATATCACCGGCAATCGCGACAATAAAGCCTGCGCCGTTTGCCAGACGAACATCGCTGATTTCAACGACATGCCCGGAAGGCGCGCCTTTGGCGTTCGGATTGGTTGAAAACGACATTTGGGTCTTTGCCATGCAAATCGGGAACTTGCCGTAATCGGCATCCCATGCGGCCAGCTGCGCCTTGACTTTGGGCTTTGCGGTGACGCTGCCTGCGCCGTACAGCTTGGTGGCGATGGCTTCGATTTTTTCCCAAAGGCTCAGGTTTTCATCGTAGACGTAGTTAAATCCGGGTTCGCGGTTGTCAACGATGTCGCTGACCACATCGGCCAGTTCCTCAGCGCCCGCGCCGCCTTCCGCCCAATGCTTAGAGACCACGCACTTTGCGCCCAAGGCTGCGCATTTTTGCTGCAGCAAGGCGATTTCCGCGTCGGTATCGAAGGTGAAATGGTTAACGCACACCACGCAAGGCAGGCCGTAATGGTGGGTGATGTTGTGATAATGACGCTCAAGATTGGCAAAGCCTTGTTCCAGTGCGGCCAAGTTTTCCTGGTTCAACTCTTCTTTAACCACGCCGCCGTGGAATTTAAGCGCTCTTACCGTCGCAACCAGCACCACGGCAGACGGTTTGAGTCCGGCCATGCGGCATTTAATGTCGATAAATTTTTCAGCGCCCAGATCGGCCCCGAAACCCGCTTCGGTCACCACATAATCGGCCAGTTTCAGCGCGGTTTTGGTGGCGGATACGGTGTTGCAGCCGTGGGCGATATTGGCAAACGGCCCGCCGTGAATGATCGCGATATTGTTTTCCAGGGTTTGTACCAGATTCGGTTTGATCGCGTCTTTCAATAACGCCGCCATCGAGCCTTGCGCATTCAGGTCGCTGGCATAAACCGGCGTCACCTTGTCGGATTTATAGCCGATCACGATACGGCCGAGGCGTTCTTTAAGATCCGCTCGGCTGGTCGCCAAGCATAAAATCGCCATGACTTCGGAAGCCACCACGATGTCGTAACCGTCTTCACGCAAATAGCCGTTGGCCGGGCCGCCCATGCCGACCACGATGTGACGCAGCGCCCGGTCGTTCATGTCGACAACGCGCTTCCATTGGATGCGCCGTGGATCGATGTCCAGTTCGTTGCCGTGGTTGATATGGTTGTCGATCAGCGCCGACAGCAGGTTATGCGCCACGCCGATCGCGTGGAAATCGCCGGTAAAATGCAGGTTGATGTCTTCCATCGGCACCACTTGCGAGTAACCGCCGCCCGCCGCGCCGCCTTTTACGCCAAAGCACGGGCCTAATGAAGGTTCGCGCAGGCACATCATGGTTTTTTTGCCGATACGGTTCATCGCATCGCCGAGGCCGACCGTGGTAGTGGTCTTGCCTTCGCCGGCCGGGGTAGGGCTGATAGCAGTGACCAGGATCAACTTGCCGTCTTGTTTATCGGACAGGCTGTTGACGTATTCCAGCGACATCTTGGCTTTGTAATGACCGTAAGGGTCAAGGTGTTCGGCGTCGATGCCGTATTGTTCTTTAACCAAACCGATGATCGGTTTCATGTTGGCTTGTTGGGCTATTTCTATGTCTGACATTGTTTATTTTTAATAAATAAGAAAGAGTGGTTGAACTTTGGCTATTAGTTATTTTTTAGCATGTAGGTTGGGCTGAGGTACGAAGCCCAACGTTCTTCTTGTTGGGCTTCATTGCATTCAGCCCAACCTACCTAGTTAACTATAAACCGGAAACCGCGCACACAGATTGCTGACTTTGTCGCGCACCGCTGCAATGACGTTTTCGTCTTCCATATTTTCCATCACATCGCACATCATGTTGGCGATTTCGATCATTTCCGCTTCCTTAAAGCCGCGTGTGGTCGGCGCAGGCGTGCCGACACGGATGCCGCTGGTCACAAACGGCGATTGCGGGTCGTTAGGCACGGCGTTTTTGTTGACGGTGATATGCGCTTTGCCCAAGGCCGCATCGGCCGCTTTGCCGGTGATGCCTTTGGCGATCAAGGAAACCAGCATCAAATGATCGTCGGTGCCGCCGGAAACGACGTCAAAGCCGCGTTTCATAAACACTGCGGCCATGGCCTGGGCGTTTTTAATAACTTGTTGCTGATAAGCGCGGAATTCGGGTTGCATGGCTTCTTTAAACGCAACGGCTTTGGCCGCGATCACATGCATCAACGGGCCGCCCTGAATGCCGGGGAAGATGTTGGAGTCGAATTTTTTCTCCAGTTCCGGGTTGCTTTTGCACAAAATCAGGCCGCCGCGAGGGCCGCGCAAGGATTTGTGCGTGGTGCTGGTGACTACGTCGGCAATCGGCACGGGGTTGGGGTATAAGCCTGCGGCAACCAAACCTGCGACATGCGCCATATCGACAAACAGGTAAGCGCCGACTTTGTCGGCGATGTCGCGGAAGCGTTGCCAATCCCAAATGCGCGAGTAGGCGGAAAAACCGGCAACGATCACTTTAGGTTTGTGTTCCAGCGCCAGGGCTTCAACTTGCGCATAATCGATTTCGCCGGTTTCAGGGTGCAGGCCGTATTGAACTGCGTTGTAGATTTTGCCGGAGAAGTTGGGCTTGGCGCCGTGCGTTAAATGGCCGCCATCGGCAAGGCTCAAGCCCAGAATGGTGTCGCCCGGTTGAACCAAGGCCATGAACACCGCCATGTTGGCTTGCGAGCCTGAATGCGGTTGCACGTTGGCGTAATCGGCGCCGAACAAGGCTTTGGCGCGGTCGATGGCCAATTGCTCGACTTTATCGACGAATTCACAGCCGCCGTAGTAACGCTTGCCGGGATAGCCTTCGGCATATTTATTGGTCAACTGCGTGCCTTGCGCTTCCATGACCCGTGGGCTGCAATAGTTTTCAGAGGCGATCAGTTCGATGTGATCTTCCTGGCGCTGGCGTTCTTCTTCCAAGGCCTGGAACAATTCATCATCGAAGCCTTTGATAGTCATTGATTTTTTAAACATGGTGTTCTCCTGGATTAATATTCTTTATCTTTAAGGTGCGGCTGGATCAGCAATATTTGCAGATCGGCGACATTGGTGCCTGTCGCGCCGGTAATCACTAAGTCGTCAGACGCTTTTAAAGCGGTGTATGAATCGTTATTCTCAAGCAGTTCGATCGGATTTACGCCTGCCTGGGTCATGCGTTTTATCGTGTTTGAGTCAACGATGCCGCCGGCCGCATCGGTCGGGCCGTCGCGGCCGTCGGTGCCGCCGCTAAGGAATGTCCAGTTGCCGGTTAGGCCTTGTTGTTCTGCGGCAATCGCAAAAGCCAGCGCCATTTCCTGGTTGCGGCCGCCGCGCCCGTTGCCTTTTAATGTGACTGTGGTTTCGCCGCCCGCCAACAGGGCTATGGGATTGTTTTGTGGGGGCGACTTAAGTCGCCTTTTGACACACTGGGCGACTAAAGTCGCCCCTACAGTCCTGGCCTCGCCGGATAAATGGTCGCTGTAAAGTTCGGTCTCGTAGCCCAGGTTCTTTGCGGCTTCCAGCATCGCGTTGACGCTGATGGTATTGCTGCCGATCAGGGTATGTCCGGTATTCTTAAAAACGTCGTCGCCCGGCTTGGGTGTTTCGGCAATATGGCCCAGCTTGCCTTGTTCCAGATGCTGCCGGACATTGGTTGGTACTTGCTCCCAAACGCCTTTGGTTTTAAGAATTTCGATCGCATCGGCGTAAGTGGTGTCGTCAGCTACAGTGGGGCCGCTGGCGATGGTGCTTAAATCGTCGCCCAACACATCGGATAAAATAAGCGCATGCAAATGGGCGGGCGCAGCCATTCGGGCCAAGCCGCCGCCTTTTAGTTGCGACAAATGTTTGCGCACGCAGTTAATCTGGTTGATGGTCGCGCCAGAGGCCAACAGCAGATCGGTGGTGGCAATCTTTTCCTGCAAGGTAATTTGACCGGCAGGGTAGGGGATCAACGCCGAGCCGCCGCCGCTGACCAGTACCAGCACCAGTTCATGTTCTTGAGCATTTTGCACCCGTTCGGCAATGATTTGCGCCGCTTTAAGACCGGCTTGCATCGGGCAACGGATGCGCTGCGCCGATCACGTCAACATTGTCGATACGGGTTACATTTTCATAATTGGTGACGGCTATGCCATCTGCCCGCCAGCATTTCCCGGCCGGAATGATTTCCTGTGCCGCTTGTGCCATCGCGCAGGCGGCCTTGCCGAATGCGATAAGATGGACTTTTGAGTAGTCGCCAAAGAGCTCCGGGACAAGATGGCGTTTAACCGCCTGATAAGGATCGGCTGCCGCTATGCCTGCCTGAAAAATGCTGAGGGCATCTTGTCTCATGATGCCAAGTCGGCTTGATCGGGTAAAGGGCTCATGTCAGGTTCTGGTCGATGGCGTGTTTACGCCATTTCCTTAGCCAGCGCAAAGATATTTTCGGCATCGAAAACCTGCTTGTTGTCTTCAAATAACTTTGCGATACAGGCGCGGTGCAAGGCCAGTTTCAGCGAGCCGAAACCGATAGCGCCCCAGATGATTTTGCCGTTCGCGCAGATTGCCTTTGTCCATGACGTCGGTGCCGCCGATGCCCAAAGGCGGTGTGGCGTTGGCATCGGCGATCATTTCAATGTGTGGTGTTATGCTGCCATTGATCGGCTGTAAGCAGCTCTACACCTGCCGCGCCGGTTGCAAAAACAATGTTGGCGTGTTCAATGGCCTTGGCCCTGGCATCGTTATCGAATGCTTCAACAGGGGTCAGGTTTACGCCAAAGCGGGCTTTCATGTTGTTGCAGGCTTGAACGGCGCGCTCCATTTTACGGCCAGTCAATGATACCTCTGCGCCTTCCATAGCCAGCATGGCCGCCGCGCGTTGTCCTACCGGGCCGGTACCGGCCAGCACCACGGCTTTTTTACCGGCCAAGCGTGCCGCTGGACGCCAGTTTTGCAACAGCGGCGGCGGCTGTGGTGTTGCTGCCGTTACTGTCGAGCATGACCGAGACCTGAAAGCCGGGGAAAAAGTGTTTTTGCACCGCAGTAAATAATGCCTGACCGGCAATCATGTCGCTGCCGCCGACAAAAATGGCGGTATTTTTCTTGTCTTTGGGCGCACGGGTAAATATCGTGCCTTCCACCAGAGCCGAGATGTTTTCAGGTGTCAATCCACCGTGTCCGATGACATGATCTGCACCGCCATCATAGGCTACAACAGTATCGAAAACTGAAGGGTGAGTGTCTGTATCGAATTGGAATAACAGTTTTTTCATTAACTTACTCGTGATGGGTTGGGCTGGTATGCGTGAATACGATTATTAAACCGGCCTATTATACTCGATAAACAAAACACTGCCTTATTTAGCCTGCTTCTGTGTAGACACGGCTTGCAATCTTGGCGCTGTTTTTTTGATATGCTTGCTTGTACAGGCTTATCTTCGTTATTATCTGTGAAAATGAAGTTATGCTGTGGTTGTTAGGCTTGTCGGCAATGCTCGCATTGCATGATCCAGATCGTCGGGAATGGTGTGCAATATTTTCCGATTATCTTGGTAGCTTTATCGAGTAAGCTTAGGAAAAAATATAAAAATTAAAGGAAAAACAGATGAAAACACCCGTTCACATTGCTGTAACAGGCGCCGCAGGACAAATCAGTTATTCTTTGCTGTTTCGGTTGGCTGCCGGCGCGTTGCTGGGCTCCGACCAGCCGATCGTATTGCATTTGCTTGAAATAACCCCGGCAATGAACGCCTTGCAAGGCGTGGTCATGGAGTTAAAAGACTGCGCTTTCCCGTTGCTGCATCGCATTGAAGTCACCGACGATCCCAGAGTGGCGTTCAAGAATGTCGATTATGCATTTTTGGTTGGCGCGCGGCCAAGAGGGCCGGGCATGGAGCGCAAGGATTTATTGGAGGTGAACGCAGAGATTTTTGCGGTTCAAGGCAAAGCCTTGAATGACGTCGCCAGCAGAAAGGTAAAGGTCTTGGTGACCGGTAATCCGGCCAACACCAATGCCCTGATTGCGTTGAGCAATGCGCCGGATTTAAAGCCGGAGAATTTTTCCGCAATGACAAGGCTGGATCATAATCGGTCGCTAAGCCAATTGGCTGAAAAATGCGGCGTGTTGCCGGTCGATGTAAAAAACATGACTGTTTGGGGCAATCATTCGACTACGCAGTATCCCGACATCCATCATGCCAAGGTCAAGGGGCAGGATGCCTTGTCTTTGGTTGACAAGGCTTGGTACGTCAATGAATTTATTCCGATCATTCAGCAGCGGGGCGCGGAAATCATTAAAGCCAGAGGGCAATCCAGCGCCGCATCGGCTGCCAATGCGGCGATAGGCCAGATGAAAACCTGGATTTTCGGCACCGAACCGGGCGACTGGGTGAGCATGGCGGTGTTATCGGACGGCAATTACGGCATTGAATCCGGGTTGGTTTACTCTTTCCCGGTAACGGTAGTCGACGGCGAGGTTAATATCGTAAGAGGCCTGGAAATTAACGATTTTAGCAGGCAAAGAATGCGCATTACCGAAGCCGAATTAAAAGAAGAAAGGGATGCGGTTAAGCATTTGTTGAAATAAAAAGCGGTTTAACTAAGCTCTCTTGTAAAGCATGCCCAGATTCGGCAATTGCTTTGCAATGATCACTCATATGTGATCATGCGGCGGTATGCCGAAATAGCGCTTCTAGCATGTGATTATCTGTGGTTTCGTGTCGACTGCGGACGATTCAATTTGGAACAATCACTTAATGCCCCCTATCATTCGATTCGATCACGTATCGGTCACTGCCCACGAAAAAACGATTCTATCCGACATCAGCTTTGCGCTATTCCCTGGAGAAAAAGCTGTGTTATGCGGCAAATCCGGCTCCGGTAAAAGCAGTGTACTGAGAACCTTGCTGGGACTCCATCCTATAAAATCAGGCACGGTTTACTTTCAGGAACAACCGCTAACTCCAGTCATCCGTTCAGGCCATTCGAAGCTGCACCGCTTACATTGGGCAAGAACCGATGTTGGGTGCTGAAAGCGTGCGGGAAGCACTGCTGCTGCCTTTTCAATTCAAAACGCATCGCGATCATCGACCTACGGAAGCTCAACTTATTGAGGTGTTGCAACGACTGCAACTGCCTGCAGACATTTTAAGCCGGGAAAGCAGCCGTATTTCCGGCGGCGAAAAACAGCGGATTGCGCTGGCTCGAGGGCTGTTATTGGGCAAAAAACTGTATCTGCTGGACGAGGTGACCAGCGCACTGGACGCGGAAAGCAAACAAGTCGTGTTCGATGTTTTCTCCGATCCGCATCTGACCGTTCTTTCGGTAGCTCACGACCCTGAGTGGCTGGAACGCTGCGGCATTGTTTTTGAACTTGAAGCGGGTCGATTGACTCAGGTAAAGCGCAATGGAAACACTTGATATTGAGCTGCCGCGGATGGCGCTGCTCTACGGCCTCTGTTTGCTGCCGTGGTTGCTGCTCTGGCTGATTGGTCTGCGCTTGAGCCGGGATATCGGCATCAGCATCCTGCGCATGAGCATCCAGTTAGCGCTGGTTGGCATCTATCTGAAAATGCTGTTCGATCTTAACCATCCCTGGCTCAACGGCTTATGGATACTGGTGATGCTGTTAGTCGCCGATTTAAGTATTCTGCGGCGTGCAGGACTTAAAGCGCGTTATTTTGCCCTGGCCACCTTTATCGGCCATTGCCTCCAGCATACTGTTTTCCACCGCCTATCTGGTGATCCTGGTCATCCAGCCGACTCACTATTACGATGCCCGTTATATCGTGCCTTTGGCGGGCATGATCCTCGGCAACTGTCTGCAAGGAAACGTCATCGCATTGGAACGCTTCTATTCGGCGCTACGCAAGAACGAAAACGAATACGCGACCTTTCTAATGCTGGGTGCGACACGCTGGGAAGCCGTGCGTCCGTATTTTCGGGATGCCGTCAAAGCCGCGATCAATCCGACCATCGCCAGCATGGCTACCATGGGGCTGGTATCTTTGCCCGGCATGATGACGGGGCAAATTCTGGGCGGCAGCGAACCGTGGCTGGCGGTGAAATACCAAATCGCCATCATGATCTGCATTTTCACCAGTACCACCATCGCCTGCATCATCAACTTGAAACTCAGCCTGAATATTGCATTCAACGCGTTTGATGTGTTGAGGGATGAAGTGATTGAGAAGCCTTGATTGGTTTATGAGTTCCGTTGGTCCTCGTTAAACAACCCGATCAGGCAAGTGATCCCCGGCAAAGAATGCGGCCAGATTGGCTAACACTTTTTCACCCATGGCCGTGCGTGTTCCTAAGGTGGCGCTGCCCAAATGCGGCAGTAGCGATACATTATCCAGGGTCAGGAAGCCTTCGTGTACATTGGGTTCTCCTTCATACACATCAAGACCTGCTCCGGCAATCCGTTTGTTTTTGAGCGCGTCAATCAGCGCGACGCTATCAACGACATCGCCTCGGGCGGTGTTGATTAAATGCGCGGACGGTTTCATCAGGTTAAGCATGTCGGCATTGATCAAATGCCGGGTTGCCTCGCCGCCGGGGCAGTGCAACGAAACATAATCGGCCACTTGCATCAGTTCTTCTATCGACTCGCAACGGGTCGCGTTAAGGTCGTCAACGACATATTCGTCGGCCGGGCTGGGTTTGAAATAGACGATTTTCATGCCGAAGCCGTGATGGGCTTTTTTTGCCATGGCTTGTGCGATACGGCCGAAGCCGATCAAGCCTAAGGTTGCGCCGGTTACATCGCTGCTCAGCATGTGCGTCGGGCACCAGCCTTGCCATTGTTTGCTGCGAACCAGACGGTCGCCTTCCGCGCCGCGACGGGCGGACATTAACAATAAGGTCATCGCAATATCGGCGGTGCTGTGCGTCAACACGCCGGGGGTGTTGCTCACGACCAAGCCTTGCGCCTTGGCGGCGTTAATGTCGATATGGTTGTAGCCGACGCCGAAGTTGCCGAGAATTTTGCAGCGTTTGTTTTCGACGTTGATCACGTCGGCAGGAAATGAATCGCAAACGGTGGGGCAAACGGCGTCGTAATTTTGCAGCGCGGATTTGAATTCGTCTGCAGTTAAAGGCCGGTCATCTTCGTTTAAAGTGACGTCGTAAAGGGCTTTGAGTTTGGCTTCGACTGAGGCAGGCCACTTGCGGGTAACAAAGACTTTGGGTTTGCTCATGGGGTATCCTCCAATGGCAGTGGCCGATTAAGTTAAGGAATCAGCGATAGAGCACGGATGACACGAATGTGACGGATTTATACGGATTTCTGCTTATCATTTAAGGTGTTAACGAATATTCTTTTATCCGTGTTGATCTGTTTGATCCGCGTCATCCGTGTTCTATCGTTTATCGTTTACTTTGCTGTTGAACGATAGTATTCAATCGCCGCAGCAACGCCGGAACCCGGCTTGATGTCAAAGCCGTTGTCCAGCATCGCCATTTCAACGCCTGCGATACAGCCCAGCATCGAAACGTCGTTCATATCGCCGACATGGCCGATACGGAAAGCTTTGCCGGCCAATTCGGATAAGCCGGCGCCTAAAGAAATGTCGTATCTGCTAAAAGCGGTGCTGATCACGTCTCTGGCATCTTTGTCTGCAGGAACCACAATCGCAGTCACTGTGTCCGACTCGAAACCGGGTTGAGCGCAGATGGTTAATCCCCAGGCAGCAACGGCTTTACGAACGCCTTCGGCCAAACGGTGATGACGCGCATAAACATTTTCCAGGCCTTCTTCCAGCAACATAGTCTAACGCTTTGCGCAAGCCGTAAAGAATAGGCAATGCCGGTGTGTAAGGCGTGTAGCCGTCTTTGTTGGTGTTCATCTGGTCTTTTAAGTCCAGGAAGCAACGCGGGTAGGTTGATGTTTCAACGGCTTTTAAGGCTTTTTGGCTGAATGCCAAAAACGCGCCGCCGGCAGGCATCATAAAGCCTTTTTGCGAGCCGCTGATTGCGCCGTCAACGCCCCATTCGTCCATGCGGAAATCAAGGCTGGCAATAGAGCTGACGCCGTCTACGAATAAAAATGCAGGATGATTTGCCGCGTTCATGGCTTTGCGAACGCCGCCGATATCGCTGGTAACGCCGGTAGCGGTTTCGTTATGCGTCGCTAAAACGGCCTTGATTTCGTGGTTGGTGTCTTCTTTTAAACGGGCTTCCAATCTATCCAGAGGAATGCCTTTGCCCCAGGTTTCCTGATGAATTTCGACATCGAAACCCAGGCGTTTTGCCATTTCAGCCCATAAATGGCTGAATTGACCGAAGCGATAGATTAAAACCTTGTCGCCCGGATTTAAGGTGTTGGTCAACGCAACTTCCCAGCCTGCGGTGCCGGTCGCAGGAAAAATAAACGCTTGTCCTGTTTCTGTTTTAAAGATTTTTTTCAGATCTTGTAAAAGAGGTGTCAGCAGTTTAGGGAACGCAGGAGAACGATGGTCTTCCATGGTGACATGCATAGCGTTCAGGATTTCATTTGGCACATTGGTAGGGCCTGGAATATATAGGTGGTTACGACCAGCCATTGCATTGCCTCTTTGTAAGTAGTTGAGTGATTGACGCAGCTTGGATATTGAAAAAGCCAACGTCCAAAAACCGACAATAATGACATAGCCGCTGAAAATCGGCAAGGGCAGATTGGGGCTTGAGCTGAAAAAACAAGCGGTAAAAATTGACTTTGAGACCTCTCGAAGTAAAATGTGCGGTTAATTTAAGATCGGCTTAAGCCGCGTAGTTTGGGTTTACCTAGCGTCCCTGATACGTAACGGCAGCCGTAAAATGTCGGGTTACGCCAACCCGACCGGATTTACAACAATGAAATTAGGAAAGCACAAATGAGCCACACCTTATATGCAGCGTCAGTTCAACGAGTTCAACGCTGTGAATTAGCCGTTCCGGGTTCCAGCCCTGAAATGTTTGAAAAAGCGATGAGAAGTGGCGCTGATTTTATTTTTCTGGATCTTGAGGATGCCGTAGCGCCTGATGACAAGTTACAAGCCAGAAAGAACATTATCGAAGCGATCAACGACCTGGACTGGAAAGGCCACGGCGTCACTATTTCAGTGCGCATCAACGGCCTGGATACCCAGTACATGGTGCGTGACGTGGTGGATCTGGTCGAGCAGTGCGGCGCAAAGCTGGACACGGTTTTGATTCCTAAAGTGGGCGTTTATGCCGATGTTTATATGGTTGAAGCGATGCTTAACCAGCTGGAAATGCAGCAAGGGCTGAAAAACAAAATCGGCATTGAAGCCTTGATTGAAACCGCATTGGGCATGGCCAATGTTGAAGATATTGCCCGCAACGGCGCATCAGGCCGTCTTGAAGCCTTGCATTTCGGCGTGGCCGATTATGCGGCCAGCAACCGCGCCAGAACCACCAACATCGGCGGCTTAAATCCTGATTATCCGGGCGATCAATGGCATTTCGCGATCAGCCGGATGACGGTTGCCTGTCGAGCTTATGGCTTGCGTCCTATCGACGGTCCTTTTGGCGACATTAAAGATCCCGAAGGTTACAAAATGGCCGGAAGACGGGCGGCGGCTTTAGGTTGCGAAGGTAAATGGGCGATACATCCGTCGCAAGTCGAATTAGCCAACGAAATATTTACTCCGCCTGCGGCTGAAGTTGAAAAGGCAAAACGCATACTGGTTGCTTTGAAAGAAGCGGCTGCACAAGGTAAAGGCGCGGCAGCATTGGATGGCCGTTTAATCGATGCGGCATCGGAAAAAATGGCCAATAACGTGGTCAGGGCTGCCGAAGCTATCGCAGCAAAAAAATAATAGTCTTGTAGAAATCGGGTTGCGCTACGCTGCCCCGACCTACGCAACACATAAATTAGGAGATGCTGTGGATATTCATGAGTATCAGGCGAAAGAAATTTTAAGCGGTTATGGCGTTAAAATCGCTGAAGGCGGTATGGCCTACAGCCCTGAAGAAGCCGTGCAACGCGCCAGAGATATTGGCGGGCATGTCTGGGCGGTTAAAGCGCAGATTCATTCCGGCGCGCGCGGTAAAGCGGGCGGCATTAAAATCTGCAAGACTCACGATGAAGTTGAAGCGGCGGCCGAAGCATTGTTAGGCAAAAGACTGGTCACCCATCAAACCGGTCCTGCCGGCAAAGTGTGCGGCAGATTGTATGTCGAAGCCGGCACCGACATCGCCAAGGAAATGTATTTCTGTTTCCTGGTTGACCGCAGTTCAGAACGCATTGTGATGGTCGGTTCAGCCCAAGGCGGCATGGAAATCGAGGAATTGGCTGAAAACAATCCCGATGCGATCACCAAGATTTATATCGAACCCGCTGTGGGTCTGCAAGATTATCAGGCGCGTGAAATGGCCTTTGCGTTGGGACTGGATCCTGAATTGTTGAGTCATGCGGTTAAAACCATCCGGGGGTGTTACCGCGCCCTGCGTGAGCTTGATGTCAGCATGCTGGAAATCAATCCGCTGGTGGTTACCCGCAGCAACGAGTTGGTTGCGCTGGATGCCAAAATGGGCTTTGATGACAACGCCTTGTTCCGTCAGCAAAAAATTTCCGAATTGCGCGACAAAACCCAGGAAGATCCCCGCGAAATGGCGGCTGCCGATCGCGGCTTAAGCTATGTCGGCCTGGATGGCGACATCGGCTGCATGATTAACGGCGCCGGTTTGGCGATGGCGACCATGGACATGATTAAACTGGCCGGCGGCGAGCCTGCCAACTTCCTCGACGTAGGCGGCGGCGCATCGGCTGAACGTACCGAAAAAGCCTTTCGTTTAGTGCTGGCCGACAAGAATGTAAAAGCCATGCTGGTTAATATTTTTGCCGGTATCAACCGTTGCGATTGGATTGCCGAAGGTGTTGTCGAGGCGGTCAAGAAAATCGATATGAAAATACCGTTGATCGTCAGATTGTCAGGTACCAATGTTGAAGAAGGCCGTAGGATTATCGCAGAAAGCGGCCTGCCTATTATTACCGCAGAGACCTTGGCCGAAGCGGCTGAAAAAGCGGTGCAGGCGCGCAATGAAGCGGTTGCAAAAGAAGCGGCACAGGGAGCATAAAGATGGCTATTTTAATTGACGAAACAACACGCATTATTGTCCAAGGCTTTACCGGAAAAATCGGCAGTTTTCACGCCCAGGACATGATTAACTACGGCTCTAACGTCGTCGGCGGCATCACTCCCGGCAAAGGCGGTCAAACTCACTTGGGCCGGCCGGTTTTCAATACCGTAAAGGAAGCCGTGCGCCAAGTTGGTGCTGAAGCCAGTATTATCTTTGTTCCACCCGCTTTTGCCGCCGATTCCATCATGGAAGCCGCCGATGCGGGCATTAAATATTGTGTGGCGATTACCGACGGTATTCCGACTCAGGACATGATGACGGTTAAAAACTTTCTGCGTCGTTTTCCGGTAGAGCAAAGAATGATCCTGACCGGCCCCAACTGCGCAGGCACTATCAGCCCGGGTCGCGCGATGCTGGGCATTATGCCGGGGCATATTTACATGAAAGGCAATGTCGGTATCGTCGGTCGTTCAGGCACTTTGGGCTATGAAGCGGCTGACCAAATGAAGCGTCTGGGCATAGGTATTTCAACCTCGGTCGGTATCGGCGGCGACCCGATCAACGGCAGTTCGCACCGCGATATTCTGGAAAAATTTGAAGCCGACCCGGAAACCAAAGTAGTTGTCATGATTGGCGAAATCGGCGGCCCGCAAGAAGTTGAAGCCGGAATTTTCGCTAAAGAACACATGACCAAACCGGTAGTTGCCTATATCGCCGGATTAACGGCTCCGGAAGGCCGACGCATGGGGCATGCCGGTGCGATTATTTCATCGGCGGGCGAAAGCGCGGCGGAAAAAGTGGCGCATGTTGAAAGAGCTGGGCGTCACCATCTGCCCGACACCGGCGGCCATGGGTGAAACGGTTGCGGCTGTGTTGGCCAAGATGTAAACGAAAGATACAAGGCAAAAGGCGAAGGGCGCAAATGAAAATACTTATTCTTGGGGCCGGTGTCACCGGTTCATCGGTTGCCGGGGCGTTGGCAAGCGAGGAGAACGATATTGTGGTCGTTGATTTCAGGACAGAGTTGCTCGACGCACTAAAAGAGCGGTTCGATATTGCCACGGTTGCCGGTAACGCGGCGCATCCGATGGTGCTCGAACAGGCCGGCGCCCGGACTGCCGACATCATTATCGCCGTTACCGACAGTGATGAAACCAATATGTTGGCGTGTGTGATCATTAATACACTGTACAGTCGGCCGAAAACGATTGCGCGGGTGCGCGCCGTCGATTACCTGAACAATCCGCAACTGTTCGGCCTGAACGGTATTCCGGTGGATATTGTGATCAGCCCGGAGCAAATCGTTATGGAGGCTATCCGCAATTTAATCGAGTTTCCCGGTGTTCAGCACATTTCCGATTTCGCAGACGGTATGGTGCGGCTTTTTTCGGTCAAGGTGGTGGCGGACGGTTCCTTAACAGGTAAAGAAATTAGAACCCTGAAAGATCGCTTGGTCGGCGGTAAAATCCGTGTGGTGGCTATTTTCCGGCAAGGCGTTCCGTTGGTAGTGAGCGGCGATGCCGTTATTGAGACCGGCGATGAAGTGTTTTTCGTGGCACCTCGTGAAGAGGTGCGTCAGGTCTTGAAGGAATTGAACAAGCTGGAGGCTCCGTTAAAGCGGATTATCATTGCAGGCGGCGGCCATGTCGGCAAACGTTTGGCATTGGCGCTGGAAAGCGATCATCAGGTGAAGATTATTGAAAAAGATCCCAGGCGTGCTCATAAGATAGCCAATGATCTGAATCATACCGTGGTGCTTTTAGGCGATTGCGCCGATGAAACGTTGTTGCTTGACGAGTCTATCGACAGCACTGATTTGTTTTGTGCGATTACCGAAAATGACGGCGTCAACATTGTCTCCGCCTCTTTGGCAAAAAGTTTGGGCGCGCGCAAAGCCATCTGTCTGCTCAATCATGTGTCGTACAGCAAGTTATTGCCCGGAACAGGCATTGACGTTGCCGTGCTGCCCAACCAGGAAACGCTCGGCAGTATTTTAAAACATGTACGCCGCGGCGACGTGGCGCAAGTCAGCTCCCTTTGTGGTGGTACCGCCGAGGCTATCGAGGCTATTGCGCACCAAAGTAACGATCTGAATTCCGTTGTTGGCCGCAGGGTGGATGCTATCAGTTTTCCTGAAGGCATTGTGATGGGGGCGTTGATACGCGACAAGCAGGTTATTTCCATTCACGGTGACACGGTATTTGAAGAAGGTGATCATGTGGTCATGTTTGTGATGGATAAAAAACTGGTTGTAAACATCGAGAAATAAATTCCAGCCTCTTTAATAGAAGCGGGCGAAAGGTGAAGGCAAAAAGCCTTCACCTTTCGCTCTTTGTCTTTAGCCTTTCACCCTTTGCATTGATCCCATGAATGTCATCTTTACGATCATCAATATTTTCGGTTTAGTCACCATAGGATTCAGCGGCTTGATGGCCACTTGTTTGCTGACCTCCGCGATAGCTGATGACGGCGCCACAACGGCTTTTTACCAAGGTTCTTTGATTACCTTGCTGCTGGGAGCGTTGATGTTTGTTCCGACGTGCGCATACCAAAAAAGGTGTCAAGGCAGACCGGTTTTTTGATGGTGGCGATTACCTGGTCAGTAACGCCGGTATTTTGCACCTTGCCGCTGATGATTTACCTGCCGGAGCTTAGTTTTATCGACGCTTATTTTGAGACTGTTTCCGGTCTGACTACGACCGGAGCGACCATATTTAGCGGTATTGACCAGTTGCCGATGTCGATAAACCTGTGGCGGCATGAATTGTACTGGATAGCGGGCATGGGCATCATTATTTTTGCGGTCGCTATTTTGCCTATTCTGGGTATCGGCGGCATGCAGATTGTATATTGCGGAATCGCCGGGGACGGTCAAAGAATCCGACTTGCCGCCGCGCATAGCGCAAACCGCTAAAGCTTTGTGGCTGGTCTATGCGGGTATCACCTTGGCCTGTATTGTCGCTTTGCGCTTGGCGGGTATGAATTGGTTTGATGCGATCTGTCATGCATTTTCTGCGATGAGTTTAGGCGGATTTTCCACTCATGACAGCAGTGTCGGATTTTTCAATTCGCTATCCATTGAGATGGTGTTAACCATCTTTCAATTGCTGGCGGCGATCAACTTTGCCACCCATTTTGTGGCTCTCCGAAAAGGTTCATTTAATCCTTATGTCGATGACAGGGAGGCAAGAGCTTTTCTCGTTTTGGTGTTGGGCAGTTGTTTGTTAACGGCTGCGGTGCTGTGGCATGCGGGCACCTATCCAGACTATTTGACCGCGTTACGCCATGCAACGTTTAATCTGGTTACCATCGCTACCGATTGCGGCTTTGCCACTCAGGACTTTAATCAGTGGCCTATTTTTGTGCCGATGTGGATGCTGTTTTTAAGTTGTATTTCGGCGTCTTCCGGTTCCACCGGCGGCGGTATTCGGATGATTCGCACGATCATCCTGATGAAGCAGGCGCGTCTGGAGTTGTTCAAGTTTATTCATCCTTTTGCGGTTAGATCCATGAAAATCGGCGACACCGTGGTGAACAATAAAATTGTCGCTTCCGTGACCGGATTTATTTTTCTGTATTTCATCAGCATCGTCATTCTGGTGTTCATGCTGCTGTTGAGCGGCATGGATTTTATCAGTGCATTTTCGGCGATTATCGCCTGTTTTAACAACGCCGGTCCAGGTCTTAACCAGGTGGGGCCTGCAACCAATTACGCCAGTCTGAGCGATATTCAAACGGGTGTCTGCATTTTTGCGATGCTGTTGGGTCGGGTGCAGATATTTTCCATTGTTATTTTGTTTGTACCGGAATTCTGGAGAAAATAATCTGTATCTAAGGGTGGGTGGTGTAAAGAACGTTTACAGCAGGTTACTATGCAGAAAGCAGGTTATGAGATTGGAGGGTTAGTTCGTGCTTGTAGGTTGCAAGCAAAATTTAAGGCGGGTAAAAACAAAAAACCCAGCTATAAGCTGGGTTTTTTGGTACTGCTAAGAATTCTATTTACAGTTGAATAGAACTAGAAGCACCTGGTCTTTGTTTAGAATCATCTGGATCGTCCAAGCAGCCAGTCAAACCAACAATCATTAATGCCATAGCTATAAGAGATAAAATTTTATTCATAAGAATATCCTCCAAAGGGGTTTCAATTATTTTTATTAATTTGCGCCATTAAATTAAAGCACATGTATTTTATATCATGACTGGAATGATGATGCAATAATAAAAATTGAATAATTTTCCGCGCAATTAAAGCTGCATTAATATTGTCAGGCAAATCAAAAGAAATTTGGTTGTCGCTCCATTTTGCCGTTCCGATAGTGGTCCATGCAGCTGTAAAATTTTTATGTAGTTGATCCTGAACCCAATAAGAAGGCGCATTGATTTTCTTAAGCTTGATATTGAAAACGACATTATCAAGGTTCAAGCCGATTTTCTGTCCCCAAAAAGCAGTGACTTTCATCATGAGTTTATGCAGGCGTCTGTTGTCAATGTTTGGCGTAACGGCGATATTGGCCCACATGGAATGAACGCGGCCCCAGTTCGGAGCAAGAAGGCGTCCTTGTTCATTGACAAAAGGTAGCCAGTGTTCAGCGCCATTTTGGTCGGTGTAGGTGATCGCCAAAATATGATCGTAGCCGGCAAAATGGTCGTGCAGATAAAGCGCATGCGGGGTAATGCCTAAAAAAGTCTGTGAGGCCATTAACATGGCATTGCTGGCTTGCGAGATAGGGCTTTTGAGGATTGTCGACATTAAGCCTGTAAATAAGCCCGTAATGAATGGAGCTGTTTAATTGCAAGACGAGCAGTGCAATCAATATTTTTGCGAGCTTTCTGGAAAATGCATTCGGTTTTTGCGCGGCAACGTCTTCAAAAAAATGATGATATAAGGTGGTGTCCGGCAGGGTTTGTGGTGTCAAGCAAGCGGATGTGCACGGAACGCGGTTGCGCGTATCGGCAATAGACCGGTATTTTTTTAAGGCCAGTTGATGAATTCCCGGAAGACTCTAAAATAATGCCGATGGGGAATAAGTAACGCATTTTTATAAAGATCTGGATATAGGTGTCAACACCCGAGTAAATACGACCTGCGCTATCCAGAGCATATAAGTCGGTTAACAAGGTTTCATTGCTGAGCGCAGCAAGTGCCGGGTAATGTGCGGCATGTTCCTGGGCGTTTTTAAAGTCTATGCAGTTGAATAGGTCGAAATGATTAAGGATCAGCACGGTGCGATTACACAAAGGGCACAGCTGGTCATAAAATACGGTAAGAGACGGGTTGTTTTGCGGTAACCAGTCGGCCGATACATCGCCACCATTTAAAAGGGATCAGTAAGGTATAAAAGCTGAGCATCCCCAAGCCAAAAGGATAAATATTAAAAGACAAGGTAATGCCAAGATGAAGTCCAAGGCCGATCAGTAAATAGACTATGCGTAACCGGCGCTGGGTGAAAAAGAAGATAAAGGTAAACTGGAAGATTAAAATCGTATAGCCAAGAATGTTTTGCAGAAGCTTGTTGTTCAGCAAAGTACGACATGTCGATGGCCGAAACATAATAAGGTTGTGTTGCGGGCAGCCAAGTGCCAAGGCCATTGCGCCAGTGTTCGGCAAACATTTTGTGTATGGCTGAATCGAAGTATAGAAAGCCGAGGCAGATCGCAACAGGCAGAGTGTAGGCAAGAACTGAAACGGTTGGTTTCGGATAGGTGCTGTAATGGGTAAAAGGCGTGCTCAGCTTGCGCCGAAGGTTATCTATTGAAAATGCCCGGTCTCCCGGCATAAAAAGCAGGAAAAAGCCTGCTCCGATCATGAATAAATCAAAGCCGCCATCAAAATCCCGTTGCATCGGCGTGAAATTAACAAAAATCATCCAGATAATGTAATTGCAGGTCATTGCAAATTGGTAACGATAACCGACCACAATAAAAGAGGCAATAACGGCCCAAAGACACAAGAAAAAAGGAATCATCGGGAATTCGACATCTATATAGGGAATAGGGTCGAAAATTAAATGATTAAAATACAGCAGGAAAATAATTTCCTGTAGAGTGATCAGGCCGTAAAGAATCCGGAATAAGCCTATCCCTGTAGCGGGCGCTTGCTTGGAATGAAGTTCTAAAATTTTAGCGGAGATAAGTTTATACATTTCATGATTCGGAAAAATCGAGAGGATGTATAAATTATATAAGAAATGTAGGGTTTATGTATTGAAATGTGCAGACAAAACAAAGGCCGCACTCAACCCATAAAGAATTGAGAGTGAGCGGCCTAAGTTAAGATTAAATCGGTTGACGACTTATTTTTCGTCGTCTGGGTGTTCGGCGAATACCCACTTTACGAGGAAGTAGCCAGCAGCTATAACTACAACCGCGCCGACCATACCAGCTGGTTCTTTTAACATTTCGGTGATATCTAAGATCGCTCCCATGGGATGTCCTACCTATAATTTTGTATTTTTAGAAATATTGCTAATTACATAGCAAACGGAATGAGCATAATACTTTAGGAAAAGTTAAAGTCAAGGCTTATTGTTGCGTGTTTTTATTGATGAGATGTAAATATTGTTCTCGGTTGAAATTTATTGCTCGATAGCCAGTGTGGTATAGTTTAAAATCTGTTTTTTGAGTGCTGATACATTTTAAGATAAGGAATTATGATGAATAGATGCGTTAAAATATTACCACTGGTCGCAATTTTCTTTACGTTATCGGCAAATGCTGACGTTCAACTAAAAGATAATTCTGAAATTTTAGGGAAATGGAATCTTCATGATGAAGCGGTTTCGTTAACCAGCCCCAAAAAAGCCGTGACTCAGGAATGGGAATTTAAGGAAGATGGAACCCTTATTTCATCGGCAACTGATGTCGCTGGACGGATCAGTGCCTTAAAGATTGCGTTAAAGTATTCCATCGAAAATGGAGAGATCAAAAAACAGTCCGCTCCTGGACGAGAAAAATATGAATCCTGCAAAGTGGTTGAAAAAGAGGGTTCAGACATGATATTAAAGTGTGCATATTTCTTCTTTCTAACAAAAAAATAATTTTAAAAAAAGGATATAGCTATGATAGGTGGCATTGTAATGATTTTTGTAGCTCTCTGGATTTACCAGTCGGCTATGAGAGCAAAAACGAGTAATGTAATGATGTGGGTCGCGATTGGCGCGGTTGTCTTTTTTGTAGTGCAGCTGGGATTTATCGATGTCAATCTTTATATTTTGGAAGCCAATAAGAGGCGGTGAGGGTGGTAGCGACTACGAGCGTGATTTAACCAGCATTGGCGATAGAAAAAATGAAGGCGGTTTTCAGGGATTTGGAGGCGTTTTGCTTTCAGTGTACTTGGAATTAATGCCGTCAATCGTCGGCTTTTTAGCGGCTGCGCTGGTTCGGGTAAAATTTATTACCAAAGAGCCAATTACAGTTGGCAATTTATTTGGTGACCTTAAAGAAATGTTTCAAAGCATAAAACAAAGCTTTAAAACATCGTCTGAAAAGTAAGGCATAAAGTTGGTTATAAAAAAAAGCCCAAGTGATGCTTGGGCTTTTTTTATGGTTGTCGGGTTATCGGTTCTGACTTTTTAAATGCTACTTGCCTAAAATGGTAGAAACAAGAAAGACAAGAGCCGCAAACAAAAAGCACGGTAAAAATCAACTCCCGCAATAATATACGTTGAAAGAGATCCCTGCTTGAAGTCTTTTTGCCGGTTATCGTTGCTTTGTACGCCAATGGCAGCAGCTAGAACGCTTCTTAATGACTTGAGTAATCGTTGGTTTTGACATGCTCATCTCCGGCAAAAATAGTAAAAAATAATAGTGCTTGATCGATTATTAAGCAATGATTATATCCAAATCCATAACCCCTGGACCGTTCCTATGAGCAAAACAGAATTATTAAAGCAGCAATTATCCCAGCGCATTTTATTTCTCGATGGCGCGATGGGCACGATGATCCAAAGCTACAAGCTGGAAGAAAAAGATTATCGCGGCGAGCGTTTTGCTCAGTGGGAGGTCGATCTTAAGGGAAATAATGACCTGTTATCGATAACACAGCCGGACATCATTAAAGCTATTCATAGCGCGTATTTTGAAGTCGGCTCCGACATTGTTGAAACCAATACCTTCAATGCGACCAGCATTGCGATGGCCGATTACAAAATGGAATCGCTGGCCTATGAAATCAATGTCGCGTCGGCGCGTGTGGCCAGAGCAGGCTGCTGACGAATACACCCAAAAAACGCCGGAAAAACCGCGTTTTGTGGCCGGCGTTTTAGGCCCCACCAACCGCACGGCTTCTATGTCGCCCGATGTTAACGACCCGGGATTTCGCAATGTTTTCTTTGACGACTTGGTCGTAGCCTACACGGAAGCCACCAAAGGCCTGATCGACGGCGGTGCAGATATTATCCTGATTGAAACCGTTTTCGATACCTTAAATGCCAAAGCCGCCATTTTTGCGGTCGAACAGTATTTTGAACAGATCGGCTACAAACTGCCGGTGATGATTTCCGGCACGATTACCGACGCATCAGGCAGAACACTTGTCCGGGCAAACCGTGGCCGCTTTCTGGAATTCCTTAAAACATGTCGAGCCGATCTCGTTCGGCTTTAACTGCGCATTAGGCGCAACAGAACTGCGTCAACATATCGATGAATTATCGGGCATTGCCGACACGTACATTTCCGCTCATCCCAATGCAGGGCTGCCTAACGAGTTCGGCGAATACGACGAAACGCCCGAAGCGATGGCCGCGGAATTGGCCGATTGGGCGAAAAGTGGTTTTTTAAATATTATCGGCGGCTGCTGCGGAACCTCGCCTGCGAATATCAAAGCGATAGTCGAGGCCGTGCAAAAACACAGTCCCAGAAAAATTCCGGAGATACCCAAACAGTGCCGGTTATCAGGGCTCGAACCATTGAACATTGGCCCGGATTCGCTATTCGTCAATGTCGGCGAGCGCACCAACGTGACCGGTTCGGCAGTGTTCAAACGGCTGGTTATTGACGGCGATTTTGAAGCGGCGCTCGATGTCGCCAAACAGCAAGTCGAAAACGGCGCGCAAATTATCGACATCAATATGGATGAAGGCATGCTGGATTCCAAAGCAGCAATGGTGCGCTTTTTGATGCTGATCGCGTCCGAACCGGACATCGCCAAAGTGCCGATCATGCTGGACTCGTCCAAATGGGAAATTCTGGAAGCCGGCCTTAAATGCATCCAAGGCAAAGGCGTGGTGAATTCCATCTCGCTGAAAGAAGGCGAGGCCGCGTTTATCGAACACGCCAAACTGGTGCGCCGCTATGGCGCGGCAGTTATCGTGATGGCCTTTGATGAAGACGGACAGGCCGATACCAAAGCCAGGAAAATCGAAATATGCCAACGGGCTTATAAAATCCTGACCGAACAAATCGGCTTCCCGCCCGAAGACATTATTTTCGACCCCAACATATTTGCCGTTGCCACCGGCATCGACGAACACAACAATTACGGCCTGGATTTTATCGAAGCGACCGCCGAGATCAAGCGCACCCTGCCTTATGCGCTGATTTCCGGCGGCGTTTCCAACGTCTCGTTTTCTTTCCGGGGCAATAACCCGGTGCGGGAAGCGATCCATGCGGTATTTTTATACCATGCGATACAGGCGGGTATGGATATGGGTATCGTTAATGCAGGCCAGTTAGCGATTTATGAGGACATTCCCCGCGATTTACGCGATGCGGTTGAAGCGGTCATATTAAATACCCACGACGGTAGCGGCACCGATAAACTGCTGGAACTGGCCGAGAAATATCGCGGCGACGGCAGCAGCTCTTCAAAAGAACAAGATTTGGAATGGCGCAGTTGGCCGGTCAGCAAGCGCTTGGAGCATGCGCTGGTAAAAGGCATCACCGATTACATTGACGAAGACACCGAGCAGGCAAGACTGGAAGCCGAACGTCCGTTGCACGTTATCGAAGGCCCGTTAATGGACGGCATGAACGTGGTCGGCGACTTGTTCGGCGCGGGAAAAATGTTCTTGCCGCAAGTGGTCAAATCCGCACGGGTCATGAAAAAGGCCGTGGCTTATTTGATGCCGTTTATGGAAGCCGATAAAGCGGCGGGCGATCGGCAAACCAACGGCAAAATCCTGATGGCGACCGTCAAAGGCGACGTGCATGACATCGGCAAGAACATCGTCGCCGTGGTGCTGCAATGCAATAATTACGACGTGATTGATATGGGCGTGATGGTGCCCGCAGAAAATATTTTGCAAACCGCGCGCTTGGAAAACGTCGACATTATCGGCTTGAGCGGCCTGATTACGCCGTCGCTGGATGAAATGGTGCATGTGGCCAAGGAAATGCAGCGCCAAGGTTTTACTATTCCGTTGATGATAGGCGGCGCGACAACTTCGCGCGCCCATACCGCAGTCAAAATCGCCCCGAATTACGACGGCCCGATTGTTTATGTAACCGACGCGTCGCGCGGCGTTGGTGTCGCCAGCAACTTGCTCAGCGCCGATTTGAAAGACGACTTCGTAAAAAACGTTAGTGCAGAATACGAAGAAGTCCGGGAACGGCACAAAGGCCGCGAAGCCAAAACCAAGCAACACACTATAGAAGAAGCGCGGCGCAATAAATTCAACTGGGGCAATTACGAACCGGTTAAACCTTCGTTCCTGGGCATAAAAGTCATCGACCATTTTCCATTGGATACGCTGGTCTGGTATATCGACTGGTCGCCGTTTTTCCAAACCTGGGAAATGGCCGGAAGCTATCCCAAAATACTCGATGACAAAGTCATCGGCGTTGAAGCCAGAAAGCTGTTTGACGACGCACAGGACATGCTGAAAAAAATCATCAGGGAAGAATGGATAAGCGCCCGCGCAGTGGTCGGATTCTTCCCCGCCAACAGCGACGGCGATGATGTCGTGGTGTACAACGATGACACCCGCAGCCGGACAAAGGAAACCCTGCATCATTTGCGTCAGCAAAACGTCAAAGCGCCGGGTAGACCTAATTATTGCCTGTCCGATTTTATCGCTCCGATTGATAGCGGCAAAGCCGACTATATCGGCGCTTTTGCGGTTACGACCGGCATCGGCATCGAGCAAAAACTGCAAGAGTTTGAACAAGACAATGACGATTACAGCTCGATTATGCTCAAAGCGCTGGCCGACAGATTGGCCGAAGCGTTTGCGGAATACATGCATCAGGTGGTCAGGAAAGAATATTGGGGCTATGCCAAAGATGAAACTCATGAGGCCGAGCAGCTAATCAACGAAGCCTATCAAGGCATACGGCCTGCGCCGGGTTACCCTGCCTGCCCCGATCACACCGAGAAAGGCAAGCTGTTTGAACTGCTCAATGTGACCGAACATACCACGATAGAGTTGACCGAAAGTTATGCGATGTACCCCGCATCAGCGGTAAGCGGCTGGTATTTCTCACATCCCGAGTCGCAGTATTTCAACGTCGGCAAGATAGACAAAGACCAACTGCAAGATTACGCCAAACGTAAAGGCATGCCGGAAGAAGTTGCCGAGCGCTGGCTGGCGGCGCATTTGCATCATTGATATGCGCCTAATTCTGTTCGGCACCTCCGGTTGCCATCTTTGCGAACAGGCGGAAGATATTGTTAACGCCTGTGTGCCGGATGGCGTTGAGACTGTGGATATTGCCGAGCAGGAACAGTGGCAAGAACGATATGCTGTGCGCATTCCGGTTTTATATCACCCTGAGACCAAGCAGGAGTTGGGTTGGCCGTTTGATTTGGCCGGAGTTGAAGAGTTTATTGGTCGCATAGCACGGTAGGCCGGAATAAGGCCATCCAAGCGCGTAGCGCGAGGTGGCGTTTCCGGCGAGTTCCGGTGGTATTTGCCGGAAACACCAGTTCTCGCTGCCGCTCGAACCGGCTTATTCCGGCCTACAGGACTGTATCAAAAATCCAATCAGGCCAACATCCAGGCCAGTGACATTAAAAAGACGGTGTAAGATGGACGTTGAAAAAATAGCGCAAGCCATTGAAGCTGATGCCGGGATGGCGTTGACTGATTTACGGCAAGGCTTGGCCGAAATGCAAGACGGCATCGGGCAGGTGCATAGTCCTGAGCAGATTTTATTGCGCTCGGTTCGGCAGCAAACAGGCTTATCGCAACAGGCTTTTGCCGATTTGATTAAAACCCCGGTGGCGACATTACGCGACTGGGAACAGGGCCGGTTTAATCCGCCGGGCGGCGTAATATGTTTGTTAAAGCTGATGCACGATCATCCTGGATTAAAGGATGAGCTGGCCGCTTGAATAATGGCGTGAGCATCGTGGGTATTATTCTATTTGATTGGTGTAGAGCAATTTATGTCCGAGCTAGAACAACGCTAACAGGCGATTTATTATGTTGATATATTTAGACAACTGTTGCTTTAACCGGCCTTACGATGATCAGGAGCATGTTAACGTTTTTTTGGAAACTCAGGCAAAACTCTATATCCAGGAAAATATCTTAACAGGCAGGTTTAAATTGGTTTGGTCATATATTCTTCAATTTGAAAACGACCAAAATCCATACATCAACCATAAGCATGAAATCAGGAAATGGAAAAATCAGTCCAGTCATTGGGTGTCTGCTTCGGAAAACATTATCGAAAAAGCAAAGGAATGTCAGGCAATTGGTTTGCACGTTAAAGACGCTTTGCATTGTGCCTGTGCGTTTTCGGTTAAGGCCGATTATTTTATAACGACGGGTAAGCAATTGATAAAGACGGCGCGTAAAATAACCGATCTTAATGTGGTGAACCCTCTCACGTTTATTCAAGAAGATAACAGCGTATGAAATCAGATAGCGAAATAATGAACACCGGTTTTGAGTCTATTTTTTCCAGCTTAGGAATGGTGGATGCTGAGCGTTTTATCGCCTTGCTCAAACGCGATAAATTCGATTATACCGAATGGCAACGGGAACTTTGGCCGGATGAGACGGTGGAATCTTTATCGGAAAAGGCTCAGCAGGCTTGGGATAAATAATCAGGCTGTGGGGTTACGCTTTTCGTGGCTGCTCAGAATGCCGAAAGGTAAGCACAGCGTACCCTACGAGGCTGCTCCTGCATCCGTACAAGTCGCAGCTTCGTGAAACGGGAAGCTGGAGCTTCCGTAACTGAATTCCCAAGCTTGAGCTTGGGAACTAGCGAAAATTGGAGGATATTTATGAAAATAGAAACAATTACAGAGCAAGCATTAAAACTTGCCCCAGCATCGAGAGCTTATATTGCAGAAATATTGCTGGAAAGTTTGGATTATGAAGAAGACTTTATTGTTTCGGAAGAATGGCGGCAAGAAATACAAAAACGTTGTAAAGAAATAGATGCCGATCCTTCTTTATTGATTGATGGAGAACAATTCATAGCCGAGCTGAAACAACGTTATTTATGAAGTTTTTCCTGCATCCTCAAGCGCAAGAGGAACTGGAGCAAACTGTTCTGTTTTATAAAAAACAACAAGCGGGTCTGGAAAAGCGCTTTATAGAAGCTGCGGAAGACGCGATTAACCGCGCATGCCGGAACCCGCTGTTGTATCGAAAGATAGATGACGATGTTAGAAAATGTCGGCTATTGCATTTTCCTTATGCGATTATTTTTAGACCAAGATCGGCTCAGGTAGAAGTAATTGCAATTATGCACTTAAGAAAACAGCCTAATTATTGGCAATCGAGAAAATAGGGCAGGAGAATGTGCTGACGAAGGAAGTGCATCATTTTCGATTGATGCGTTTCATTGCGTTCAGCACATCAAGCTGGTTCCCAATCTCCAGATTGGGAACCCAGAAGACGAAGCTCTAGCTTCGTGAAACGGGAAGCTGGAGCTTCCGTAACTGAATTCCCAAGCTGGAGCTTGGGAACTAGCAAAAAATTTAAGAAAATATCTACATGACAGAAAAAGAAATCTTTGCAGAGAAGCTTGAAGAGTTTGTCGCCGAGTTTAAAGAGCATATTAGTACTGATGACGGGCAATGGACGGTAAAAGGCTTCATTGATATTTTCAAGAACGTATACACAATTTCTTCCGATACGAAGATCGTATCGAAAATCCTTGAAATTCATCTATTCCCTAAAATTTTGCAGTTTGCACAAACTAACGGGTACAAGGTGGTTCTTGCCGATCACCAGAATTACTACCCCGACATATCATTTGTTAAAGCCAGCGATGAATCCGTTAGATTCGCTGTTGATTTTAAGACAACCTATCGGAATCCAAAAAAGCCATATTTGTGTAATGGGTTTACGCTGGGTTCACATGGCAAATATTTTGAGCATCGCACCAGTACCAAAAATATTCAGTTTCCCTACAGTACGTATTCAGGCCATTTTTGTCTTGGCATTATCTACGATAGGGCAGAGGGTACAACTATTGATGAGACAAAAGCGTTCAGCATTGATGAGCTGCATTCAATTACTTCGGTAGTAAGGAATTTCCAATTCTTCGTTACAGAAAAATGGAAAATCGCCAGCGATAAAGGCGGTAGCGGTAATACTGCTAATATCGGAAGCATCAACAATATCGCCGATATAATCAGTGGTCAGGGTATGTTTTCAAAGCTTGGCGAACACTGGTTTGATGAGTATTGGATAAACTACAAAAAAATAACTATCCTAGACGAAAAAGGTGAAGCAAAAATAATCTCCACCTTACGAGATTTCGTAGCGTACAAAAACGGTGATCTATCTTTGGTTATAAATAAGAGGAATGGCGAAGAATGATCGTAAAAACCGGTGTGCCGCCGATCAAGTCGCAAGGCATAAAAACCAAGCTTGTACCTTGGATAAAAAGTATTGTCCCTAGTGATTTTACTGGCGTGTGGATTGAGCCTTTTATGGGTACGGGGGCTGTGGCTTTTAATGTCGCGCCTCATCGTGCCGTTTTATGCGATGCGAACCCGCACTTGATTAACTTTTATGCCGGAATAGCGTCAGGGGAAATAACGCCCGAAATAGTTAAGGAATACCTGATACGCGAAGGCGAGCTTCTTTTATCAAAAGGTGAAGATCATTATTACTTTGTAAGAGAACGATTTAATTCCGGGCATTCTCCACTGGATTTTCTATTTGTTAATCGCGCCGGATTTAATGGCATGATTCGCTTCAATCGAAAAGGGGGATTCAACATTCCGTTCTGTAGAAAGCCGCAACGTTTCGCGCAAGCCTATATAACGAAAATCACTAATCAAGTGGATTGGGCTTGTAAAATAATTAAAGCAAAAGAATTCGTATTCAAGTGTCAAGATTTTAACAAAACCATTTCTGAAGCATCGCCATCGGATATTATCTATTGCGACCCACCTTATATTGGTAGGCATGTTGACTACTACAATGGCTGGGATGATTCTCACGAAAAAGAACTATTCGATAGGCTTTCTGATTTTGAAGGAAAGTTTATTTTATCAACATGGCATCATAATGATTACCGGGAAAACGAATACATTAAAACCATGTGGTCAAAGCATTCCGTTCTTACCCGTGAGCATTTCTATCATGTTGGGGGCAAGGAAACAAACAGGAATCCTGTTATTGAAGCCTTGGTTACAAACTTCAATGCCATTTCTATTGAGCGAAAAAAAGAAAACCCAATTCAATACTCGCTGTTTGAAACACAAGCGAAATATGGCGCGGCATAATAAATCGTCTCGGCAGACGGGTTAAATTCACTGTCGAATTGAGCTATTACTACCGCCCATAACCAACTCACTAACCCATGCTATCCACCCTAGTCCGCTTCTCCATCCGTTTCTACGGCATTGTCATCGCGCTTGCGGTATTAATCCTGCTCTACGGCAGTTACCGTTTCGCTACGGCGGGCCTGGATATTTTTCCTGAATTCTCGCCCAAGCAGGTGATCATCCAAACCGAATCGCCGGGCCTTTCTTCTGAACAGGTCGAAGTGCTGGTAACCCAGCAAATCGAAACCTCGATCAGCGGCTTGATCGGCATGAAGTCGGTGCGTTCGGAATCGATCCAGGGGCTGTCGATTATTACCGCGATCTTTGATGAAAACAGCGATGTGTACCGCAATCGCCAGCTGATCAGTGAACGTTTGACTACGCTGGCGGGACAGTTGCCGCTGGGCATTACGCCGGTGGCGATACCGCTGTCTTCGTCTTCGGCGACCGTATTAACTATCGGTTTAAACAAGGACGATCAAACCGATTTAATGGCTTTGCGCAGTCTGGTCGATTGGACGATAGTGCCGCGCCTGAAGGCTGTTCCGGGGGTTGCCGATGTCAACGTGTTCGGCGGCGATATTCAGCAATTGCAAATTCAGGTCGATCCGCTGCAATTGCATCGCTTTAACCTGACTTTGGAAGACATTATCCTGGCCGCGTCACAGGCCGGAAATATTCAGGGCGGCGGATTTATCGAAAACAATAACCAGCGGTTTACGTTGCAGATGACGGGGCAGCCCTCCACGCCGGAGCAATTCGGCAAGATTATCGTCAAGCGGGACCAGGGGCGCAATGTGACGCTGGGCGAAGTCACTACGATTGGCTATGCGCCGGAGCCGCCGATCGGCGCGGCGCAAATTATGGGCAAGCCCGGCATTGTGATGATGGTGATCGGGCAATACGGGGCCAATACGTTATCGGTGTCCAGGCAGGTCGAGCAGACGTTGCAAGAGTTCGAGCCCATTTTCAAAAAGCAGGCGATCAACTTTTACTCGCACCTGTTCCGGCCTGCCGATTATATCGAACGCTCGCTGTCTAACTTGTCCGGGCATTTGCTGATCGGGGGCTTGTTCGTGCTGATTATCCTGTACCTGTTTTTGTTTAATTTCCGCACGGCGTTTATTTCCGCGCTGGCGATCCCGGTGTCGTTGATCGGCGCGGTGATTGTGCTGCTGGAAAGCGGCGTCAACCTGAATATTATGGTGCTGGGCGGCTTGGCTATCGCGTTGGGCGAGGTGGTCGACGATGCGATTATCGATACCGAAAATATTTTCCGGCGCTTGCGCGAGAACCGTTTATCAGCCCGGCCGCTGCCGATTGCCGATGTGGTTTACAGCGCATCGCTGGAGGTGCGCAGTTCCGTGGTGTATGCCAGCTTTATCGTCGCGCTGGTTTTTGTGCCGCTGCTAACTTTAAACGGCGTTGCCGGACGCTTGTTCTCGCCGCTGGGATATTCGTACATTCTGGCGATTTTAATGTCGCTGCTGGTGGCGCTGACCTTAACACCGGCGCTGTGCTATGCGTTGCTTGGCAACGCCGATCTCGTTAATGACGATCCGCCGCTGATCAAGCGCATCAAGCCGCTTTACAACGATTTGTTGGGCAAGGTTTCGGGGCATTTTAAGCCGGTCATTATCGGCAGCATTATTGTTTGCCTGTCAGGCTTGTCGGCTTTTTTCAGTCTCGACAGCAAGTTCCTGCCCGAACTGCGTGAAGGCCATTATATCGTCCACACCACCAGTATTCCCGGCACCTCGTTGCAGGAATCGATCAGAATCGGCAGCAAACTGACTGAGCAGTTTATGGCGATTCCCGGCATACAATCGGTATCGCAGTGGGCGGGACGAGCGGAGCGGGGCGCCGATACTTACGGCAGCCATTACAGCGAGTATGAAGTCCGGCTTGAGCCGATGTCAGGCTCGGAGCAGCAGGCGATACTGGATAAATTAAGAGATATTTTAAAGGATTTCCCCGGCATTTTATTTGAAGCCAACACCTTCTTGACGGAGCGGGTCGATGAGACCATTTCCGGCTACACCTCGCCGGTGGTGGTCAATATTTACGGCAATGACTTGAATACGCTTGATGCCAAAGCACAGGCGGTCGCCGATATTATGCGCGACATAGACGGCGCGGCGGATGTGCAGTTGCGCTCGCCGCCCGGCACGCCGTTGCTGCAAATTAACTTGAATCTCGACCAGCTCAGCTTTTGGGGCGTGTTGCCGGCGCAGATCGTCGATACCTTGCAGGCGGCTTACGAAACCCGCGTGGTCGGTAAAAACATTCAGGGCAATAAAATCTACAACGTCGCGGTGACCTTGACGCCCGAGTTAAGACAGCAGCCTGAATCGATAGCCAAGCTGCCGATCAGGACGCAGGACGGGACGATGATCACGCTGGAGCAGGTCGCGGAAATCAGGCATTCGGCCAGCCGCTATAACATTCTCCATCAGGGCTCGCAGCGGCGGCAAACGGTAACCGGCAATGTGCTCGACCGGGATCTGGACGATTTTATGGCGGAACTTAAAAGTAGGGTATTAAAAGATATTCCGTTCTCGGCAGATATTTATCCCGAGTTCACCGGCGCGGCGATTGAACAGGCGCAGGCGCGGAAGGAATTAATCCTGCATTCGCTGCTGGCCGGGGCCGGGGTGCTGATTTTTATTTATATCGCGATAGGCAGTATCCGGCATATGTTGCTGACCCTTGCCAACCTGCCGTTTGCGCTGATCGGCGGCGTCGCCGCCGTGGTGTTAACAGGGGCTACCTTGTCGGTCGGCTCTGTCGTGGGCTTTGTGACGCTGTTCGGCATCACCGTGCGCAACAGCATCATGCTGCTGTCGCATTACCGTTATTTGGTTGAAGTCGAGGGTAAGCCCTGGAACCTGGAAACCGCCGTGCTGGGCGCGCAGGAACGCTTGCCGTCGATCCTGATGACCGCGCTGGTCACCGCGCTGGCGATGTTCCCGATTGCGTTCAACAGCGATAATCCGGGGCGCGAGATCATGGGGCCGATGGCGGCGATCATCATCGGCGGCCTGGCTTCTTCGACGCTGTTGAACCTGTTATTGCTGCCCGCTATTTTGCTGCGCTATGGAAAATTTAACAGCCAAACTGAAACGGATAGATAAATATCCACCCTCATTCCCACGCGTTGCTGTCATTTTAATGACTCGAATGTAGGCCGGAATAAGCCCTCCCGGCGACAGCAAGGGTGGGCGTTTCCGGCAATCGGGATGCCGGAAACGCCTATCCTGCGCTTAACGCGCGGACAGGCTTATTCCGGCCTACTTCGATTGTGTATCACGATAAGCGTGACGCGTGGGAACGAGACAACTTATTGCTGCCTGCCATTTTGCTGCGCTATGGAAAATTTAACAGCCCAACTGAAGCCGATAGATAAAGACTCGGAAGCGATTATCCTGCTGCATGGGCTGGCAAGAACCAGCCGCAGCATGAATAAGGCGGCCAAGCTGCTGGCGGCTTACGGCTATAAAATCGCCAATGTCGATTATCCTTCGCGAAGCGCAGACATCAACATCCTGGCGCAAAAATACATCGCCCAGGCATTGAAGCAATGTGATACGGAAGGCATTAAAAAAATCCATTTCCTGACGCATTCGATGGGCGGCATTTTGCTGCGTAATTATTTGTCTAGCCAGACTATTGATAAGCTTGGGCGGGTGGTGATGCTGGCGCCGCCCAATCAGGGCAGCGAAGTCGTCGATAAACTGGGAAGTTGGAAGTTGTTTTATTACTTAAACGGCCCGGCCGGATTGCAGCTGGGTACCGCTGACAACAGTGCACCGAACCAGCTAGGCCCGGTGAACTTTCAGCTTGGGGTTATTGCCGGTAGTAAAAGCATCAATCCTTTTTTATCAAGACTGATTCCTGGTGCCAATGACGGCAAGGTGTCGGTGAGTCGGGCTCAAGTGGAAGGCATGAATGATTTTATTGTTATGCCGTATTCGCATTCATTTATTATGCGGCGCGAGCCTGTCATAGAACAGGCGCTGCACTTTATTCAGCAGGGCTGTTTTGTGCGCTGAGGGAATCAGCCAAACGAGCATGCTCAGTATCCTGGCAAAGTAAAGTTAGGCCGTTGCAGTCAGGGCCTGCTTTAGTTTTGTTTTTTATCCTGGCTATTTTCTTTATCCGGGGACATTAACTCGACTTGAAGCAGCTTGATTGTTCTTATAGCCAAGTCGCGCTCACATTCGACTTTTTTAAGCCCGTCCTTAGTCATTAAAATATCGAATTCAAGTTTTATTGCACGCTTAAACCATTCATCGCCTGATGATTTAAGCGTCTTGTTCTCTTGCATTAACTTAAAAATACGTTTGTTTGAACGCTCTAAATGCGCGGCTACAGCGTATAGTTGGTTTTGAACTGAGCAAAGGGAGGTAACGCAGTTTTTTACGCCTTCGCTCATTATGTGTTGAGCGTAGCAGCTTTGATCTAATTCGCGTGTTTTTTGGGATAATTCAGCCTCAAGCTGCTCGATTTTTTTTATCGCCGCGTCATATTTTTCGCTTGCTCCGGCGGATGGTGTATGCGCAACCACCAGAGCATTACTGTGTTTTTTAGTGAAATTGAACATAGCAGGACATTTATCCTCACGAGAACGAAAGTGAATTAGCCAGTCGGTTGGAGTTGTACCCATGTTTGTAGAATAGAGCGTTCAACTTGCCCAAGCAATAAGCGCAATTACCTACCAAGCGAATCAACTTCTGGATGCTTCAATTTCAAAGCCTAAATCTGGGTTAATAAACAGGCTAAAAAACGTCAGATTAAATATTGCCGACGCTCATGCGGGGAAAACAGCTGCGGACAGCGCCAAACCGTCCACAGCCGGATAACTTTTTAACTAAAATTCTTCCCAGTCCTCACTGGCAAGTTGCGGAATTGGTTGGGGCTTGATGGCTGCCGGTTTTCTTGCCAACGCTATTTCTTTTTGCGGCGGGGCTGCATGCAAAGAACGAATGGGGCCGGCTTGAGACACGCTGCCGGAATTATGGCGGGAGTAACCCTCCACTTTGAACTGTGCTACGGTACTCGATAGGTTTTGCGCCTGGTCTTCCAGCGATTCCGCTGCGGCGGCGGCTTGCTCCACCAGTGCGGCATTTTGCTGGGTCACATCGTCCATTTGGCTGATGGCCTGATTAACCTGCTCAATGCCTGCCGTTTGTTCCGCAGAGGCAGCACTGATTTCAGACATCATGACGGTAACGCCGCGAACGGAATTGACGATCTCTTCCATGGTTTGACCGGCTTGCGTTACCAATTTACTGCCCCCGGCGACTTTCATGACTGAGTCATCAATCAAGTGCTTGATTTCTCCGGCAGCGGTAGCGGCGCGTTGGGCGAGATTGCGCACTTCTACGGCAACCACGGCAAAGCCCCGGCCTTGCTCGCCGGCGCGCGCCGCTTCAACGGCGGCGTTGAGGGCAAGGATATTGGTTTGGAAAGCAATATCGTCGATGACCGAAATAATGTCGCTGATTTTGCGCGAAGAATCGTTTATATCATCCATGGTCCGAACCACTTCACCGACTACTTCGACGCCTTTTCCGGCTATGTCGGATGCGTCAACGGCAAGCTGGTTGGCCTCTTTGGCGCTTTCGGCATTATGTTGCACGGTCGAGGTCAGCTCTTCCATGCTGGCCGCCGTTTCTTCCAGGCTGGCGGCTTGCTCTTCGGTGCGGTGCGACAAGTCGTTATTGCCTGAGGCAATTTCTTTCGCCCCGGTGTTGATGTTATCGGTGGCTTCTTTGATTTGGCTGATGATTTCTTTTAATTTTTCCACCGTGGTGTTGGCGTCATCCTTGAGCTGTCCGAAACTGCCGGCATAGTCATTGGTGATGTTTTGGGTCAGGTCGCTGCGGGACAGTGCGCCCAGTACGCGCACCACGTCATTGATGCCGCTCTCGGTGGTTTCCATCAGCTCGTTAAGTCCATCACCGAGTTGTTTGAAGAAGTCTTTTTTGCCCAGCATTTCGATACGGCGGGTGAAGTCGCCCATGGCGGCACCATGCACAATATCGGCCACTTCCTGCTCTATTGCGACTTCAACAGTGCGATCCTGCCATTGCGTTACGCGGCCCAACGAATTACCGCTTTCGCCAATGATAGGGCGGGCCGCTAAACGGAGATGATGATTTTGGAAGAATAAGTCCACGTCTTCGCCGGATTGTGCGGCCCGATCGAATTTGGCCGCAGCCTCTTGATCGCTGAATAAGTTGGAGAGGTTGTTGCCGTATAGTCCCTCAACATCGAAGTCGGGGCCGCCGATGGAGGAAAGAAGTTGTTTCGCCGCCGGGGTCATATGAATCAGCAGGGTATCACTGTTCGATATAGTGATGGCGGACGTGGAGCTGTCCAGACCAACTTTAATACGCAAACTTTCATCGGCAACACGTTTGCTTTCTGCTATGTCGAAACCGAGTCTGGTCTGCATCGATTTAAGCGCTTCCATCACCTTGCCGATTTCGTCCTGGCGTTCAATGTTTATGGCGTTGTCATACTTCCCTTGGGCTATGCTGCCAAATTCGCGAATAGCCGCATTAAGCGGATGCACAATAACGCGAATCAGAGTAAAGCCCCACCGTAGGGCCAGCATAATACCCATCGTGATCAAGCCGATGCCGATGTTACGGGTATCGTCATAGCGGGATTGTGCCAATTCAAATTCCTGCTTGGCAACATCGACCTGTAATTGCATCAGGAGCTTGATGTCTTCGCTGGCGGGTTTAAAAAGCGGGCTAATCTTGTCTGCGACAAGTTTGTTGGCAAGTTCGATGTCATGGGCTTTCAATGCGGCAAGGGTTGGTTTCAAGCCTTCTTCTAAAAACAGTTTTCTATCGGCGGCGAACTTGTCGGCCAGTATTTTTTCCTTTTCGGTTAGGTAAGTGGCCATGTAAGCCACCCAAGTCCTGTTTATTTCCGCGATGTTTTGTTCCACTTCAGCGGTATCTTTCTGGATCACTTCAGGCGTTGGCGTAACCAAGGCGGCGGTAATTCTCAGTTGATTGGTCAGCATCAGTTCCTTGATAGTGGATATCTGGTTCATCGGCACGGTGCGATCCTCATACACGGTGCGCAGCCCGTCATTGGCTTTGCTCATGCCATGCAAGCCCATGCCGCCGATGATCATCATTAATACGCTCAGTAGACCGATAACATTGATTAATCGACATTTGATTGCGGGACACTTGAAAGGATTAAGTTTCTCCAAAAAAGTGGATTTGACGACTTTTCCATCCTGTATTTTCAGGTTGCCGGCCTTGCCTTCCTTAAACAGCTTATAGGCTTCATCTGCCGCATTGACTTGTTCGCGGCTGGGTTTGCTGCGCACCGACATGTAACCGACCAGCAGGTCGTTTTCATAATAGGGCGTGGCATTGGCCAGCACCCAGTAAAAGTCGCCGTTTTTGCAGCGATTCTTTACCAGCCCGGTCCATGGACGGTTTTCTTTTAATGCCTTCCACATATCTGCAAACGCTTCCGGCGGCATATCCGGGTGGCGCACGATATTGTGCGGGGCACCGATCAGCTCAGCTTGGCTGAATCCGCTAACGCGCAGGAAGTCCTCGTTGATATAGGTAATCAAGCCTTTTAAATCAGTCTTGGATACTATGGAATCAGTCTCTTTAAGCGAGTATTCCACGTTAGTCACCGGCATATTGGTCTGCATAAACTGTCTCTTATGATTTTTGTTTGGAAAGACTCTTGCAAGACAGAGCTTAGCCGTTTTGTGACAGACTGCGCAATTTTTTTATATTGATCGCGTGTTTAAAATGATTTTGCTTGGTTCCAAGCAATCGAAGCGAAATCGCCGGCAATGGTTTGAAAACCAACTGTACTGTGAAATACACCTAGAAGATTAGTGATGAGGCCTCGGTTTCCAGCGGTGATTCATTACGCAATTGCGCCATCAGGTCTTCAGCCAAGCCTTTTATTTCACCCTGGGTAATAATAACCAGCCGCCCAATGCCGTCATCGGACGCTCTCGCCGGCAGACGCGTTGCAGGATAAAGCTTTCCGGCTGCGCCTTGCACCAGCAATGGCTCGTTTTGCTCAGGTATGTAAACCATGCCTTTCAAGCGAACCAGCTGTTTTGAATACTGGGCGATCAGGCATTCCAACGCTTTTTGCAATTGCTCCCACGGTAGCGGATGCTCAAGCTGCAAAGTGATGCTGTTAAATCCATGATCAGGTAAATCGGGCAGTTCAGTATCACGCAGTCGGCGGAGTTTTTTCGAACAATTGAGTAGCGCATCGGGGTCAAGCTCGCCTTGCACCGCGGTCAGCCGAATTGCGGCGGGAGCCAAGGCCGACAAGCGCACATCCAGTTTTGCAATCGCTTCAGCTGTTGCCAAATCGGTTTGCGTCATTACCACCGTATCCGCCCAGGCGATTTGCGCTTGGGCTTCAGGAAAAGAGTCGAAATGATCGCTATTCATACTGGCTGAAACCGTGGCAATAATGCCTTGCAGGTTGTAACGCGCCGCTAACCAGCGTTCCCTTAACAAAATATCCAGCACCGGTTCCGGATTGGCAACGCCGCTGGTTTCGATGATCACCCGCTCGAAAGGTTTCTCCCCGGAATCCCAAGCCATGCGCAGATTTTTAAGCAAAGGCGTTAACGAGCCGCGTACCTGACAGCACAAGCAACCGCCAACCAAGGTTGATAAAGGCGCTTTATGCTCGCGCAGTAATTGTTGGTCGATTGGCGTGGCGCCGAACTCATTGATGATGACGGCGGACTTGGGCGCATAATTCAATAAACGATTCAGTAAGGTGGTTTTTCCGCTGCCAAGAAAACCGGTGATAATGTATACAGGGATTCGTTCAATCGTTTTAGCGGATGGGGAAAAATTGTAATGTTTCATGTTGTTTATTAATGAGCATTGCCCGATATTTGAAATTCGTGAATGCGGGCATAAACGGGATGCCCGACCGGGGTATAATACAACCACTCGATCCCGCAACGCGCTCTCGACCGACTCACGCCAATCCATACCTTATAGAAGTGGCGTAAAAACGATCGAAATTGTGTAATTAAGTGCGTTTATAATCAGGCAGGACTTGAACATTTCCCTTAAATTCGAAACTTTGTGAAAAATACGTAGGAGCAACCGCAGCATGACTATCGAACTCTTGATTAACCTTGCGGTGCAGTTTCTTGGAACCGGGGCGGCATTCTTTCTCGCCTATCGATCCTTCCAGAAACGCCGAATTCAGTTAGGCGCTGAGCCGACGCTACCCCAATACTTTAGCCGCAGAAGCACCTACTGGGTAGGAATCGCATCGTACTGCACCTTTATAGCCGCACTTTATTGGCTGCTCACTTGGCAGTGGCTGCCCTTGGAACCGCTGGTAACGCTGATCGTAAAGAACCTGCACTCCGGGGAATTGGTGAATCTCCTGAATGGCTTGGACGGAAACACGATTATCCCTTTGATTGCCGCCGGGCTGTTTCTTTTCTTTATCGCCTGGGAAAGCAAGTTCAATCCCTTACTGATATTGAGGGACAGCATCCATGACGCGTTCGCAATTCCGACCAAGGCGGTAGAGGTCTATAACGCTCTGATTACATCGAGATTGTCGGCGATCGACAATGGATTAAAAACGCAAATCGACAATCGCCTGCTGGTGCCGAGCATCGACCCCGGCGATTTCGAAAAATCCAGCGCCACGGTCGAGTATAAGTGGGCTCATAATTGCCTGCTTTTCGACCGGATACAAAACTACGCCAACCAACAGTCCTATCGCCGTTTTTTCAACGAGCCGTCGCTGAAATGGGGAGAAATCTGTATTTCCTACAATGCGATGTCGGAAAAAGTGGCCGTTTGGAAAGAAGCGGAACCGCACTATACCAAGACGGTCAACTTGCTAAAGGAGCTGGATCACCTGACCGGCCTGCTCTGCCGCTTGCTCGCCTCGCTGGTCGTGTTCGGCAGCGCGAGCGAGGATGAGATATGGGCAACCGTGAAGCAGCTCGGCGGCAACGTCCACGAGGCGCGCCTGAAACACACCTATAAATATATCCTGCTATTCACGGCTGCCACCGGCATCGGGATCATGTTGGGGCGGGAGATTTCGGTTTGGCTACATAATGCTTTCCTGTTTCCCGATCAACCGCTAGCCCACTTTGATTACACTACGCTACGGTGGGTCGCTTACGCCATCCTGATTTATGTCCTTCCGATAGCGCTGGTCTTTGTTTCACGGACGCTCACCTTCAGGCACCAGCGTGAGCAATCCGATCGATATTATGGGTTCTACATGGCAATGATGATAATGGGGTTTATCGTCAGCACCTCGACATCAGCGCTTATACTCGAGTTAACTTACTACAAAGATCACTTCAAGTTTCTGGAAAGCTTCATAGAGCATATGCGCTGGGGAATTCTGCCGGCGCTGATGTGCGGTTTTGTCGCTTACCGAATGGACACGCCGGTCAGCGAATCGGAAGCGCTGGGTAAACTCGTTATAGCCGCTGTGCTGCGTTTTATTGGCTGGGGATTGGTCGCCGTCATTATCATGCTTTATGCGACCGGTGACATGACCATCCAGGAAACGAATCTGCGTTTCACCCTTGTCGGCACGGCTTTTTTCATGGTTGGCCTGTTGGGGGCATCTGCCAGCTTCAAAACGGCTAGGACGGATGATTAGCTATTCCATCCTGTGTAGTTAAATTCCGAAAAGGAATTCGCAGGCGAGCGGGAGACGGGAAAGTGCCGTAGCTCGTGAATGCCGGGCAAACATCGTGTCCGATCTACCGGCCTCATAGGTATCATTACATATTGTGTATTCAGATTTGAGTATGTATTGTTGAACTATGGGCGGGTGATAGATCAGCAATTTTTGACCTGATAATGAATGAACATTTTCGGCCAATTGCAGATCTGCATATCATTTTGTCCAGTCAAGCCCCCTTTGAGAAAAGGGGACAATTAAACAAACCACGAGGATTTTAAAATGGCTGAAGAAATAGAAAAAGACTACACATGGTGGATCGCTGGTGCTGCTATTGCTGCTATTATTATTTTAGTTGTGCTGCTGAAAAAGGACGAGACCAAGCATTTGCAAAGCGGTGCGGTAGAGCAGTTGCAAACTGAAACCTTCAAGAATATAGATAAGAGAAAAACCAGCAACGTCACTGGTACCGAAGGTAATTGAAACAACACCCCCCGTTATGAAAATAACGGGGGTGTTGTTACTTTATGTTGATTCCCCTATCGGTGAGTGCCCGGCAAGAAGTTCGTTTGAGTTGTTAGCAGAGCTCAAGCTATTGATTTATTGGGCAGCAATAACCAACGAACTTCGATCCACGTAGTATTTACTCAAATTCAGCACTAAAGCCGTTAAAAAATCTGGTATGTAGCTTGTGATTCAGGGCCATTGAACGCGCATGAGCTAAACATCGCTGGAAGTTCCTTTCATCTCCAAGCTAGCTAACCTGTCTACTTGCAAGGTAACTGCTTCATTTGCCCGCCTAAACATAGTAAACGCGCCGCATGCAGCGCCTATTTTTCCAATCAAGAAAGCCAGTGCATATTGTAAAAAAGCACAATATGGCAGTTATTTTTGGTCAATTTAGACGCTTTTTTATGGGTGAAATTGCAAACGTTTCATGCTGTTTGATAGCACCGTGCCGTCCAGGCCGCGTCTAACTAACGGGATGGGGTATGCCTTTCCTTTTTAAAATTCCTAATGTTTCCGAAGTAAATTCAAAGGGTATTGTCATAGTAATTCTAGATCCGAAGAGCTTTAGTACGCAGATGAACCAATTAAATTAAAATACAAAAAAGAGGGGGGGCATGAGATTGCTTTGCTCCCCCTATGGCTAAAGTATCATATGGATGAATGGGGTAGCTTAAGCGTTAATTTAGCGTTTTGGGATATGTGCGAATACTTATGCCGTCAGCTTTCGACAGTCTGGTTTGGCTAATACATCGATATTGCCAGGTCGCTCTTCTTCACTTTACTCGCTATACCTGAGTTACTTAATTTAGTAACTCACCCTAAACCCTATCTCCGCGCCGCGCCCCGGTTCCGGCGCAAAGTTGCGCAGGTAAGAGGTGGAGTTGCGGATGTTCTCATTCAACAGGTTATTGGCCTTGGCAAATACCATCACATCAGCGCCGTGCAGATCCAGGACTTGATATTGCGTACCGAGACTCAGCAGCAGATAGCCGGCCGTAGCAGTATCGTTGTCACCCGCATAAGTCTGGGCTTCTCCGCGAGTCAGGCGCAGGTTGGTATTCCACTCGCCTTTGCTGTGGTCGAGCTGGAACCCGAAACGCAACGGCGGCATGCGCGGCACATCACGGCCATTGACGAATTGGCCGCGGGTAAAATCGCTGAACAGCGTTAAATCAACCGATCCGATGCGGTTTTGCACCAACGGGAAAACCAGTTTGCTTTCGTAACCCATAAACGTAGCATCGGCCTGACTCGTTTCGAGCACCGGCGCACCGTCTATGAACTCGCCATTACGTTGCTGGAAGATGTAATCGCCCGCCCAGTTGTGGAACAGGTCCAGCTGGGCTCTGACCCAGTCCGATTTGAACTTATAGCCCAAATCCAGATTGTAGGAAGTTTCTTCTTTCAAATTGATGTTGCCCCGCTCAAAGCTGCGGGTAGCGTCATGGTAACCATTAGCCAGCAACTCTTGTACTTGCGGCGCACGTTGCGAGCGTGTGATTGCCAGATTGAGACTGTTGCTGTCATTCAATTTCCACAGGCTGGAAGCGGAAGCGCTGATCGGCACATAACTAAGACTTGAAAATCCTTGCGGCTCCAGCGTCATATCTTCAACCCGAAGACCGAGCTGGTTAGCAAGCGCACCGACATCGAACGATTCCACCGCAAATACGCCGTAACTGTTGCTTAGCGTTTGCGGCACAATCACATCATTGGTCGACTTATCAATCGCTGCAAAATCGCCGGCAATAGCTTGAAATCCCAACAATCCGCGGAATATCCCGAGCGGGTTGTGAGTCAGCTCCAGGCGGCTCTCATAGGTTTTGTTGGTAAAATAAGCGCCCGGCATGCCATCGGCAATTTCCGTATGTTGGTAATCGGTATAACCCAGTTTCATACGCAGGGATTCAGCGAACTTAAACGGATTTTTCAACTCGCTTTTAAAATCGTATTTGCTTTGTTTGAGATCGATACGGGTAGTCCCGCCGGTGCCGTCAGGGGCAATGCCGTAATTATTTTCCAAACGGTTAATGGCAACACCGGCAAACCCCGGATCGCCGACCAGGGAAACGCCTGCCGAACCGCTGATCGCATGAGCAGACGTATTGTTGATGTAGCCTTGGGTATTTTGAATAACATTCAACGTCGGATCGGTCGCTTGGGCGGCAGTGACGTCAATGGCCGACCCGCCGATGTCGAGATTATTGCGGTCGCGGTAAAAACCGTCCAAATGGTAGGCCAGGTTGCTTTTGCCGCCTTCTATTTTCATGACTGTGGACGTTTCGTCCGAAACCGAGTCGAAACGCTGCTCAAGCGCGCCGCCGAGCAATTTATCAGGAAGTTTGCTCGGAATCCGGTTGTCGATCACATTGACCACGCCGCCAATCGCTCCGCTGCCATAGAGCAAGGTGGACGGGCCGCGCAACACCTCGACGCGTTCCGCCAGCAATGGCTCGACGCTGGTGGCATGGTCGGGGCTTATCGCCGAAACGTCATTGCTGCCGATGCCATTGCTTAACACCCTTACCCGCGATCCGCTTTGGCCGCGAATGACCGGGGTGCCGACACCGGGGCCGAAGGACTGGCTGCTAATGCCCAGTTCGTTTTTCAATGTGTCGCCGATGCTGTGGCCGACTTTCAGACGCAACTCCTCATCGCTCAATACGGTAACCGGAACGGCGGACTCAGGGGCTTTGTCTTGTAACGGTGCAGTGACCACAACATCTTCCAATTCTTGTATATTTTCTTCGGCGGCATAGACTGCCGGCGCTGCCACAGCCGTGGATAGGAAGAAAAAAATGGCGGTTTTTTTGTTCATTAGGTGCCCAAGATATTCAATGGTAGGGGAATTTAAGGTAATCACGCTTATGAACGCATCAAATAAGCGAGGAGTGATATTTTTATTAAACGATATGTTATAACATAACGCATTGCGGCAGTTATTTTCTTTACATTTTGTTTACAGAAAATATTTAAACGGTAATAGTGGTAAGAGCGACTGCCTGAGAAGTGCCGTCAACGCCTCAGTCTTGATCGTCGTAAAGCGCTGCACATTTAACGCAGATGCCATGAATTTCTATTGCTTTGCTATGCACGATAAAACCGGCTTGATCGAATTCTTGCGACAGGGCTTGCATAACTTCAGTAGCGGGACGTTCCTCGACTTCATTGCAGCGCTTACAAATTAACAGTAACTGTTCATGTTGATGACCGGAACTACTGCAACCGACAAAAGCATTGAGGCTTTCCACACGGTGGATCAGGCCCTGCTCAATCAAAAAATCCAGCGCACGGTAAATCGTCGCAGGTTTTGCAGAACGTTTTTCAGGGGTTTGATACGGTCTAACAACTCATAAGCTTTAACGGCTTTATGACTGTCCCAGATCAACTCCAGCACTTGATGACGGATAGGCGTCAATTGTACACCGCGTACTACGCACAAATGCTCGGCAGTATCCAAAGCTTCGCTGACGCATTTTTTGTGGTCGTGTTCTGAAGGATGGGGATGGTTGTGGCTAGCTTCGGCGGGTGTGTTCATTGCAACAGAACGTGTATCTTGAAATCGAATGTTATATTATAACATTCGGTGGGGTTTAACAATTTGCCATATCTAAATAATATAGTAGACCAATTAACAACAACTCCTCGATCCCTAGCAGCTTGGATTCGTAGGGCGTGCCGTGCGCGCCTTTTTGCTTATGGAATAGGCTCCTTCTCAGCGGCGCGCACGGCACGCCCTACTCGCTAATCAGCAAATGCCCCCATAAATCATATTCATCCGCTTCTTCCAGCTCGACATCGACAAAATCGCCGACTTTCAAATGCGTCGCGCCATCGATAAACACCTGTCCGTCGATTTCCGGTGCATCGGCTTTGCTTCTTGCCACCGCGCCTTCTTCGACCACTTCATCGATCAATACCGTTTCGATTCTGCCTACCCGTTGCTGCAAGCGCGCGGCGCTGATTTCAGCCTGATGCGCCATAAACCGCGCCAAGCGTTCCTGTTTGACTTCTTCCGGTATCTGGTCGGGCAAATCATTGGCAGCCGCGCCTTTGACCGGCGAATAAGCAAAACAGCCGACTCTATCCATTTGCGCTTCGCTCATAAAGTCCAGCAACTCCTCGAATTCCTGCTCGGTTTCGCCCGGAAAGCCGACGATAAACGTGCTGCGCAAGGTAATATCGGGGCAGATTTCGCGCCATGCTTTAATGCGTTCCAGGTTATTTTCGCTGGCCGCCGGACGCTTCATCAATTTAAGAATGCGGCTGTTGGCATGTTGAAACGGTATGTCCAGATAAGGCAGGATTTTGCCTTCGGCCATTAACGGGATCACTTCATCGACATGCGGATACGGGTAAACGTAATGCATCCTGACCCAGATGCCCAAGTCGCCCAGCGCTTCGGCTAAATCGTAAAAGCGGGTTCTAACCTCACGGCCTTTCCAGTTGCGGCTTTGATACTTTAAATCCAGACCGTAGGCGCTGGTATCCTGCGAAACCACCAGCAATTCCTTAACCCCGGCATTAGCCAGGCGTTCGGCTTCGAGCATTACATCGTCAACCGGCCTGCTGACCAGATCGCCGCGCATTGAAGGGATGATGCAGAACGTGCAGCGATGATTGCAGCCTTCGGAAATTTTCAAATAGGCATAATGCCGCGGCGTCAGTTTGATGCCTTGCGGCGGCACCAGGCTGATAAACGGATCATGCGGTGGCGGCAGATGTTCATGCACAGCAGCCACGACTTCTTCCAGGGCGTGAGCGCCGGTCACTTTTAAAACTTGCGGATGACGTTCCCTGATTTCGGCTTCCCTGGAACCCAAACAGCCGGTAACGATGACCTTGCCGTTTTGAGCCAGCGCCTCGCCGATGCTGTCCAGCGATTCTTCCACTGCCGCATCGATAAAACCGCAGGTATTCACCACGACCAGATCGGCGTCCTGGTAAGTCGGCGAAATGGTGTAACCCTCGGAGCGAAGCTTGGTTAAAATTCTTTCGCTATCGACCAGGGCTTTGGGGCAACCCAAACTAATAAAACCAATTTGTGGAGCAGTCATTTAAATCTCAGGTAATGTTAAAGCGCGTTAGTTTATAGGAGTGGAGAGTAAAATTCTAATGGAACACGGATGACACGGATTGGACGGATTAGCACGGATTTTTATTTATCGTAATTAACCTCTCAATTGGGGGGCGCTTTAGCACTTTTGCCCCTTACTTCAAAGCAAGCTTTGAACTCCGGTCATTTAACTACCGGGAGTCCAAAGCTTGCTTTGGCCGCCTTACTATCGGCCAAGGCACCAATAACACAACTGAAACGAATTTATCCGTGCTAATCCGTCCAATCCGTGTGCCATTCTTCTATCTACTGAATCTTAATCGCACTCGGATGACGGATTAGCATCGACAAATGTCCCTTGCTTTTGTTCAGCCAGCCGCGCACTTCGATAGTTTTGCCCAAATAGCCGTTAACATCGGGAAATAAATCCAGCCATTTGCTCTCGATACGCGCCTCAAAGGCATCCCCTTCGGCGGCGCTCAGGACAGGGAAAATTCCAGGTAAATCGATTTCCGGGTTTTACGGATATTGACCACCTTGCCGACCAGACGCGTCCAGCCCGGATGCCCGGCTTCGGTAAGACTGGCAACCGGTATTGCAGCATATTCAGGCCGTCCCCAAATGCCGAGTTTGGCTTGCTCCGCCTGATTCTGCGCCTTAACCAGCTCACTTACATAAAGCAGCTCGGGCGGATAGATGCTGACTGCCGCCAAACCCGCTTCAACCAGTTGCAGGTTGATATGCTCTTTTTTTTCGGTGAACAAATGCGCCAGCGTCCTGCCGTATTTGTCGGTTTTTTCCGACGCCCACTTCCAGACGGACTTTGGTGTTTTTCAGCTTGTCGGTCAACCAGCGTTTGGCCTCGTCGCCGCCCGCATCGGCCTGTTTATCCCGATGCTGAACCTCCGGCGTATTGATACCCAAAAAGCGGATTTTACGGCCATCCTCCAGCACTACGGTATCGCCGTCGTAAACCGTCTTGACCCTGTAAAAACCATAGCCCGGTTTTATATCGACTATTTTTGCATCGACAACCGGACGATCGGAAAAATGCTTGCTGCCGTTCGCATCCTGCCATTCGTAGATTTCCGCGTTAACCCAGCCGGGCAAACATAATAATAAAACCAGTAAAATTCTCATGGGTCTGCCTGTGTAACTATTAGAATAGGGACATTTAGAAAAATAGAACACAGATGACACGGATTTGGCTGATAAACACGGATAAAACCGAGTTTCTTCATAAAAATTTATAGGCGCAAGGCAAAGATGTGGTTTTTTTCGCCTTTCGCCCTTTGCCTTTTATCCGTTTAAATCCGTCCAATCCGCGTCATCCGTGTTCCATCATTAAAATTAGTATCACTGAGTAGTTACAGCGGATTCAACTCAGCCTCAAGCTTTTGCATATCCAATTCATTTTCCCACTTGGCGGCAACCACGGTGGCAACGCCGTTGCCGATAAGATTGGTCAAGGCGCGGGCTTCGGACATGAAACGGTCTATCCCCAAGATAAGCGCAAGCCCTGCAACAGGAATGGTCGGAATGACCGAGAGCGTTGCCGCAAGGGTGACGAATCCGCTGCCGGTTACGCCGGCAGCGCCTTTTGAGGTCAGCAACAGCACTCCGAGCAGAGTCAGTTCCTGTGTCATCGTCAGCGGGGTGTTGGTGGCCTGGGCGACAAAAATAGCGGACATCGCAAGATAAATCGAAGTGCCGTCAAGGTTGAATGAATAACCGGTCGGGATAACCAAGCCGACGACGGACTTGGAACAGCCCAGTGTTTCCAGTTTGAGTCATGATGCGCGGCAACACCGATTCCGAGGACGAGGTGCCTAACACGATAAACAGTTCGTCCTTGATATAAACGATGAATTTGATGATGCTGAAACCCGCAAACCTGGCGATCAGACCCGAGCACGATAAAGATGAACAGCAGGCAGGTCAGATAAAAACTGCCCATTAAGCTCGCCAGCGGCACCAGTGATGCAATGCCGTATTTGCCGATGGTAAACGCCATCGCGCCGAAGGCTCCGATCGGTGCCAGCTTCATAATGGTTTCCACGATGCCGAACAATACCTGTGAAATCTTGTTGATGAACACGACCACTTCCGCCCCCGTCTCTTTCATCGCGGCCAGCGAAAAGCCGAACAGCAATGAAAACAGCAATACCTGCAATATATCGCCCTTGGCAAAGGCATCAATTACGCTGGCCGGGATGATATTGAGCAGAAAATCGACCGCATTCTGCGTCTTTGCGGCGGCGGTATAAGTCGCGAGTCCTTGGGTATCCAGCGTGCTGGCATCAACATTCATGCCTGCTCCGGGCTGAATGACATGCACCACAACCAGCCCGATGACCAGTGCCAGCGTGCTCACGACTTCAAAATAGAGCAGCGCCTTAATGCCGACGCGGCCGACCTTGTCCAGCTCCTGCATGCCGGCAATGCCGGTTACCACGGTGCAGAAGATGATCGGCGCAATGATCATTTTAATCAGCTTGATGAAACCGTCACCGAGCGGCTTCATCGCGACGCCGGTTTCAGGGTAAAAGTGGCCGAGCAGCAATGCCGATGGCGATGGCGGTCAGGACTTGGAAATACAGATGCTGGTAGCGTTTTTTGGATGCGTAAACGGTTTGCACTAGATAACCTTCTGCCTGGCGAAGTAATGTGTTTTATGTTTGTTTTACTTAAGTGCATGGTTAATCTGGTATTTTTTAGTAAATAAGCTACTATACCTAAAACGGCGATAACACAAGCCTAAAAGAACCTGCTGATTGTATTCGATATTGCATGTTTAAATGAAACTACAAAGGATAAGCATGACTCAATTCGAAGACGACTGCATGGATGCGTGGGCAAAAACAGAAGAAGATTGTTATCTGGGTCAGTTCATCCCATTGCAATACCATCATCACATGCTCATGGATGAATACCGGATGAGCACATTCAAAGCCGCCATAGACCAGACCGTATTTCCCGGCGCCAAGGTCCTCGATTTGGGCGGCGGTACCGGTGTCATGTCCTGGTTTGCCTCGGCTAAGGCCAGTAAGGTATGGTGCGTCGAATTCAATCCCGATTTGGTCAGAGAAGCCCGGCGTCTGCTGAAGCTTAATCAAGGCGGCGAGAAAATTGAGCTGGTGCATGCCGATGCCTTCGAGTATTTACCGCCAGAACCGGTGGACATAGTTATTTGCGAAATGCTCCATCCCGCCATGTTGTGCGAAAAACAAGTTAACGTTATTAAAAGCTTTAAAGAACGCTATCTGCAACGCTTCGGCGGCCCTTTGCCGCGCTTTATACCTGAGGCCGTATTAATGGCCGTTCAGCCTTTGCAGCAGAATCATCAGTTCATGGGGTTTACTGCCCCCATAATGCAATTTCAAGTGCCGGGAGCCGTTCATACAGATACCCTGGAATTTGCTTCTCCCCAGGTTTATAGCGCTGTCGATTATACGCAAACAGTGTCTGAAGAATTCAGCTGGAAAGGTCTTTTTGCCTTGGAGCAGGCCGGGCAAGTCAACGCATTGCGCTTTATCACTAAAAATATCCTGTCCATTTCGACAACGGATAGCTCGGTTATTGACTGGCACAATCCTTATTTGCTGTTGCCGCTTGTCGAGCCTATTCACGCAATCCCCGGTGATTTGCTGCACGTCAGCTTTAGCTATCGCGCCGGCGGTTCACTTACTCACTTGCAAAACTCCATTTCCGTTGCCCTGGGATAGAGAATTATTTCATGGTCCGTAGACAATAGAGTTTTAGAGTCATCCGGCGGCAAACAAGCGATCTCTGCAAAAATTGATTTAGGGTTCTGTTGACATTTACCAGGATTTCAGAGAAATTTAGTCGTTTTATCGAAATGGCGAACCGGGTAATGCTCAGTACGGCCGCTAGTTGTTGTTAACATTATTTTTTATTTTTCCAGAGATGATTATGACACTTACCGCAATGGATCTTGTTGCCCAAGCTAAACAACATATCGTTGAAATTGATATTGATGAGGCAAAAAATTCCCTGGAAGCCAGCCTTATTCTGGATGTTAGAGAGCCCGCTGAATATGCCGCAGGCCACTTGCCCGGCGCCTTCAACATCCCTCGCGGCGTATTGGAGTTCAAGATCGGCTCGCATCCGGACTTCCAGGATAAACAAGACGCCCACATCATCGTGTATTGCCAATCCGGCGGCCGTTCCGCATTGGCGACAGAAGCATTAAACAAGATAGGATTTCACAATGCCGTCAGTATGGCAGGCGGATTTAAGGCCTGGACTGACAGCGGCAATGAAGTAGTCTAGATGCCTGAATTGGACGCTATTCGCCTGGATAAATGGTTGTGGACGGCGCGTTTTTTTAAAACGCGGAAACTGGCCGCAGAGGCTATTTCCGGCGGGAAAGTCCATGTTAACGACCAGCGCGCCAAGCCTGGGAAAGAAGTCAAAATCGGTGCCATGCTCTCCATCAGCAAAGACAATTATCGCTGGGAGGTTACAATTGTCGCCATCAACGGCCAACGGCGCTCGGCTAAAGAAGCGGTTTTACTTTATGAAGAAAGCGCTGAAAGCCTTGCCAAGCGTGAGCAGCAAATCATTCAAAACCGTGAGCAGCGGGAATTATTCGACTTTAGCGGCAGGGATCATAAACCGAACAAAAAAGAACGGCGCTTGATTCATCAGTTTAAGCAAGGGTAGCGTTACAACATTTCCATAAGCATCGGCTTAAAACCTATCACCACGAAGAACACGAAGAGCACGAAGAGCACGAAGTTTTTTGCCTTGTTTTTCTTCATGAACTTCGTGTCTTCGTGGTGAATTAATCTGCCTGCATTTGATTGGATATACGGACTTTCTATATATGAGAGACATATCTCTACAAACAGGTAGGCGGCTTAGGCAGGCCGGCCAGCTTGCAGGCGTATTTTAACGGGCCGTCGGGAAACAATTTATGCAAATAGCGGCTATTGCCCTTGGCCTCGCCCAATTCTTTGGCAATTGCTTTAGTAAAAACCCGTGCATTGGGCAAATGCTTAAACTGCTGATAATAACGCCGAATAAACAAAATAATTTCCCAGTGTTCATCGCCCAACTTGATATGATTTAATGCAGCCAGCCGCTCGGCGACATCTTCATTCCAGTCCGCTTGGCTGATCAAAAAACCCTGCTCGGTTGTCTCCAAGCGTAAATCCTGATCAATTACGACCATGACTGGATAACCGGGCTATTCACCGTTAATTCGACCAGCTCTGCGTAATCTATCACTTCGATACCGTTAACCAGCTCATCGGGGGCAATTCCGCGCACGGCGATGTCGTCCGACAACACGCAAAGACGGTTGCAGCTTAACTGTTGTGCCAAGGTATTGCTGATGACGCTATTTTGTAATGTTCGCAAAACCGCGTTTTCAAGAAAGACCACAACATCCCCGGCATCAACGCGAGCCAAAATGGCGGATTCAATCGGTGATTGAAAAATAAGGTGTAGCACGTTAAGCGCCGTCAGTTAATTTCAGACCGATAATCCCAGTAACGACCAGTGTAATTGACAGCAAGCGATACCAGTCGGCCGATTCTTTAAAAAGAATAATTCCTAATACGGCCACGCCGACTGCTCCCATGCCTGTCCAAACGGCATAGGCGGTTCCCAGCGGCAAAGTTTTAATTGCCAATATCAACAAATAAAAACTACAGCCGCCGGAAACCATCGTTATGATGCTGGGCCACAGTTTGGTAAAACCTTGATTATATTTAAGACTTAAAGCGAAAACGATTTCTGCAAATCCTGCAGAAAATAATAGAAACCACGCCACGAATGCCCCTTTTCTTTGTGCTTGGATACCAAATATTCTACAATATACTAAACTTAGCAGCGTATAGAAACATTTTGGATGAACCTTGATCTGGAGAAATCCAAAAAGTCAAAGAATGACTGCGTATCCATCCGGGTCGTACCCGCATTCGAATAAACCATTTAACATCTATTAATGAGCGACATATCTTCTTTCTCAATCCAAAATCCGAAGCAAATAATCAGCCATTTATCAGCATTAGTTAAAAATAAATGTTTGCTGGGCGCTCGTTTTGGGGCAAATAATGAGTCCTATATCACCACATTGATCGGAATCAATGAAAAAGACAATACATTGGTTTTAGATTACGGCTCCAAGGAAGATTTAAATCAACATATACTTAATGCCAACAAGGTTGCATTCGACACCGATTTTAACGGCATTAAGGTTTCTTTTGTTGGCGCTGGACTGAAAAAAATTACCCATAAAGGGGACCCGGCATTCAGTATGCCTATTCCTAAATCGCTTTATTGGATGCAGCGTAGAGAATATTACAGGGTAAAATCGCCGCTTACAAAACCCAGTTATTGCCAATTAATAATAGAGAATAAGAAGCCCGTTAACCTTAAGTTATACGACATCAGCCTTACTGGTTTTGCGATGCTTAATGTTTCCAAAGAGGTTTCTGACCTAATGATCCCCGGCCAAAAGATTGCGCAATCCAAGCTTATTCTTTCGGACGCGGGTGAGGGCATGATTTCCTATGAGATCTGTGCCAAGTACATTATTAACCCTGACAAACTACAAAAGATCCAAAAAATAGGCTGTAGGTTCGTTAATCTAACGCGTTCGGTTGAAGAGACTATTCAGCGCTATATGCAGCAGATTCAACGAGAAAACTTACAGAAAGAGTGACGCCGCAGATTAAAGAGCAACAACGTTAGCTGGGAGCTAAAAATTGCTTTGCAGTTGCTATAAGTTAACCGGTTTTTACGAGCCAAAATACAGATGATTACACGCTATTTTGTCCGATAATCTGCAAAAATATATGGCCATTATTAATGAGTGAAGCCACTTCTTATTCAATTTACAACACCAGGCAAATAATCCAGAATTTATCTATCCTGATTAAGAATAAATGTTTGCTTAGCGTCCGTTTCGGTGAAGGCAAGGTATTTTTTCTTACCGCAATACTTGAGATCGACGAAGCAAATAAGGCCATCATTTTTGATTACGGATCCAACGAAGTTTTAAACCAACAACTTCTTAAGGCGGATAGAATTATTTTCGAAGCCGACTTTTCAGGTATTAAAGTTTCTTTCAAAGGAAAGATGCTGACGCAAATCCTCTACAATGGCGAACCGGCGTTTACCATGCCGGTTCCCGAGTCAATCTTTTGGATGCAGCGCAGGGAATTCTTTCGGATAAAATCACCTCGATCAAAAGGCAGCTATTGCCTGTTGATAAGGGAAGGGGAAGAGCCCATTAAATTGTTGTTATACGACATTAGTCTTACAGGTTTTTCAGTATTGAATACTTCAACTGAAATATCCAACTTACTGGTTTCCGGAGCACAATTTGATCAATGCAGACTGGTCCTTTCAGAAGCAGGTGAAGATACAGTCTCCATTAAGATCTGTGCCAAATTTATAATTAACCCGGATAAGATTGCCGCGCTCAAAATCCAAAAAATAGGCTGTTTGTTTACCCGGATATCGCCACTGTTTGAGTCAACCGTTCAGCGCTATATCAATCAGCTGCAACGAGAAAGCATACAAAAACAGAGTGAGCGAGAGTAAGCTTCTTGCCATACAAACACACTCAATCCGAGTAAGGCAATGACGGCAGCTTTCATATCACGCAACATCATCACCGTTACCCAGCTTAACCGTGCAACCAGTCAGTTGCTTGCCGAGCACTTTCTGTCGGTGCTGGTTGAGGGTGAAATATCCAATTTAAGCACCCCTTCCTCCGGGCATATGTACTTTACGCTGAAGGATGCCAACGCCCAGGTGCGTTGCGCGATGTTCCGTACTCAGCAGCGCCGGTTGGCGTTCAAGCCGGAAAACGGCAAACAGGTCATCGTCAAAGCGCAAGTCAGCCTGTACGAACCCAGAGGCGACTACCAGCTGATCGTCGAGCATATTGAAGAAGCGGGCGACGGGGCTTTGCGGCGTGCGTTCGATGCGTTAAAACTGAAGCTGTCGGAACAAGGGCTGTTCGATGCCGCGCACAAACGACCCCTGCCGATGCTGCCCAGAGCCATCGGCGTCATCACCTCGCCGTCCGGAGCGGCTATCCGCGACATACTGACCGTGCTGCAGCGGCGTTTTGCGGCGATACCGGTGATTGTTTACCCGGTTGCGGTGCAGGGCGATAACGCCAAGCATGAAATCGCCAGGGCGATAGCCACCGCCAATCGGCTTAACCAATGCGACGTGATCATACTCGGGCGGGGCGGCGGGTCGCTGGAAGACCTTTGGGCTTTCAATGAAGAGCTGGTTGCCAGAGCCATTTATGACAGCGAAATTCCGATCATTTCAGCGGTCGGTCACGAAACCGATTTTACCATTGCCGATTTTGTCGCCGACCTGCGTGCGGCAACGCCGTCGGCGGCCGCAGAGCACGCCAGCCCCGATCAGCAGCAATGGCTATCCCGGTTCGCGTATCTGGAATCGCGGCTGCAACAGCAGCTGCAACGCAAGTTGAACCAAAAGCAGCAAACCTTGGATTGGCTCAGTCAGCGTCTGCAACAGCAACATCCAGGACAGAAACTGGCAAGAAATGCCAAGCGCATGGACGAACTGGAGGTTAGACTCAAACAAGCCATGCACACCAAATTTCGCCATATGGCCGGTAGGGTTGAGGCAAAAACCGCCCAATTATGGCAGCACAATCCTGCGGTAACCATCAACAGCCATAAACAGCGGCAAGAGTATTTGAGCCGTCGCCTGATTGCCGCAACGGCCCGCAAACTGGAGCAGTTCAAGCAGCGCTTGTTAAATTCCAGTCAGACCCTGCATGCGGTCAGTCCTTTGGCAACGTTAAACCGGGGTTATGCGATGGCAGTCAATCCGTCTACCGGGGAAATCATCCGCTCTCTCGAGCAAATCAGCGTCGGCGATACGGTTCAAACCCGCCTTGCGCATGGCCGGTTTACCAGCCAGGTTAAAGACATTACGGAATAAAAATTAAAATGTAACAGCCCGGTTTTTCTTGCGTCTATGCAAACTTTGCGTGTCCAAAGCCGGCTTTGGACTCCTATAACACTGAAGCCTGAGTTCAAAGCTTCCGCTCCTCGGCAACTGCTCCTGCGTTGCTCTACCTCCTGCATCCATGCAGTCGTGCTCACGCCCCTTATCTACATCCATGTAGGCAAAGCTAGCTTTGAACAGCCGGCGCAGTCGAGGCCGCCGCGGCCAATATGGGAGTTTTGTCTAAACGGGATTAGCGGTGGGCGTGATTAAAGGCCACTGCTGTATCACTTTGTAACAAACGCCCTCCGGTTCGCTGCAGGATTTAACCAGGCAAAACGAATCGGCGCGCCAGATGATCGGCTCAAACTTCACGTCCGGCAAATATCGGGCATGCCGGGCCAGGGTGATGTGGGGGGTATAAGGCCGGGTGTCGGTTTGCAGACCGCAGTTTGCGGCTGCCGTATCCAGGGCGATTGCCAACATTGCGACCGCCTCCGGCGCAGGTTGCCGGCAAGTCAGGCACAAAATCCTGGGCCTACTCCAATAGCTTAAGCTATCGAAGGTCAGCTCAAAAGGCGGCACAGCGATACCGGCGACCGACTCCTTAATCAATGATTCAACATCCTTGTCAACCTGCCCCAAAAATACCAAGGTCACATGGAGATTGTGCAATTGCACCCATTTGAATCCTTTAGCCGCGATGGACTGGCTTAAACCAGCCAGCGCTTGCCGGGTTTCATCATCGGGCCATAAGGCAAAAAACAATCGTGACGTATCAGCCATGGTCTTAACTAAGGATTAGCCTTTCGCAACCGTCCGGTTTTTATTCCTGATCCATTCGCTCCACGATCCCGCATAAAGCTTGGAGCCGGTTAACCCCGCATGCTCCATCGCCAGCAGGTTATGGCAGGCGGTGACGCCGGAACCGCAATAATGGACGACTTGTTCGGGGGCGGTATTGCCGATAAGTTGCTTGAATTGTTCGCGCAATTGTTCCGCCGGTAAAAACAAGCCGTTGCCATCCAGGTTTAATTGAAAGGCGCGGTTTAATGCCCCCGGAATATGGCCGGCAACCGGGTCGATGGGTTCTTGTTCGCCGCGGTAGCGTTCGGGGGTTCTGGCATCGATCAGGCAAATGGCTTTTTGGGCTAGGCTATTTTGCACCTCTAGGGCATTAAGCCATGCCGCTTCGTTTACGTACGGCCTGAAGGTGGCGGATTTAATTTTGGGCAGGGCTGTGGTGACGGGTAGTCCTTGTTTTTGCCATTGCTTGATACCGCCATCCAATACCGCAACCTTGTCATGACCCATGCAGCGCAATAGCCACCATAGGCGGCCGGCAAAAGCGCCGCCGGCATCGTCATAAGCAATAATTTGAGAATTGTTGCTTATGCCCCAGCCGCCCAGTTTTTTTGCCAATAAAGCAAAGTTCGGCAGAGGGTGACGGCCGGTAAAATCGGTGATCGCCGAGGACAAGTCTTTGTCCAGATGGGCATAGCGGGCATTGGGGAGGTGTCCGTGCCGGTAGGCTTTGGCACCGGCTTCGGTATCCGCTAATGAGAACCGGCAGTCAACGATGATCCAGTCGGGATTGTTAAGCTGCTGATTGAGTGTTTCTATGGAGATGAGCGTCGTGTAAGTCATAGTTTTATACCGTTAAGATGATTTTGCCGATGTGTTGGCTGCTTTCCATGAGTTGATGGGCTTTTGCAGCATCGCTGAGTGCAAAAGTTGAATGGATAACCGGTTTGATTCGCACCGGATGCTAGTAAAGGCCAAACCTTTTCAAGCAACTTGGCTCGCGATCGCCGCTTTAAATTCATCGTCCCTGGCTCTTAAGGTCGACCCGGTAATGGTGAGCCGTTTAAGCATGACCGGCAATAAGTTTATTTCGGCTTTAGGGCCGCTTTGGATGGCGATTTGCACCAGCCTGGCATCGTCGGCCATGCATTTTAGATTGCGCGGGAAATAGTCGCCGCCGATCATGTCCAGGATAACATCGACGCCTTGGTTGCTGGTAAGGCGCTTGATCTCATCGACAAAATCCTCTTCCTGGTAGTTGATCGCAGCATCGGCGCCCAGTTGCAGACAGAATTCGCATTTGGCTTTCGAGCCTGCGGTGACGATGACCTTGGCGTTGAAGGCTTTGGCCAGTTGTATCGCCGTCGTGCCTATGCCGCTGGTGCCGCCGTGTACCAGCAGCGTTTCGCCGGGCTGCAACTGGGCGCGGTCGAAAACATTGCTCCAGACGGTAAAAAAAGTTTCCGGTAATGCGGCAGCTTGGATAAAAGACAGAGTCTTCCGGTACAGGCAGGCATAACGCCGCCGAGGCCAGGCAATATTCGGCATAACCGCCGCCGGTTACCAGTGCGCAGACTTTGTCGCCCACACGTAAATGACTGATGTTGTCGTCTAATGCGGCAATGGTTCCTGCAACTTCAAGCCCCGGAATATCGGATGCGCCGGGCGGGGGCGGATACAGGCCTTTACGTTGCATCACATCGGGGCGGTTGACTCCGGCGGCTTCGACCTTAATTAACACCTGATTGGCTGACGGCGTCGGTATGGCGCGTTTGACCGGTTTTAAATCACCGTTGTCGATTTCAATGGCAAGTCATCTGATTCGGGAAGCGGCATAGTCACAACATCATCAATAAGTTGGGTTGTGGTTATTATATGCCAACTTTAATAGTGGAACATGGATGGTACGGATTAGGCCGGTTTAAATGGATTCCTCAAAAGTCGAGGCCCAGTTTGTTATGCCGAATATGCTTAAAAGTGGGTTGATTATCGAGCAGGGCATCGATGTTGAAGTGTTTACGGCTTATCGATTCATATCTGCAAACAATGCGCATGGTTCAGAACTCGACTTTCAGCTGATGGATTGTATGTTTTAATGTAAATCAATGGGATTGCTTTACAGCTATTTTACGGGTATCCAAAAAGAGCAGATACAAATTTAGACGGAAGTTTGCGGGGTTGGGATGTTAGAATGCCCCGGGCTTAATTCGCATATCTCATGGTCACACGGCAATAACATATATTTGGCATTACAATTTGAAACATGGAAAGTCAGATCAAACCATTTAATCCCAAAAGCTTCATTTGGCTTGCATGATATTTTTGCGCTTTGCCACATTTTCACAAGATTAACAGCAGGTTGACCACGTTGTTGGGTTGGAAAAATCCCGTGATAAATCAGAGAAATACAACATTTATGAGATTGGCATTAAATCCTAGATCTATTTGGTGCTGTTAATGTTAAGGAAAAGCAATTGGACAAACTAACCCTCACCGAGCGCGACATCTGCACCAAGTTTATTACGCCCGCCATTCAGCAAGCGGGCTGGCAGCAACATGAGTTTCGTGAGGAAGTGCGGCTAACCGACGGCCGGGTCATGGTGCGCGGCAATCTGGCGGCTCGCATCAAGAATCCTGATGTCAAGGGCGGCCCCAAGCGCGCCGATTACGTTCTTTATGCTTGTTCCAATATTCCCATCGCCGTCGTCGAAGCCAAACAGAACAAATACCCTGTGGGGCATGGAATGCAGCAAGCTTTGGCCTATGCCGAGCTATTGGACGCTCCCTTTGCGATCAGCAGTAGCGGCGATGGTTTTCTGCTGCATGACCGCACCGGCCTGACCCAGCCTGTAGAGCGAGAGCTGTCCCTCGACGAATTTCCTTCGTTGCAAACGCTGTGGCCGCTCTACCAACAGTGGAAAGGGCTGACCGATCCTAATGTCGTCAAATTGGTCGAACAACCTTACTACAGCGATGGCAGCGGCCGCGAACCCCGCTATTACCAGCGAGTGGCGATCAACCGAGCGATTGAGGCCGTTGCTAAAGGCCAGCAACGCGTTCTTCTGGTCATGGCGACCGGTACCGGCAAAACCTACACTGCCTTCCAGATTATCTGGCGTCTGTGGAAGGCCAAGACCATGAAACGCACTCTCTTTCTGGCCGACCGCAACATCTTGGTCGACCAGACCATGCAGCAGGACTTTGCCCCCTTTGGCGAGGTCATGCACAAAATTACCAACCGGGAGATCAAGAAGAACTACGAGGTCTACCTCGCGCTCTACCAAGCCGTGACCGGCAAGGAAGAGTGGAAACAAATATACCGGCAGTTCCCGGCCGACTTCTTTGATTTTGTCGTCGTTGACGAGTGTCACCGTGGCAGCGCGGCGGACGATTCCGCTTGGCGTGAAGTGCTGGACTATTTCAGCTCAGCCACCCACCTGGGCCTGACCGCCACGCCGAAAGAAACCAAGGAAACCAGCAACATCACCTACTTCGGCGATCCGGTTTACACCTATTCCCTCAAGCAAGGTATCGAAGACGGATTTCTTGCGCCCTACAAAGTTATCCGCATTGTCACAGACGCCGACGCGCTCGGCTATATCCCCGAAAAGGGCAAGATCGACAAGAACGGTCAAGCCGTTGAACTGCGCCAGTACAATACCAAGGATTTCGACCGAAATCTCGTACTGGAAAAACGCACCAAGCTCGTAGCCGGAAAGGTTTGGGAATACCTGAAAAACACCGACCCGATGGCTAAGACCATCGTGTTCTGCGACGACCAGGATCATGCCGAGCGCATGCGTCAGGAATTGGTCAAGCTAATCCCGGCCGCCGCCAGCAACCGCCGTTACGTCATGCGAATCACCGGCGACGACAACGAAGGCAAGGCACAGCTTTCGTATTTCATCGACAACGACGAACCGTATCCCGTTATCGCCACCACATCCAAGCTGCTGACCACCGGGGTCGATGCCAAAACCTGTAAGCTCATCGTGCTGGACCAGAACATCAACTCGATGACCGAGTTCAAGCAGATTATCGGTCGCGGCACCCGCTTACGCGAAGACTACCACAAGCTTTACTTCACCATCATGGACTTCAAGGGTGCGACGCGCTTATTCGCAGACCCTGATTTTGATGGTGAGCCGGTAGTGATCTACGAACCCGAGCCGGATGAACCGATTGTTCCGCCTGACGATCAACCACCGATCACGGATGACCCCACCCAGCCGCCGGAGGGCGAAAATACCGGTGGAATCGGTGAACGCCGCATCAAATACGTGTTGGATGATGTCGATGTGCGTCTTGCCGTTGAGCGTTCGCAATACCTCGACGTGGACGGCAAACTGATCACCGAAGACTACCGCGTGCTACTGAAAGACGACATCAAGAAATCGCTGCAAGCCCAATTCGGCTCGCTGAACGATTTCTTGCGTCGATGGTCGGAGGCCGAACGCAAACAAGCCATACTCGACGAACTCAAGGATCAAGGCATACCGCTGGAAGTCTTAAAGCAAGCCGTCGCCAACGGTGAAGAGCTGGATGTTTTTGATCTGGTCGCTCATGTTGCCTTTAACCAAAAGCCGTTGACGCGTCGCGAACGCGCCAACCAAGTCAAAAAGCGCGATATATTCGGCAAATATGGCGAGCCGGCGCGGCTGGTGTTGGAAGCTCTGCTGGATAAGTTTGCCGATCACGGTGTGCAAGATATTGAAGATACTAAAGTGCTGGAATTACCGCCGTTCGATCAAATCGGCACCAAAACCCAAATCCGGCGCGGCATTTTCGGCAGCACCGAAAACTACGCTCAGGCTATACACGAGCTGGAGCAAGCCCTTTACGACGAGATGGCATTTGAAAAACGCGCCTGATCCTACCGGCATACGTTTCTACGCAACTCGTCATGCCCGCTCCCGGTGGCTATGACGAACCTGTATAATCCGGCAAAGTAAAACTAACCCAGATGACACAGACCGCCAGAACAGAGAAATGAAGTTATGAATATCAGCAGTACCATCAAGTCCATCCAGGACATCATGCGCAAAGACGACGGCGTCGATGGCGACGCCCAGCGCATCGGCCAGCTTACCTGGATGTTGTTCCTCAAGGTCTTCGATCAGCGCGAAGAGGAATGGGAAGACGACAACCCAAAATACAAGTCACCGATCCCGGAGAAATTCCGTTGGCGCAACTGGGCGAAATATCTGGAAGATGCAGACGGCAAGAAAAAGCCTCAAATCCAAGGCAGCGAGCTGATCCCGTTCATCAACAACGAACTTTTTCCGGCATTGAAAGAAATCGATGCGTCGGACAGTCCGACCAAAAAGGTTATCAAGCAGGTCTTCGAGGACTCCAACAACTACATGAAAAACGGTTCGCTGATGCTGGCCGTGATCGAAAAACTCGAAGACGCCATCAACTTCCACGACTTCAAGACCCGCGCCCATCTCGGCGATGTCTACGAGCAATTGCTTAACGACTTGCGCGGTGCAGGCAATGCGGGCGAGTTCTATACGCCCCGCGCGATAACCCAATTCATGGTTAATCGCGTTAACCCGAGCTTATCCAAACGCGAAACGGTAATGGACCCGGCATGCGGCACCGGCGGCTTCTTGACCGCGGCTATCGACCACTTCCGCCATCAACTCGCGCAATTACCCTCGCCTCGTCCGGAAGACAAACGCGCGATTGAAGGCTTGATTCACGGTATCGAGAAAAAGCAGCTACCGCATTTATTGTGCACCACCAACATGCTGCTGCACGGCATCGACGTGCCCAGCCAGATTGACCACAGCAACACCTTGGGCCGCCCGTGGAACGACTGGCGCGCCGACGAGAAAGTCGCTTGCCTGATTACCAATCCGCCGTTTGGCGGCTACGAAGACGACGGCGTCGGCACCGACTACCCCAGCGACCTCAAAACCCGTGAGACCGCCGATATGTTCATGGCGCTGATCATAAAGAAATTGCTTAAAGACGATGGCGGACGCGGCGCGGTGGTGCTGCCGGACGGCACGATGTTCGGAAACACTCTTATTAAGGGTAAATTGAAAGAGTTGCTGCTGCGCGAGTGCAACCTGCACACGGTCATCCGCCTGCCCAATGGCGTATTCGCGCCTTACACCACGATCAAGACCAACCTGATGTTTTTCACCAAGGGCAAACCCACCGAAACCATCTGGTTTTACGAGCATCCTTATCCCCAAGGTTACAAGAGCTATTCCAAAACCAAGCCCATCGACTACAAGGAATTCAAGGCCGAGCAGGATTGGTGGGGCAAGGAAGAGGACGGCTTTGCCGACCGCGTGGAGAGCGAACTCGCCTGGAAAGTCGATTTCAAAACCAAAAAGCTCGAAGCCGAAGCCGCCGCCAAGCCGCATTGGAACAAGGCCGAACAACTGAACAATCAAGCCGCCGCACTGGACAACCAGATCAGAGACCTGAAGAGTTCCATCGTCGGCGTCACCGATGCGGTGCAGCGCAAGCAGGTCGATGATCAAATCGTTCTGCTACGCGAACAGGCGGATACCTTGCGTTTAGCCGCCCGCGATGCGCAAACCGCAGGCGACCGCCTCTATTGGCCTATCTACAACCTCAACATTCCGAACCCCAACGCGGCGACAGACGAAATCCACGACCCCGATGTGCTGCTGCTTAAATACAAAGAGCTATTGGGGCAAATCGAAGACACGCAAAACCAGTTGAAAGGAGAATTGGCGGCGGCGCTGGCGCATCATTTCACCACTGAGGCTGAAGTATGAAAGCCATTGCTACCGACAACGCAGCTTCGCAAGCCCTGCTGACCGATATTCGCCAGCTCATAGGCCAAAGCCGTGTGCAGCTCGCTACCGCTGTCAATAGCGCGCTGACCTTGCTTTACTGGCATATCGGCTGGCGTATCCGGAGCGAAGTGCTCAAAGGCGAACGCGCCGAATACGGCGAGCAGATTGTTGCAAGCCTGTCCCAGCAATTGGTAACCGACTATGGGCGCGGTTTTTCGAATAAAAATCTGCGCCACATGTTGCGTTTTGCCGAAGTCTTTCCGGGCGAGGAGATTGTCTACGCACTGAGTAGACAATTAAGCTGGACTCACTTGCGTAGCCTGATTTACATCAACGATCCGCTGAAACGCGAATTCTATATCAATATGTGCCAAGCCGAGCGTTGGAGTACCCGCACCCTGCAAGGGCGGTTAGATTCCATGCTGTTCGAACGCACCGCACTGTCACGCAAACCCGATGCGGTCTTGACTGCCGAACTGGCCGCATTGCGCGAAACCGGCGAAGTTACGCCCAATTTCCTGTTCAAAGACCCCTATGTGCTGGACTTTCTTCAGCTCAATGACCGCTATCTGGAAAAAGACCTGGAAGACGCTATATTGCGGGAACTGGAAAACTTCCTGCTGGAATTGGGTGCGGGCTTTACCTTTGTCGCCCGGCAAAAACGCTTGCAAATCGACAACGACGATTTTTATATCGACCTGTTATTTTACAACCGCCGCTTGAAACGGCTGGTGGCTATCGACCTTAAATTGGGCGACTTCAAAGCCGCCGACAAAGGCCAAATGGAGCTTTACTTACGTTGGTTAGCCAAATACGAACAGGAGCCCGGCGAAGCGTCGCCGCTGGGCATTATTCTGTGCAGCGGTAAAAAACAGGAACAAATCGAACTGCTGGAACTGGATCAGACCGGCATCCACGTCGCCGAATACCTGACCGAACTGCCGTCCAAGGCCGTACTGCAACAAAAACTCCATGACGCCATTCGTAACTCGCGGCATCGGCTGGGCGGCGATCAAACGGAGGAAGATTAATGGATGCGCAGCAGTTTTTGGCTGAGTTTGGGCATATTGCGAGTGCGCCGGGTGGAGTTAAATGCTTACGAGAGGTAATCCTTTCTCTTGCTGTTCGTGGAGAATTAATTGAACAAAGGTCAAGAGCCGTAAATAACGGTGCGGAATTATTGGTAGCTGCCGCGCAACACATTGCCAACAGTGAAAGCAATAAAAAAGGGCTATCTCGTACTAGGTCATTAGCCAGAACAGAATCCGTTCCTTATGCACTTCGGAAGTCATGGGTATGGTCGTCACTTGGGGCTATAGCATCCTATATTACAGATGGATCTCACAACCCGCCGAAGAATGCAGGAAGCGGATACCCTATGTTAAGTAGCCAGAATGTGATAAATGGTGCTGTTGATTTTTCCAATGTTTCTCGTTTTTTAAATCAAGAAGATTTTGATCTAGAAGATCGGCGAACACAAATTGAATCAAATGACGTACTTTTAACAATAGTTGGAACGATTGGTCGGGCAGCGGTTGTTCAGGCTTCCAGCCCCAAATTTGCATTACAACGGAGTGTTGCAGTAATTCGTACGCCACTGAATCCGCAATACCTAGTCTATGTTCTTCATGGACCATTTAGTCAGACCTACTTTCAAGAAAATGCCAAAGGCACTGCTCAAAAAGGAATCTACTTAGGCAAGCTCGCCGAACTTCCCATACCTTTTCCATGTTTGGAAGAACAGAATGAAATTGTCGCCAAAGTCGATGAACTGATGGCTTTGTGCGACAAGCTGGAAGCTCAGCAGCAAGAGTGCTCAGAATTGAGAAAAAAATGCTGTACTGAGATTATTAAATCGTTAGCGCTTTCCTCAAATACGCATGAATTAAGAAAGGCTTGGAATAGCACACAAATATTTCTTAGTTATCCATTTATCAAAAAAGAAGAAATTACCAGCCTTCGCACAGCTATCATGAAATTAGCAACTCGTGGCATTTTGACAAGCCAACATCCTCATGAAAGAGGTCTGGATTTTATTAATGAACTTGCCGAGCTAAGAACCAAAAAATCTACAAATCGGTCACGCAGGTTTAACGAAGACCCGGTTGAAGAGCGAGAAATTCCCCATTTAATACCCGAAAATTGGGTTTGGGCTAGGCTTGGAGCCGTGGCTGAAATATCAAGTGGCTCAACCCCCTTAAAAAGCCGTGATGACTACCACTTAAGCGGAACTATTCCCTGGATAACAAGTACGCTCACTGGTCGTTTATATATCGATTCGGCTGATTTTTTTATTACAGAAAAAGCCGTTAAAGAATGCAACTTGTCTATATATCCCGCTGGAACTTTAATTATGGCGATGTATGGGCAAGGTAAAACGCGTGGTCAAGTCACAGAACTTCGTATAACAGCAACGACAAATCAGGCATGTGCCGCTATTGTTCTTCTCGATAAATCGGAAACATTTAGACGATATGTCCGTATCGTTCTTGAAGAACGCTATCATGATATTAGAGAATTTGCGGATGGAGGCCCCCAGCCTAACCTTAATGGCATTAAAGTTAAAGCAACCGTAATCCCGATGCCTCCGAAAGAAGAACAAGAGCGCATTGTAGCAATGGTCACTGCATTAACAAGTCTATGCGATGATCTCGAATCCAAATTGCATAAATCCACCAAGCTAGCAAAAAATTTGGCAACGGCAGCAATCTCTAGTATCACCGGCATCCGCATCGAAGAGGAAGAAGCATTGAAAACCCCAAAAACCGAACTGATCTCCAAGCTACGCCTAGTCAACAACCCCGACATCAAGGAACAAGCGCCGCTGGCTGCTATTCTGGCAAGGCATCATGACGAAATGCCCGCCAGCGATTTGTGGCAACGCTACGGCGGCGACATCGACGCTTTTTACGCCCAGCTCAAGCTTGAAGTCGGCAAGGGCTGGATCGAGGAGCCCGCCATCGCCGAGATGCGGGAAACGGAGGCGGGCTGATGCCTACTTGTCATGGTTCCCACGCTCCGGCGCTCATCGTTATGCATAATTTTGTCCAAGAGTCGTCAGAAAGCTCTCGTTCCCACGCGCTGCGTGGGAATGCGGTCAAGGCGCGCTGCGCCGCGAGTCATGGACTAGCGTCTTGCGTATACGGGACGCAGCGCGTCCGGCACTGTATTCCCACGCAGCGCGTGGGAACGAGGCTGTCTCGCAGACATTTGTGTATAAAGACGAGCGCTCCGGCGTGGAAACCCGTGGTGGATGCTCCAGCGTCCCGCATCGCCAGAGCGATGCAAACTGCATTCCCACGCCGGAGCGTGGGAACGATACAGGCGGAGGCGGGCTGATGCCGACTTGCTGGATCATCGCCGGCCCGAACGGCGCGGGCAAAACCACCTTTGCGTTGGAATATCTGCCGACAGTGCCGCGCTGTCAGCGTTTCATCAATGCCGAGCTCATCGCTGCCGGACTCTCGCCATTGGCGCCGGAACAACAATTACTGACAGCCAGCCGTTTGTTCTTGCAGGAAATTGAGGATTGTCTGTCCGCCGGACAGGATTTTGCTTTTGAAACCACGCTCGCCGGACGCAGTTATCTTAAGTTGGTTCGCCGCTTACAAGCGGATGGCTGGCGGGTGGAGTTGATCTATTTGGCATTGCCCAGTGCTGAAGTTTCGCGCTTGCGTGTCGCCGAACGCGTCGCTCATGGCGGTCATAACATACCGGAAGACGATATTATTCGCCGTTTTCCGCGTAGTCTTCATAATCTTTTACAGCTGTTTGCCCCGTTAGTCGATCAGACCCGTTGCTTTATAAACAGTGGGGAACAACCCGAACTGGTGTTTCGACAAATTCATACGCAGCAGACAGTATTTCAAACCGAACTTTTTGAACAATTGCAACAGGCCGCACTATCATGACTCCCCCCATCACCCCGACACTCGATGCCGATACCCAAGCCATGCTGGATAGTTTGCGCCATGCGGTGGCTAAGACTTTAGACCGTAAACGCCGATTAGGTCATTACGCGGTACTTTGGGACGGCAATAAACCCGTCTTGGTTGGCGAAGATGCGCCGACCGAGTTCAAATCCAAACCACACTGTTAAGGTAAGTAAAGCGATGCATTTGCAACGGATCAAAATCGGCTCGTTTAAAAACCTAAAGGACATTGAGATCGCCTTCAGCGAGTTCTTCGAGCCGTCGGCAGGCGACAAGGCCGCTAAACCTATCCGCAGCCATGCGGTGATCGGCCAGAACGGCACCGGCAAATCGAACCTGATCGAGGCCATTATCATGATTTTTCGCGATGTGGACCTCAATAACGACGCCTGCTTCGACTACGAGCTGGACTACAAGATTCGCGGTCATGCGATCACGCTGAAAGCCGACCGCGCCGTTGGCAATCGGCCGGTGGTGACGATCGACGGCAAGCCGTCATCGCAAAGCCATCTCAGCGACCATGCCAAGGAATATCTGCCGTCGCATGTGTTTGCCTATTACTCCGGCAAGAACGAGCGTCTCGAAGCGCTGTTCCAGTCGCACCAGGAGCGCTTCAAAAATCTGCTCAAACGCGATGGCGACGATCTGGTGCGGCGCTTGTTTTACTGTCGTGGCGGGCATAGCCAGCTGGTGTTGCTGGCCTGCTTGCTATCGGATGATCCGGTCTTCGCCCAGCTGCTGGAGAACCTGAATATTCAGGCCTTGGAGTCCGCGCTGTTCGTACTCAAGCAACCGCATACGCTACGCGACTTGAAGGAGAAGGACATTCTCGAAGGCGATCCGAGGTTTTGGTATGCGCGCGGCACCGTAGTGACCGATTTGCTCGACAAGTTGTGGCAAGTTTCATGGGCGCCGATTGAAGAAACCAAGGATGTGCAGATAGATTTCCGGCGGCGGCCCGAGAAGCAAAAGCGTATGTACTTGTTTGTGCCCAACCGGCAGAAGCTCAATGAACTTGGCGCGATGGTCGGTACGCCGGATCGTTTCTTCCGCTATGCCGAAGGGGCTTACATCGGCGACTTGCTGGAAGAGGTGCGCATCACCATCAAGAAGCGCGAGGAAAACGCGGGCAATGTGAGCTTTACCCAGCTTTCCGAAGGCGAGCTGCAAATGCTCACCGTGCTGGGCCTGATGCGTATTACCCACGAAGACCACTGTTTGTTTTTGCTTGACGAACCCGACACGCACCTGAACCCGATCTGGAAACTGCGCTATTTCGACGACATTAACCGGATGATCGAGCCGCGCGAAGGAGCGACGCTGCAAGGCGAGTCGCAAATCATCGTCACCACGCATGACCCGATTATGGTGGGCAGTCTAAAACGCGAGCAGGTGCGTATTCTACGCAAGCAGGGCGCAAGGGTGGTGGTCGATATGCCTGAGGTGAACCCGCAGGGTATGGGCGTGACAGGTTTGCTAAAGAGCGATTTGTTCGGTCTTGCCTCTACGCTGGATTCGGAAACCGAACGCCGATTGCACCGCCGTAACTATCTATACGCGCTTGATAAGCAACGTAGTACTGATGAAGAGGCCGAGATGACTCGGTTGAGCGAAGAACTTGCCGATCTTGGGTTTTCCAACTCCGATTTTAAAGACCCGTATTACGCAATGTTTGTGCGTAAGATGGCATTGCATACCCGTTTCCACAAGCAGGAATTGTCGCCCGAGGAGCAACAGGCGCAGGATGCGATTGCCGATGAGATCATTAACGAAATTCTCCGTGAAGGCGGCGCTGAATGATTTGGATCGATCTGGAAAATCGCCGCCCAACCGACACCGATATTCTGAACTGGATGCCGTGGTCTGAACAAAAATGGCAGGCGTGGCTTATCGAGTCGCAAAGATTATCGACTGAGCTGGAGCGTCTACAGAAAGCAGGCGATGTTATTGCGCGTAATGCTTTGATTGACGCTAATAGTGACCATTGGGGAAAGCTTAAACCTTGGCTTCTGGCTCTTTCGGCGGGGAAGTGTTGGTTTTCCGAAGCCAGGGATATTTACTCACATTTGGATGTTGAGCATTTTCGTCCGAAGAAGGAAGCGAAGGCTATTGACGGTGCGCTTCGCGACGGCTATTGGTGGCTGGCGTTTGATTACATGAATTTCCGCGCCTGCGGTAATGTCGGCAATCGCAAGAAAGGCGGTTGGTTTCCGTTAAATACGGGATCTCTTTGTTCAACATACGACTTGCGTTGCGAAGAATCGGAAGTCCATTATCTGCTTGACCCGATAGACAGCGACGATGTCAATCTGTTGGCTTTTGACGAGGAAGGCAAAGCAATTGCGGCACCGGGCGTATCTGTGTGGGACGAAAGCCGGGTAGATGAAACGATTAAGCGTTTAAAGCTCAATGAGCATGAGGCGTTAACAGAGGAGCGCAAAAAAATCTGGCAAAGGATGTCCAGGGCAATTGAACAATACAAAACTGCTAAAGCGCGTTGCGGTAATGGAGTGAATCCGGCTGCGAAACAGAAAGTTCGCGACTGCTTGCAAGAAATCAAAGCCATGACTCGTTACGATGCCGAGCTTTCTGCTGTTGCAAAATGGTGCGTTTTGTTTCGGAACGATCCTCAGTTAGCGAGGCTGGTTGTATGAGTTCTTTCAAAAGAGTTTTTTTATACTAAAAAATCCTTTGAATATCTTAAATGGGGGCGTGGAATCCGCTCATGTTTCGATTGGGCTGGGCTCAGCACGAACGGATTCCACGCGCCCAATTTTATGTGGGGCGATGGTCAAAAGGCGTTGCCAATTCAGTGACAATCATCTGTGCTGGTAGTGGCATAGCTACAACATCGTCAATAATCCAAGTTGCGGTTATTATATGTCCCAGTTATTTTCATAAACAAAGTTGTGGGTAGGATAAAACAGATGATTCGTGCAGGTATTGTGGGCGGAACCGGATACACCGGTGTTGAGCTATTGCGGATTTTAGCATTGCATTCGGATGTTGAGGTGACGGTCGTCACTTCACGCGCCGATGCGGGAGTTAGGGTGGATACGCTTTATCCCAGTTTGCGCGGTTCTATCGATGTCGTATTCAGCTTGCCCGAAGTCGAAACCTTGGCTGAATGCGATGTGGTATTTTTCGCGACGCCGAACGGTACGGCGATGCTGATGGCTGAGCAGTTGCTGGCGCGTGGCGTAAAAGTCATAGATCTCTCCGCCGATTTCAGGTTGAAAGATGCAAAGGAATGGAGCAAATGGTATGGCATGGAGCACGCCTGTCCGGATTTAATCGCGGAAGCGGTTTACGGTTTGCCGGAAGTGAATCGTGAGGCGATCAAGCAGAGCAATTTAATTGCCTGTCCAGGCTGTTATCCCACTGCCGTGCAACTGGGTTTTTTGCCATTGCTTGAAAACGATCTGATCGATGTTAAGCATTTAATCGCCGATGTTAAATCGGGTGTCAGCGGGGCAGGGCGCAAAGCGGAGCTGGCGACGTTAATGAGCGAAACCGGGGAAAGTTTTAAAGCTTATGCAGTTAGCGGTCATCGGCATTTGCCGGAAATTACCCAAGGGCTTGAATTGGCGGCGGACAAATCGGTCGGGTTGACCTTTGTGCCGCATTTGACGCCGATGATTCGCGGGATACATGCTACTTTATATGGTCAGGCCAATGGCAGTTTGGAGGATGTGCAGGCCTTGTATGAAAAAAAATACGCCGATGAGGCCTTTGTCGATGTATTGCCGCAAGGCTCGCATCCCGATACGCGAAATGTCCGAGGCAGTAATAATTGCCAAATTTCGATTCACCAGCCGCAAGGAGGTCAAACTATCGTCGTGTTATCGGTGATCGATAACTTGGTTAAGGGCGCAGCGGGGCAGGCGGTGCAAAACATGAATCTGATGTTTGGCTTAAAGGAAGATTCCGGGTTAAAGATAATTGCGCTTTATCCGTAATTGTTGACTAAAAAGCTAGGTATTGCCATAATTTATTTAATTTCATTTATATAGTGCTAAATATATGACTAATCCGATAATTTTTACTGACAGTGCCGCTTCTAAGGTGGGTGAATTAATCGCCGAGGAAGGCAATGATAACCTGAAGTTGAGGGTTTATGTCTCAGGCGGCGGCTGTTCGGGATTCCAATACGGTTTTACGTTTGATGAGGAAGTCAATGAAGATGATACCTGCGTTGAAAACGGCGGTGTCACGGTGTTGATTGATGCGATGAGCATCCAGTATTTAACCGGTGCAGAAATCGACTACAAGGAAGATTTGTCGGGCGCGCAGTTTGTTATTCGCAATCCTAACGCGACGACAACTTGCGGTTGCGGGTCGTCTTTTTCTGCATAGTCGTTATAGTTTCTTCCCCTCGTCGGGCGACAGGATGTCGCCCTTTTTGTTTCCCTGATAAATCCCTCCCAGAATTACAGAGCTAACCGCTCCTGTGACCTCCTTAAGATTGCCCGGTAGATTATTCATGGTTTGTCTGGACAGCCATGCAAAAGCCATCGCTTCAACGTGATCGGGATGGGCTCCGTAGTGTTCAGTCGATTCGACAGGACATTCGATGTTTTTCTGAATCAATTCCAGCAAATAGGCATTGTGTATGCCGCCGCCGCAAATCAATACCCGCTCGGTTTCCGGCGCGTGCTTTTTGATCGCATCGCAAATCGTGATTGCCGTTAAGAAACACAAGCTGGCCTGTACGTCTTCGGGCTTGTAGCTGAATGCATCGAAATACTGGTAAACCCAAGGGAGCGAAAAATGCTCTTTGCCGGTGCTTTTGGGCGGGGCGGCATTGAAATAAGGGTCTTGTTTTAACAATTCCACCAAGCCATGATCGATGTTGCCGGTTTTGGCCCAGTCGCCGTTTTTATCATGCGATTGGTTTCGTTGCAGCTTGATCCATAAATCCATCAAGGTGTTGCCGGGGCCGGTATCAAAGCCAATGATTTCTGTGGTCCGGTGCTTGGGCAATACGGTGATATTGGCGATGCCGCCGATATTGACGATGCAGCGGTGTTCATCCGGATGCCGGAACACGGCTTGGTGAAAGGCCGGAACCAGTGGCGCGCCTTGGCCTTTGGCTGCAATATCCCGGCGTCTGAAATCGGCTACGGTAGTGATGCCGGTTTTTTCGGCAATCACGTTGGGGTCGCCGATTTGCAGGGAAAAAGGGAATTTGTCGCATCGGTTCCCTACCGATTGCGACACTTCCACCATCCCTGGCGGTCGAATTTCCGGCGCATGGTAAACGGTTAAGCCGTGGCTGCCGATGGCGTTGACCGATGCGGCAGGAATGCCGGCTTTAGCAAGTAAGGTATTAACAATATCTGCAAATAAATGACCGAGCCTGGCATCCATGGCGCCGTATTCTTTGAGCGAGATTAGCGAGTCAGGTTTGCTAAGTCGCTGGAGGGTGTTTTGAATTTCGGCGGGGAAGGGCAGGTATTCAAACCCGACAAGCCGCACTTTGTCGTCAGTAAAATCAACCAAAGCCGCGTCAATGCCATCCAGACTGGTGCCGGACATGAGTCCGATATAAAGCTCAGGCATCGGTTTGGCTTAATCGTAATGGGATGGCTGCATCAATGCAGGAGGCAGGGTAATTGCCGATGGGGTTTTTGCTAATAAGCTTTTGGCTTTGACTTGCATAAGTTGGGCATAGTACGGTTCGGTTTGGGCTTTGAAGTCAGCCAATAATGCGTTACTGATAGGCATTGAATGCGGTATTTTGACCGTCTCCGGATCGCGATAAATTCCATCGACATGAAACTCGTAATGCAAGTGGGGGCCAGTGGCCAAGCCGGTTTGGCCGACATAGCCTATAACGTCGCCTTGTTTGACGTGATCGTTGGCGGTCAAGCCTTGTTTAAAATTAGACATGTGTGCATAAAGCGTTTCGTAGTGATCATTGTGTTGAATGATGACCACTTGTCCATAAGCGCCATTGCGACCGCAGAAGGTAACAATTCCGTCTCCGGTTGTTTTTACAGGCGTACCGGTTCTTGCCGCATAATCAACGCCCTTGTGTGCACGAATTCGATTAAGGATGGGGTGCTTGCGGTGCGTGTCAAAAGGGGAGCTGATCTTTATAAAGTCGACCGGCGTGGTTAAAAAAGCTCTTTGCATGGATTGTCCGTCAGGCGTGTAATAGCTGGTGCCTGACTCATTTATGTATCTGACGGCGGTGTGTGGCGATCCTTGGTTAATAAACTCGGCGGCAAGAATTTCGTCGCTATCCGTTTCTTTGCCGTCAACCATTTTCTTGCCATAAACAATCGTGAACTGGTCGCCGGGGCGCAGATTGGTCGCGAAATCAATGTCCCACGCAAAAATTTCGGTAAGTTGCAGAATCAACTCTTTTGATAAGCCGCCCTCGAGTCCATCTAGAAATAGAGAAGTTTCTATGGATACATGGGCCGTGTTAACCGTAGTGTTTTGCGGATGATCCAGCATGACTGGATGGTATTGTTGATCGTTATTAGTATGGATGACTTGATCCGATTCGGTATTATCCAGGTCCAAATCCAGATTATTTTGCGGCGTCTTGTGACGGGGTAATATTGATACGGTTTTGATCGATTTTGAAGAAATAATGGTATGTCTTCTGCCAGCCGGTTCGGAAGAAGCAACAGAGTGTTTTTTGTGGTCCGACTTGGTTGAGGCAATGGATTGTTTGCTGTTTTTCAGTGTGGCAGCGGCGACGACTTGTTTTTTTGTTACAGATTTAGAACTTGCAACAGATGTTTTTTTGTTGTTTGGCTGAGCAGAAATAATGACTGCTGTTTTTTCCGTAGATTTAGGTGCGGCGACGGATTTTTTTTGCGCAGTTTGTTTGGCTGCGGTAATGGAAACTTTTTTATCGGTGGTCTTCGCTGTGGCAGGTATTTTTTTGTCGATAGCCTTGGTTTTAACGACGGCGGTTTCGGGGGTTTTCTTATTAACAGGCTTTGTGCTTTTTGAGTGAGTGGCGGTAGAAATAGTCTTGGCTGTTGCGTTTTTAGCTGTCGGTTTTGTCTGCGTGTGACCGGTTACTGAAAAGGCTGCGCAAATTCCAAAAAGCAATGAGGTGTAGATTTTATTTTTCACTAGGCTATGCTAAGTAATTGAAATTTACGTAGATTATAAATAATTTGACTGATTTATAATTACATTTTAAGCGGTTTTAAAGGTTTTTACCAATTTTAGGCTCCACAAAGTTTTTATTCAGTGAGTTGGTTATTAATTCTATAATGAATTATTTGTAGATATTTGGAGAAAGACATTGCAAGAGGACGTATTGGAGCACCTTCTTAGAGGGACTGATGAGGTTTTAGTCAAACAAGAATTAATTAAAAAGCTGGAAGAGGGACGGCCCCTTCGCATTAAGGCGGGCTTTGATCCAACCGCCCCCGATTTGCATTTGGGGCATACGGTTTTGATTAACAAGTTGAAACAATTCCAGGACTTGGGGCACGAGGTGCTGTTTCTGATTGGCGATTTTACCGGAATGATAGGTGATCCAACAGGCAAAAACGTAACGCGCAAGCCGTTGACTCGGGATGAGGTTATTGACAATGCAAGAACCTACGAGGAGCAGATTTTTAAAATCCTGGATCCGACTAAAACACTGGTGATGTTTAATTCAAGCTGGATGAATGCAATGTCTCCGGCAGACTTGATTCAATTGGCCGCAAAGCATACCGTAGCCAGAATGCTGGAGCGGGATGATTTCAGTAAGCGCTTTAAAGGTGGGCAGCCTATTGCGATACATGAATTCTTGTATCCTTTAATTCAGGGATACGATTCGGTGGCGATGAAAGCCGATGTGGAATTAGGTGGCACTGATCAAAAGTTTAACTTGCTGGTTGGGCGGCAGCTGCAAGAAGCCTTTGGGCAAAAGCCTCAGGTAGTCATGACCATGCCTATTTTGGAAGGGCTGGACGGCGTACAAAAAATGTCCAAGTCGTTGAATAATTATGTCGGCATAGCGGATTCTGCTGATGATATGTTCGGGAAGCTCATGTCCATATCTGATGAATTGATGTGGCGCTATTTTGAATTGTTGAGTTTCCGGCCCATGGCTGAAATAAGTATGTGGGCGGAGGAATGCAGACAAGGTGCAAATCCCAGGAATTACAAAGTAAAGCTGGCTCAGGAAATTATAGAAAGATTTCATGATGCGTCTGCTGCGGTCAAGGCGTTGGAAAATTTTGAAGCCAGATTTCAACGCGGCGCGATGCCGGATGAAATGGATGAATTGGAGCTAAAAATTGACGGCGCAAGTTACGGTATAGCGAATCTATTGAGGGACGCCGGATTAACGGAGAGCACGTCCGAAGCTAATCGCATGATAAAACAGGGTGCGGTAAAGATTGATGGAGAGAAGGTTTCCGATCAAAAGCTGGAGATTTTGGCAGGTGCTCAACATGTTTATCAGGTAGGAAAAAGAAAGTTTGCGCGAGTAAAGATAACTGC